>JBKECT010000022.1:0-18946 GCA_047974855.1 Anaerorhabdus sp.
GCTTCTTTGAGTTGCTGCAAGCGCCATTTTTTTCTTCTATTTCCTCTCCTTGCGGATCGCTTTACACGTGCATCACTAGCAGCCATCGCCTCTTCAAATTTGCGAACTCCAAAATCTACCAGTTCATTGGTTTCCTGATTCATTACCGCCCATCCAACACTTGTAATTCCTATATCAAATCCGACAACAAATTTCTTTTTATCCATTACGTCTCCCCCATATGTTATTAATTTAAATAAATTATATCATATCAAAAATGATGTAGCCATAGTAATTTTATTACTTGCTAAAAATTGAAGTCTGTTTTCCAATATTTTAATTTTGCACCGCTGCAATACCTATAATTTGTGATATCCATTGATTTTTCACAACTAAAAAGGACATAGATTTCTCTAATCCTGTCCTTTTTTTTACTTTCACTCAAAATGAGAAAATAATGCCAATTATCGCACATGAACTAATGATTAATATCGGATGCAACTTTCTAAACTTATTGATTATTATTAAACAACAAAATAAAATTAAAGACTTACTATTCACTACATTTAAAAATAGTTCAGCTTGTGTTGGATCGAAAAATGTCAGGATAAAAATATCAAGGCAAGCAACTAATATCAACGCAACAACAGCTGGACGAAGTCCATAAAAAACATCTTGAACTGTTTTATTTTCTTTAAATTTTGTTAGCATATTAGCGATAATACAAATAATAATGATACTTGGCGTAACAAGCGCCAGTGTTGCTGCTAGTGCTCCAGAAACACCAGCGATATGGTATCCGACATAGGTCGCCATGTTTATTCCTATCGGTCCTGGTGTACTCTCAGAAATGGCAATCATTGTTGTTAAGGTTTCTGTGGTGAACCATCCATAATTAACAGACATCGCCTGCAAAAAGGGAATTGTTGCTAATCCTCCACCAACTGCAAATAATCCAGTTTTAAAAAACTCTATAATTAGTAATAGAATGGTACTCACACTCTCCTTCTCCTTACATTTCCTACAATAATTCCTATAAATGCTGTTAGAAACAAAATTATCAGCACTGATAAGTCAAAAAAGTATGCCAACACTACTACAATAATAAATATCCCTACCCCTACACCATCTTTAACGCTGGATTTCCACAATTTAAGAATGCTTGTCATCATTAAATAGCATACTCCCACTCTTATTCCCGCTAAGGCATTCTGAACAATTCCATATTCCATAAAATTGCTAAGCACAGCCGCTATAATACAAATAATTATTAATCCTGGGGATATAACGCCCATTGTTGCTGCTAGTGCCCCAATTATTCCTTTTTGATAATATCCAACAAATGTTGCGGTATTAACTGCAATAATGCCCGGAGTACATTGCCCAATCGCATAATAATCAAGTACTTCACTTTCGGTTGCCCATTTATGCTTTTCAATGACTTCCTTTTCAATCATTGGTAGCATCGCATATCCTCCACCGAAGGTAAATAAACCCATTTTAAACCATGAAATAAATAAATCGACTATCACTTTCATATGTTTTCTCCCTAAAGTATAGAGAGGCTTTCGCCTCTCTTATTTACTGCCTATCAAATAATGGAAATTTTTTATTTTTGGAATGTTAGCGTTTATCCCTAAATCTTTTGACAGGAAAAATGCAATACATTGCAGAGGAATAATATACTCAAATGCACAAAATTCATGGTCATCTCCAAATTGAAAATCCATATCTTTTAAATCATCACGACGAACACTTCCAATCATAAATTGATGTGGTGTGTAGTCTGCCATAAAATTACGCAATTTAATTATTCTCTCTTTAAATTCATCATCTTGTGCTAAGTAAATAATATGAACCCCTTCATCAATTGAATGATAAATTCCATGCATAAATTCCTCTAATTCATATCCTTCAATTCCATATCGCACAGCTTCCTCTATTTTTAACCTACCTTCGAGCACATTACCATAGTTATTTTTGAATCCTACAATTATCATTCTTTTTGCTTGTATAAAATCCTCTTTGTTTCTACGATACCACGCTATAGATTCGTCCGTTACTACATCCAGCTTATCCACTAATTGATATAACCGACTAATCACTTCTGTATATTTTTCTAAAGAAATTTTATCTTGCGCATAAGCAGTCTCAAGTGCCATCAATATTAACATCATCATTGTTGCTTGATAGCCTTTTGTTTTTGGACCAGCTATCTCAGTGCCACAATTTAAACACAACGCTATATCTGAATACTTTGCAAGCTTTGACTCACTACCAGCTTCCGTTAGGGATACTGTTTTACATCCATTCTTATTTGCGAATTCTAAAGCTTGGATTGTCGACTTGCTTTCACCACCCTGAGAAATTCCAATAACTATCGTTTTTTCTTCAAAGACTGATGTAAAGTTTTTATACAATAGCGGGTAATTTGCATCAACAGTGACCTGCAATGTCTTTTCAATAAACGCGCGTGTTGACAGCCCACCGTGATATGATGTCCCTGACCCGACCAACACAATTTTATTATACTTACTTTCTACAAAATCCTTGACGAAAGCTTTGGTGAACTCTTTTCTGTTATCTAATATATTTTTTAATACTGCTGGTGTTTCCCTAATGTACTCTAACATTGCATTTTCTGAAATTTTATCATATGTATCCATTCATAAATCTCCTATCCTGCCACCGGCATTAAAAATGGAATGCTTTCTAATACTACAAGGATAATTGCTAATCCAATTAGCATAAACATAATTTTTGTTGTACTCATTCCTTTTTTCATAAGGTAGTAACAGCCAAATGTAACAAGTAATGGAAGCAAATTCGGCATCAATGTATCGAATAAAGATTGCAGCGCATATGATACTTCCCCAAATTGAAATGTTATTGACGTAGACACTTTAACCATGCTTGAAATCATTGCTCCAACAACAACAGATCCAACAATTTTCGCTGCTGCGGTTACTTCTTCTATCGCACCATTCCCCATCGCTCCGCTTAAGAAATTCATTCCTTGCTCATACCCAATCTTTAATCCATATTTTCTTACAAAGAAGTTTGGAATATTGTGGATTAACCAGAAAATAATTGGCCCTAAGAAATTTCCTTCAAGTGCCATTGCAACTCCTATCCCTAATCCAACTGTTCTTAATGTACCCCAAAATAACCCATCTCCAATCCCTGCAAGTGGACCAATTAAAGCAGTACGAATTGCAGCAATTGAATTCCCATCCATATCTGGGTTTCTATGCTTTTCTTCTTCCATCGCAAGGACAACTCCTTGGATAAAACAGGTCATTTGTGGACTTGTATTGTAGTATCCTGTATGACGTATAAGTGCTTCTTTCAGTCCTTCAGGATCATCATGGTATATTTCTGTAAGTCCTGGAACCATTCCATATAACCAACCAACTGTTTGCTGACGTTCATAATTAAAGCATCCCTGTAATGGAAGTGATCTCCAAAACGTTCTTTTTAAAGTTTTTGATGTGAGTGTCATTTTTATTCCTCCCTCTATACTGTCTTTCTACTTTGATAAATGGCTACTGCAATAATAACCCCAATAAAAGTGATTCCTAATAAACTCATTCCTAAAAATGCATTTAATACAAAGCCTAAAAACAGATAAACTGCCGTTTGTTTATCAAACATAAAATTCATCAATAAAGCCATCCCTAACGCAGGTAATAGACTTGCAGATCTTGTCAATCCCGTCAAAATGATTTGTGGAATTGCATCGACAATCGCTTGCACAACATCGGCACCAAAATAACATCCTAAAAATACAGGTAGTGCAGTAAGTATAAAGAATATTGTCGCTCCTGACCATAGCGCTCGATCAATCTTCCCAGTATTACCTTCTGCTGCCGCTTTGTCAATTACAATATTAAATCGTACGTTAATCATACGACATAGGATTCCTAATGCTTGTCCTAAGATTGCCATCGGCATAGCTAATGCCATTACTGTTTCTGCATCCAGTCCCGCAGTAATTGCAAAAAATGTTCCCATTACTGCACCAATCGTTCCATCTGGAGGTGTTGCTCCACCAATTCCTACAATCCCTAAGAAAATTAACTGCAAAGTTGCCCCCATAATAAGGCCTGTAGTTGGATCTCCCATAATTATTCCAACTAACACTCCTGCACATAATGGAACTTCTGCTAAGGTCTGACCAAATACACGTCCATCCCATCTTAATAAACCTGCTAAAAGTGATACTAGTATACACTGAATTAAAAACATATTTTATCCCCTTTCATCTATAGCTTTGCCGCTATTTCTTTTAATGAAACACGCTTTTGATCTGGCTTGGTCTGCTGATAAATCACTTTACCAAGATTTTCAATTTCCAATAAATCTTTTAAATCTTGATCGTCTAAGAACACTTTCAGATTAACTTGTTTTTTTCCAGCAGCTGCACGCATTGCTCCTACATTTACCTCTTGAATCATTTCGCAATTTTGTGATAGTTTCAGCGCTTTTTGAGCATTATTGCAGACAACGAAAATTTTTTCATTATCATGTGTGCCATCGTTTAAATATTTGATGGCATCATCAACTGTCAACACATGCATCGCTACCCCTTTAGGCTTTGCAAGATTTAATGTCATTGTCAGCATTGGGTTTGTTGCGTGCTCATCATCCGCTACAACAACTGTATCTGCACTGGTATGATTCAACCACAAGACTACTACTTCTCCATGAATTAGACGGTCATCAATTCTTAATTGCTTAATCATTTCCATTCTCCTTTCTTTTAGATACTGCTATTTCCGCTAAATACATCATTCACAAAAAGCATTGTGGTTTTAGCATCATCTATAATTTTCCTAATGTTTTCTTTAATATCTCCTTCTTCAACCGCCTGGATTGCAACTGCTAACATTATTGCTAAATTCAATCCAGATACAACATATAGATTTGTATAATTAAGCAAAAAAGGAGCGATAGAAGCTGTTGTGCTACCACCTGGAATGTCAGTAAGCGCTATTACAGGTATGTCCTTTAAAACACTTTCCATGTACTCTGCAATCTTTCCTTTTATCTCAGCGGGCGAGCAAGACTCCGTAACACATATTGTGTCAATCATAGAGTTATCACCCATAATAACTTTTATTGACTCCTTAATTCCAAGCGCAAATGTTCCGTGCGTTATAACTAAAATTTTTTTCATTTTTTCCTCCATAATTTATAAGCAATTCTACCCTTATACTTCCGGCTTTTATAATGCAATAATAGCACACTCAATTTTAATTGTCTATATTTTTATGATAAATATACATATAAATATTAAAGATCTAGTTTCCACAAACTAGATCTCTAGATTCATTTTATTAAATGTTGCTCAATAAAGTCATTATTAAATAAACTTTTTATATCTGTTTCTTGGTTATAAACTTCCTCTCCCTCCACTACTGTAGCATAAACATTAAACTTTTCATCGATAATAACGAAATCAGCATAGTTACCCTCTTTAATTTCTCCTCTATTTTTTAATTGATAGAAATCACCTGGATTATTTGAAGTTAACTTAACTGCATCCTCTATATTCCATCCCAAGTTTATCACAAGATTTTTTAATCCTTCAATCAGCGGCACTGCACTTCCTTGTATTTTTCCAGTTTCAGTACGCATCGATCTATCAGGTCCAATAATAATTGTTGTTTTGTCTTCTGTCCCGTTGTACACTCCAGGTAAGAGTGATGTGTATTCAGAATTATCTGAGATCATAATTACCTTTTCTTTGTCTTTGACTTTAAGCATGACTTGAACCATTTCCTTACATACATGAATAAAATCAAAAATGATCTCGCAATAAACTCCTTGATTCAAAAGTCCCGCACCAAGCACTCCAACATCACGGTGATGCAACCCTGTCATTGCGTTACCTAAATGCGTAAATACGCTATATCCTCTGCTATTTATCGCTTCCTCAGCTTCGGAGTAATTAAAATCCGAGTGCGCTAGTCCTAGTTTCACATTATTTTCCATTGCGAGCTTTTCAACAATTTCTATACCTTCTATCTCAGGAGATATTGATATGACTTTCATCCAACCCTTACTATCATCAATCATTTTTTTAATCGCTTCAATAGAGACATTCTGTTGCTTTTTTTTTATTCCCTTTTCCCCAACTCGATTTAACCATGGTCCCTCGCTATGAATGCCAAGAATTTTTGCACCAAAAATCTGTTCTGACTCTGCAACTTCTATAATGCCTCCAATTCTATTTGGCGCACAGGTAGGGAAAACACCTGTTACTCCACAAGCGGCTAATCCTTTCAAATATCCAATATTACACTCAAACTCTTTCTCAACGTTTTGCCTCATACTGAATCCCATAATGCCGTGATTGTGGGTGTCAATTAATCCAGGAATAATCTTCTTTCCTGAAAAATCATAACTAATCACGCCATCATATGTTTTCGTAATTTGTTTTACTTTTTTATCTACTACATGTAGATACCCATCTATAATCCCCTTCGATGTATAAATTTCATTACATTTAAAAATTTTCATAAAAAAACCTCCAAACCGTATATCATAAATATACATATATTTAGAGGTAATGTCTATATTTATTTTTCAGAGATTTCACTGTTAAACGAATACTCAAACCGATTTGATATATAATAGGTCTCAGTATATTCATATACTTCATGAGTTTGCGTGTAGCGAATGGTTACACTTTTCAATAATGCTTCTCGCCCAATATTAAGCACTTTTTGCTGAGTTTCAGTCGCCATTATTGCTGACATTTTCGTTTCATATTGATTGCATAGAACCCCTTTTTTCTCTAGATATTCATCCATCGAACCATTTAACCCACTAATATCAAAATCTCCGATCACTTTGCTTACAAGATACGTATGTGCAACTGCCACATTTTTTCCATCTCCAGTCCTCAATCTTGCGAAATAGTATACTTCGTCCTCTGGATTTAGCATCAAGTAGTCTCTCGCTTGCTGTGGAATTTCCCCAGCACTTATTGTTCGAAATTCAAGCACTTTCGATCCTGCCTGCATGCCCATTTCGCGCATATCATCACTAAAACTTCTCTTTGTTCTAATCGATCTAACAACGGTCCTTGGTGCTACAAATGATCCCCGCCCAGCAATTCTTTCAATGTACCCTTTTTGCTTCAACATACTCAGCGCTTTATTCACAGTAGCTCTACCAATATTAAACTTTTCGCTTAATTGTACTTCTGTCATGATCTGATCTCCTACATTCAGTTTACTATTCTCAATTTCTTCTATAATGTATTTTTCAATTATTTCATATTTTTTCATTATGCACCTCAATATTTTCCCATCATTCCTTATAATTCAGTATACTTCATTTTCATAAATTTCTCAAACTCACTCTATATTTTATCATATATTGGTAAATTAAAAATTTTGGAAATTCAAAGTGTGGTACTTGTGTTTATCAAATCAACACCCCTATCTTCATTTGCAGACTATCTTAAAATCGAAACAATCACAACTTCACTTTAAGTATTGAAAATGAAGTTACAGTCAGCTATAAATATTGGCACAGAAACTAAACAACACAAAGCCTATAAGGAACTTGGCATTAAAGAAAATATATTGTAAGATAAGATAACTCTTATTTCCTAATAAATAAAAATGATAGTTTGAATGGTTAACTATCATTTTTATATTGTATTTTACTTGTTATTACCAACTTTGTTTAGCGTCAAATATGTAACTATCACAAATATTGCGTACCCCACAAGAAATGACAAAGAATACAAATAATTTGAAGTTATTCCATATAATACACTAAATACGGTCGTTCCTAATATTGGTGCAAATAGTGCATACATACCCACTACTCCATAATTTCTTGCATAGTTTTTTCTACCAAATACATTCAACGTAAAAGTTGAAGTTATTGTTGGGATTCCACCAAATGCAATACCAATAAAAATAAATGCAAAAAACATAATATTTAATATTTGCATTAAGATTGCCACTTCTAACAACAAAATTCCAGCGAAGAAACAACCTGTCGAAATCCCCATACTAATTTTTCGTCCATAGTTATCATACAGACAGCCATACCATATTCTACTTGTTGCATTTGCGAATGAGATAACCATAGAGAAGATTGCCCCAATCGCTACATCCACTCCAAAAGAGTTAGAAATGCTAACCGCATTTCCAGCAACAGTCGTACATCCAGCTAACATCAATACTGCCCAGGTGAATATAAAGATAAATTTCGGTGTAGATATTATTTGTCTCGTACTATATCTAAACTCTGGATTTTGATCAATATCATCTTTACCTAGAAATGCTTCATCGTAGGTCTTTGCTTTCAAGTTATTTGCTGCCACCATTGTAATTAATAAAACCAAAACACCAATTATAAGCATTGTGCTACGCCAGCCAATGATTGGAATGAATTGTGCAGTTGGATAGTTGAACACAAATGCGGTCAATCCAGGGCCCATCAACACCACTCCACTTGCAAGACCTGGATTTTCTTGAAACCACGGCAATACAGCAGACAAGATTGACTTACAAATAAACCCAGCACTTAAATTCATACATATTGAATAGAACACAAACAATTGCCAGGGTTCACTAGCTTGACTTGACAGCATCAATCCTGACCCCATTGTTATTGAAGCCACAATCATTGAAAACCTGAATTTAACCTTATTGAATACGATTCCTAAAATAAATCCACCTATACAAAAACATATTTGACTCAGCGAAAATACCATGCTTATTGTAGAGTAGCCAATATTTAACGTAGCACTGATTGCATCTGAAAATACAGTTAAATTATACATCATTCCACACACAAGGGTTGTTGCTGTGGCAAGCGCCAAATATTTATATTTTGCATTTTCTGACTTTGTTTTGCTTATTTCTTGCTCCACTACTCCAATACCAAGGCTTTCTTACCTAGCAATAATGGCTTATAAAAGGAGAGAGCCGCTGCCATCGGCAAAATTTCATCACCTATCTTGACTCCCGTTACTTCGCGAATATATTCTTGCCTTTTCTTGATTCTATTCCACAGCTCTGGGTACTCCATTTTAATTTGTTCTCTGAGTTTTTCATCAGCGATTGCATAGGTACTTTCAACAGATACTCCAGTATATCCACTTACTTGTGGGATAATATCTGTTTGAAAAATCATTCCACTTTCCAAACATTCTGTAGAGTTTTTATAGATTGGAGATGACATCCACTCTTCATCTGCAACTAAATGACCTGGACACAATCCCCATTTATAATCATCTTGCGGAAGGACATCATTAATTTCATCATATATTTCTCCACCACTAATACCACACCTGGAACTTTCTAACAACGTCACTATTGCGTTAAAATAAGGTATGCATACCTTGCTAACATAATCCATCACTTCATTGTTCAATTCACATTCATCCCGCACTGCATATCCTGCCCTGCTTGAAAGTCCACCTTTATATCCAATCGTCAATGAAACTGTGTCTCCAAAAGCTAACTTTCTGCTTGAAGGATACATATTTGCATTAACAAATCTCGGCCCAAAGGTTGCGATTGTAACAACGCTATTCCACTGCCCATAACGATTTAGTTTATCTGCTATCTCAAACTCTGAAACTCCGACTTGCATATTGTTTATCGCATCTTGCATGCAATCCGATGCTAGTGATGAACCAAATTCATAATGTGCAATCTCATTTGCATTATTTACTCTTCTTACACCTTTTTCACCAATAAATAATGTGCATTCATTTGTCAGTGCATCACTGCCACATATTTCTTTCAGGGACTCCACAATAAATTGTGGTATGTCAAACATCTTTTTGTTGTCTTCTATCTTACTTGTAAAATTTTTCCATCCAACAATCCCAATTTTTTTTCCTTCAATTTGTGTTTTCCTTAGTATCTCCGTAAATGTTTCATTTGTATCCATTGGTTGATTTGGTAGCGAGAAATGCGGAGCATGTATTGGGATATTTTTAATTCTTGCCTTGCTTGATTTATTTAGATTTTCGTTACCTAATACAAGATATGCTTCTCCACTGTTGTGTAAAACTAATAATGCTTCTTCAAATCTAGGCAAAAATCCAACCAAATACTCAAAATTACTTCCATGCTCAAGATCAGCATAAACTATTAAGGCTTGAACATTCCTCTCATTCATTTTATTTATTACCGCTTCTTTTCTCTGATTCATTGTTGCTACCGTTAATTCTACTTCACATTTTGCAAAATCCATCTCTGGAGCAACCACATCTTTTAATACAAATTTTCTGCCTTTATCTTTCATTTCTAGCTCCTCATTTCTCTCCTTATTCTTATATTTGATCAATCGGAAACATAGGTCTCATGATATGTTTAAAGTTTAGTGCCGCAGTATTTTGTGGCGTTGGTCCATCTGTCAATGACATAACATAAAATTTTGCAAATTCCTTGAACATCGGAAAAATGTACCCTTGTTTAACAACCGTAATATCATAGTCTCTCCAATTTATGCCGATGTGCCGAAGTTGTGAATCATAAATGATTGCTTGCCTTACATTTGATATAACTATATCAATTTTCGTTCCTTTAACATTTACAAAAACTTCATTTCCAACGACTTTAGTTAAGGTGTTGTCTCCACCAAATCCAACAGGGCTAGTCATCTCACCTTTAGATTTTATCACAACTTCAAGCTCAACAGACTTATTCATTTCATCTAAGTTGATGCCTAAATTAATTTTATAAGTGCTACCGACTTCTTTATCGGCTAATATTGTATAACTACACGGATCATTTATCGTAGCAAACAAAACTGATTTTTCTAATGTTTTCACGTCTAAAAACTGCCTTAAAACATAAGTGTTCCAGCTCATTGCGCCTGAAGTTGCATTATCTCCTGAATCCGTTATGACGCATGGACTTTCAGGAAAGTCTAGTGTCATTTTTAAAGCGTCAGCTGGTGCAGCAGTGGTTCCTGTATAATGGAATTCATGTCTTTTATCCCATACATATTTTTCAAGTCTATCTGCGATTTCTTCTGCATAATTTTGATCTGCAGCTGTTTGCGGACAAACAACAATACCACATCCCGCAACCGGTGTATCATGTCGTATGTATCCTACATGCCATGAACAGCTTCTTATTCTTGCATCTGCTTCTAGTTCATCCATATACTTATTTATCGTTTTTACAGGTTCATCAGCTGATACGCTTTGTTCTCCACCTAAAATTAAAGGCAGCTTTCGATATACAGAATGAACCTGTTGTCTGTCATTCAGTATATCAATTAGCATTTTAGCAACTAGTCTTTTTGTTTCTGCAGAATCTGTGTGTGGCGATTCTCTATAACTTCTTATTACTTGGGTCGCTTCTACATAATCCTTTCTTAGGTTTCCATGGGGATCACACGCGATGCAAATTGGCACATACGGTCCAACTACTTCACGAATCTCTCTCAATAGTTTGTGGTCTGCAGATCCCATTCCTTCCACCTCACTAGCACCATGAAAATGCAAATAAAGTCCATCAATTTCGTCTTTTCTTTCTTTAATCACCTTTAAAAAACAAGACTCAATGTAATCGTATGTCTCCCTTCTTATCACTCCTGATGCCCCTGCATTCGCATAAACTGTTGGAATAATTTCTATATTATTTGAATCAAAAACTTCTCTGACTAACATTTTGTCTATACATAATTCTCCAAATGCAATATCGTAGTCTGTAATTTCATTAATAACTGGTATGTTTGCATTTGACTCTGTTGTAAAATTTCCAATTGCTACTTTCATTTTTTCCTCCTCTATTTCATGTGTTTTAAAAATTTGGTTCATCAATTTACTCGGGTGATTTTTTTATTCCTCAGTGTGCTCTTCTATATATTTTTTGAACCAGTAATAACTTTTTTTTGATGTTCTTTTTAAATCTCTATCAAAATCTACATGAATTAATCCATACCTCTTCTTATACCCGTTAATCCATGAATAGCAATCAGTTGTCGACCACATATAATACCCAACAACATTGCAGCCATCATTTTGTGCCTGAATCATCCAATCCAAATATCCATTTAAAAATTCAATTCTTTCATCATCATTAACTTCACCATTACTATCTACTTCTTCATATAGAGCATGTCCATTTTCTGTAATGTATATTGGAATATCTCCATAATCATTTTTAATTCCCATTAACATATCATAGATTGTTTTCGGATAAATTTCTCTTCCCCATGCATTTCTTCTCGTGTCTGGATCTAGATCTGATGTAAACCAATTCTTTACCACATAGCCTTCAAGCTGCTTCTGCTCTGATCCCTTGTTATTAGTATAATAATTTGTTTCTCCATCCTCATCGACATATGGTCTTACTAAACTCCTCGTGTAACAGTTTTGTCCTAAAAAATCCACTGTATTTTCTTTTATTATCTCTAAATCCTCTTGCTTAACAAACTCTAAATTGATGCCGCTGTCTTTAAGCAATGGGGCTAAATCATCCGGAAATACGCCTAGAATAGCAGGATCTGTTATCCATTTATTTTTAAATAAATCTCCTCTTCTTTGTGCTATTCGATACTCTTCTGTATCTTTTAAAATCTGCACTGTATTTGTTGTGTGAACAATTCCAATTTGACTATTTAACTTTAATTTTCTAAACTCTCTAATTGCTTTCGCACTTGCTACAAGCATATTATATCCTGCCTGAACTAACAATTGTGTGTCATGAATATTTGGAGGATAGTTTCCTGTTAAGTAAGAGCAGTTTATGTTATGTGTTATTTCATTGATTGTGACATACAATGGTATATCATCTCCAAATTCCTCAAAAATAACTTTAGCATATTTTGCGAACTCATCTGAAAACATTTCATTTCTGTATCCCCCAATATCTTCTAACCATGATGGAATGTCATAGTGCAGCAATGTAACATTCGGAATAATTCCGTTTTCTTTACATTCTTTCAAAACTTTTTTATAAAATTGAATGCCATCTCGATTAACTTTGCCACTTCGAGTCGGTATGATTCTCGTCCATGAAATAGAAAACCTTAACGTGTTGTGCCCACCATTTTTCAATAATTTTATATCTTCTTTATACCGATGATAGAAATCTGCAGCAACATCTCCGGTTATTCCTGTCTTATTTTTATCGCTATGACAAAACTGATCCCAATTAGACTCACTTTTGCCATCTTCATTCCATGCTCCTTCACATTGATATGCTGCACTTGCTGTGCCCCATAAAAATCCCTTCTGCACTTTCCTTTTCATAGTATTATCTTCCCTTTGTTAAATTTTATCGATCGGAAACATAGGCCTCATTATTCTTTTGAACTTCAAGCTTGCTGTATCTTGTGGCGTTGCACCGTCTGTCAAGGACATCACATTAAACTCCCCTTTTTCTTTTAATTCAGGGAAAATGTACCCTTGTTTTACTACCATTACATCATATTCATCCCAATCTATTCCTCCAGCAATAAATTGGTGTTCTTCACACATTGGCGTTCTGTAATTTGCGATATTTACATCAATGTCTTTCCCATCAATGCTCACTAGAACGCTATACCCAGGAACAGAGCTATGATCATGCATCATGTACCCTCTAAGCTCTCCTTTTGCTTTTATTTTCACAGTCAACTCTACGCTTTTCGACATTTCATCACGATTAACTCCTAAATTAATTTTAAGAACTGTCCCAATATCTTTAGATTGCAAAAGGTTATATGTCTGAGGATCACAAATATTCGCAAACAAGAATGATTTTTTTAAATTCTCTATTGCCAATACTTGTCTTAATATATATGTATTCCATCCTGTCGCTCCTGATGTTACATTGTCTCCGGAATCCGTAATAAATACTGGCTTCCCATTAAACTCCAATGCCTTTTCTAATGCCTCTTCAGGTTTTGCTGTTACTCCCGTATAATGAAATTCATGACGCTTATCCCAAATATACTTTTCTAACTTGTCCGCAATCATTTCTGCATACTCCTGATCTGCCTCTGTTTGCGGACATACGACAACCCCGCATCCCGCTACAGGTGTATCATGTCGAATATAACCCACATGCCATGAACAACTTCGAATTCTTGGATCTTGCTCTAATTCATTCATGTATTTATTAATTGTATTTACTGGTTCATCCGCTGACACGCTTTGCTCTCCACCCAAAATTAGCGGCATCTTGCGATACACTGCGTGTACTTGCTGACGATTTTTCAAGATGTCGATCAACATTTCTGCTACCTTTATTTTTGTTTCTTTAGCATCTGTATGTGGTGATTCCCTATAGCTTCTTATCACTTGTGCACTTGTTACATATTCTTCCCTTAAATTTCCATGTGGATCACATGAAATACAAATTGGTAAATATGGTCCAACTATCTCTCTAATTTTCTTCAAAATATAGTGATCTCCCGATCCTAATCCTTGAACTTCACTTGCTCCGTGTAAGAATAAATATATACCATCCAACTCCCCTCGATGTTTTCTTGTTACTTCTAAAAAACATTCAAGAATGTAATCAAACGTTTTTCTACTAATGACACCTGAAGCTCCTGCACTTGCATATACAGATGGAATTACCTCGAATCCTTCTTTTTCAAATACATCGTCAATTCCTAATTTTCTAACACAGTCATCTCCAAACCCAAAGTCATATGCTGTGACTTCATTTTTTTGATCTACATTAGCATTTGATTCCGTTGTAAATGATCCTATCATTATTTTCATATTTTCTCCTTATATTTTATCTATTGGAAACATAGGCCTATTAATCAATTTAAATCTTATATTCTCTGTGTCTTGTGGTGTAGCTCCATCTGTGAGTGACATTACACTAAATACACCTTTTTCTTCTAAATCAGGGAATATATATCCTTGCTTAACAACAATAATATCATATTCATCCCAATCAATTCCACCAGCAACAAACTGATGTTTTTCACACATCGGCGTTCGATCGCTCGCGATATTTATATCTACATTCATTCCCATCACAGAGACAAGTACACTATACCCTGGGACAGAGTTCGGATCTTGCACCATATATCCCCTTAGTTCACCTTTTTTCTTAATTGTTACATTTAATTCCACACTTTTGCTTAACTCATCTTTATTGATTCCTAAGTTTACAGTGTGCACTGTTCCAACTTCTTCTTGATATAGCTTTAAAAAAGTTTTTGGATCACAAATATTTGCGAATAAAAATGATTTACTAGTACTATTTCTACTCATCACTTGTCGTAAAATAAATGTGTTCGTTCCTGGTGCTCCAGAAGTGGTGTTATCTCCTGAATCTGTTATAAATACCGGCTTCCCAATTTTTTCAAGTGCTATGTCTAATGCCTCTTCGGGTTTTGCTGTCACTCCCGTATAATGAAACTCATGTCTTTTGCTCCATACGTATTCATATAACTCATCGGCTACCTTCTCTGCGTATTTTTGATCTGTTTCTGTTTGTGGGCAGACAACAATACCACAGCCTGCAACCGGAGTATCATGTCTAAGGTATCCTACATGCCATGAACAACTTCGGATTCTTGGATCTTGTTCTATTTCCTCTAATTTTTTATTTATGCTCCTTACCGGTTCATCAGCAGAAACACTCTGTTCACCTCCTAAAATTAACGGCAGTTTTCTATATATGGCATGAACGTTTTGCCGATTTTTCAATAAATCAATCAGCATATTTATAACTTTTATTTTTGTCTCCTTTGCATCGATGTGTGGTGACTCTCTAAAGCTCCGGATAACTTGAGTCGACTCTACATATTCTCGTTTCAAGTTTCCATGAGGATCACACGCAACACATATTGGTAAATATGGTCCAACGATGTCTCTAACCTTTTTTAGAATATGATGATCACCAGAACCTAACCCCTCCACTTCACTTGCACCATGAAGATATAGAAAAATTCCATCAATATCTTCTTTATGTTCTAAAACCTTTTCAACAAAACACGCTTCTATATACTTAAATGTTTTTCTGCTTATTACTCCGGATGCTCTCCCGCTTGTATACAATGCCGGAATAATTTCAATATCTGAATCTAGCTTTTCAAAATAATCACCCATACCCATTTTTCTTATACAATCTGCTTCAAATCCAAAGTCATACGCCGTAATCTCATTTTTATTAACTGCATTTGCGTTTGATTCTGTAGTAAAAGAACCAATTAATATCTTCACACATATACCCCTTTCATATCTTATATATGGAAATTGACTTGATTAAATTTAACCAAGTCAACCCATTATACTAAACTTTTAATGCGTCCCTTTTCATAATAATTGTTGTCGCAATGAATGATACCGCAATTGTAATAACTGCTGTTATTGCTCCTATTACTACATAATATAAACTTCCAGTTTCAGGGTTGATGAATGATAAAAATGTTAGTAGGCCTGGGCATGCCCATGGAACAAATATCCTTAATCCAAATAACCCAGCGAACAATCCTCCGCACCCTGCTCCAATTGCAGTACCTATTAACGCTTTCGGTCTTAGAATTAACCCACCATAAAATGCTGGTTCAGTCACGCCACAAAGTGCAGTAATTCCAAATGACGACAATAATCCTCGTTGTCCTGCATTGTCCTTAATTTGGAATGCAACCGCAAGTGCAGTTGCACCAACTGCTAAGTTAGATACAAACCCCATAGTGGCAGTTACTGAGTTATACCCAAGATTAGCAATCAACTCAAGTCCTACAGGCGATAATGCCTTATCCATCCCAAACATAACCATATAAGGATATATCATAGATAGAATTGGTTGCGCAATAAACCCTAGAGTATCAGTCAACCACACAGCTCCACTTGCAACAGCCCCAGACATCATATTTCCTAATGGACCAAGAATAATCATAGTTACAGGAACAGCTACAATCATTGTCAGTAATGGCGTTAAGAAAAAGGTTAATGCTTCAGGCATAATTTTCTTAACAAACTTATACACGAAATACATAAATGTTACCCCTAAAATTACAGGGATAATTGTGGAATAATAAGAAACTTGTGGAATAGGTATCCCTAAGAAATCAGTGACTACTCCGCTTGTAAACTTTGGAGTCACTAAGGTTGCTGCTAGAAACATCCCAAGAATTGGTTCCATCTTTAACTGCTTAGAATAAGAGTATCCGATATATATCGGCAAGAAATTAAATCCCGCCTGGAAAATGTTTGTCATAAATTCTGCAGTACCACTATCCATTGATACTCCAAAATAGTTAATCAACAATACTCTAACTGCTAAAATCATCCCACCAACAACAAGTGCTGGAATGATTGGCATAAAGATAGGAGCTACAAAGTTACCGAATTTAGTAACCCAATATTTCGCATCCTTTGGGCCGGTCTCATCTTCCGCTATAATTTCAGTAGACGCTCCATCCGCTTTCCATCCAGAAACTTCCATAAATTCAAAAAAACAATCCGATACCTTTGGCCCGATTATACATTGTATTTGGTGTTCCTTGTTTACAATTCCTGCACAATCGGGCAGATTTTTTAGCGCCTCGTCATCAACTAAACTTTTTGCTTTATAGTTAATTCTCAGCCTTGTTGCACAGTGTGTAACTTGTGTGATGTTCTCAATTCCTCCTACAGCTTCAACTGTTTTTCTTGAGAACTCTGCATATTTCCCCATAATTTTCCTCCATTTAGATATTATTTAATCTACTCCTCTAACTCGCATTAATTTATTCGGCTGGTCCTTCAATACTGACTTTTCGGAGACTATCTCAATTCATCAAGTTTTCTCAGCATTTTACGACTGCCTAAATTTGACTATCCTCCTTTCTTTTCAACATAATTTCTTTCGCTTTTTGTTCGATTATGTTGTTTTTTGTTGTTTATACTTCAATATTACCTTTTTTTCGCTTGTTTGGCAATATGAAATCGCCAAAATGTTTAATTTTGTTGTTTTTTTTGCAGTTCTGATAAAAGAAAAAGTGTACAGTTTCTACAAACTGTACACCGTTTCTCTACACCTTTATAATACTTACCCCGTTAGAGATATAATCATTATAGACTTGACTATCAATTCTGTCATCGGTAATTATAACATCTATCTCGCTAAGTGGTTGAATACAATAAAACCAGTTTTTCCCAAACTTTTCGCTATCTGCTACACATATTACCTTTTTTGCTGTTTTAGATATGCATTGTTTTGTCGTTCCATCATCGATATCTGGAACGCTTACCCCAAAACTCATGCTCACCCCTTCTACCCCTAAGAACATTTTATCAATTTTAAAGTTCGCTATAAAAGCATCTGTCAACTGTCCCATGAATGCCATTGATGTCTCTCTGAATTTACCGGGACACATTATGAAATTTTGATTTCCACCGGCTGCCAAAATGTTTGCAACAAGCAATGAATTAGTTACAACTGTTATTTTTCTTCCATTCACTAACAATTTTGCAATTTCTAACACCGTCGTTCCTGCATCAAGAAAAATTATATCACCATCATTTATGTATTCCAAGCATTTTTCAGCTATTCTTTGCTTCTCAATATTATTTTCGTTTTGCTTGATATTCATTCCAAATTCAAATAACGCCTCACCATTAAGAGTTGCTCCTCCATGTTCTACTCGAACAAGCCCTTCTTTTTCTAAATTCTTCAAATCTCTTCTTATTGTCATTGTCGACACATCTAAATCTCTAGATAAATTTGTGACGCTAACACTTTTCTTCTCGTACAACTCCTTCATGATTATTTGTTTTCTAATTACATTCATAGCAATTCCTCACATTCATTACTTATGACTATTATAACTTATATAAATTCTCAAATCAAACATTTAGAGATCATCTGCAACGAAGTGATATAATTATAAAATTAAGTTAACTTCCTCTAAACTAAAAAACATTATCGGGCATTCTATGGTTTTATCAAACCAGAAAGAAACGCTCAATAATGTTCCAAAAATGTTTAGGAAAATAAATCATTAAGTTATTTTCATTTTCCCTATTCATGTCCAT
>JBKECT010000023.1:0-39607 GCA_047974855.1 Anaerorhabdus sp.
GCTTCTACTTCACTTGATTCTGATGTGAATTCTGCTGACTTTGCATACAACTCCTCAACATCCATTGCTATTCTTCCAGCCATTGTTATTCCTCCTTATTTATCGTCTAAATTTTACACCCTTAACAGTTTATTTTCAAGGCTTTTTACTCTTTTTTGAAATTTTTAGCTTTTCAGCTAACTTTTTGATTATCCAAACTTTGTGATTTATTCTTTCATTTTAACTAGTGAGCTCTTTTACATCTGTATTTTATTTCACCCTCCCATCATCCCTCAACAGCTATTTAATTATTCTAACTCACTTCACACCAAACAAACATCGATGCGCAAGAAAAGGTGATCTGTCTTATAATAAAGTTTTTAAGAATTCTAGGCATTTCACCTGCTTTTTTAAATATTACTTATATATCACCTCTAAAAGTTTTTGTTTATATCCTGATAATTTTTATTGTTTTCAATTTCTGCACTATCACCGATGAATGCTTTTGCAGCTTCTTCATCACCTTGTAATTTCCACATAAGCCACGCAGTTACATAGCCATCTGAAAAATACAACATATCACCATGATCTGCATCATTTCTTCTAACCATCATTTTTTCAGTTGTTGCTGGGATGTGATTATATATGCTTCTTAGTCCCTCTAAATTAACCACCAACTCTTCATCTCCTGCGCCTGTACTAGATAACAACAATATTGGAACACTCACTTTTGATGCGTCATAGTCCCAATCTAATGCCGTTGCTAGTTCTTCATTGGTTGGACTCAACAATACTGCTGTTTTGTAAATATCAGAATGCCTTGTATCAGTAATCGCATTTATCACACCCACTCCACCTTGTGAGTGTCCCACTATCCCAATATTATCCATGTCTATCCTGTTGTAAAATGGATTGCCTGGATATCCATCAACTTCTTTATTTTCATTTAGTTTCAGTAGCGTTCTTATGCACATTTCTGCCGAAAAGCCATTCCATGCATATTTCTCTTCAGTTCCAATAGCAATAAACCCGTAAGATGCTAAATGTTCAAATAGTACTTTGTATTTTGACGCTACAACTCCTGTCCCATTTACAAACACGACAACAGGATATTTCTTATTGCTTTCATTTATCTCGCTGGGATACCATATCTCATATTTCTCATAACTCTGCATTGCCCCATTTTCAATATAAGACACTTCATAATTTCCCATTCTCAAATACTTTGCCTCAATATCTCCTCCCGTTTCTACTTTATTAATATAATTTTTAGGCACCGCAGGTAGAGCACTTAGATATGCAAAAAACACAACAATCACAACAACTAAAACAAGCACGAGCACACCACTAATCTTTAACATTTTTTTCATATTTTCTCCTTGCATTATGATGCAATTATATCATTTTTAAATATACATGTATAGGAGCATTTTGAAACAAAAAAGACCGTATTTTCAAGTACCATACCGTCTTTGCTTTTTTAAATGGTGACCCCTTGGAGACTCGAACTCCAGACCCACTGATTAAGAGTCAGTTGCTCTACCAACTGAGCTAAGGGGTCAGTGCTTTTTAATTATACCCTTTTCAACAAAAATCAGCAAGATTTTTTATTCCTTGAAAATAAAAAACACGCTTCGCGTGATTTTTTCAAATGGTGACTCGTACGGGATTCGAACCCGTGAATGACGCCGTGAAAGGGCGCTGTGTTAAACCACTTCACCAACGAGCCATAAAAATGGCGCCTAAAACAGGACTCGAACCTGTGACCTAACGGTTAACAGCCGTTTGCTCTACCGACTGAGCTATTTAGGCGTGTGCTAGATTATAATAGCACGTTCACAAACTGAATGCAACCATTTTTTTTACTTTTACCAAAAGCAAAGACGCTCTAAAATCAGCTCCATATTTCTTATTATTCCTCCTCATGAGCTAAGTTATGAACCCACTTTTCTTTTCGCACCAAATAGGTTCCTAGCGCAATTTTCAAAAATTCTACACTTTGCCCACAAATAAAGATAATATACACAGGAAGATCTGTAAATATAGTCAATCCCCATACCAAAGGAATGTTGATTAACCACATAAAACAACTATCAAAAATGAAAGTAGAAATAGTATCTCCTCCTGCTCGTAAAATAAAATAGTTTTGTGTTGAAATCATATAAAAGATAAACATAATGCTTTGTATTTTCATCATCAGCCCGGCAAATTCTACTGCACCGCTTGAAATGTCAGTGTATAAATATGGGATTGCGAAACTAAACAAAAACATACACGATGCAAAAAATAATGACATCATCATTGAAAATCCAATCAATTGGTATCCGTTTCTTCTTCCTTCATCCAGTTTATTCGCCCCTAGTGGCTGCGCAATGAGCACCGTACTTGCAGTTGCCATCCCACCAAAAAGCACGAAGAATAAATCAGAGACCGTGGAGGCAACAAGATACCCCGCCATAATATCGGATCCCCCTTTTGAGTAAAGCATGAATAAAGTTGCCATCCCTGCAGACCATCCCACTTCATTTGCAACAAGTGGTATCGCTTTAGTTAAAATTTTACTTCTGATAACTTTTGGAATTTGGAATATATCCTGGATTTTGGATTTAAACGGATAGTTTTCTCTCTTTAATACGATTAAGAAAAGAACCATTTCAATTACCCGGGCAATAAGCGTTGCGATTGCTGCCCCTTGTACACCCAAAGCAGGAAACCCAAAATTACCAAAAATCAAACAGAAATTTAAAATTGTATTTGTTATAACTGCTATACTGCTAATATACAACGGTGTTTTAACATTCCCAATTGCTCTTAAAGATCCAGATATTGTCATCGAAATAGCAACCGGAACAAACGTAAAAACTGAAATAGATAAATAGCTAATCCCCAAACGCATCGTTTCAGGAACGGAAGTAAAGAAATGAATAATCGGTTGAGGAATTAAAAGCCCGATAATTAAAAAGAACACCGCTATCATAATCAATGATACTAACACAAAACGAAAACTCTCTTTCATTCTCTTTTGATTATCTGCTCCATGATATTGTGCAATAAACACAGTCCCCGCTGCCGATAGCCCTAGCATCCCAAATTGAACAATCATGTAAAAACGATTAGCCGCTCCAACTCCACCTAAGGCAAAGTCCCCCAATGTTCCTACCATTAAGTTGTCAATAAGCTGTACCGATCCAGAAATAAGTTGTTGGATCATAATCGGTATTGCAATGTACAGCACTTTTTTTGTAAAGGCTTTATCACCAAAATACTTTGACATAATTTCCCCCCTTCCTTTAGTGAATAATATTTATTATTCTATCATAAAACAACTAATTTATCATTCATTTTTTGATTTCTTTTCTACTCATTTTTGTGGTAAACTATAGAAAAGAAAAGGAGTTTCTTATGAAAATTGGAATTGGAAATGACCACACCGCAATCGAATTAAAAAAGGAACTTGTTGCTTACTTAGAAGCACAGGGGCACACTCTCATTGATTATGGAACCAATGCACTTGAAAGCTTTAACTATGCTTTTGCTGGCGAGCGTGTTTCTATAGGCGTAGTACAGCATGAGGTGGATTGTGGTATTGCCTTGTGTGGCACAGGAATTGGTATTTCAATTGCCTGTAATAAAATTAATGGTATCCGCGCTTGTGTCTGCTCCGAACCCTATAGTGCAAAGTTATCTAAACAGCACAATAACACGAACATTCTTTGTTTTGGCGCGCGTGTTGTTGGTACTGAACTTGCAAAAATGATTGTTGATGAGTGGTTAGGTGCCACTTATGAGGGTGGACGTCATGAAGAGCGAGTAGCTACTATCATGTCATTTGAAAAAAAATAATAAGTTCACTAAGCTCTCAGTCGTGAGAGCTTTTATATATTTAAAAAACTAATGGTTATATTTCCATTAGCCGTTTTATAATTATTGTCTCTTTTATTTTTTCATTAAACGAGAAAGTAAAATAAATGAACAAGATCCTAAGAATGTACTAAGGATTGTTAAAGCAAGTTCAGCCACTCCCGTTTGAACAAACACCCAAGAAAATAAGTATCCAAACACAGTTCCTACTGCTCCGATAATAATCCATTGAATAGGACCATTGTTAATCTTCAATAATTTTGATGCCACGATCCCTGAGACAATCCCAACGATGACAGTGACTAAGACAAACCATCCATCAAACATGTTATATCCTCCCTTTCTTTTATTATTATAATCAATTTAGACTTAAAAAGATATACTTCCGTCCACTTAATCTATTTTTTACCATTTTTCATTGTGAATTCTTTCAGGATTAAATGTGTCTATACCCTCACTCTTTTCTGCAGGATATCCTAATGCAACAACCGACAGGGGCACTACAGACTCAGGTAAGTTTAAAATCGCTTGGATATCTCCTACACGCTCTTTAATTGGATAAGTCCCAATCCATACTGTTCCAATTCCTAAATAAGTTGCTTCCAACAGAATATTTTGGGTTGCAGCTGAGCAATCTTGAACCCAAAAATCATAATCGAATCGTTGCTTATTCAAATCGCCACACACCACTATGGCATGGCTTGCCTTTTCGATCATTTTTGCATAAGGATTAGACTGAGCCATTTTTTCCTTTATCTCCTGCTGTGTCACAACAATAAATTCCCATGGTTTCTCATTGCCTGCAGACGGTGCTCTCATTGCCGCCTTTAAAATCATTTCAATCTTTTCAGCTGATATCCTTTCGTTTGTAAACTGACGCACACTTCTTCTAGAAAAAATTGCTTCCATAATTTAGTCCTTCTTTCTTGTTTTTACGATGGAAATTTTACCACAAATAAACTTCCTTTACCAACTTTACTACTAACCTCTATTCTCCCGTGGTGGGCTTCTACAATTGCTTTCACGACTGAAAGACCAATCCCAGAGCCACCACTATTGCGAGCTCTGGATACATCAGCGCGATACAAATGGTCAAAGATATATGGTAAATCACCTGAAGGAATACCCTCTCCTGTGTCTTGTACAATAATCATCCCCCACTGCCCCTCCTGCCGTGTTGCTACTGAGATTATCCCATGAGGCTTTGTATATTTAATCGCATTAGATAACAGATTCGTTACAACACTTTTCACTTTATCTCTATCTGCCACAATCAAACAGGATTCAAATTGCTCTTCAAGTTTGATTTTTTTATCTTTTAATTGTCCATCAAACATCCTTACAACAACCTGCGTTTCCTTTTTTAAATCTAATTTTTCCGTTTTCAATTCCAATTGATTACTTTGAATTTCTGTAATTTTGTCCAATTCAGAAACCATCCGAGATAGCCTTAGTATTTCCTGTCTCATACTCTCTACCCTGTCCTCTGTCGGTTCAACAACACCATCAATTATCCCTTCTAAGTTAGATTGGATTGCCGCTAAAGGCGTTCTAAACTCATGAGCATAATCCGCTGCCATTCGCTTTTTCAAATCTTGCTGCGTTTTTAAAGAAGATGCAAGTGATTTCACAGATTCCATCAAACACTCTAGTTCTTCCGTTTTATTTTTAAACTCATCATCGTTTTCATAATTTCCTTTTTCAATCTCTTTTGTTCTTCGTATAATCTCCTTTACTGGTTTAGCGATATTTCTTGCCATCAAAGTACCAATAAAAATTGCGACTATTACAAAAAGTAGTGAAATAAGAAGTAACATCTTGTTCATTGCTTCTAACAACTGAATATCTGCATCACTATAATAATATGGCCCATAATATCCTAAAACCACTGTTCCATAGTGAACTCCATTTTTTTCTAGAGTATATTCTTTTTCTGTATACTCCCCTACAAAGTTAGGATACCTTTCCTGCATTGTTTCTTCCATTGTAGAAAGCATCATGTCACAGCGATCGTATTCTTGACAACTCATACAAAACATCATCCCACCTGCTGAATCATTAACCATTAAGATGACTCCATCATTTAAAGCTGTCTCTCCTAGAATAGTTAAGGCATCCAAGCTTGGCGATTCTTTACTAATTTCATCCAACACAGATTGAACAAGGCTATTATTTTTTTCATCTTGTTTTTCAATTGAATATTTATTAAATTGATCCTCTAAAACATAATTAGATGCTACAAGCAACGACAGTATTAAAATAAGGGATAGAACAGCATAAGAGATAATCAGTCTTTTTGTAATATTCATTTTCATCTCATTTCCCTCCAAACTTATAACCAATCCCACGTACAGTTATAATGTATCTTGGTTCTTGTGTATTTGTCTCAATTTTAGCTCGGAGATTTTTAATGTGGCTATCTATGGTTCGATCATATCCATCAAAGTTTTTTCCGAAAGCACTCTCAATTAAATCTTCTCTTGTGAATACTTTGTTAGGATGCTTTGTGAGAAGTGAAAGAATTTTAAATTCATTAGGTGTAAGATTAACATCATTCCCCCTTTTTTTAACTTCATGACTTCCAAAGTTAACTATTAAATCATCTTTATTATAGTTTTCAATCTTAGGCGGCAAGTCACCTTCTTTCATACTTCTCCGAAATAAAGCTTGAACTCTTGCGACAAGTTCTCGTGGCGAAAAGGGTTTGATCATATAATCATCTGCCCCCAGATTCAACCCATCAACACGGCTATCTTCGCTTGATTTTGCAGTCAACATAATAATGGGAATAGGTGATTGTTGGCGAATGACTTTACAAACTTCTTCTCCAGAAATATAAGGCAACATTAAATCTAGAATCACCATGTCTGGTATCTCCTCTTCAAAAAGTTGAAGTGCCTCCTGTCCATCTTTTGCCACCAGAACATCATAGTCATTTTTCACTAAATACGCTGCAACAATTTCTACAATTTTTTCTTCATCTTCAACCAATAGAATTTTCTTTTTCACAAGTGTCACCTCCTTTCTTTGCTATGCTTTATTTTTATTATAGTTGATAATTATGTAGATTTTGTGGAGAAAAAAGCTTCGTTCTCCATACAATCTACATATTAACACGTTATGCTTGAGTTGTTTCAAGAAAGGATGAACAAACTATGAAAAAAAATCTAGTATTTAGCCTATTAACTCTAGGTGGCGTTCTCTTTGCCATTATATTTGTCTTTTCCATTATACAACGGTTTAGTCCATTTTCAATGATGTCAGCATATCGCATCCGTGAAAATAGCACCACAAGTCTTTCTACATCGCCTATCCAAAATCTTAGCACATCTTCAAACCAACTTGTAGAATCTACTTTAGTAGGCGATACACAAGAAATTGTAACCATCCTAGAAGCTTCCAGTTATCCAACTTTAGTAGTGAAAAATGGTGTTGCTGTTAAATGGGTCATTATCGCAACTGCAGAAACATTAAATAGTTGTAATAATGAAATTGTTATCCCATCCCTTAACTTATCTATCCCTTTAGTCATAGGAGAAAACATTATCGAATTCACGCCAACTGAAAGTGGTACGTTTGACTACAGCTGTTGGATGGGAATGATTCAATCGAGCATTACAGTAGTAGATGATTTAGATGACTATGATCCCAGCTTGGTTCAAGATGAGATAAATAATCTATCTCAAACAAGACGTTGTCATATGTATTAGAAAGGATATTCTATGAAGCAAACAACCAAAATTAAAATTGAAGGAATGACGTGTATTCACTGTCAAAATAAAATTGAAAAAGCATTAAAAAAAACAAATGGTGTACAATCTGCCTTTGTTAGCTACACCAATGAAGAAGCTTCTGTTACCTATGACACCAATAAAATCAACTTAAAAGAGCTTTCAGCACTCATTAAAAATCTTGGCTATTCAGTTAAAAAAAATGATAACTTCAATGCTTCTAGTTTCTTTAAGCTAGTAATAACCTTACTTCTTGTTGCATTTCTCTATTTTATTTTAGAAAAATTAGGTATACTAAACTTGTTATCCCCAAGTGCTCTTGCGGATAGTTCTATGAGCTTTAGCGTCCTATTTGCAGTAGGCATTGTCACCTCTGTTCACTGTCTTGCGATGTGTGGTGGTATAAACTTATCACAGTGCCTGCCAAAAGATGCTAATGAAAGTGATAAACCACTTTTCCTTCCTTCCCTTTTATATAATAGCGGTCGTGTTCTTTCTTACACGTTTGTTGGATTTATTTTAGGGCTTGTAGGATGGATTTTAGGCGGTGGCTCTTCTATTGGTATTCCTTTATTATTTCAAGGTATATTGAAGATTGTTGCAGGACTATTTATGATTATTATGGGGTTAAATATGTTATCTTTATTTCCTGCACTTCGTAAATTTAACTTACACGTTCCTCGCTTCTTAGCTAAAAAAATTAATGCTGAGAAATTTAAAACACAAAGTCCATTTTTAGTAGGACTGCTTAATGGGTTAATGCCCTGTGGTCCGCTGCAATCCATGCAACTGGTTGCTCTTGCAAGTGCTAATCCAATAACCGGAGCTTTATCCATGTTTTTCTTTAGTGTCGGAACTCTTCCACTAATGCTTGGATTTGGAACTTTGGTTTCAATGCTTGGTAAACAGTTTACAAAAGTTATGATGTATATTGGTGCTATTTTAGTTGTTGTATTAGGTTTGGCTATGTTGACACAAGGAGGAAG
This sequence comes from Anaerorhabdus sp., assembly GCA_047974855.1. Taxonomy (GTDB): domain Bacteria; phylum Bacillota_I; class Bacilli_A; order Erysipelotrichales; family Erysipelotrichaceae; genus CAYNRG01. Next base: position 8,558 of record JBKECT010000023.1, read on the forward strand.
TCTTTCAGGACTATTTACTCAAAACTTTGTTCTTCAAATGGTTATTATTTTGTCATTATTCGCTTTAGTTAGCGCTATCCCAGCACTTCCAAAATGGGTTTCAGCAATAACTTTATCACTTGTAATAATTGCAATTATTTTACACTCTCCCTTTGGATCACAAAGTCCTACAATCCCCAGTGAGATATCTATTAACAATGGAGTTCAAGTTGTGACAAGTCAGCTAAGTTCAAGAGAGTATCCAGCAATTACAGTACAGGCAAATATACCTGTTCAATGGATTATCAATGTAGCTGATGAGGACTTAAATGGTTGCAACAATAGAATGTATATCGATGAATATGGAATTGAGCATACTTTTACAGTAGGTGAAAACATAATTGAATTTACACCTACTGAGGAAGGTATCTACAATTATAACTGCTGGATGGGAATGATTCGTTCAACCATCACCGTGATAAAATAGAAAAGAGGTTTTTATGAAAAATGCCCATTTTAAACTACAAGGAATGACCTGTGCTGCTTGTGGGCAGCGAATAGAAAAAAGTGTCAGCAAGCTAGAGGGTGTTCAAAATGCAACCGTTAACTTCGCTACTGAGAAATTATTTGTCAAATTTGATGAAGCAACACTTTCTTCTGATGATATTCATCGTGCCGTTGATAAAGCGGGATACAAAGCTACTGAAGAAAACCAAACTCAACAAGTCACTATCCCCATTGGAGGGATGACTTGTGTCGCTTGTGGACAGCGTGTTGAAAAAGGATTAGCTAAAATAGACGGAGTAGAGCGTGTCGTTGTTAATTTCGCAACCGAAAAAGCAATCGTAACCTATAACCCACAATTAGTAAAATTATCCACGCTTCGTGATGCCATCACTAAAGCAGGGTATACCCCCCTCGAAATTAAAAAAAATGATCATCAAGATGAAGACCGTTTACGAAAAGAAAAGGAAATTCGAACTCTCTGGATAAAATTTATTATCGCTGCTAGCTTTGCAATCCCATTGTTGTATATTGCAATGGCACCCATGATTACTTTTATTGATTTACCTTTTCCCTCTTTCTTAACCCCTATGGAACATCCTCTTACCTACGCTTTAGTTGAAGTAGCTTTAGTTATCCCTATTTTAATTGTAGGACACCGTTTCTATACAGTGGGATTTAAGGCCTTGTGGATGCGTAGTCCAAATATGGACTCTCTGATTGCAATTGGTACCTCTTCTGCAGTCTTATACAGTTTGTATGAAACATGGCAAATTACACAAGGAAATATGCACGCTGTGGACTCTTTGTATTATGAAACAGCAGGGGTAATTATTGCTTTAATTTTACTTGGGAAAACATTAGAAGCCGTTTCTAAAGGAAAAACGAATGAAGCCATTAAAAAACTGATGGGCCTTGCTCCTAAAACCGCCTTCATTTTACAAAATGGAGAAGAAAAAGAAATTCCTATCGATGAAGTGGAGATTGGTGACATCATTATTGTAAAACCAGGAGCTAAAATTCCTGTTGATGGAACTGTTCTTACAGGCAGCAGTAGCATTGATGAGTCGATGCTGACTGGTGAAAGCATGCCCGTTGACAAGAAAATCGGTGATAAAGTTTATACCGCTTCACTAAACACAACCGGAACCATTCAATTCTCTGCTGAAAAAGTAGGAAGTGACACTGTCTTAGCCCAAATTATTAAACTTGTAGAAGATGCTCAAGGTTCTAAAGCACCTATCGCTCAATTAGCCGATGTTGTTTCAGGTATTTTTGTTCCTGTGGTTTGTTTAATTGCTATCAGTTCAGGAGTGCTGTGGTACATTGCAACTAAAGACTTTGAATTTGCTATTAAAATATTTATTGCTGTGCTTGTTATTGCTTGTCCCTGTGCTTTAGGCCTTGCAACTCCAACAGCAATTATGGTTGGAACAGGGAAAGGTGCCGAAAATGGAATACTCATTAAAGGTGGGGAAGCACTAGAAACAACACACACTATTCAAACTATTGTTTTTGATAAAACCGGAACAATCACTGAAGGTAAACCCACAGTAACCGATATCTTCCCACTTGGCAATCTCAGTGCCGATGAGTTACTCTTGCTGAGTGCTTCAGCAGAGAAAAATAGCGAACATCCCCTTGGTCAAGCAATCGTTAAGGGAGCACAAGAAAAGCAACTTCAATTAATCAATGTTGATCATTTTAAATCCATTACTGGTCAAGGAATTCAAACTGTTCTATCCAACCGTACTCTTTTGGCAGGAAATAAAAAGTTGATGGATGAAAACCGAATTTTGCTTGATGCACTCGCTACTGAAAGTGATTCCTTAGCAAGTGAGGGAAAAACTCCAATGTACATTGCAATTGATGGAAATCTAGCAGGAATTATTGCGGTAGCAGATGTTGTTAAGCCATCTAGTAAAGCAGCAATTAAAAAACTACATCAGATGGGAATTGAAATTGCTATGATTACTGGAGATAATAAAAAAACTGCAGAAGCGATTGGAAAGCAAATGGGCATTGATCATATTCTTGCCGAAGTTTTACCACAGGACAAAGCTAACGAAGTAATTAAACTCCAAACTGAAGGCAAAAAAGTGGCCATGGTTGGTGATGGTATTAATGATGCACCAGCCTTAGCTCAGGCTGATATCGGCATCGCCATAGGGTCTGGAACCGATGTTGCTATGGAAAGTGCAGATATTGTCTTAATGCGTAGCGACCTTATGGATGTTCCAACTGCTATTGACCTCAGTAAGAAAACAATTAGAAATATTAAGCAAAATTTATTTTGGGCATTTGGTTACAACATCTTAGGAATTCCTGTCGCAGCTGGTGTACTCTACTTATTTGGGGGACCACTCCTTAACCCTATTATCGCTGCAGGTGCTATGAGTCTTAGCTCAATATCAGTTTTACTTAATGCACTGAGACTTAAAAATTACAAACCTAAATAAAAACAAAAAACACTCTTACTTTCGTTAGGAGTGTTTTCTGCTTTTTTATCTATATAAGGGGGATAGAATACTTCAACGCTATAGGGGAATAGCATTGACTATTTATACAAGCTATTATTTGCTTGTGAGTTCAGTATAGTTGAAAATTATCAAGTAATTTTAAAAAAATTATGTTAAATTATGTGACATAATTAATCGTTTGTCTTGTTTAATTCTTTCTTTTTATTGTTTATATTTCAATAAATTTTTACTTGGTTTATACTATTAGTATAAGGAGAAAATTTATGAATAAAGAAAAAATTGCTATCGTTGCCGATTCTTGCTGCGACATTTCTCAAGAAGTTGCTAGTCAGTATGGTATTTACACTATCCCACTAAAAATAATTTATAAGGATAGAGAATATTTGGATCAAATCGATATCACACCACAAGAAGTTTACAGTAGAATGCCTAAAGAAATACCAACTACTTCATTACCTGATGGAGGTTCTATTACAGCTTTATTTGAAAAAATAAAACAAGATGGTTATGAAAAAGTGTTGGTCGTCACTTTATCTTCCAACCTTAGCGGAACAAATAATTTAATTAGTTTAATTGCTAGTGACATTGATAATCTAATTATCGAAGTAATCGATACTAAAAATATCGCTATTGCTTCTGGGTTCTTAGCAATTCAAGCCGCTCGTTCTGTGAATGATGGATTATCTTTTGACGTCATAGTAGCACAAGCTAAAAATCAAATTTCAAAATCAAAAGTGTTCTTTGTTGTTGATACACTCGACTACCTACAAAAAGGCGGACGTATTGGACTTGTTTCATCTTTAGTTGGAAAGGCTTTGAATGTTCGCCCTATTATTGCTTGTAATGAAGAAGGGATTTACTATACTGTCACTAAGGCACGAGGACGAACTCAATCGTTAAGCAAAACCGTTGATTGTGCCTTAAAAGAAATTATCCCAGGAAAAAAATATTACTTTGCTATATCCAATGGTGGTGCGCCTAAAGACGGAAAAGAAATCGCCACAAAATTACAAAACGTTATTCAAGATGCTGAGTTTTTTATAGAAACGCAAATATCTCCTGTTCTTGGAGTTCATACAGGACCAGGTTTGATTGGTATCGCCGTGATGATGTTAGATTAATAAAATAATTTAAAAAGCTACATGCCTATTAAACAAGGAAATGTAGCTTTTATTATATTTTTAATTTTCTGGTTTATAAAACGTCCATGTGAATTTTGGTAGCTCTTTCCTGTAAACCTATAGTTAAAACTATCTATATAGTTATTCCATGACTTTTCTTCAATGTTGTTTCATAATAAATCACCCAGATAAAATTTGTAAAGCATCAACAAACTTCTTGTACAGTAGTTGAAAGCATATTTTTTAAGATTTTTAAAACCCCAGCATTTGCCCACATACCATAAGGCTAACTATAAACTTTAAAATTTAACCACCATACTAGTTATTACTCTTATATGGTGGTATTGTTATTCAGTATCTTTCCATTACTTGTTCATATTATTTATTAAACCAATATCTCTGTAATAAATATCAATTTGTTGTTTTGCTGTTTTAGGGTCATTTCCATCACGCTCATGAACTACTATTTTTTCAAAAAATAAATTTAATATCTCAGCATTAAGCTCTGTTATATCTGTATACTTCCTTGCTTTCTCTAAAAATATTTCTGAATTATTTACTGATGATTTCACTTCTTGAAGTTTATTGTTTTTTTTCAGGTATTTGATTTCTTATGTCATTATGCTCTGTTTGATATTCTTGACTCAAAGTCATAAACATTTCGTCACTAATTTTACCAAGAGCATTATTTTCATATATTTTTTTAAGCAAAGCCTTCAGTTCAAATTCACGTGAAGTTAATACCTCAACTTCCTTTTCTAGCTTTAAAATACTTTTTGTTAATTCCTTATTGTCCCTTGAAGCAATTCTTTCAACAAATAGCTTTTCATTTTTTCTTGCGTAATGAGTAATACGTTGTAAATCATTAAGCAATATCGCAGATAAATGAATTTCCTTTATCCTATGGTTACTACACCCCTTTGAACCTTCACTTCTATATGTTGCTCAAATAAAATGATTTTTATCTTTACCACTTTTTCTATTTCTATTTAAATTTAAAGTTTTACCACAGTCATTGCAGTAGATCAAACCTGAAAATATATTTTGCTCAGCCATATTAGGTCTTCTCTTTTTCTTTTTGCGTAAATTTTGAACAATATCCCAAGTTTCTCTGTCAATAAGGGCTTCATGCGTATTTTCAAAAATATAATGCTTATCCTTTGGTATATCTATCTTTTTCTTATGTTTATATGAAAGAGTGGTTGACCTTAAATTTACTGTTCTACCCATATAAGCTTCATTTTCAAGCATACCTGCAACAGTTCTCACGTGCCACCTATAAGGTTTGTCTGGTACATATCCCTGCATTTTAACACCATATTTGTTAAAATAAAAGTGCGTTGGATTTGGTATTTTATCTTCTGTTAACTGCTTAGCAATTTGACTCGGACCTTTTCCACTAACACAAAGTGCAAATATGTATTTTAGTATAGGTGCTGTATCTTCATCAAGTACAATTTTATTTTTAGGGTCTTGTGTATCTTTTTTATAACCAAATGGTGGTCTTGAACCAACTCTTGCACCTGTTTGTGCCTTAGTTTTTATTGATGCCCTAGATTTTCTACTGCAGCCCTTCGCATACAGCTCGTTAAAATAATTCTTCATAGGAATAAAGTCGCTTGAACTTTCATCAACACTATCTACTCCGTCATACATAGCTATAAAGCGAACATTATGTAAAGGTTAAAAATCTTCTAGTAACTGTCCTGAAACAATATAGTTTCGACCTAGACGACTTAAATCTTTTACAATCAGTGTTGATACTGCACTTTTTCAACTAACTCTACAATTTCTTCAAATGCAGGTCGCTAAAAGTTTGTATCTGAGTATCCATCATCCCTGTAATGAACGTCTTTGATACAATCTAATTTTGCCTTAAACCTTTTGATTTTGACCTATACTTTTTGATTTTTCATCCGAGGGGGTTCAAATCTGTAAAAACGTAGACAAATAGCCCTTGCCATTGAGTTTTTCAGACTCCGTGGCAAGGGCATTTTCACACTTTGATTTCCGTTCCATCCTTAAAGGTAAATCGTACATCTTCCTTATTAAAAACCGTGACATAATCAACCATACTATACCAAAGGCTCTCGTCAAATTCCGTAACCACATCGTCCTGCTTTTTAAGCTCTGCAAGGAACATTTCGATTTTTTCTCGCTTTGCCTGTTTCTCTGTGATGGCATCAGTGGCCTCCTCCTTAATGGCTTTGCACCCTGTTTAATCTACTGGCATATATTTATCCAAATATTCAACCACTGTATCCATAAATTCTTCATACACCCTATCATCATTCTGCACCCCGTGACCAGAGTGTGGTGCTTCAAACAACTTATAATCTACACCGCTTTGCTGTAATGCTCCGACAAGATGCCGTACACCGTTCCAAGGCTGCATTTTGTCATGTGTTCCATATAAAAGAAGACTCGGACAGGTGTTTTCATTTACCCACATAAAGGCTGAAATTGGCTTCATCATTTCGATATATTCGCCAGATTCTATCATTTCAGATGTAAGTTCCACACCGCCCATAACACCAAAGAGACCTGCGGCGGCTTCAGAGCTTTTGTCTAATCCATAAATACTCCAGTCCTCAGCATAAAAACTGGAGGGACCAACCATTTCAAACATCATCCTTACAGGGATAGGCGATTCATTTGCATCTCTATAGGCATACAACATAGCAAGTGCTCCACCTGCCGAGCCACCGCTTATAACCATTTCATCTAAGTCATAGCCCAGCTTTTTAGCTTCTTCAATAATAACGGGAATAGCTTCTTTAATTTCCATTGACTGCGTGTAAACACTAGCATCATTTTCGTCTGTGCGAAGTGTATAGTTAATTCCCGCCGTTACATAACCCTTAGAACATAACCACTGCAAAATGGCTGCGTCATCTGTTTTATCACCCGTAGTGAATCCACCAGCGTGGAGATAAACAACCAAACCGTAGTTTTCCCTAGTATTGTCGACGGGAACATATAAATCGAGTTTATTTGCCGAACCCGCTCCATAGGCGATATCAGAATGGATTGTGCCTATCTCATCACTCCATTCCACAGAATATTTTTTTGACCACTCTGGCTTATGAGTTATTTTGAACACAGCAGAACCGACAAATGAAATAAAAAACGCCCCTACGCACAATAAAACAAACAAAGCTCTTTTGTTTCCTTTCTTTTTATCTTTACTCATAGGAAATTACCTCCAAACATAGTACCGCCTAACATCAGGTTAATAATCGCTCTTACCGCAAGCCGCCCTAGAATAACAGCTAAAATAATTACAACAATTAAAATGATTATTCTTTTCTTAGTAAAAAAAACTGTCATGTCATTCTCCTTGATTTCCTTATTTTCTTATCGTTTCACACCCACTTGACAAGCAAGCAAAGTAGTCGTATAATAAGTGATGTAACAAATGTACCATCAAGTGCTACTGAAGTCAATATATCGAATGAAAATGGCACAAATCAGGAGGAAATGTACCACCATGAATAATGAAGAAAAGAACACCTATGCAAAAAAACAAATTACGGAGGCGGCGATAAAACTTCTGAATGAAAATGAGTTTGCCGATATATCGATTAGTCAAATTACAAATACCGCCAATGTCAGCAGAAATTCATTTTACAGGAACTACGCAGATAAGGAAGAAATTCTATTAGAACATACACGCCATCTCTTTACAGAGTGGAATAAAAAATATCAGCAGGAGAGTAATGACTCTAATGCTGAACTATATGGAAGTTTATTTTACCATTTAAAGCAGCATAGTGAGTTTTATCTTTTGTTGCACAATAGGAAGTTGTTTCATATTTTCCTTAAGGTGCTATTAGAACAGTCGGGTCCAAAACCAGAATATGAAAATATGTGGGCATATACAACGGCCTTTATCGGTTATGGAACATATGGCTGGATTGAAGAATGGATTGGAAGGGGTATGCAAGAATCTACTGAAACCATGTCTGCACTTTTATCCTCTCATGGGATGAAATAATATTCAAAACTGCTAAATATTAAGACAACACCCCATAAAGCGCACAAAATGGCTTTATGAGGTGTTGTTTTAAGTATCAATCGTGCTAATCTCTTTAAAGAAATCAACTGCCCCAGCAATATCCACATTGTCTGGGTGTCCTTTGGCAACACCACCAACAAGTTTAAAAGGACCAAATGTATCAAAGCCTCGGCAACCATAATCGCCAAGAAATTGTGTTCCTTTTGAATCGAGGATTGGCTAGTGTTCTAATTACTCTTATTGAAATACGTCATCTAACTTCTCTTGTAAAAATTTTGCTGCAAACTCACAATCCTCTTTCCAATTTTCTTGACCAACATACCAAAACTCACCCACAAACATCCTCACACCACTATCTTTTAATGTGCGAATCAGTGGAACATAGTCTGTATGACCTTGACCAAAAGGGATTTCACGATAGTGTCCTGGTATCGTTTCTTTTAGATGAGCTGCAACAAGATGTCCACTTCCTTTTTTTAAGTCCTCTGAAACATCATGCCCATATATCTTAGCTGCGTTTGTTAGGTTACCTATGTCTGGATAAACATGCAAATATGGACTATTGATATAGTCCACTATATTCATCGATTTTTCAACAGTGTCCATAAACGATGTTTCCATTGTTTCAAACCCCATTGTTATCCCGCACTTCGCCGCCATCTCTACTGCACGTTTCAAATTGACTTTGAATTGCTCACGAGTCTTTTCATTTCCTTCTTCATAGTAAACATCATAACCAGCAAGTTGGATAATCCTTACCCCCAATTCTCCAGCTAAATATATTGCTTTTTCCATAATTTCTAAACTTCTATGGACAATTTTTTCCTCTAAACTTCCTAATGGATACTTCCTGTGTCCACTTAAACATATCGTCAATATCGGTACTCCAGTTTCATTTATCGCAGTTTTTACTTGCTGAATTTCATCTATATTCCATTCTAACCGAGCTAATTTTTCATCTGTTTCATCAATGCTGATTTCTAACCAATCGAACCCAAATTCCTTACAATACGCTAGCTTCTGCTTCCACGATAATTCGCTAGGCATAGACTTCTCATACAGTCCTAACTGATACTCTTTTTTATTGACCATAGTATGCATTCGCTCCATGTTTTCTAAGGAAATGCTTATCTAATAACTCCTTTTGAATATCTTTAATTGCTGGATTGATCATCTTAGTTTTTAGCGCTATTGCTGCTACTTCTTCCAACACCACTGCATTCTCTACCGCTTTTTGAGCTGATGTCCCCCATGTAAATGGTCCATGTCCTGCGACTAATACACCGGGCATATTGGCGGCATCAATTCCTTTTATTTTAAAGTGCTCAACCACAACTTTTCCAGTGTTTAATTCATATTCTCCTTGAATTTCCTCTTTTGTCATTTGTCTTGTACAAGGTATGCTTCCATAAAAATAATCAGCGTGTGTTGTTCCTAGTGCCGGAACTTCTTGATGGGCTTGTGCCCAGGCTGTTGCATTTTGAGAATGCGTATGGACTACTCCTTGTATTGTTGGAAAATTTTTATAAAATTCTAAATGGGTCATCAAATCACTTGATGGTTTACGATGTCCTTCTACTATGTTCCCATCTAAGTCAGTGACCACCATATCGTCCACTGTCATTTCGGTATATGCTAACCCACTTGGTTTAATCACAACTAAGTTTTTCTCTCTATCTATGCCTGAAACATTGCCCCAAGTGAAGGTAATTAATCCATACTGAGGTAATAAAAGATTTGCTTCAAAAACTTCTTTTTTCAATTGTTCAATCATGATTACTCCTCCTCACTAATCCGATATACTGCAGCCTCATTTCGAGTATGATTTGCCGCAAGGATTAAATCATACCCATCTCGATGAACAACCTTTAAATTTGCAGGACCACCTTGTTTATCAATTAGTATTTCTTTATATTCATTTCCTATTTTTTGTATCACCACAAGTTCTGCATCTTCGCGTCGAATTCCAGCTATAAACGATGGTTTCCCTAAAATGGTATCAGCAACTAATGCATGAGCAAAGTCAATTTTATGAGGATAGATATAGTCACATTCATATCGTCCATTTTTATTTTTATATATTTTAATTTGATTTCCATGGAATGGTTCAATTGTCATCATTTCTTCAACACCGTCTCCATCAAGGTCAATAAATACAGCTTCACTAATAGCTCCATCTGCAATCTTATTAACTACCCACTTCTTGCTGTTTTCCTCTGGTGCTAGTATTTGAATAACCCCCTGGTCACTTGTGAAGTATCCACATTCTTTTCCATCACTTATCCCTCTAGAGTATCCATGATTTCTAAACACTCCATCCACAAGAACTTCTAATTCTATTTCATCCTCTAGGTTTTCAGGTAACTTTGCCCCATAAATTTTCCCAGACTTAGACCAATCCTCCTTATTTTCTTTACTGTCAGCAATTGTTGCACAAAGCAAATACATTTTTCCTGACTGATTTAAAATATCAAATCGGTGGAGATATGGAAGATGAAATAAATCTTTGATCTCCCATCCCTTGTCTTCCTCATACTTACCCCAGACAAGCTTTGATAAACTTGGGGTCACCTTTAAATAGAACTCCTGTACTGCCAAAAATTCATTATGCCGAAAGGGAATCAAAGACATACATCCCCCTGCATCTTTCCACAGCTCCATTTCATCATCAAGCTTTGATTCTTTGTAAAGTGAAGCTTTCACATTTGGATCTTCACTTGCGAAAAAGAAGTAGTTTTCCTTTCCCACTTCCATTTCATTTGTGCTATAGCATCTTTTTATTTCATCAATGACTTTCTTTTCAATTTTCACAATAACACCTCTCTAGATTAAACAAGTTCAGCTGCTTTTAATAATTCCTGTGCCTCTTTATCAGAAAGTACATTTTTCATTCCGCAAATTTTAACTCCTTTTTTTGCTGCATCATCAAACATACTGACAAAATTCAAAGGGCAAAAGACAGCATCATATTGTGATGCTGCACTTTTACCCTCTGAAAGAGAGCAGTGATGAATAGTTTGCACAGTCATTCCTAAATCCTTTGTTGCCTTTTCTACTCGCATCTTCATCATCAATGAAGTGCCAGCTCCATTAGCGCATGCTACTAAAATTCTTACCATTCTCTCTTCCTCCTTCTTTTTTATTTATGATTTAGATTTTTCTTTTGTATTCGCTACATAAGCTTCATAATCTTCTGTTACTAAGAAATAATTTTTTGGATTAGCACGATATTGAAGTTGTGGGATGGCAATTAAGAACACCACAACAAGTCCTACTCCAACAAAGCTTAGGTACTTCATTGCTACTGTGAATACTGGCCAAACAACCGCCCAGTCCCACATTCCTAAGTATCCACCATAGCTTGCAAGTCCTACCCATGATGCAATGAACGCTGATCCAAACACTTGGCAAAGCCCAGCGATAAATGGCATAATCATAGCTGCTTTTGCTCCACCTTTGTTGTTTGAGAATACTGCAATTGTTGCATTATCAAAGAATACCGGCACAAATCCTGCAATAACAAGCGTTGGTGATTTTAATAAAATAAGTACTGCAATCGCTAAGAATTGTCCTAATGCCCCAAACAAGAACCCTACCGTTACAGCATTTGGCGATCCAAATCCATAAGTAGCCGCACAGTCAATTCCTGGAACTGCTCCAGGTAGAAAGCTATTTGAAATTCCTTGGAATGAGTTTGTCAATTCAGTTACGAACGTACGAACCCCTAATTGTAGAATTGCTAAGTAAACCGCAAAGTTCAGTGATGTTTTTAGTATATAGAAGAAAAAGCTTTCTCCCTCTGCTAAGAATCCAGCAGAAATTAAATATGGTTGTCCTAAAACAGCTAAAATAATTCCAAAGAACAATAACATTAATACTGATGTTGCTACCATATTTTCATTGAAAACTGATAAGAATCCAGGAAAAGAAATATCTTCTAAACGTTTCTTATTTTTTCCTCCAATTTTCTCTGATAATTTAGAAAAGAAATACAATCCAAACATTTGTTGATGCGCTACACAAAATCCTCCACCCTCTGTTAAATCTTGTGTAATTTCAACTGTTAGATTTGATCCCACTGCCCAGTACAAGCCAAGTATTAGTCCCATAAGTAGTAAAATTACAGTGTCTCCCAATTGAGGGAAGCAGAATAAGATTAGCCAAAATGCAGTTGATGCTTGTTGCATTTGAACGTGCCCTGTTGTAAATACTGCGCGCATTTTTGTCCATTTTTTTAAACGAACCAAAATTAGATTAAATACAAATGCAATAAGCAACAATAACATGACTTGAGAAAATGTTCTTCCAAAAACTTCTTCAAGTCCTGCAGTAACTGCATTTTGTCCGAAATAGGGGTCAATAACCATTGCTTCTAAATTGAAACGATCTTTTAATCCGACTAGAATTGGTCTAAAGTTTGATACTAGTCCCCCAGATCCAACAGCCAAAATCATGTAACCCACAGTTGCTTTAATAAATCCTGCAAATGATTCATATAACGGTTTCTTAAGTAGTACATATCCTATAAAAACAATGAGTCCTATAAAATATGCTGGTTGTGTTAAAATGTTTGTCGCAAAAAACGACCAAATTTCCATTAAAAATTCCATAATTCATCCTCCTTAGATGTTAGTTTTTATACTGCTCAATGATACTTTTTAAATCTTCATCCCCTTTTGCTTGAAGTAGGGCAGCAACAATTTCTTCCTCCATTAGCATTTCTGACAAATTCATCATGTTTTCTAAATGCTGTTCATGATTTTCTGATGCTAACACAAAGAATAATCGTGCATCCTTTTCAGGATCGTTCAAGTCAAAATGAACCGGGACTTCAACCTTCATAAATCCTATTCCGGTTTTGTAGACACCTTGGGATCCTTCAGTTGAATGTGGCATTGCGATATCTGGTGCAATGACTATATATGGTCCATACTTTTCCACACAGGCAAGAATTTCATCAACATAGGTCTCGTCAATAAATTTTTCTTCAATCATAGACAATGCGCTAGCCTTGATTGCTTCTTGCCATGTTTCAAAGTGATGTTCATATCGTGTTAATTTGTTATCTAATATTTGCTGGAGTATCATCTTATGCCTCCTTATAAAATGCTTCTAAATGGTACATTCGGTTCTTCTTCAAAACAGTCTTCAAATCCTCGGCGATAATGATATTGAATCTTATCTTTATCTGTAGGATAAACAAACTTGCCACCTACATCCCAAATAAATGGTTTAAACTTGTAATCTAGAACATATTTTTTAAAGTTGTATAGTAGTAATATTTCCGCTGGATCAGCTTTAAAGTTTGTCCAGACATCGTAATGAAATGGAATAACTACTTTACATTGAAGTGCTTCAGCCATTCTAAGGATATCAACACTTGTCATTTTATCTTGATTACCAACTGGATTTTCTCCATATGATCCTAACGCCACATCTATTTTATGGTCTTTTCCATGCTTAGCATAATATGTAGAATAGTGAGAATCTCCACTATGATAAATATTCCCTGCTGGTGTCTTTATCAAATAATTCACAGCTTTTTCATCCATGTCCGTTGGACAAATCCCAGCTAACTCTTTTTCATCAGTTACAAGACATGTTCTATCAAAACTATCCAATACCACAATTTCGCAATCCTTCACTTTCACCACGTCTCCAGGTTTTACTACTCTACAACGTGATTCATCAACTCCATAGCTCAACCATTTTTCTACCGATTTTTTTGGACCGATAAATGGTACATCTTGTGAACAATTCTTTATAACCGCTGCTGCAAAGTATGGATCAATATGATCGTTATGATAATGCGTGCTGAGTACTGCATCTACCGCAATCACTGCAAATGGATCATACACAATCGGTGCCGCTCTTAGATTTGGCTGTGTCATCTTCCCGCCCGTCATGTTTCTCATTTGATGGTACTTATCCATCTCTTTTGCTTTTTGTGATCTTTTCCCATTTCCAAACCATAAATCAATCGCAATGTTTGTGCTTCCTTCAGATTTAATCCAAAGTCCTGTACATCCAATCCACCACATAGCGAATGTATTTTTCTCTACAATAGTTTGATCTATTTCTTCATTAAGCCACGTTCCCCATTCTGGAAACGCTCCTAGAATCCATGAATCTCTTGTAATATCATTTATCTTAGGCATTTTTTATTCCTCCTTGTTATATTCTTATCATAAATAGAAGTAAGAGCGCTTACAAGGTCATTTAATGATTGTTTATAAGTTTATATGAATTATTTGTAAAATTTAGAACATTAATATTGACCTTTATGATTATTCGTTCATATAATAAGATATAGAGGTAATTTTATGAAAAAATTCTTGACTCCACAAATCAAAAGAGGGATTAACTTTCTCTTTTATGCTTTGTTTCTTATTTTCTCCATTAATCTAATTTTCAACACCAATGACATCAAAGTCAAAATTCTATACGCCTTGATTACCATCATTTTTTTGTTCGTGGCAATTTTTGCCGAGTATCTTGAGTTCAACTATGAAAATGCCATACGTGCTTTAAATTATGAGTGTAACCCCGAAAAAGCAAAGTCCATAGTGGACAAGGTAGAATCCATGGATTTCCTTAAATCCTATAAAAAGAAACGCATACTGTTTGACTTGTTGTATTATTCTGCTACTTTAGAGAATGAAAAAGTTCAACTTCACATTCAAGAAAATGACCGTTTCTTTAGATCAACTATTGATTCCTTACTTATCCGCAATGTATCACTTTTTATATCTTACATCCATGAGGGCGAAAAAAATCAAGCAAAAAAGATTTACCCCGATATTTCTAAGCTGATAGTGGCTACTAATAGAAGAGGAAAATCAATCGTTTCTCCACTATATCAACCAGATGAACTTGAAGCACTTTATTACTTAATTTCTAATAATTCTAAAAAAGCTTGCCGTTCATTCGAAAAAGTAAATACGCTCTACATGAATAATAAAGAAAAAGCAGAACTGTATTATTTTTGGAATAAAGCTTTGCTTGAGAATGGGGATATGCGTAAATCCAATGAGATATACCCATTGTTTAAAGAAGTGAAGGGACTACTCCCTTACCCAGATGAAGCGAGGACATCATCATGAAAGTTAGTTACTCTATTGTTCAAGAGCGTCGCAATAACATTATGTTATTAATTCAAAAACTTGGAGAAGCCAGTGTTGACTTACTAGCTAAAGAATTTGATATTTCTGAAATAACCGCGCGTAGAGATTTACAGTATTGGGAAGATCGTGGCGCCATTGTTCGCTATCATGGTGGAGCAAAACTGATCCAAAGCATGGTCTCACACGATAATATCAATTTCACTAATGATCGTTATAAGCGAGCAATCGCAAAATATGCAGCCCAATTCATCAATGATGGTGATACTATTTTTATCAACACCTCCTCCACAGCCCTTTTGGTAATCCAGTACATTATCCATAAGCGTGTTACTGTTATTACAAATAATGCCCGTGCCGTTGCGGTAAAACATGATCCATTAGTATCTATTTTATTAACCGGAGGAGAGTTACGATTTCCTAAAGAGGCGATGGTCGGTGAATTTGCACTCAACAACATCAACCGTGTTATCGCTAATAAATGCTTTATCGGGTGTAGTGGAATTCACTCCATCTCTGGAATTACTACAGCTATTCAAAATGAGGTATCCATTAATGAAACTATGATTTCTCGAACTAATGGATCTGTCTTTATTCTTGCTGATCACACTAAAATCGGAACGCAGCACAATTTCACCTCAGGAAACTTAAGTCAAGTTGATTGTCTTGTTACCGACATTAATGCAGACAGCGAAGAACTTGAAAAATTCAAAGAGCTTGGCATTAAGGAAACCGTTCAATTAAGTCCACTCCCATTAAGTTTTGAATAAAAAGATAGTTTGTAATAGCTATCTTTTTAATTTACTATAGTAATTATCAAATAAAAAGATAAGGTTTCCCTTATCTAATTGCTTCTTCAGTTTCTAAATCAAACATATGCAATGCACTATGATCTAAATACAATTCCACATCATCTCCAACACGAGCTTTTGTATTAGGATTTACTCTTGCACTCATGTTAGCCGAGTTGCAGTTGAAATATAAATAAACCTCAGCACCAACTAACTCATACACGTTCACATGAACCTTAATTGTATCTTTGTATTCTTTTAATGAATATTCTTTATCATGTAGATTTTCAGGGCGAATTCCCATCATGATTTTTTTACCTACATAGCCTTTATTTTTTAATAGCTCCGCTTTTTCTGATGTTAGGTGAAGCGCATTATTATCAAATACTAAATACACGCCATCAAATTGTTCAATTACATTACAGACTACAAAATTCATTTGTGGTGATCCAATAAATCCCGCCACAAAAAGATTGTTCGGTTTATCATATAAATTTTTAGGTGTATCGACTTGTTGTATCAATCCATCTTTCATAACCACTATTCTTGTTCCCAATGTCATCGCCTCTGTTTGATCATGAGTTACATAGACAATGGTTGTTTGCAAGCGTTGGTGAAGTTGGGAAATTTCCGAACGCATTTGCACCCGTAGTTTTGCATCCAAGTTACTCAATGGTTCATCCATCAAAAATACTTTTGGATTTCTAACAATGGCACGTCCCATCGCTACCCTTTGTCTTTGTCCTCCAGATAACGCTTTTGGTTTTCGATCCAGCAATTTTTCTAAATCCAATATTTTTGCTGCTTCTTCTACTTTTTTCTTAATCTCATCTTTTGGCACTTTTCTAAGTTTTAGTCCGAATGCCATATTTTCAAATACAGTCATGTGTGGATACAGGGCATAGTTTTGAAATACCATCGCAATATCTCTATCCTTAGGTTCAACATCATTAACCCGTCTACCATCAATTGATAAATCTCCTGATGTTATTTCTTCTAGACCCGCAATCATTCTAAGCGTAGTTGATTTGCCGCATCCAGAAGGACCTACAAATATTATAAATTCTCTATCTTGAATCTCTAGGTTAAAATCTTTTACAGCCTCTACTCCATTATCATATCGTTTGCCAATATTTTCTAATTTTACATTTGCCATTTTTCGTCTCCTTTATGTCATTATCTTATCAGATTAACTCTTTTCAATCTATCCATAAAATAGCCAAAAAAGTTCAGCACTTTTTGTGTAGTTTTACTTTACAAGTCGATAAATCATCAAGTATAGCTTTAACTTTAGTGCCTCATCAAATTTTCTAATATCCAACCCTGACCATTTTTGATACTTGTCTAACCGATAAATCAGTGTGTTCCGATGAAGGTATAAATCCTGCGCTGTTTTTGCTATATTTAAATCATTCGCAAAGAAAACACAAATGGTACCCATGTCATCTTGACTATCCAATTGACTAAAATCAATTCCTGACTCTTCTATTATCTGCATCATTCTTTCCTGTGATAACTCTGATACTACTTGTTCAACTCCTAAACTTTTGCGTGCCATAACACTCAGTGCTGGAAAAAAATCATCACGCAGTGTCACCATTTTTTTTGCTTTTTCAAAGCTAGCATTTGCTTGTGCAATTGAAGTTATTTCTTCTACATAGCTAACTGCACTCAGCATTAATTCACTATGGATGATTTGAATTAGCCTTTCTGCGCTCTGCTCTATTTCCTCTTCTTCATTTTTATCAACAATCAACACAAAGTATGACTCAAGTTTATACACTCTTCCTTCTATCACTTCTTTCAATATCTCTTCGAATTCTTCCCCACTTTTGCTTACCTTTAAAAGGATAAATCCCTTGCCCTTACTCCAGTCTAATTTTTTATCTAGCTCCTTTAGTTCTTCATCTGACAACTCTCCCAAAAAAGCTAAACGAATTGTTTCTTCTACTCGCTCATCATAGCTCTGCAGCACTTCTTTACACGCAATAGCCACTAAAATTAAACTTTGTTTATCAATTTTATTTTCAGCAATCAAATAAAAAGTATCCTCTTCAACTTCAATAGAAACCATTTCTTTTTTATGATTATACTGATTTTTCTTATCCAATGTTGTTGTAAGACAATCTTTTTGGAAGTCATATAATGAAAAATCACATTGTAATTGCAATTTGTACTGCTCAAGCAATTGTTGAATTCTGCTCATCATCACTTCCCCCTTTTTTATATTATAGCACAACTTACACCATGAAAAATTTTTGATTTATCAAGAAAAACTTAATTTTAAAATTATCTATGATATAATGAAAAGTATAAGTGGAGGAATAAAATGAAAAAACCAGTTTTAGTTATTTTAGCAGCCGGAATGGGAAGCCGTTATGGTGGTTTAAAACAAATTGATACCGTAGGAAGTAACGGGGAATCTATTATTGACTTCTCTATTTACGACGCGCATGAAGCCGGATTTGAAAAGGTAGTCTTAATTATTCGTGAAGAACATGAAACAGTATTTAGGGCTAATCTTACCGACAAGGTATCTCAACTAATGGAAGTAGAATTTGCTTACCAAGATATGAATGATTTGCCACAAGGATTCACTGCTCCTGAAGGTAGAGAAAAACCTTGGGGAACAACACACGCTTTACTGGCATGTAAAAACCTTGATGCACCATTCGCTATTTGTAATGCTGATGATTACTATGGCAAAGATGCCTTCCGTGTTATCTATGACTTCTTATCTCATCAAGTTAGCGATGATAATTATGGTATGGTTGGTTACGAATGCAACAAGACTCTGACCGATCACGGCACCGTCTCTCGTGGAGTTTGCCAAGTTGCAGATGGTTATTTAACCGATATTGTAGAAATTCAAAAAATCGCAAGACAAGATGGTCATGCCGTATTTGAAGAAGATGGCACTTGGAAACCACTTCCAGAAGATGCTTTAGTGTCCATGAACTTCTGGGGTTTTACACCAAAAATATTTGATGATTGTCGTGAACTTTTCAAAAATTTCCTTTCTAAATCAGTTGCAGATAATCCATTAAAGGCAGAGTATGTAATCCCTACTTCAGTTGGGGAACTGATTAAGCAAAAGAAATGTAAAGTTAACGTCTTAAGTAGTAAAGATAAATGGTTTGGTGTTACTTACCAAGAAGATAAACCTTTCGTTGTTAGTGAACTACAAAAACTAAAAGATGATGGTACCTATCCATTTGATTTATGGAAACAAAATTAATCACACCACAAAAAAAACAGCTAATTTCATATTTCTAGCTGTTTTTTAATTTTTTAAGAAATTTTTCAATCCGGTGTAGTGCTTCTTTAATTTCATCAATACTGTACGCATACGATATTCTGATGTATCCTTCTCCACATTGTCCAAATGCAGTACCTGGTACTACCGCTACTTTTTCTTCCTTTAATAGTCTTTCACAAAATTCTTCTGAGGAGAGTCCTGTTGACTGAATGCTTGGAAATACATAAAATGCTCCATCTGGGAGATGGCAACTAAATCCTAGACGTTTTAGTCCATTAACGATAAAATTTCTTCGTTGCTCAAATGATGAACGATGAATTTCACAATCCCTATCTCCATTTTTTAATGCTTCAATTCCTGCATATTGAGAAATTGTTGAGGCACACATTACTGCATACTCATGAATGTCATTCATTGCCTTGATAAAAATAGAATTCGCCAACAAATATCCCAGTCTCCACCCTGTCATGGAGTACGCTTTTGAAAATCCATTGAGAATAATGACCTGATCTTTAATTGATTCAAATTGTGCAAGCGTACATGGCTCCTCGACATAAGATAGCTCTGCATAAATTTCATCACTAAGCACTAATATTCCCTTCTCTTTAATAATAGGAACTAGTGGTTCATAGTCCTGAAATGTCATTACTCCACCTGTTGGATTACTTGGAAAATTTAAGAATAATAATTTTGTTTTATCTGTAATTGCTTTTTCAAGTTGTTCCTTTGTTAGTTTGAACTTGTTTTCTTCTCGAAGTTCTATCACCTTAACAACCCCACCTGCAAGAAGAACACACGGCTCATACGCAACGTACCCTGGTTGTAGAATGATAACTTCATCACCTGGATTAAGTAGTGCTCTCATAACTAGGTCAATCCCCTCAGATGCGCCTGTTGTCACTAAGCACTCATTTTGCCATGAATACCCCACTGAAAAGCGACGTTGATAATAATGGCATATTTCTTTTCTAAGCTCTGGCAATCCAGTACTGGCTGTATAGTAAGTCTTTCCCATGTTGATTGTATGGATTGCTTCTTCCCTAACATGCCATGGTGTTGGAAAATCAGGCTCTCCTACACCCAGTGATACTACCCCCTCCATTTGTTGAGCTAAATCAAAAAACTTTCTTATTCCAGATGGTGGTATTTCTTTTGCTTTTTGGCTTATGTATTTTTCAAAACTCATGGTGTCACCAATAATCTTTCATTTTTTTCTTCTGTTTCTGTCAGATGAACGCCCTCTAGTTTATAGGCTCTTAACACAAAACATGTCACAGTGTGTTCTACACCTTCAATAGGTGCTAACTTTTGTCCTACAAAGTCCGCTACTTCACGCATCGTTCTTCCGTTAATAGTCACTAAAAATTCACTCTTCCCACTGACCAAATAAACACTAGATACCTCTGGGAACCGTGCCAGTGCTTGCGCCACCTTGTCATACCCCAAATCACGCTCAGGTTTTGCGCCAACTTCAATAATCGCTGTGCAATGATCACGATTAGTTTTATCCCAATGAATAACAGTATGGTATCCACAAATTATTTTTTCTTTTTCCAATCGCTCCTTACTTTTTATAACTTCTTCTTCACTCTCATTCAGTATATCCGCTAAGTCTACAGTCGAAATTCTTGGATCTGCTTTTAATGCATCTAATAGTTTTAAGTCATCCATAATCATATCCTCACTTTTTATTATTTTATCACTTTATCATCTTTTTTAAAAGATATCATTTATTTCTTTCTTTTAATCAATTAAGTGCTACAATAAAATTAAGAGATTGCATAAATAGGAGGATTTTTATGAAAATTAAAGAAGTTGCAACCCAATTTGAAGTCACCGCACACACTTTGCGCTATTATGAAAAGCTTGGTATTTTAGATCCTGTTGAGAAAGATAGCAGTGGCATTCGCGATTACTCTGAACAAGACTTGGAAAGAATTCACTTCATCAAGTGCATGAAAGCGACCGGAATGAGCATGGAACACATTAAAAACTACATTGAGCTCTTCAATGCTGGTGACAAAACTAAAAAAGTCCGTCATAAAATTCTTTTAGACCAACGCATAGAATTATTACAGAAAAGGAGTGAATTAGAAGAGAGTTTAGCTTTTTTAGAGAAAAAAATTCAGTTTTACGAGCAAAATTGAGCCTTTGGTTCTTTTTTTCTTGACTTAGACTTAACTCTAAGTGTTACCGTAGTGGTATAGAAGAAAGGATGGTTTTTATGAAATACAAAAAATTAGGAAACACAGGTTTAGATGTCTCTTCAATCTGTCTTGGTTGTATGGGTTTTGGAGATAAATCTGGTATTCATTCTTGGGTTTTAGAAGAGAATGAATCAAGGAAAGTAATCAAGCATGCACTTGACTCTGGAATTAATTTCTTTGATACAGCAAACGCTTATTCAGCAGGGATCAGTGAAAAAATTTTAGGGCGTGCCTTAAAAGACTTTGCCAATCGTGAAGATATTGTTGTTGCATCCAAAGTTTTCTTCAATCGTGGTGATGCAGAGGGACCAAATCGAATGGGCTTATCTCGAAAAGTCATTTTAAGTGAAATTGATAAAACATTAAAAAATTTAGATTTAGAATATCTTGACCTTTACATTATCCACCGTTGGGACTATGGTACACCGATTGAGGAAGTTATGAAAACGTTACACGATCTTGTTCAATCTGGTAAAGTACGCTATATTGGTGCATCTGCAATGTATGGATGGCAATTTCAAAAAGCTCAAAATATAGCTGAAAAAAATGGATGGACCAAATTTATTTCCATGCAAAATCACTACAACATGATTTATCGTGAAGATGAAAGAGAACTTATTCCTTATTGTAAAGATAGCGGGGTTTCTCTTACTCCATACAGTCCATTGGCTGCCGGCCGTCTAACAAGAGATTGGAACGCTGAAACAGATCGTTATAAAAGTGATGTTGTCGCTAGATCAAAATACGATAGTACCGAAGAACAGGATCGTGAAATCGTTCGTAGAGTTGCAGAAGTAGCCGATAAAAAAGGATTGAAACCGGTTCATATTGCTTTGGCTTGGCTGCTAGCTAAAGATTATGTTGCCGCTCCAATTGTTGGTGCAACTAAACTATCTCATATTGATGATGCCGTTGCTGCTTTAGATGTTGAATTATCAGCTGAAGAAATTAAATACTTGGAAGAACCTTACGTTCCGCATAAAATTGTAGGTGCTCTATAATGGCAAAAACTCTAATTGCATACTTTTCTTTCAGTAACAACACCAAGCAAGTGGCTCAAATGCTTCAAGAAATTCTAGATGCTGATTTATTTCGCATTGAGCAAACCCATACTTATCCAGATGATTATAATCGTTTGATTGATGTCGCAGCACAAGAAAAACGTAACAATGATCGTCCTGCTCTGACTCAAACATTGGATAATCTTGATGATGTAGATACTATTTTTATTCTTTATCCTAATTGGTGGGCTACAGCTCCTATGCCAGTTTTTACTTTCCTTGAAAGTTATAACTTTAACCAAAAGAAAATATACCCGTTATGTACTCATGAGGGAAGTGGACTTGGAACCAGTGTAGCTGATATCAAAAAGATAGCTCCTGAGGCAATTGTTAATTCTGGCCTAGCATTACGAGGATCACGTGTTGCCACAGAGAAAGGGTCTTTAGCCAAGTGGGCTTTGCAATCTAAATCATTATAAAAAAACACACTCTAATTCTAGAGTGTGTTTTCATTATTCTTTCTCAACCAATTTCCCATTTTCTAAAAATAAGCGATGATCTGAATACTTTGAAACCTCATTACTATGTGTTACAACCACAACTGTTTTCCCATATGCTTCCACAAGTTGTTTAAAAATACTAATTATCTCTACTTCTGTTGCACTATCTAAATTCCCTGTCGGCTCATCCGCAAAGATTAAATCAACATTAGATGCCAATGCTCTGGCAATCGCAACCCGTTGTTGTTCTCCACCCGATAAACGATTAACTAAACGATCTGCTTTACTTGCCCCGATACCAAAACGAGCCAATAACTCATAAGCTACTTCTTTTTTATTCTTAGGAACCGAATTATCGGTTTCTTCCATCGCCACTAAAATGTTTTCAGCTGCAGTTAAATAAGTTAGTAAGTTATATGATTGAAACACCACTGCAATTTTATTGCGACGATACTTATGAAGCCCCAAACTCAAAACTTCTTCATCTTTAAATTTAACACTACCTGATTCTGCTTTGTCTAGTCCTGCAAGAATGCTCAATAATGTTGTTTTCCCAGAGCCTGAAGGACCTAGTATTGTATAGAACTTTCCTTCTTCAAAATCATAACTTAGATCTGTTAAAATTTGACGACGAAATTGGCCATCTTTATATCCATAATTAACGTTTTCCACTTTCAATATAGTTGACATTTTTCATCCCTCCTTAGTTCAACAAAATTTGTTTTGGGTTCAGTCTCATCACCATGAAACCAGGAACCAAAATACTAATAAACACAACAACAATACCAACTCCATAAATTTGCATGATTGTCAATGTGCTAACACTAACTTTATATTGTGCAAGTAATTCTTCTTGACTAATCTCTGTAAAGTAATCTTGATCCCATATACTTTCGTAATAATAGTCATCCTCAATCGTTGTTTCTTCTCGTGTTAACTGATTTGCTAAAATCATCTCTCCTGCTTTCCCAGCAAGCAACATTCCAGAGAACACCGCAAGTGTAAACCCAACCACAGTTACAATAAGCATTTCCAGAAATAGCTGAGCCATAACTTTTACTTTACTTGCTCCCGTTGATAATAAAATTCCAATTTCAGATTCTCTTGTTTTCAACGTTAGTGCAATGACTAATGAAACAATAACAATAGAGTTTAGTACGACAATCCAGAAAACGATTGTCACCGTTGAACTTAATGAATTCAATGGTTTTGATATCTCCTCAAATTCTTCTTGATTTGCATTAAAGAATTGATAATCATCTAATTTGTGTTCATAGTCTGCAATAAAACTATCTACTTCTTCAGGGTTATTCAACAAAAATGTAGCACGCCCACTCAAATAAGCGTTTATATCAAATTCTCCAAATGTTTCATCCGGGTACCATTGTGCCCATGCGACAGTGTTATAGTCATAACTGGTTTTTGCTAATGTTGTCGCAGGAACTAAGATTCTATTTTGTGGCGATTCATATGGAGATAACCACGCAAAATTTTCTGATGCTGGATCCACCTTCTCAATCGTTTCATAAATTCCAATAATCTCAAATTCTTTATAAAGATCTTCTTGAGTTATCCCATTTTCTACTGTTAGTGTTGTCCATGGGTCAATGTTTATTTGAAATGTATCGCCAACTGATAAGCCATTTAATTCTGCCAACTCTTTAGTGATAAGTGCTACAGCATCATAATTTTCTATTTCAGCATCTGTGTACATTCTACCACTACTTATGGTGTATGTTCCGTTGTCAAACTCTATGAGATTTGCCATTGTGTTTCCACTCAAAAAAACATTAGTTGCATTTTGATCAATTTCAACAGCTTCACCTGTTGAGTCATAAGATATGGTAGTAGAGCCACCATTTTCTGCTTGGAGGTCCTCATTACCTACTGGAACATATTGAAGCGATACCAACCCAGCGCTATATGTTGTACCAAAATTCACCGCACGAACGCGCTCATCTTCGGCGATCTCTTTGACCTCTTCAATCCCAATAACTGGAGAATATAAATCTTCAGGGTTATCTACATTATCCTCCCAAAACGCGTCATAATCTATTTCATAATCCACAACCGGATACATTGATTGACGAACAATATCCTTAGCGTTGTTTGATGCTTCCATAACCCCAAGGCAAATGATAATTAAATTTCCTACAATAAAGAACGTTAAACCTAATAGTATTGATTTTGAAATTCCTCGTGACACATACTTCCAAGCTCGATTTACAAAATTCATAACTTCCTCCTTAAGGTGTAACTAAACACCCTTTCTCAACAATTGTAAGTGATATTTTTGCATCTAATGGTAGTGGTCTTGCACATCCATTTTCATTATATGGCAACGTATTTCCTGCACTATCCATACATTCCATTTCAACAATTTGACCAGCAATAGCATCAGCATCATCCGGGCATATTTCTCCGCCCCAAACTCCAGCACTAATCGATGCGCCTTTAGCATTTGCATCATCCACCCACGCCAATAATTCCAAATAATCTTTACCAACCCACGCTTGACTATTGGTCATTAGCTGCGGCATATAGAGTGACGTTGTTAAAACCACAACATCTCCTTCTTCAACTCTTGTTCCTGCACTAACCGATTGTTCTATAACCGTTCCTAATGCCGCTTTATTATACTCTTCTTTCGTAATAATTTGAATTGAGCTATTTTGCGCCATCCACGCCTTTAACATATCAGCAGTATATCCCACTAAGTTAGGCACAATGACTGCTTCTCCTTGAGACACAACCACAGTAATGCTATCCCCTTGTTTTACTACTGTTCCAGCACTTAAACTTTGGCTAATGACTTTACCAACTTCAACCGTTTCACTATAACCATCTTGCTTATTAATCACAAGTCCTTTTCCATCAGCCCATGTTTTAAATTCTTCAAAAGTTTTACCAACATAATCAACAATGGTTACATCTTGAAGTGGAGCAACTCCTTTAGAAACTACAATGGTTAATGTCGCTCCTCTTTTAAACGCTGACTCTTCAATTGTTTTTAATTCATAGCTAATCACTTCACCCTCTGCTACCGTTGTACTATACTGAAGCGATATTTTAGTTTTTGATAGTTTATTTATGTCGATCCACTCTTGTATTTCATCTTGGCTCATTTCCTTAATACTTGGAAAGGTAATTAATTCTTCAGGATCAGGTCCATTAGACACAAGGAATGTTAATGGTGTATCTTTATGAATTTTCGATCCTCTGTCATGGCTTTGTGAAATGATCGTATCTTCGTCATAATCAAAATTATATTCCCTCTCAAGCACCACGCTGCTGGTTTGAATGCCATACTGTTTAGCCCAGTTGCTAACATCAGTTACTGTTTGCCCTTGAAAATCAGGCACCGTAATTTTTGGAGCTAAGAATAAAAACCATATTCCTACGATAGCCAATAACGCAATTACACCACCAATAATCCAAACCTTTTTATCCATCTTCGGCTTTTCGATGCGATGAAAAACTTCTTCTTTATAGCTCCCAGGTTTTTCTTTATTTTGCAACTCTTTTTTACTTTCAACATCTTTTGCTAAAGAATCTAAGAAACTTTTTTCATCTTTCATAGTACACCTCTTTTTCATACTTAATTTTATCACTTTTGATTATTTATGCAACATATTATTCAGCTTTCAGCTCCATAACAATATCCCTTAATTCTGCTGCTCTTTCAAAATCTAAGACCTTTGCAGCCTCTCTCATTTCTTTCTCTAAACGCTCCAATAGTGCCTCTTTATCTTTTTTACCTGCCTTCATCTTTTTACTCATAAATTTCGTTGCCATTTCTTTAGTTTCTTTACCATGAATTGCATCTTGCACTGCTTTTTTTATAGTTGTCGGTACTATTCCATGCTCAAGATTATGTTTTTCTTGAATATCACGTCGTCGATTAGTTTCATCAATGGCTTTCTTCATTGAATCCGTCATTTTATCCCCATACATAATCACTCGCCCAGCCGAGTTTCTAGCTGCTCGTCCTATGGTTTGAATTAATGAGCGTTCAGATCGTAAAAAACCTTCTTTGTCAGCATCAATAATGGCTACCAATGCTACCTCTGGAATATCGATTCCTTCTCTTAATAAGTTAATCCCAACTAAAATATCTTTCTTCCCACGTCTCAAATCACGAATCGTTTCAATTCTTTCTAATGTTTTTGTTTCATGGTGTAGATATGCTACTTTATAATCTTGTTTTTGAAGATACTCCGTTAAGTCCTCTGCCATTTTAACGGTTAATGTTGTGATAAGAACACGCTCTCCATTTTGAATACACTGATTAATTTCATCACACAAATCATCAATCTGCCCTCTTGTAGGTCTTACGCTAATCTTAGGGTCTAGTAGTCCTGTAGGTCGTATAATTTGCTCTACTACTTGTCCTTCTACCTTCTCAATCTCATAATTACCTGGTGTTGCTGAAACATAGATGGCTTGAGAAAATGTTTTTTCAAACTCTTCAAACTTCATCGGGCGATTATCCAGTGCACTCGGTAGTCGAAAGCCATAATTAACTAGTGTTTCTTTTCGAGCTCTATCGCCATTATACATCCCTCGAATTTGTGGTAATGAAACATGACTTTCATCCACCACTAATAAAAAATCGTTCGGAAAATAATCAAACAAATTATATGGTCGCTCATTCGCCTTACGCCCATCAATATGGCGTGAATAGTTTTCAACTCCTGAACACATTCCAAATTCTCTTAATGCTTCCAAGTCATAGCGACAGCGCTGTTCTAATCGTTGAGCTTCTAATAACTTCCCTTCCGCATTTAACTCTTTTAACCTTAACTCTAATTCTTCTTCAATCAAATGGCATGCACGAAGCATATCTTCTTTTTGTCTTGCATAGCCGGATGCTGGAAACACGTTGTAGATTGTATACCCATTTAAAACTTTCCCCGTTAATGGATCTACTTCTGTAATTCTTTCTATTTCATCATCAAATAATTCTAGTCGAAGAATGTACTGATCTGTGTGTCCTAGTGTCACCTCAATAACATCACCGCGAACTCTAAATGTTCCTCGCTTTTGTTCCATATCATTGCGTTGATATTGTCGTTGCACAAACTTTCCTAATAATTCTTTACGTTCTATTTTCTCGCCTGTTCTCAATGTGAAAAACATCCCACGGTATTGCTCAGGATCACTGGAACCATAAATACATGCAACGGAAGCAACAATAATGGTATCTCTTCTCTCTAACACTGAATTATACGCTGCCATTCGTAACATATCTAACTCATCATTAGTCATTGAACTCTTTTCAATATAAGTATCCGTTTTAGGCATATACGCCTCAGGTTGATAATAGTCAAAGTTTGAAACGAAATATTCCACTCTATTTTCAGGAAAGAGTTCTTTAAATTCGGCATATAATTGTCCTGCTAATGTCTTATTGTGCACAAAAACAAGAGTTGGTTTATTCACCCTTTCAATCACATTTCCTATTGTAAATGTTTTCCCTGTTCCTGTAGCTCCTAAAAGAACTTGTTCATGTTTTTTATCTAATACCCCTTGCACTAATTTCTCGATTGCTTGAGGTTGATCCCCTGTCGGCTTATAGGGTGCTTGTAATTTAAACTCCATTTCCTAACCACCTTTCTTATTTTATTATACATTGAAATTGCTAATAATAGCTAAAAACTTGTCTCCACCCTTTTTTTCAGTTACAATAAACACAGAATATTTAGGAGGTTTTATGTCATCATTTATTTCACTGCTCAAAAAAGAATTACAGAAAACAAAGGATTTTAAGACACTCCTTTTTTTAGGTGTGATTCTTCTTGTTTTTCTTTACTTTACATCCGCTAACAATTCAACAACACCAACAAGTTCTATAGAGAATATTACTTTGAGCCGTTGTGTGGATGGAGATACTGCTATTTTTAGCCTTGATGGCTCAGAAGTAAAAGTGCGTTTTTTAGCTATCGATGCTCCAGAAGTTGGAAAAGATGGAAATGTCTCTGACCCTTATGGGGATGAAGCTGCTCAATACACTTGTGATGCTTTACAGAGGGCAGATAGCATCACCTTTGAATATGAAGAAGATAAGTACGATAATTATGACCGCCTTCTTGCATGGGTTTTCATTGATGATAGTCTGCTGCAGGAACAGCTTATTCAAGAAGGGCTTGTAAAGGTCGCCTATCTTTATGATGACTATAAATACACTAACGTTTTAGAAGTTGCTCAAGACATTGCAAAGAGCAATCAAATAGGGCTTTGGTCTAATCATTAAAATAAGTACTGATTATATCAGTACTTATTTTTCGTATCCTTTCGGATTTTTGCTTTGCCAATTCCATGAATCTTTACACATTTCTTCTAAATCTTTTTGTGCTTTCCAACCTAATATTTTTAAAGCTTTTGTGGCATCTGCGTAACATACCGCAATGTCACCCTCACGGCGTGGCGCTAATTCATAAGCAATCGTAATTCCGGTTGCTTTTTCAAAAGCTTGAATAACTTCCAAAACACTGTATCCTTTGCCAGTTCCTAAATTATAAACTTCACACCCTTGCATCTTATCTAATCGCTCAACAGCACATCCATGACCCTTTGCTAAATCAACCACATGGACATAGTCCCGTACACAAGTACCATCTTTTGTGTCGTAATCACTTCCAAATACGCTTAACTTTTCTCTTTGCCCAGCAGCAACTTGAGTTACATAAGGCATTAAGTTCGCCGGAACTCCACTTGGTTGCTCCCCTAGTCTTCCTGTTTCATGTGCTCCAATCGGGTTGAAGTAACGTAAGAAAATAAAGTTCCACTCACCATCCGCATACGCTATATCTTCCAGCATTTGTTCCAACATTGACTTTGTCCATCCATAAGGGTTTGTGCATGCACCTTTAGGACACTCTTCAGTAATTGGTTGTGTTTCACAATCTCCATATACCGTTGCAGATGAGGAGTAAATCATTTTCTTACACTTAAATTCTCTCATCACTTCCACTAAAGTTAGCGTTCCGACAATGTTATTTCGGTAATATTCTAACGGTTTTGCTACAGACTCCCCTACTGCTTTCAATGCAGCAAAGTGAATACACGCATCAATCTTATTGTCCTGAAATACTTTTCTCAACTCTTCTTTATCTAATAGATCCACTTGATAAAATTGAGGTTTTTTACCGCTTACTTCTTCAATACGCTCAAGTACGTTAACGCTTGAATTAACAAGATTATCCACAATAATAACATCATGACCTTGTTCCAACAATTGAATTGTTGTATGGCTTCCGATATACCCAGCCCCTCCAGTAATTAATACTTTCATTAGCTTCCTCCTATTTGATTTTATTATACCTCAAAACCATCAGAAACTCCACTTTACAACAGCTTTTTTATCATATGCCGATGCGGACTTCCCTGATCATCGTATCCCTCACCTATTACTTCATAACCTAATTTTTGATAAAAGCCAAGTGCGTGCTCTTGTGCCCCTAAATGAACTTCTTTTGCTCCTAACTCTCTTGCTTTCTCTTCTAACTTTTCAATTATTAAAGCCCCACAACCTTGTCCCCGATAATCATTTAATACACAAATGCGTCCTAATGTCATTTCTCCGCTTTCATTAGTAAAAACTCTGCCTGTTGCAACACTTTTTTCTCCGTCATAAAGAACAACGTGGGTACAGCAATAGTCAATCTCATCGAATTCATCTTTGAAACCTTGTTCCCTCACAAATACCGCTTCACGCACTTGATAACCATCTTCTAAATTCTCATCATTTTTATAAAATTTGAACTGTATCATCCTAACCCCTCACTTTTCTTTATCTTAAGCTTAAACGTCAAAATATACAAGCTAACTTCTTGCATTTTTACTGCACAAATAACTTGCATTTTATTTTCACTATGATATAATGATAAAGCACTTGCGGATGTGGCGAAATTGGTAGACGCACTAGACTTAGGATCTAGCGCCTTGTGCGTGGGGGTTCGAGTCCCTTCATCCGCACCGAGAGCGACAAATTGAATTAATTTTCTTTTTGTCGCTTTTTTCATTTCTATAACTTGCTATTTCTGTGTTGATTAAATGAAGGAATGAAT
>JBKECT010000030.1:0-2497 GCA_047974855.1 Anaerorhabdus sp.
AGGAGGATTTAAACCTTATGGAAGAAATAACTGACATTGTAAAAGAAATCGTCAATGGTGCTTTGGTAAATTCATGCATTGCCCAATTTAAAGCGAAACATAGCGAAGAGTACAAAAAAAGAGTTGGAGTAATCCTAGATGAATTTAATTTATATAGTCGTTATTTTTATCCAAGTAGTAGAACATTAGAAGAAAACTATGAAGCAATACGAATGAGATTATGTGAAGAAGCAGGAAGAGCGTATCATGCAACAGGATTCAATGAGGGCTATACACGATTTAAGCTAAACGAAAAGAATAGGTATTTAATGCCGGATGCGACCAATGACCCCTGCCTAAGTTATATGAAGAAGAAGATGTGCAGGAACAACTGAAGTATATCTATTCATCAGAAACCGATAGCTATTTTCAATTTACAGGGAAACAAACCCTAAGCGATATCCTTAATTTAGACAGAAATAGTTATTTTGATAAAAGAGAAATTATTATAGAAACCATAATGGCAATCCAAGATGTGGAGGTTGCGTTGCAGCAGTGTGAAGGGTTTAAAAGTAATGAAGAAGATTATAGTGGAGTAATAAAGAAGTTAATACCAACATTTGAAGAAAAAATGAGTGTTGATAATAGAGCAATGCATCAAGATTTGTACGCAGACGTGTTGGAACAAGTGGATGTGTCAAGTTTAAATGAAATAGAAAAGGGGATGTATCATATTGGAGTAGCTCAATATTTTAATAATTTTGGTAGGTGGGGGCGTACAGACTTTCATCGCAGTGTTTTTAGTCACTTGGAGGGTATTGAAAAAGAGTCCGTTAATTTATCAACCCAATATACGGAGATGGAAGAGGTGTATTACAAGGTTCAAAGTGTAGCAGAGCAGATCGAAGATATAACCAAAGACTTAGAGTATCTGGTGGCAGATTTAGCAGCGATACAATTTGAAAATATAGGGACAGCGATTGATGAGTTGAAGAAAGTAACGAAACAAAATTATCTTTTATCAGGAGAAGTGGACATTGATGTCTTGGACACAAGTCTCATGGCAGAGGATAAAGCGTTTGTGGAACAAGCGAAGCAGCGAGAAGAGATTGATCTGTATTTTGATTTAGGGTTGATCGATGATGGACTAGAGCGAGGACAAGTCCGTTATGAAGAACTAGGGAGCTATGTAGAGCATGGAAAGTTTGAGATTTCAAAAGTAGAAGCCTATATAGAAACAAACCCAGAATATAAAGATCAATTAGAACGGATTCATCAGGTATTAGGAGCCTATGGAAATCATCGAGCAAAGGCCAGTGCAGAAAATCCAGACCATGAATACACAGAGTTAGATCGATTAAATCTTGGCATGGCAATGAATATCGTGAAAGAATTGGAAGTGATACCAGAGGGCAGAGAACTGTATGATCTAGAGATAGATGGTCCCCTTTGTACCATCATAGAACAGTGGAAAGAACCAATATTAGAACTTCCAAGTGATGTGTACCCCATGTACTCTGAAGTAGGAGCGACAGGAATACAAGGGGAAGAGTAGAACTATTATATTAACTACAGTATCAAGCACAAGTTATATTTATATAGCAATGACTCTAGGAAGGCAGCGGGAGAGTTTCTCAACGCACAAAGTAAGTTAATCTTTGATCAAGCAATTGCAGAATACGTAGAGTTTGAAGAGGATATCGAGGATATCGTTGTGGAAGTCGGTGTAGAAGAACTGGTTGATTTAGCACTGAGCAAAGGTGTAGAACTCGCAGTAACAACGGTCTTCCCTGAGCTAGTGATTGCAAAATACGGAGCGGATATTTTAGTTGGCTTTGTGATTAGCTTGGTATCCACTTGCGTAGAAACGAGTGCAAGAAAAGAAAAGCTAGAGAAAAACATAGAGGGAGCAATGACTAATCTGGAAAACAATGAGGAACTCACTGAGATATCCAATAATGCAGGGTTTAGTCATGCGGTCGTTATCCAAGTTGATTTGGATGGTGGGGCATACAATGGCGGAGTAGAAATACTTCCGACCCAAGCAACAGTAGCGACACTAAAAGCAATCAATGAAGCAGCGATTATCAGTCAAGGGAAAGGAGCTACAGGGTATGAAGCAGCGATGGAAGCGTCCTATGCAACGGCAGTGGCGAATGGAGCATCAGTATTAGATGAAGATGCTTGGAAAGCACAATATACATATACAATGAAACAATACAACGAGCAACTGCAAGAGATGAGAGGGCTTAGCTTCGCCGAGATGGTGGAAAGATACGAGGAGTTTGAGAGCATATTAGACTTAATAGAATCAAACTTAAATATACTTGGAGCATAAAACCAATAAAGGAGTGAAATCATGAAAAAACAAGGACTAGTCCTCCTACTGATGGTAGGAATGATGGGATACAGTAAAATAATGATAGAAAATAGTGGAATTGTAGAATAGAAAGAGTTTACTTTTTGAATTCACAATGTGCTAAGTGCTTTCCACTTATAATATAATTTTTGTATCATT
>JBKECT010000041.1:0-2378 GCA_047974855.1 Anaerorhabdus sp.
TCGTTAATGTAGAGATTTAGGTGATTATAGCATTAATTAAGACAAGGATCAGTAAATTCTGGTCCTTTTTGTATGAAAAGTTGTTGGATAGTCTTAAAAAAAGAGCTAACGCTTGGGAACTGCGTAGGCTTGGCAAGCTAGGAGACACATTTACTGGATTAACAGGTAAAACGAAGGAAGATTTTGGTCACGGAGATGCCAAGTTCGTAACTTATGTAAATGTCTTTAATAATACAATCACTGATCTAACGTTGACAGAAAATGTCGAAATAGATGCAAAACAAAATCAGGTAGAGTATGGAGACATACTGTTTACTACCTCATCAGAAACACCTGAAGAAGTAGGAATGTCCTCTGTATGGCTCGGAAAAGAATCAAATGTGTACTTAAATAGCTTCTGTTTTGGCTATCGACCAATATTAGAATTGGATCCATATTACATGGCATTTATGCTCCGCTCTTCTGATGTTCGAAAGAAATTTATTCTTCTCGCTCAAGGTATTTCGCGATACAACATTTCAAAAACTAAAGTTATGGAAATGGAAGTGCCCCTGCCTAACATTGAAGAACAAACTCAAATTGGAGCATTCTTCCAATCTCTAGATAACCTCATCACCCTTCATCAGCGTGAACTAGAACAACTCAAAAATATTAAGAAAACACTACTAAAACACATGTTTGTGTAAGAAAGGAAATTAGAAAATGAGTAATGCAAATACAATTACAACTAAATTATGGGCGATGGCTAATAAGTTAAGAGGAACAATGGATGCTAGTGAGTATAAAAACTATATTCTTCCGTTTATGTTCTATCGCTATTTATCAGAAAATCAAGACGAGTACTTAAAGCAAAATGGATTAGATGATTTCTATACAGTAACTAGTGACCAAGACCGAGAGGATTATCTTGAAGAAATTAGTAAAGGGGTAGGATATGCGATTAATCCTGATCATACATGGAAATCTTTGGTATCAAAAATTGAAGA
This sequence comes from Anaerorhabdus sp., assembly GCA_047974855.1. GTDB lineage: Bacteria > Bacillota_I > Bacilli_A > Erysipelotrichales > Erysipelotrichaceae > CAYNRG01. The sequence continues at coordinate 987 of JBKECT010000041.1, forward strand.
CCATAAGATTAAAGCAAGTGATTTCCAAGATATGTTTGATGCATTTAATGTAAATGCTAAAAAAAATGAAATTGCTGAGGCAGACTTTGCAAATGTATTTTCTGATGTTAACTTAGGAGATTCTAGATTAGGATCAAGTACAAATGAACGTGCTAAAGCATTAAATGATATTGTTTTAATGATTAATGAATTTACATTTAAAGATGATTCAGGTCATGACATTTTGGGTGATGTTTACGAGTACTTGATAGGGCAGTTTGCTGCAAACGCAGGAAAAAAAGGTGGAGAGTTTTATACACCTCATGAAGTTAGTCAAGTGCTGGCAAAGTTAGTTACTTTAAATGCACCAGATGATAACTCACAGTTCCGTGTTTATGACCCTACTATGGGATCAGGATCATTACTGCTTACGGTTCAAAAAGAACTTCCTTATGGAGATCGAGAAGGAAGTGTTGAATTCTATGGTCAGGAACTAAATACAACAACTTATAACTTAGCAAGAATGAATCTAATGATGCATGATGTAAATTATAAAAATATGGAACTTAGACGTGCTGACACTTTAGATGGAGACTGGCCATTTGATGAAAAAAATGGAACACAAATACCTTTAAAGTTTGATGCGGTAGTAGCGAATCCACCTTATTCACAGTCATGGGATATAAAAGATGTTGATCGAGAAAAAGACTCACGCTTTAAAGAGTTTGGAGTTGCTCCAGCATCAAAAGCTGACTATGCATTTGTGTTGCATGGGCTTTATCATTTAGACAGTAAAGGAACCATGGCAATTGTATTACCTCATGGTGTCTTATTTAGAGGTGCTGCAGAAGGTAAAATACGTAAGAATATTATTGACAATAACCTATTAGATGCAGTTATAGGGCTTCCTGCGAACTTATTCTATGGAACGAGTATTCCAACATGTGTACTAGTGTTTAAGGGAAGAGAGGCACGCTCTACAACGGATATACTGTTTATTGATGCATCAAATGGTTTTGATAAAGAAAAGAATCAAAATAAACTAGGGGATGATCATGTAAAGGAAATTATTGAGACATATACTAAGCGTGAGAATGTTGAAAAATACGCACGTTTAGCAACGCTAGATGAAATAAAGGAAAATGATTACAATCTTAACATACCTCGATATGTAGATACATTTGAAGAAGAGGAAGTCATTCCTTTATCTCAAATAGCTCAAGAACTTTCTACTGTTCAAAATGAAATTTCCGAGTCATCGAAACAATTGCTGGAAATGCTTCAATCCCTAGAGGGGAATACACCTGAGTCTAAAGAAGAACTGCAAAAATTGATTGATCAATTTCGTTAATGTAGAGATTTAGGTGATTATAGCATTAATTAAGACAAGGATCAGTAAATTCTGGTCCTTTT
>JBKECT010000038.1:0-28189 GCA_047974855.1 Anaerorhabdus sp.
CTTGAAGAGAGAATAGAAGAAAAGAAAGAAGATATCTTAAAAGAAGAAGAAGCAAGTGAGGCACTCTATTTGTATCAACAGCAGTTGGAACAAGAAGAGAAAGACCGCATTAAAACATACCAATTATCTTTGGCGAAAGAAATTGAGCTTCAAGATATATCTGCTAACGAAATAATGAACAAGTTATTAAAACAGCAAGAAACAAGAAAGACGTCATTGGAGCTAGATTATGAATTAAAGAAGAAAAGCGTTGCTTTAGCACTTGAACGTGAAATTAGTAGTATTCAAGAAAATTTAAAAACTGAAGAAGATGCATTATTGGAAGAAAAACGATCTTTGGAACAAATGTATAAATCGTTTCAAGAAGAGATGGCAGAAAAGAAAACAAACTTTAAACAGGAAGTAAAAGTATTAGAAAAAGATAATGAATTAGCAAGAAAGCAATGGGATATTGAATTTAATGATTTAGTTCAAGGATATAAAGATAAACTTGAGCACTTGGAGTCAAAAAAATCCGGAATGACGATACTTTCTGAAGAAAACATTGCTGGAATGAAGCGTGAATTCGAGCTAAGATTTTTAGAGTTGGAGAGAGAAAAAGAAATTTCTACAACGGAAATATCAATGCTAGAAAAGCAGTTGTTTGTGCAACAAGAAAAATCCGAACAACTTGTTTCAAGCTTGAGGTTAGATCAAGAAAGAAAAGAAAAAGAGAACAAACAAGAAGTAGAATACTATACTCAAGTGTTGGAAGGATTACAAGCTAAACATCAAGTTATGGAGCAATTTAAACAAGGTGAAATTAATAAACACAACCAGTTGTTAGCTGAGTTAGTGGCTCAACAGGAAACGATTGAATCAGAACGTCAAATGATATTGAATAACCGTGAGATTGATTTTGAAGAAAAACAAAAAACAATTGAAGCGAGCTTTGATTTGAAAATTCAAGAGTTTGTCGCTAAAGAGGAACAAGATATTAAAGTGTTAGAGACACAAAACGCAAATATTTTGGCTCGTTATAAAGTAGATGTTGAAAAACATAAACAAGATTTACAGCAAGAAGTTGTTTTGAAAAAGGAAGAGTATGATGGGTTGAAGCTTTCCTTTGAAAATGAGTTGAGTGCACTAGAAGTAGAGCTTCAAGAGCGCATTGAACAGTTGAAAGTGCAAGAAACTTCAAATGAACAAGAAAGATTGTTGAAACAAGAAGAAGAGAACCAAAAATGGAATGAACGTTTTGCAATCTTAACAGCGGATATTGAAGAAACAGTGCGCATGGGTGATGAGCAAAATGATAAGCTTAAGAATGAGTATATGGCTAAGCTTAAATCGATTGAATCGGAAAAAGAAGAATTAGGAACAAAATTAATTGAGGCAAAAGAAGCAGTACAAAAAATGGATTTATCACTTAAGACACAACGCACAGAGTTTGAACAACATCGTCTAAACTTAGAACAAGAGTCTTCTAAAGCGGTTAATGAATTGAATCAGGCAATTCTTCTAGAAGAAAAGGTATTATCAGATGTGCAACAAGAAATTAATGATGAAATCCAAAAACTTTCATTAAAACGTGTAGCAGAAGAAGGAAAATTGAAAGAATTAATTAACAAAAAAGAGGAAATTCTTTCTGAAGAACAAACTAGAATTAGTGAATTGATGGAAAAACAACAAGGAGTTTATGATAAACTTCTAGCTAAAAAGCAGCAAGCACTTGCAAATGAGAGAAAGAAACAAAATGCTCAACTAGAAAAAGAATTGAGCCGGTTAGAAGCGTTAAAAATTGAGCAAGGTGAAGAGTTTGATTTAACGATGGAAGAATTGAATACATCATTTGCAAATCAAAAAGTTGAATATGATCGATTACTTGAAGAACAAAGAAAACGTAATGATTTATATTTAAAAGAATATAAAGAACAGCAGTTTATTAGAGAGCAAGAGAAAGAGAGAAAGCTTCACCAACTTCTTTTAGCTAGTAGAGAAAGAGAAACAGAGCTAAAAAATCAGATAGAGGTAGTAGAGATTGAAAAGAAAGAAGAATTAACACAATCTCAAAAGCAATATGAAGAATTATTACTTCAAGCAAACAATGAAGTAGAGGCACTAAGACAGCGAATTGAAGAACAACTAGCAAAGGAAAAAGGGATACAAAATTTAGTTGAAGCGGGATATGGAAATAGCCATCATGAGCTTCTTCTAGCTTACGAGAGAAAAGTGGAAGAAAGGACAGCAACATTATCAGAATTAGCTGAGAGAAGAATGTCTCTTCACCAGCAAAGAGAAGAAAAGATACTAGAAGAAAATGAAAAATTAGCTCGTATGATTAAAGATGCTAATGATGAGTTAACAGAATTAGATGAGGCTATCTTAGGTGAACAAAGACGACTTGAAGAATTTGAGTTAGATTTAAGTGAAAAGAGAATAGCACAAAAAGAAGCGGAAATTGAAGAAAAGAATACGTTCTTTAAAAAATTAAATTTTTTAAAGAAACAACAAGAAAAGTAATTGAAGTAACGAGGGGATATTATGGAAAACTACTATCAAGAAGTTTTGGATGAAATTAGTAATTTGATTGATGATGAAAAATGGGATCAAGCTAATATTTTAATCCATGCAGAGTTGAAAATGCCATATATCCCTTTTGATGTGGAAAAGAAGTTAGGGGAATATTTTCAGCTGGTTAAAGAAAATACAAAAAGCAAAAAAACAAGGTTGCTAAATGAGGAAGATCTGGAAACTTATTTGTTTTCAGATGAACAAAAGCAGTTGTTAGCAGCTAATCAGCTAGATAAATTGGATCTGAGGATGTATAGCGATGACCTTAAGAGATATTTTGCTGGAAAGCCTTATCTTCCTGCTGCACTATTACTCATTGATTCTTGTATTAGACAAGAACTGAAAGTGGAATTCACACTGAATAAAGATGGAGATGAGATTGTGTTTATTCCCAACCAATGTACTTGTGTTGATAAGTCAGAAAGCATTCTTCAAGCAGTGGCAAGGTTAGAGGATTTGTTGGGTAGTACAGAGCCTTCTTTGTTTGAATTGTGTAAAACGCTAATTTTTCAATGGGGTTTTGAGTATTTGCCCCTAAGTTATGCAGTATCAAAAGCAAAAACACTAGCTTTTGCAAGCGTATTGGGAGCGATGACTTATTTGGGAAGAGAAAAAGAATTTGAATTATTTTTTCACAATCATAAAACTAAGGAAATCACTTGGGATGAGATTTTAGCATTTTGGGAGGATAAATCTTTAAAAATATAATAGAATTTGCTATACTTATATAGAAATATTTTGGAAATAGAGGAGGAAGCGAAAATGTCAAATTGGACAATATTAGAAAAATCAAAAGGTGAATTAACAACAACATTAGATGGTGTAACATGGAAAGAAGCATGTACTAAAGCCTTTGATAAATTAGCGAAGGAAGTTGAAATTCCAGGGTTTAGAAAAGGACAAGCTCCTAAAAATTTAGTGGAAAAGCAAGTGTCACAAAATAACGTGTATATTGAAGCTATTGAAAGCTTAGCAAACCAAGCATTAATTGAAGGAATTGAAGAGCATCAATTAACTCTAGTTGCACGTCCTGAGCTTAAGATTAATAGTTTTACAGCAGATCAAGCAGAAATTGGATTTATTTTAGTTGTAAAACCAGAAGTAAAATTAGGAGAATACAAAGGTATTGAGTATAAAGTTGAGGGAGTAACTGTAGAAGATGCAGAAATTGATGCAGAAATTGAAACATTACGCGAACGCTTTGTTGACATGATTGCAAAAGATGGTTCTGCAGAAAATGGGGACACGGTGGTCATTGATTTCCTTGGAAAGAAAGATGGCGTTGCCTTTGATGGCGGAGCGGCTCAAGGGCACCAGTTAGAACTGGGGTCACGAACTTTTATTCCGGGATTTGAAGAGCAATTAGTTGGAGTAAAAGCAGGAGATAAAAAAGATATTGACATTACTTTCCCTGAAGATTACCATGCAGCTGAATTAGCTGGAGCACCAGTGGTTTTTGAAGTTACAGTTCATGAAGTAACGCGTAAGGAAATCCCTAATTTGGATGATGAGTTTGCAAAAGATGTGAATGCACCTAATGTAGAAACTTTGGCAGATTTAAAAGAGCATATTCGTAAAGATTTAGAAAGTAGCAAAACTGAACGTGCAGAAAACAGCGCAATGGATCAGCTGATGTCTCAGGTGGTGGATGGAGCAGAAGTTGATATTCCAGAAGAAATGATTCGTGAAGAAACGGATCAAATGATCCAAGAATTTGCACAAAGAATTCAACAACAAGGAGTTTCTCTATCAGCATTTTTAGAAATGACTGGTCAGAAATCAGAAGATCTTCGTGAACAAATGGGTCAAGATGCCTCTAAAAAAGTAAAACTTCGCCTTGTTTTAGAAGAAGTTGCAAAACAAGAAAACCTAGAGGTTGAAGAGAGCGAGATTGAAGAAGAATATAAATCAATTTCTGAACAATATCACATGGAAGTGGATAAGCTAAAGGAAATGATACAAACAACAAATTTAAAATATGATATTCGTTTGCGTAAGGCATATGAATTAATTAAAGATTCTGCTAAGAAATAAGGCGATTTACGTCTTATTTTGAATTTTTGGAGGACACAGGATGAAAAAAGATATGAAAATAGAATTACCATTATTAACCACAAGGGGAGTCATTGTATTTCCTGAGCAAAGAATGGTATTAGAAGTTGGACGAACTGAAAGTTTAAATGCAGTTCAGGTTGCTCAAAGTGATTATGATAACCATCTATTTGTGACAGCGCAAGTCGATATTTTTGATAAGGAAGTTAACTACGATAAAATCTATGAAGTAGGAACTATCTGCAAAATTGAGTCATCAAAAAGTAAAGATGGGTTAATCTTAATCAACTGTATTGGGATTGAAAGAGCTAAAATATCAGAGAAAAAAATAAAAGAGGGTAGAGCTATTGCTGAAGTTGTTACTATGCCTGATGAAATCGGTGATTTCAAAGAAGAAGTAATGTTGGTCAATCGAGTTGCTCGAAAGATGGAAGATTTTGGAAGTGGAATTCGTAACTTTCCAAAAGACGTTATTACGAAAATGGCACATGGTGTTTCAGCGGTTTCTTTAACACACCAGTTTGCACATTATTTTGTTATGCCACAAGAGCATCAACAACGAATGTTAGAAACAACAAATGTTAATGAACGATTGAATTTAATTTTGGATGAGTTGGAAGAAGAAAGAAGAGTTCAACATTTAGAGAAAGAAATTAATGATAAGGTTCGTGATCGCTTAGAGATTGGACAAAGAGAATACTATTTAAGAGAAAAGCTGAAGACAATTAAAGAAGAGCTAGGTGATATTGCGAATGTAACAGATGATGTAGAAGATATTAGAGAGTTAATTGAAAAAAATCCTTATCCAGAATCAGTGAAGAAAAAGGCGTTAGAGGAACTTCAACGATATGAAACCCTACCATCATCATCGGGAGAGGCATCGGTTGTAAGAACCTATTTAGATTGGTTGTTAAAAACTCCATGGTATGGAGAAACAGAGGATACCAAGGAATTGAAAGATGTTCAAAAATCGTTAGATGAAGAACATTATGGGCTTGAAAAAGTTAAAGAAAGAATCATGGAATACTTAGCAGTTAAAGAAATGACAAGCAGTTTAAAAGCACCTATTTTATGTCTTGTAGGTCCTCCAGGGGTGGGGAAAACATCTTTAGCTAAATCAATCGCAACAGCCTTGAATAGAAAATTCATCAAGGTGTCATTAGGTGGTGTGAAAGATGAATCAGAAATTCGTGGACATCGCCGTACTTACTTAGGGAGTATGCCAGGAAGAATAATACAAGGAATGAAATCTGCTGGGGTTATTAATCCAGTCTTCTTAATCGATGAAATAGACAAGATGGGTTCTGATTATAAAGGTGATCCAAGTAGTGCAATGTTAGAAGTTTTAGACCCTGAACAAAACAAATTATTCTCAGATCATTACTTAGAGGAACCGTATGATTTATCTAAAGTAATGTTTATCGCAACAGCAAACTATTTAGAAGAGATTCCTCATGCACTACAAGATCGCTTGGAAATTATTAACTTATCAAGTTATACAGAATTGGAAAAAATCAATATTGCAATGGAACACTTAGTGCCTAAGCAAATTGAAGTTAATGGGTTGAAAGAGAGTCAATTTAAAATTTCAGAAAATGAAGTGTTATATTTGATTCGCCACTATACAAGAGAAGCTGGTGTTAGGCAGTTGGAAAGAGTCATTGCGTCTTTATGCAGAAAGGTAGTTTTATCTATCCTGAAAGAAAAGAAGAAATCTGCGAAAATAACAAAGAAAATGATTCAAGAGTGGCTAGGAAATGAAAAGTTTGAGTATGGTCAAAAAGAAAAGAAAAGCCAAGTAGGAGTTGTTACTGGGTTAGCTTATACTTCATTTGGTGGAGATGTACTTCCTGTAGAAGTAACTTATTTTGATGGCAAGGGTCAATTTGTGGTGACTGGATATTTGGGTGATGTTATGAAAGAGTCAACATCAATTGCATTAGATTACATCAAATCAAATGCAAAAAAATATGATATTGATCCAAAATTCTTTGAAACTCACGATATTCACATTCATGTTCCTGAAGGAGCAGTCCCTAAAGATGGACCAAGTGCAGGGATTACTTTGACAACTGCGATTGTGTCAGCTATCACAAAGAAACCAGTGGATTCGAAGATAGCGATGACTGGAGAAGTAACCTTAAGAGGGCATGTTTTGGCTATTGGAGGATTACGAGAAAAATCATTGGCTGCTCATCGAGTAGGGATTAGAAAAGTTATTATGCCTAAAAGCAACACGAAGGATATTGATGAATTCCCAGAAATTTTAAAGAAAGATATGGAGTTTATTCCAGTGGAAACAATGGACCAAGTTTTGAAAGAAGCTCTGGTTTAAATGGATTACTTTGAAGTTGAGTTTTTAACAAGTTCGCAAGGTAAAGAAGGATGGCCTGAAACCTCTTTGCCAGAGTTTGTATTTGCAGGAAGAAGTAATGTTGGTAAGTCATCGATGATTAATGCGATGGTCAACAGAAAAAGATTAGCTTATGTAGGAAACACACCAGGAAAAACTAGACTGTTGAATTTCTTTTCAGTCAACAAAATAGTTGTTTTTGTGGATGTTCCGGGATATGGATTTGCGAATCGATCACAAAAGGAAGTTGCTTTATTTGGGAAAATGATGGATGAGTATTTCACTCAAAGAAGCCAACTTAGAGCACTAATATTACTGGTAGATTATCGGCATACACCAACACAAGATGATTTGGAAATGATTGAGTATGCGAGGTCATGTAGATTACCCATTATTGTTTGTGCTACCAAAAAGGATAAGTGTAAACAAAGTGAGCTGAAAGTATTTAAGAAACGGATCGCTGAAAAATTGAAAGTTCCTGAGACAAGCTGTTTAGGTGTATCCAGTAAGACAAAAGATGGCGTGCAGGAATTGTGGGATAAAATCTATGAGTTGACAGCGCAGTAATAAGCATTGAAAAGAGGGTAAAATCTCTTTTTTTTTTAATACTAAGACAAGTGCTGGGTGTCAAACGATTGTGAAATATTGTAGAATTAACTATATAAGTATTAGCTAAATTCTTTGTCTAATTATTCTACTATCATTTTACACGATCTAACTTGTTATAAAATTGACAAAAATTGCTATCGGTGATATATATATATAGAATTTAGATACTTTAACAATATGAAGGGATGAAAGATACGGAGTAACTAAATATGCTATATAAAATGATTTGTTTCAAGCTAAGGAAAAAGATGGATTATATGAAACAAACAATTATTCAATTTATCAAAGGAATTGCTTCCGTTTTAAATTTACTGGCTTTGCCTGTGGTAGTATTTGCGAAAGGATATACATATGGATTTCCAAATAATGTGAATTATACAAAAAATGTTGAAACTCAAAACTGAATCAAACTTGAGTTCTATTATGATGGATATGTGCAAGTTACACCGTCTCACAGATATAATGGAAAATAGTTTGATATCTGAAAATGGAGAAAAATAATAATGAAAAAAAGTCGAGTTACCATGTTGATTTGCGTTATGAGTGCAATATTAATATTTTTTGGATACATTGAAAATAAAGTTAGAGAGAAATTTGTAGGACCATTTTCATTGAACAGTAATTACATTTCTTTTACTCTACAAGAAGATTCTGCAGGATTAGCTAATTCATTATACGATGAGTTAATTAATCGCACTGGAGTAACACAGATAATCACATTTGATAGTGAGTCCTCAATCATGTATGCAAAGCCATTTGGTGGATTATTGTCTTATGATATTCAAATGGTGCTCGGAGCTGAACTTAATGAATATTATTTCTATCGAGAAAAAAGTGTTGCGATCCTAAATTCAAATCAGTTTGACATCCTAGAATTTGTCGTAGATACTGAGCTTGAAATTGATGGTAAGCAATTTTTAGCAATTGGATTATTTGAAGAGAAAAGTCCAGATATTCATAATGTAAGTGCCATTGCAAATATTGTTGCATTGAAGAATTTAAAAACACACACATTTATTTCTACAACCACTGTTCATGAGCATGATTTAATTTTCAAGATGTTAATCGACGCAGGAGCAACAGATGTTGAGCACTACGAAGTCACATTCCGAAGCGTTATTGGAGAATTCCAAATGTTAAGTGATCTTGAGAGAGCTGTTTTAATCTTATTATGCATGGCAATTTTCGCATTTCTTTTAATCGACTACACAGATAAAACTAGGAAATTAAAGGAGTATGAATTTTTAAAGAAAACAGGCATATCGCCGCAGAATATAGTCTTGAGAGAGTTAAAATCTTTTCTTGTTGAGCTAGCTCTTGCTGCTGTATTTTTTTAGGAATATATGCTTTAGTTATTGAGGTAACATGGCGTCGAGGATGGGTTAATGGTATAATCGGATTGAGCTGTGTTTTGATTTTTGTTTTCATAATTCAAGCAATCAGCTTGAGTTTAATCTTGAGAGGTGATGGACATGAAAAAAATAGGTAGACAGTTTTTATTGGCAGTAGAAGACTTTTGGAATTATAAAATTAGACTGTGCATAGTTGTGGTTGTTTTGGCGGTGCTTTTAGTGGCATCAAGTTTTGCCATGCATATCATCGTCAACTATGAAGCTAGTCGAACATCAGCTTATCGAAATTATACGCGCAATAACGTATTGCAACAAGTTGAGATTCACACAGATGGTAACATCGCAAATGAGTCTGAAATTTTAAGTTACTTGTACACGTTCACAAAAGAATATCAAGAATATGTACTGGGAACCGTGTTGACATCGATTGATAATAATAATGTGATCATTGGATTTGGACTATTTGAGGACTTTTATAACATCAAGTATCGTGGAGAAAATCCTGTCCAAATTATTTCTTATGGAGATCCTTCAATCAACAACAAGATCATCGGCGAGTATATTGAGGAAACTAAACCGATACAGTTGATTTCAACATTTGGTAGAGTTTTAGTGCTTCCGTTCAATGAGCTTGTGTATGTTGGGAAGTTTCAACAGTTATTGGATATCGGATTGGATAAAGTAACTTTGAATAATTATCTTCAAAACTTCATTTTTGTCAACGCACCACAAGATGTAGTTGATAGTTTTGTCGATGATTTAAACAGCATGAGCGATGGAATATTTATAAACATAATAGATGTAAATAGCTTATTGGAAGATAATATCCACGCTACATGGTCACAGTTGCTGATATTTTGCATAGTGGTGCTAATTGCTATACTGTTTTTATGTATTGTCACAAGTCGTATAGTTAGTTACATTACTGACTGCAACTTAAAAGAGTACACACTAAATCTATTGTATGGTGCTAAATTAAGCGAAGTTATTCTGCGTGTTATCTTATTGAATATACTAATTGTGAGCATCTCAGTTTTGTTGGCATGTGTTACTTTGAATATTTTACAAGTGAATCAATTTAATGTGTTTGTATTTATCCTTGCCGGAATATTTATTGTATTATTTTCAGTTTACCCTGTAACTCGATTGCTCTATAGTGATGTCTACAGCAATTTGAGAGGAGATTTTCATGACTAAACCCTACCTGATTATTGATAAGGTAAGTAGATCATTTTTTTCAAATGAGAGGAAGGTTGAGGTTATTGATAATTTTTCCTATGAATTTTATCTTGGTAAAAAGTATTGTATTACTGGAAAATCAGGAGTTGGTAAAACAACTTTAGCAAACATAATAGGGATGATAGATTTAAAGTACGATGGTCAATGTGTAATTGATGGAGATAACTACAAATTGCTATCAAAGCAAGAGCTTTTGCAAGTGCGTAATGCTAATTTTGGATATATTTTTCAAGATTTTCAGTTGTTAGAAAACAAGTCTGTGTATCAGAATATTGAATTGCCTCTGTTATATACGAACAAAAAAAAGAGGGAAAGAAAGCAAATTGTACAGGAGCTTTTAAAAAAAGTTGAACTTGAAGACAAGTTTGGTCTCAAAGCAAAATATTTATCTGGTGGAGAAAGACAAAGAGTTTCTATTGCAAGAGCACTTGTTAATCACCCCAAAATTATTATTGCTGATGAGATTACAAGTGCACTGGATGATGAGACAACCACAACTGTGATGCGTTGTGTGATGGAATGCTTGAGGAGTGATTCCATTTGTATCTTTGTAACGCACGATTCAAGAATTCTAAATTATTTCGACGAGTTAATTGAAATGAACGGAATAACGCAATGACTGATTATCTATAAACTGTTCAATTAGAAGTATATGTTCACAGAAACTTCGCTAGGTGCGGAGTTTTTATATGAAGAATTTATATACTTTTGTTTAGAAAATAGGTTAAAATGGCATATGAAGAGTGGTAAACGGGGATGGATGATGTGAGCCATTGCCTACTCTCTTACATATCATTCAGACATTTCTTTGATAATCGTTTGAAGCATATAGATAGAGGAGCTTATTTTGAATTGAATTAGCGTGGTTCAATGGAATGCGAAGAGTATCATAAGTGAAAATATTCGGTTCTAAATTAATGAAGTCTAAAGGGGATTGAGCATGGACTAGATGCAATGAGAAAGTTCATAATTCTCTGGTTATTAGCATATGCAACATGTACAGTAAGTGTAAAATGGCAATGAAAAAAGCCCCTTTTTTAAGAATTTAAAGATATTATAGCTAAACTCTTTCTTTTTTTACAATCATTTTACATAATCAACAGGCAAATAAGAATTGATATTTTTATAAAGTATTGATATAATGAATGTGAAATAACCGAGAATAGAAGGAAGTAAATTTCTAGTGACATAAAGAGAAACTTTGGTGCTGAGAAAAGTTCGCATAGAAATTGAAAAGTAGTCTAGGAGTTGGAATTCTGAACTGAAGTAAGAAGACCCGTTGCGTGCGTTAAACGTTTGAGTGCATTCCATTATGGGGTGAATAAAGGTGGTACCGCGGTTAAACGTCCTTTTGTTGATGGGCGTTTTTTATTTGTAGAAAGAGGAGCAGAGTATGTTAGATAAAAAGTATGAAGCACAATTAAAAGAAAGCAAATGGCTAGAGTATTGGAAAGAAAAAGAAATATATAAATTTCAACCAGATGGAAGAGAGGTCTTTTCAATTGATACACCACCACCAACAGTGAGTGGTAAAATTCATATAGGCCATATTTTTTCGTATTCACAAGCAGAAATGGTAGCAAGATATAAAAGGCTAAGAGGTTTTAATGTTTTCTATCCATTTGGATTTGATGATAATGGTCTTCCAAGTGAGCGTTTAGTTGAAAAAGAACAAGGAAAGAAGGCTCATCAAATTGGACGTGAGGAATTTTCTAAGCTTTGTTATGAAACTACGGATAAATATGAAGATGAGTTTAAGGAATTATTTAGTAAAATGGGAGTTAGCGTTGACTGGAATTTAGCTTATAAAACGGTTAGTCCATCCACGATTAAAATTAGTCAAAATTCATTTCTAGACTTAGTTGAAAAAGGGCACTGTTATCACAAAGAGTCACCAGCTTTATGGTGTACGGAATGTTTAACCTCAATTGCTCAGGCAGAGTTAGAAACGAAGACACTAAAAACTAATTTTAATTACATAACATTTAAAACAGTAGAAGATGGAGAGAAGTTTGTCATTGCGACAACAAGACCAGAATTATTGCCGGCGATTGTTGCAGTTTTTGTGAATCCTAATGATGAGCTTAGAAAACATTTTATTGGAAAAACGGCTAAAATTCCATTAATTGATGTTGAGGTTCCGATATTAGCTGATGAAAAAGTTGCGATTGATAAAGGTACTGGCATGGTTATGTGCTGTACTTTTGGTGACCAAACAGATATCGAATGGTGGAAAAAGTATAACTTACCACTGAAGCATATTTTTACTGATTATGGTAAAATCATAGATGAAGTTCCTATTTATGGTGGGTTAAAGATTAAAGATGCTAGAAAACAGATAATAGATGATTTGAGTGAGTTAGGACTGGTTGTTAAAATTGAAGAAATGGAACATGAGGTTCAAACGCATGAGCGGTGTGGTAAAGAAGTAGAATATGCAGTTATGAAACAATGGTTTATAGACACAACATCACATAAGAAGGATTTTTTAGCCATTGGTGATCAAGTGCAATGGCGTCCTGCATACATGCAAAATCGCTATAATGACTGGGTTGAAAATATTATGTGGGATTGGTGTATATCACGCCAAAGATACTTTGGGGTGCCTTTTCCGGTGTGGTATTGTAATGACTGTGGACAACCAATTTTCGCTGAAAGAGAAGACTGTCCAGTTAACCCATTAGTGGACAAACCGAAACAAGGTTGTTCTTGCGGCTGTACAGAGTTTACAGCTGAAAAAGATGTTATGGATACTTGGGCTACATCTTCAGTAACTCCTTTAATTAATATGCGCTATGGTGAACAGGGTAGCTACGAAAAGTATTTACGCCCTATGAGCCTTAGAACAAATGCCAGTGAAATTATTAGGACATGGGATTTTTATACGATAGTTAAAAGTTTTTATCATTTTGGAGAGAAACCATGGGATAATGTAATGATTTCTGGATTTGTTATGGCAGATAAAGGTGAAAAGGTAAGTAAAAGTAAAGGAAACTCAAAAATGGAGCCGATGGATTTGATTGATCAACACTCTGCGGATGGCATTCGCTATTGGGCTGGATCAGGGAGACTTGGAACAGACATCTTGTTTACTGAAGAAACGTTGCAACGAGGAAAAAAAATAATTAACAAATTATGGAATGTATCGAAGTTTATCGAAATGCATCTGCAAGATTTTAATAGAAAAGAGATTGCAAAGCTTAATTTTGAGGACATGAAAGATTGTTGGTATTTTGACCGTTGGATTTTGGCAAAATATGATGAAATGGAGAAATCATTTTTAAAGTATTTGGATGAATATGAAGTAGGTTTGGCATTAAATGTGCTAGAAAAGTTTTTTTGGAATTTCTGTGATAACTACATTGAAATTGTTAAACATCGTCTGTATAGACCGGAAGAATTTGGAGAAAAAGGAAGATTTTCAGGACAAAAAACAGTGGGATTGATCCATTATAAACTACTACAGAATTTTGGAATTTTCTTTCCGTTTATAACAGAAGACATTTATCAAGAATTATATTGTGATGAAGTATCTGTTCACTGTACTAAAATTCAACCACTAAATGCTGATTTTCAACATGAATTAAAAATAGGAGATGCTATAATGGATGTTTTAGGGCTAGCTCGTGGGGCGAAGACAAGTGCCAATGTGTCACTTAAAACACCGATTAAAAGGATGGAACTAAATGCTGAGGAAGCAATAAAAAGAGCTCTTGAAGAGGCAAAATTGGATTTCAAAGCAACGCTGTTCGTTCAAGATTTAATAATTAACACAATTGAATCAGGACTAGAGACTGTTACGATTGAATTAGGAGAAGATGAAAAGCAATAAAAATGAAAAAGTGATGATTTACGGGCTACAATTATCGAAAAATAGGCACGAAACAATAAGAACTGAATCTGTTCAATAAAAAAGCTAGAATATTGAATGGCAATGGTGTATAATTTATAAAAATGGAGGTGTTGCTTATGGCAGAAAATAAAAAATTAGAAAAAGCAATTGCGGTAGTAGCTGGTGTTACCGTGGCGATTGCGGCTGCGTATTGCACATCGTGTGTTTACGTATTTTCTAAGATATTTAAAAGGAAGAAAGAATCTCCATACTTAAACTTTTCTAACGCATTACCTAACAAGTTAGAAAATGATTTTTGGTTTGAAAATATCAAAAAAGAAAAGCAATGGATTTTAGGAGAAAAAGACATGTTGTTGCACGCAGTATCACTGCGAAATGAACGTCCTAGTCATCGTTGGGTGATTTGTGCTCATGGATATGGATTTTATGGTACACAAATTTTAGATTTGACTAGAAAGTTTTATGATCAAGGATACCATTGCTTATTGCCAGATTTTAGAGCCCATGGTGAAAGTGAAGGACAATATTCAACATTAGGATGGAAAGAAAGAGAAGAGGTTCAAAGCTGGATCAATTGGATTATCAAGGAAGATCCATCTGCAGAAATTGTATTGCATGGAGTATCTATTGGTGCTAATGCTGTGTTAAATGCTGCCGGAGAAAACTTACCAAGTAATGTAAAATGCATTATCTCGGATAGTGCTTATTCGACATTAACGCAATTGTTGAAATATCAAATCGAACAGTACTTAAAATTACCATTGAATATTTTAATTCCAGGAGTAACAATTTTAGCATCTTGGAAAGCGAAGTTTTCGGTGGAAGAAGCTAATACAATAGAACAAGTGAAGAAGATTAAAATTCCGGTGCTATTTATTCACGGTGAATCCGATTCGTTTGTTCCATCATCGATGGTCTTTGATTTGTTTTATGAGTGTAATACTAAAAAAGATTTAGTGACCTACTCTCAAGGGCGTCATGCAGATGCATTTTTACAATATGATTATTTTGAAAAAGTGATTAACTTTATAAAAAGCGTAGGATAAGAAACATCTCATTTTGAAGAGATGTTTTTTTTATTTTGTGTAGAAAAATAAAATGAATAAAAATGAAAAAATGTAAAAAAACTCTTGAGATTATAACTGTGATAGATTATAATAAAAATAGAAAATAAAAAAATTATTTTCGCCAAGTGGTACCTATAAAATACAAGCACAAAAAATGAGACACTCTCTCATAAATCTTGTATTAATTCTTAATCGCGTGCCAATTGCTAGGTTGGCTGCCCAAGTGGTAATCGAATGCGATTCATAAGAAAATCCAAAGAGGGGGGAAATATCATGGCTGCAACAACAAAAAAAGCAACTGCAAAAAAACCAGTAGCTAAAAAAGCAACTGCAAAAAAACCAGTGGCTAAAAAAGCAACTGCAAAAAAACCAGTAGCTAAAAAAGCAACTGTTAAAAAAGTAGTAGCTAAAAAAGCAACTGTTAAAAAAGTAGTTAAAAAAGCAACTGCAAAAAAGAAATAACATTATATGGGAGAACAACTTAAGGTTGTTCTTTTTTTGTAAAAAAGGCATAATTATTGACTTTTATTGCGATTAAGTGTATAAATAATAATAGATACGATGAACAAGACAAGATAAATATAGATACAAGCGTAGAGAGATCTTCAATTGGGTGAAAGAAGATAGTTGTACATACTTATTACTACTTGGGAGTAACATTTCAGAAAAGAAATGTCGGCAGATACCGTTATATCAGAGTGCTTAAACAAATAGTTTAAGAAATAAGGTGGTACCGCGTGTTAAACGTCCTTTTGTGGGCGTTTTTTTATTTAGCTGGAGGAGAAAGCGATGATTAATATTAAGGAAGATGTAAGTTTAAATGTTTTAAATCACAGTTGTGCTCACTTAATGGCACAGGCAGTAAAAAGATTGTATCCAGAAGCTCTTTTTTGGGTCGGACCGGTCATAAGCGAGGGGTTTTATTACGACATAGATTTAGGAGATAAAGCCATAAGCGAAGAAGATCTTCAACTTATTGAAAAGGAAATGAAGAAAATATCAAAAGATGGGAAGCGCATTACTCGTGAAACGCTGACAAAAGAACAAGCACTTGAGATGTTTAAAGATGACCCTTATAAAGTGGATTTAATATCTTCTATGGATGAAAAAGAAACAGTTATTACTTGTTATAGACAAGGGGAGTTTGTTGATTTATGTCGTGGACCCCATGTTGATACAGTAAAGGAGATTAAACATTTTAAATTATTGAAAGTATCTGGAGCCTATTGGAAAGGCGATGCTAAAAATAAGATGTTGCAAAGAGTCTATGGAATCTGTTTTGAGAGTGAAGAAGACTTAGAAAAACACTTATTTCTTTTAGAAGAAGCGAAGAAAAGAGATCATAAGAAACTTGGGCGTGAATTAGAATTATTCATGATTAGTGAGTATGCCCCTGGGATGCCATTTTTCTTACCGAAAGGAATGATTGTTAGAAATATTTTGGAGCAGTATTGGTACGAAGAGCATCAAAAAGAGGGATATGTTTTTGTTAAGACCCCAATTATGATGTCTAAAGAGTTATGGGAAGTATCTGGGCACTGGTTCAATTATCGAGAAAATATGTATGTTGCTGAAGTTGAGGATAGAGACTTTGCAATTAAACCAATGAACTGTCCTGGAGGAATGCTTGTTTACAAAAATGGACTACATTCTTATAAAGATTTACCAATTCGTATGGGAGAATTAGGACAAGTTCACCGTAATGAAGCAAGTGGAGCTTTGAATGGATTATTTAGAGTCCGAGCATTTACTCAGGATGATGCCCATATATTTATGACACCAGATCAAATTGAGGAAGAAATTGTTAAAATTATACGATTGATTGAACGTGTTTATGGTCATTTAGGATTAGAATTTAAAATTGAATTAAGCACGCGTCCAGAGGACAAATACATCGGCAGTCTTGAAATTTGGGAACGCTCTGAGGCGGCGTTAGCAGCAGCATGCAAGGCAGCAGGAAAAGATTACAAAATTAACCCAGGAGATGGTGCGTTTTATGGCCCAAAACTAGATTTTCATATTCAAGATTCTTTAGGAAGAGTTTGGCAGTGTGGTACAATTCAATTAGATATGAATTTGCCAGAACGTTTTGATTTAACTTATGTTGATCAAAATGGTGAAAAGCAACGCCCTGTTATGCTTCACCGTGTTATCTTTGGATCGATTGAACGCTTTATTGGAATTTTAATTGAGCATTTTGCAGGTGCGTTTCCACTATGGTTAGCACCAGATCAAATTGTTATTATTCCAGTTCATCATGAAAATCACTTGGAATATGCAAAAAAAATCGAAGCAAAACTTTTAGAAAATGGATTTAGGGTTTATGTCGATGATAGAAATGAAAAGTTAGGATATAGAATTAGAGAAGCACAGACAAAAAAAGTTCCAATCCAATTGGTTTTAGGTGATGGAGAAATTGATGGACAAAACGTTACAGCCCGACGTTTTGGAAGTAAAGAATCTTCAACACTTTTAATAGATGAGTTCTTAGAACTTATCATTCAAGAAAGGGAGAAAAAACAATGATAAAAAAATTATGTAGTGTCCTCCTCCTACTAGTCTTAGTAACAAGTTGTTCCACTGGGAATAGTTCTGAAAATGATATTGACATCAAAGTATTAAGTCCAAAAGGAGCACCAGCACTGTCTATGGTTACCTATGCAGCACAAAATGAAGGATTAGTTGACTTTGTTGACGGTGCAGATTTACTGCAGGCAGCTTTTCTAAATCCAACTCCAGAATATCAAGTTATTGTTGCACCTGTAAATTTAGGGGGTAAATTAGCGACACTTGAAAAAACAGAATATAAATTAGCTGGGATCGTAACTTGGGGCAATTTATATTTTGTTGCAGCAAATGAAGATGCATTAACAGATGGAATGGTGCTTGCAGCTTTTGGAGAGGGAAGTGTACCGGGTCTTCTTCTAGAATCACTTCAAGATGATCTAACCCTGGAGATAGTTTATTACAACTCTGTAGTTGATGCACAAGCAGCACTTTTGTCTGGAAAAGCAGATGTCGCATTGTTGGCAGAACCTGCAGCCACTGCAACAATCTCAAAATCAATAACCGATGAAAGTATTGATGAGCTTATGATTGTAGGCGATGTGCAGGCGATGGTTGAAGAAAAACTTGGAGGCTATGGCTATCCACAAGCTGGAATATTTGTGTTAGAATCTTTCTACACGAAGTATCCTGAAATGGTTGATGATTTTCTGATTGAAGTTTCAGAAAGTATCAATAATCCTGTATATAGCGATTTATTTGATGCTGTTGAAATGCTTGGAGCAGATGAAGTTGGAGTTTCAGAAAGTGTTTTTATAAACCAATTGTCATCAGAAGAAGTTCCACCTGTTTTTGGAAGAATGAATGTATATTATAAAGATGCAACTGATGTAAAAGTTGAGTTAGAAAACTTTTTAAATTTATTTGGAATTGAAATATCAGAACAAATTTATTTAAAATAGTTATACGAACACCGCCTAGTAAGGCGGTTTTTTTATAATGATTGTGGGCATAAGTAAATTTGTGGATATATTTGTAGAATTATCAAGCCATCATGGTATAATTAAAACATAAATAGTAGGAGAACATATGAAGAAAGGAAAGATATATTCTTGGATCGTCTTGGTTATTCTCTGGCAGATTGTTGCGATGAGTGTACAAAATAATATTTTAATTCCATATCCATTAGAAGTGCTGGAAACTTTGTTTGGAAACATTCAAGAGATGATATTCTACCAAACCATATTAACAACACTAACACGTGTTGCCATTGGATTTTTTTGCTCCTTTTTTGTAGCGTTAGTGATTTCGATTGTATCGAGTCAGTTCTTATTTTTTAGGTACCTGTTTGATCCAATACAGGTCTTGACTAAATCAATACCAAACATTAGTTACATCATTATTACTCTAATATGGTTTGGTTCAGAAGCAAGTGTTTCAATTGTGTGTTTCTTAGTGTTGTTCCCTGTGTTATATAATGCTTTTTTACATGCTCTAGATAGCGAGCCACAAGAATTAAAAGATATAGAAAAAATTTATCCAGAATCTTTTTTGAGTAAAACAAGACTGAGTACAATCCCGATGTTAATTCCCACAATGCTATCTAGTGGTAAAGTAGCAGCTGGATTGGGCTTAAAGGTTTCGGTAATGGCTGAAATATTAGGACAAGTACGAGTTGGAATTGGTAAACAGTTGTATCTGTCAAGAATTAATTTAGATACGGCAGGGTTATTTGCGTGGACAATGGTTATTATTGCTCTTTGTTTTATAATTGATTGGATTTTTGATCAATTTATAAATAGAACTTAACCATAGAAGGAGGGAGAAGATGGAAAGGTTAAATGCAACATCGCAAGAGAAGATTAAAGATATAGTCTTACACTACAAGAATCATCTTGGACCAATTAAATTAATGTTACACGATGTACAACATGAACTGGGTTATATTCCTTTTGAAGCAATGGAAATGATTGCAAATGCAACAGGATCTAGCGTAGCGGATGTTTATGGAGTTGTGACATTTTATACCCAATTTACAACAGCACCAAAAGGAAAGCATATTATTAATGTCTGCATGGGTACGGCATGTTATGTCAACGGAGCACAAACGATAGTTGATGAACTTATACAATTAACAGGTGCTAAGGTAAATTCAACAAGTTCTGATGGACTATTTTCACTTGATGCGACACGATGTTTAGGGGCGTGTGGGTTAGCACCGGTGGTCATCGTTGACGGAAAGGTATATGGAAGTGAAACGGCTGGAAAGGTAGTCGCTGGGATAGTTAAAGAGATAACTAAGACAGAGCGATTAGTGTAGGAGGTATCAATGGATAATATAAAGGAGTTTAAAGAATACTCAAAGAAAGCGCTTTCGAAAGTTAGTTTAAGACTTAATTATGATGGCAGTAAATTAAGTCAGCTAGGTCAAGAGCGTTGCCATATTATGGTTTGTTCGGGAACAGGATGTACATCTTCAGATTCATCGCTGATAATAGATGAATTAAGAAAAGAGATTGAAAATAGCGGGTTAACTCAAGAAGTGAAGGTACTTAAAACAGGGTGTTTTGGATTATGTCAGAAAGGACCGATTATTGCAATTCATCCTGATAACACATTTTACTGTCATGTTAAAATGGACGACGTAAAAGAAATTGTTGAGATGCATCTTGTTAAAGGTGAAAAAATTGATAGGCTTTTAATTAGCGAAATTGATGCGAAAACAAAAGATAAGATTGTGGATATTGATAAAATTGGATTTTATGCAAAGCAACATCGAATTGCCTTAAAAAATTGTGGTGTAATTAATCCTGAGGATATTGAAGAGTACATTGCAACAGATGGATATTTAGCTTTAGCAACTGCACTCACAGAAATGACTCCACAGGAAGTTATTGATGAAGTTACCCATTCACGGATTAGAGGGCGTGGAGGTGGAGGTTTTCCGACAGGAAAAAAATGGCAGTTTGCAGCGGATCAAGATAGTAATGAAAAGTATGTTATCTGCAATGCGGATGAAGGAGATCCTGGAGCGTTTATGGATCGCTCAATATTGGAGGGAGATCCTCATGCGGTGCTTGAAGCAATGGCGATAACAGGATATGCAATAGGGGCACAGCATGGCTATGTTTATGTACGAGCTGAATATCCGATAGCAGTTGATAGATTGCGTATTGCTATAGAACAAGCAAAAACACTGGGGTTACTTGGAGATAATATTTTTGGAACGGGATTTAATTTTGATATTGAAATTAGACTTGGTGCGGGAGCATTTGTGTGTGGTGAAGAGACGGCATTAATTATGTCCATTGAAGGGAAACGCGGGATGCCTATTTCAAAACCACCATTTCCTGCCGTGTCAGGGGTTTGGGGGAAACCAACCATTATAAATAATGTTGAAACACTTGCGAATATACCACAAATTATATTGAAAGGTGCAGCGTGGTTTTCTAGTATCGGAACAGAGAGTTCAACAGGAACAAAGGTGTTTGCGTTAGGTGGTAAAATTACAAACACAGGACTTGTTGAAATTCCAATGGGAACAACGCTTCGTGAAGTCATCTATGAAATAGGTGGCGGATGCCCTAAAAACAAAGCGTTTAAAGCAGTGCAAACTGGAGGGCCATCAGGGGGATGTTTAATCAAGGAGCATTTAGATGTACAGATAGATTTCGATAATTTAATTGACTTGGGTTCTATGATGGGATCTGGAGGAATGATTGTTTTAGATGAAGATAGTTGTATGGTTGAGGTGTCAAAATTTTATATGGAATTTATTGTAGATGAATCCTGTGGTAAATGTTCACCTTGCCGAGTTGGGACTAAGCGACTGTTGGAAATGCTTGAACAAATTTGTAATGGTAATGGAACCGTGGAATTATTAAAAGAAATGGAAGAGCTTTGTTATCGAATAAAGGAATCATCACTTTGTGGATTAGGCCAAACAGCTCCAAATCCAATTTTATCGACGCTAGCTTTATTTAAAGAAGAGTATCTTGCACATGTCGTAGATAAAAAATGTCCTGCAGGAGTTTGTAAATCATTGCTTGATTATCAAATTGATAAAGAAAAGTGTAAGAAGTGTGGACTTTGTGCAAAAGAGTGTCCAGTAGGGGCTATAGATGGAGTATTGGGCAAAGAGAGTTATGTTATAAATTTAGAAAAATGTATTCAATGTGGGGCATGCTTTAAAGCTTGTCGATTTGATGCGGTTGAAAGGGGATAGGATATGGTAAAGGTAAAAGTAGTCATCAACTCAATTCCTGTGGAAATTGAAGAAGGAATGACCATCTTTGATGCAGCACAAGAAATTGGAATTACAATTCCAACACTATGCTATCTAAAAGGAATCAATAAGTCAGGAGCTTGTCGTGTGTGTTTGGTTGAAATTGAAGGACAACGTAATCTTGTAACCTCTTGTAACTACCCAGTGCGGGATGGATTGGTTGTTTATACTCACTCTCAACGGGCTTTAGAAGGTAGGAAAAACTCGGTAGCTTTATTGATGTCAAATCACAGCAAGGAGTGCTTGAGTTGTACCAGAAATCAGCGCTGTGAGCTTCAAACATTAACCTCTGACTTAAATGTACGTCGATATGATTTTAATGGCTCAGTCACGCCTATTTCAGTGGACATGCTTTCTCATGGAATAGTACGTGATACAAGCAAGTGCATCTTGTGTGGACGCTGTGTAAATACCTGCAAGAAAATGCAAGGACTTGGGATTTTAGGATATGAGGGGCGTGGGTTTAATACAAAGGTAGGACCTGCCATGGGGCTAAGTCTAAGGGATGTTAATTGTATTCAATGCGGACAATGTGTCACAGCATGTCCTGTTGCTGCATTAACAGAAAAAGAAGCTATTCATGAGGTTGTAAGTTTAATTAATGATCCTCAAAAACATGTCATTGTTCAAACAGCTCCTGCAGTTCGGGCAGCATTAGGAGAAGAGTTCGGTTATCCCATCGGCACAAGAGTTACTGGCAAGATGGTTGCAGCTTTGCGTCAAGCTGGATTCAGCAAGGTGTATGACACTAATTTTGGAGCTGATTTGACCATTATGGAAGAAGGAACGGAGTTTATCCACCGCATTCAAGAAGACGGAGCATTACCGATGATAACATCATGTTCCCCAGGATGGGTGAGATATATTGAATTTGAATATCCTGAATTATTAGACCATTTAAGTAGTTGCAAGAGTCCACATATGATGCTTGGTGCAGCGCTAAAATCACATTACGCAAAGCAAAAAGGAATAAAGACAAGAGATATTTATGTTGTATCTATTATGCCGTGTACAGCAAAGAAATCTGAAATTGAAAGGGAAGAAAACAAGGTCAACGGAATAAAAGACGTAGACATTGTGTTAACCACAAAAGAGTGTGCACGAATGATTAAAATGCTTGGGATTGACTTTAATTCTTTGGCAGATCAAGAATTTGATCAAGATATGTTTGGAGAGTATTCTGGAGCTGGTGTTATCTTCGGTACAGGAGGAGGTGTTATGGAAGCTGCACTTAGGACTGTAAAAGAACTAATTGAGCATAAACCATTAGACAAAATAGAATTTGAAGAAGTCCGCAGTCTTGATGGAATTAAAGAAGCATCAATTGAGATTAATGGAAAAGAAGTTTTTGTTGCTGTTGCAAGTGGTATGATTCACGCTAAAAAGTTACTTGAGCAAATAAAAGATGGAACAACAAAATATCAGTTTATTGAGATTATGGGGTGCCCTGGTGGGTGCATCAATGGTGGTGGACAACCACAAATTTCTTCAGTATTAAAAAATGCTAAAGGAGCACCTGATTTTAGAAAACTTCGCGCGAAAGCGTTGTATGATGAAGATAGTAATTGTTTGGTTCGAAAGTCGCATGAAAACAAACAGATTCAAGAGTTGTACTCCAGTTTCTTTGGAGAACCAGGATCACATTTAGCTCATGAATTATTACATACGACCTACAGTAAGAAAAAAAGATTTGGTGTATTCAAAGAATAGCAGCTAAAGGATAATTTAATAGAATTATCCTTTTTTATAAAAGTAGTAGTTTATGTGCTGATGTATGGTATAATTGCAAAGTAAGTTTGGAGGTAATGATAATGATTGGAACAAATAATGTAAGTGTTCGTTTTGGACAAAGGACATTATATAAAGAAGTAAATATTAAATTTACAAACGGAAATTGTTATGGATTAATTGGTGCAAATGGAGCAGGAAAAAGTACTTTTTTAAAAGTACTCAGTGGTGAATTGGAGCCGGATACTGGTGAAGTATATAAAGGAAGTAGTGAAACGATATTCACATTAACACAAGACCACTATGCCTATGAAGATGAAGCGGTTGGGCGAGTTGTTCTACGTGGCAATGAAAAATTATTTTCAATTATGCAACAGAAGGATGCATTATATGAAAAAGCAGATTTTAGCGATGAGGATGGAGAACGAGCAGGGCATCTAGAAGCAGAATTTTCGGAGTTAGATGGTTGGAATGCAGATAGCCAAGTGGCAATTTTATTAAATGGACTTGGAATCAACAATGAATATCATGAGCAAAAGATGAGTGAATTAACCGAGAGTGAAAAGGTAAAAGTATTGCTTGCTCAAGCTTTGTTTTCTGGCGCAGATACGTTATTGTTAGATGAACCTACTAATGGGCTAGATATCCAGGCGATTGCGTGGCTTGAACAATTCCTTATGAACTATGAAAACACAGTAATCGTTGTATCACATGACCGGCATTTCTTAAATAAAGTATGCACGCATATCGCCGATGTTGATTATGGTGAAATTCGTGTTTATTCTGGTAACTATGATTTTTGGTATCAATCAAGTCAGTTGATGGCTAAGCAATTAAAAGATGTTAATAGAAAAAAAGAAGATAAGATCAAAGAGCTTGAAGACTTTATTGCACGGTTTTCAGCAAATGCATCAAAGTCTAAACAAGCAACATCACGAAAGAAGATATTGGATAAAATAATACTGGATGATATTAAACCATCTACACGAAAATATCCTTTTATTGACTTCAAACCAGAACGTGAGTCAGGAAAGCAGATATTAAATGTTGAAGGTCTTTGCAAAAAGGTTGCTGATGAAACGATTTTAAATAATATTTCATTCTCTTTACAACAAAATGACAAAGTTGCATTGATTGGAAATCCGGTAGCATGTACTACACTACTTAAAATCTTCAGTAATGAGATAGAAGCAGATGATGGACAATTTACTTATGGACAAACGGTTGTGTCGTCCTCAATTCCGCAAGATAATTCAAAATTTTTTGAAACAGATGAAGATATCTGCACATGGCTATCACGTTATACCAATAATGATGATATGTCATTTATTAGAGGATTTTTAGGTAGAATGTTGTTTAGTGGGGAAGAAGCACTTAAACAGGTTAGGGTTTTATCTGGAGGAGAGAAAGCAAGATGTATGCTGAGTAAATCCATGCTAGAGGCACCAAACCTTCTACTGCTAGATGATCCAACAAATCACTTGGATTTGGAATCGATAACAGCATTGAACAATGGATTAATAAACACTAAAGCTGAGCTACTTTTCACATCGCATGATCACCAATTTCTGCAAACAATTGCAAACCGTATATTTGTAATTAAAGATGATGGGACATTTGCTGATCATCGCTGTACATATGATGAATATTTGGAAAAAGAGTTAGGAATAGAAGAATAAATAAAAAAAACAAGGTTATAGGATATGTCTATAATCTTGTTTTAAAATGAAATTTTATTTTTAATTATTGGAAATAATAGGCTTATAATTCTGCTACAGATAGGAATTGTAAGAAGATCAAATTCTCCAATATATAAACAAAGTTGAGGATTAAAGCTTGATTTAAACATAAACAATCCATCCTCTAAATTTCCTTCCACACCACCAAAGTTAAAATATAAGCATCCTTGTTTTTTAGCCCACTGAATAGACTGTTCACGCAGTAAATAAGTTGAATCTGTTTTGCGATAGTCATCATGGTATCCTGAATAAAGTATTTCGACACAGTTTTTACTTCGTACTAGTAAACATGAGCTGATTAGTGTTCCGTTTTGATATGCTGATAGAACACATGAATTATCTTTGAAATGGTGAAGCAAGGCATCAAAGTAGGCAGTGTTACGCAAATTAATATGATGTCTTTTTTCTGTGAATTGAACCATAGACACTAAGGATGAACTGGTATGCTCTTCCACAACAATAACATCTTTCTTAAGGCAACTTTTAATCTTCTTCTTTGTCTTTGAAGGGATTCTTGAGTCGATGTCTTCATGAAGTGGGAATGGAAGTTGTACACGTGGCTGAATGCTATCTTTCAAAGCCATTTGTTGTGTGCAATATCTAGTGTACTGTGTAGATAGATAATATTTGTTTTTGTTATGCTGAAGGCTAGCCAGTGAGTTTTTTTCATCGAGGTTCAAATAGCCCAGTGATAAATTTGGATCAATTTTAGCTAATATAACTTTTTTCTTTCTTAACAGGTGGGTGATGTTTTTCAAAAAGAAATGAACTAATGCTTGATTGTTGAAGTCGAGTAATGGACCACGAGGAGCATAGGCGAATGAAAATCCAAATGGAAGTTTTCTACATATAAACATGCAAGCTCCAATGATTTGCTTTTGCTCAAATACGCCAATATAGAATGGAGTCCAATTTGATTTTACTGCAGCCCATGAAGAAGTTTGAAATATAGAATTTAGTTGATGGTTTTGTGCAAAATCATCAAAATCCTTTTCTTTTAACTCTTCTAATTTATACATAGATCTCCTTTCTGTTGAATAATCGTTTTATTTTTTTAGATTCTCTATGGCGAGTGTTAGACGACGTAAAGTTTCATCTTTACCAAGAATTGTTGCAAGTTCGATACCTCCACCTGGAGTAAATTGTTTTCCTGTTAATGCGACTCGGACTGGGAATAGCAGTTGTCCGTTTTTAATTTCTAACTTCTGTGCCAGATCCATAAGCCCATCATGAATGATACTTTCATCCCATGTTGTCAGTGATTCAAAAAACTCTTTTGTTGCTTGTAAGGATGATAATGCAATTTCAGGGTTTGTTTTCATTTTCTTATTTTCATATAACTCTAATTCGAAGTCTGTATAAGTGTCAAAAAAGTCTAACATTTCGTTGATTTCAGATAGAATGTTGACACGCTGTTGTAATATTTTTGCGATTTGTTTTTGATCATAAGGACCGGTGACAGCAGTCTCTATATAGGGTTTTACAAGAGTGTAGTATGTATCTAAATCCATATTTCTTAGATACATACCATTCATCCACGTTAATTTATCTATGTCAAAAATTGCTCCAGATGTTCCGATTCTGCCAACGTTAAATGCCTCGGTTAATTCTTTTAATGTATAAATTTCTTGTTCTGTTTCAGGAGCCCATCCCAATAATGCAATGTAGTTAATGATGGCATCAGCTAAATAGCCTTTTTCAATCAAATCTTGGAAGGAGGCATCGCCATTTCTTTTTGATAACTTTTGATGTTCATCTTTCATTACTGGTGGGCAGTGAACATAGACAGGGATATTCCAACCAAAAGAGGTGTAGACTAGATTATACTTGGGTGTGGATGACAAATACTCATTACCACGAACAACATGTGTGATTTCCATGAGATGATCATCAATAATATTGGCAAAGTTATAGGTTGGAAAACCATCAGATTTAAGCAGCACGCTTTCATCTAAGGTGTTATTCTCTACGGTGATTACTCCATAGACTTCATCTGTAAATGAAGTAGTTCCCTCTGGATTAATCGTTTGTCTTACAACATGAGTTTCTCCTTGGTTGATTCTTTCTTTTGCCACTTCAAATGAAATGTGCTTACATGGGTCATCAAACTTAAAAGAAACTCCTTTTGCTTCAGCTACATCACGCTGTGCTTGTACATCATCATCGCTACAGAAGCAATAATGAGCTCCACCAAGTTCAATAAGTTGCTGAGCATACTCGCGATACATACCACTTTTCATTCGCTCTGATTGAACATATGGACCAAAGTCTCCACCAATATCTGGTCCTTCATCATGATTTAGATTACATTGTTTCAACGTGTCATAGATAATATCTACTGCACCCTCAACTAAACGCCCTTGATCTGTATCCTCAATGCGAATTAAAAATTGTCCGTTGGGATCTTTTTTTGCTATCAAATACTCATAAAGCGCTGTTCTTAAATTGCCAATATGCATATATCCTGTTGGGCTAGGGGCAAAGCGTGTTCTAATTCGTTTCATTTTAATATACCTCTTTTTCGTACTATTAATTATACGATATATAACGCTATATTTCAATTTACAAATAAAAATTTTAATTGATAGGGATGAATAAAAATATTTTTTTAGTCTTTGGTAACTAACTTAATTCTATAAGTTATAAAAATTTCAAAAAAAGTAAAAAAAACACTTGAAAATAAACTATTAAAGGTGTAAAATTTAGACGATAAATAAGGAGGAATAACAATGTCCGGAAGAATAGCAATGGATGTTGAGGAGTTGTATGCAAAGTCAGCAGAATTCACATCAGAATCAAGTGAAGTAGAAGCTATGGTATCACGCTTAGATACAATGATCACCACCTTAAGAGA
>JBKECT010000034.1:0-44200 GCA_047974855.1 Anaerorhabdus sp.
ATTATTGTGTGTCTTTTTAAGAAGTCTTTAGGGACTTTCTTTATCTAACAATTAGTACGATTCAAATAATAATGTATTTGTTTATCGTACTATTGAAAAAATGCAAAGTGTACTTAATTAGGAACAGAAGCAGTTAGGAATGATCCTGTTCCCAAGCGTTATTGAAAAGCACAATTCTCATAACAATAACTCTTTTGTCATTTTTAATAAGTATCCACGTTGCGACAATGAAAATGTGCATGATTTGCAGATATATCGGTAGATGAAAACGATGATGTATCATTGATAGTTCCAAAACTATTGTGAACATTAATCATATCTTAATGTATTTTTGTTTGTAGCATGATAAAATAAGTTAAGTAAAGTAAAAGATTAGGGGGTGCGTTATGAGAATTAATAAATTTATTAGTGCTTCAGGATGGGACTCAAGGCGTGGTGCAGATAGACTGATTGAAGATGGGAAGGTTAAAGTCAATGGGGAAATCGCAACACTTGGTAGTCAAGTTAATTCTGGTGATCGTGTAGAGATTGATGGTAAATCCATTGTGGTTGCTCAAGAGAATGTGTACCTCGCTTTAAATAAACCTAAAGGAATTACATGTACTACAGAAAAAGTGGTTAAGGGAAACATTGTGGATTTTGTTAATCATCCGTTAAGAGTGTTTAATATTGGGCGATTGGATAAGGATTCTGAGGGTTTAATTTTAATGACAAATGATGGTGATATTGTAAATGAAATTCTTCGTGCTGAAAATGGGCATGAGAAAGAGTATATAGTAGCGGTAGATAAATTAATTACTGATGAATTTTTAAAAAAAATGGCCGCTGGAGTAAAAATTCTAGACACAAAGACATTGCCTTGTAAAGTTACTAAAGTAACTAAATATGAATTTAATATTGTGCTTACACAAGGTCTTAATCGCCAAATTAGACGTATGTGTAAAGCGTTGGGCTATAAAGTTATTCGATTGAAAAGAGTTCGGATTATGAATATTAATCTGGGTAATCTGCCTCTTGGGCAATGGAGAGACTTAACAGAAAAAGAGAAAACAAAGCTATTTAGTGATTTAAACTATGAACCACAAAAGTGGTGATGATCTTGCAAATTACAATAGTAAGTTAGCCACAGTAGAAATTTGAGCAGGAGATCTGTAGTTCAATCATTTTCTAGGGTAACGATTCATACGATGCATCAGGGTGTGCATAATAGATTGGGCTTTAGTCGATGAATATTCATAAGAACCACCGAAGCAGGGCAAATCCATCCAACTTCGCTTGATTTCATTATGAATCGTTTGAGGAGCTTTAGAGAGTCGTTTAGCGATTTCTCTACTCCTGCAACGTCGATATTCTTCCTTTCTGTTTTGTTAACTATAGGATACTCAATGATGCTTTTTTAGTCTATAGGTGGCTAACTTAATTCTACAATATACCTTAAGTAAGCAAGGGGAAAATGAATATGTCACAACTTTTAAATATGTGATAGAATAGAGTTAGAATTGAGGTGATAGTGTGAAACTGCAATCGAAGCCAGGAGACAGACCTCTTTGGAGTCAAGTTTATGATATTATAAGTGATAGAATTGCTTCCAATGTTTATGATGTTGGAATGACTTTGCCTACAGAAATGCAATTTATAGAAGAATTTGGAGTCTCTCGAGTTACTATTAGACAGGCCATGGATAGGCTCATTAGCAACCACTTGATCGAAAGAAGGAGAGGAAAGGGAACGATCGTTCTTAACCGAAATGAGAGAGTAGAAACAAGGATGCAATCTAATTTTGTAAAAACAGAGGAACTGAACGAGAGACAAAAAAGACTAATTAAGGTTCAATGGACCATACCAGAAGCAGAAATTCTATCATTTTTTAATTTACAACCGAAGTCTAAAGTGTTAGAAATTATCCGCCATAGCTATATTGGAAACGAATTGATAGGGATTCATGAAACGTTTATTTCTCCGCACATTGAGTTTAGTGATCAATTTGCTGAAGAAGAATCGCTGTATCAACGGTTTGAAAACATGGGAATTGGCATAAATTCTTTAGCTGAAGAAATCCGAGCAAATGTGATTACTAAAAAAGAAAAAATTGAATTTAAGACAAGTAAAAATACTGCTATAATTAATCGGATTCGAAAAGGGTATCACGATAGTGAGCCGATAGAATACACCAAAATCAAATATATAAGCGATGGCTATAAGTTAACAATTGATAGTCGCGGGTAGAAATGAACCATGCAAAAAAGCATGGTTTTTAATTGGATAAAAAAAACTTGACATACTTTTCGAAAAGAGTGTATCATAAGAATATGTTAGAATGTTATAACATTACAACAAAGGAGGGGAAATTTGAACTATATATTACTTGTGAGTCACGGAGAAATGGCATTTGGAACAAAAAAGGCTGCAGAGATGATTGCGGGTCCATCGATTAGTTTAGATGCCTTGTGTTTGACAGAAGATGGAGATATTAATTTTTTTAAAAGAGAACTTGAGGGCAAGCTCACTAAGTATTCAGAAGAAGATAACTGGATCGTGGTTGCGGATTTAATGGGCGGATCACCATACATTACTGTCCTGGAATGCCTTGCACAGAAAAATATACTAGACAAAGTTTTTGTTCTTGCAGGGATGAACTTATCCTTAGTACTATCACTAATGCTTGCAAAAGATAAGCTTCATAAGGAAGAAATAAAAGAGATGATTCAAGATTCGAAAAAATATATATGTCTTTTTGAAAAACAGGAAAGCGAAGAAGATCTTTAGAAGGGAGAAACAATGGCAATCAATTTTATCCGTATAGATGATCGGATCATTCATGGACAGATTATTATTCGTTGGTCAACTGAATATAACTGTGATGGAATAATTGCGGTGAACGACAAGGCTGCAAGCAATGAAATTATTAAAATGGCATTATTGGCAGCAAGCACAAAAAAAACATATGTGTGGAGTACTCAGGAATTTTTAGAAAAAATGGAAAAAGTTGTCTCGAGCACAAAAAACTACTTTGTTATCACTAAGGAACCACAAACAATGGCCAAACTTCTTGTTGATAACCAATTAACTGTATTGACAAAAACACTTAATGTGGGCCCACAAAGTGCGAAAGAAAATACAGTGAGGGTAAACAAGAATGCGGATATCACTAGAGAAGAAATGGTGGAATATGAGCGTATTCATCAAAAGGGATACAACATATCATTTCAACTAGTTCCAGACAACACAAAAGTTGAATGGAAAGAAGTAAGAGAAAAGCTTTTAGCTTTATAGGAGGAGAAAACAATGGAAATTAGTATTATTCAAGCTTTATTGATTGGCGTATTGTCCTATCTAGGATCGCTGTCATCGCCTTGGTTATTTGGACTAACTGGTGGATGGTATACGCTCTCAAGACCACTTGTATCAGGATTTTTAATCGGTTTGATTTTAGGGGATGTAGCAACAGGAATTCTAGTTGGAGTTGCTGTGCAAATTGTGTATATTGCGCTTGTGACACCAGGAGGACAAATGCCTCAAGATTTGAATGCTGCTGCATATATTGGTGTGACACTAGGTGTTCTTTCTGTTAAAGGTGGAGCGACAATTGAATCTGCTGTTGCGATTGCAACCGCTGTTGGAGCTGTCGGAACAATCTTTCATAACTTCATGATGATGACCAATAGTTTTTGGAATACAAGAGCACTAAGTGCAATTGACAAAGGTGATTATAAGGGATTGATGCTGAATCATTGGATATTCCCACAAGCACTTCAATTTCTTTACCGCGTAGTTCCTACATTTGCGGTTTTGTATTTCGGGCAATCTTACGCAACACAAATTATTGAAATGTTTCCGATAGATAGCTTTGTGATGAAAGCATTAACGGCATTAGGGGGAATGCTGCCTGCGGTTGGGGTTGCAATTTTATTGAAGCAAGTAACTAAAAAAGATATTGATTTAGTTCGATTCTTATTAGGATTTACACTGATTGCTTCTTTAGGAATCAACATGATTTCTTTGGCTATTATTGGGGTTTTCTTGGCGTATAGTCATTTTGTTTACTCCGAAAATAAAACTGATAATTCAATAGAGGAGGAACTATAGGATGAAAAAAATAAGCAGAAAAACGCTGACGAAAACTTGGATAAGATGGAGTTGCGGAAACCTATCTTCAATGTCTTTTCAATGGTTAGAATCTTTTGGATTTGCGGATAGTATGGCGCCTGTTATAAAAGAGTTGTATGGAGGAAATAAAGAAGAAGAAATAGCTGCATTAAAAAGGCATGCAGCATTCTATAATACAGAGCCACAATTGGGTTCTATTGTTAATGGGATAGCCTGTGGACTTGAAGAAGAGCGAGCAAATGGAGCAGATATAGATGATGAAGTTATTAATTCTATTAAGCTAGGTCTTATGGGTCCTTTAGCTGGAATTGGAGATGCAATGATTCCAGGGATGTTAGTCCCACTACTATTGAGTATTGCTATAGGATTATCGGATGGAGGAAATATTTTAGGACCGCTATTCTATATAGTTAGTTTCGGGGTGAGTGTAACTTTATTGAATTATTATGTTTTCTTTGCTGGTTATAAGTTAGGAACAAAATCGGTTGATTTAATTGTTGGTAAAGTGGCGCAAAGAGTTAGAGAATCATTTAATTTGTTAGGTGCAATTGTTGTTGGAGGAGTAGCAGCTTCATATGTTAGTGTTACAACACCTTTGATTATTTCAACAGGAAATGAGGCTTCACAAGTCATTGTAGATAGCGTTCTAAATGGCATTTTTCCAAAATTGCTCCCTTTATTAACTGTGTTATTTTGTTGGTGGCTTATGGCAAAGAAGAAAATGTCAGCTATTAAAGTTATGGGAATACTTATCGTGATTGCAATTGCGGGTGTTGCTGTTGGATTCTTCTAATATTAAAGAAATAAATAAACAAATTATTGATGGTTTCCGGAGTAAAAATGCACTTACTCCAGAAACATCAATATTTTTAGAAGAACTAGAATTAAAATGTGAACTTAAGTTGCAACTTTTATTGGTTGAGGAATTTATAAGAATGGACGTCATAAAGGTTTTGTCAAATGGAAAAATGTTTTTCAAGAACAAAAAATGGAAGCAGACAAAAGTTTTATTTAATATAGGATACATTTTATTATTTCTTCTTCCAATTATACTTGGACTGATTTTTATTTTAATATAGGAGGATTAAAAATGATTGAATTTGGAGTAGACATTTGCGTTGATGGTGAAATGAATTATCATTATGGAACAGGTGTGTTTGGACCTATAGCTGAAAAAAGAAGATTAAATGATGTTCGAAAATCTCTTAAAAACAAAAATAGTGTTGGACCTAAAGTTATTTATTCAATTGCTATGGATGTAGGAAAAGAAAAAGAAAAAAGAATTTTAGAGGATAAAAATTTATTGTTTGGAATTGTAACATATGCGAATGGAAAAATTGATAATGGTCCGATACGATCGCAAGGGCATGTTCATGCAATTAGCACATCTTGCGGACAGTCAACACCAGAGGTGTATCAAATTGTAGAAGGTGAAGCAATAATTTACATGCAAGA
This sequence comes from Anaerorhabdus sp., assembly GCA_047974855.1. GTDB lineage: Bacteria > Bacillota_I > Bacilli_A > Erysipelotrichales > Erysipelotrichaceae > CAYNRG01. The sequence continues at coordinate 5,563 of JBKECT010000034.1, forward strand.
ATTTTCTGATGGAGATGCAGGCGAGTGTTACGCAGTGGAGGCAAAAGAAGGAGATATAGTAATTGTCCCGCCCAATTGGGTTCATGCAACAATTAATCGTTCGAGTACTGAAAGAATGATATTTTGTGCATGGTGTGTTAGAGATTTTGGGTTTGATTATAAAGATGTTCGAAAAAACAAAGGTATTGCCTTTTTTCCGTATTTTGGAAATGAAGAAATTAAATGGGAGTTCAATGAAAATTATCAGTCAGGGAATATAAAGGTCGTTAAAGCTAAAGAATATAAAGAGATAGGGATTGAAAAAGGAATTTCTATTTATGAACAATTTGAGAAAAATCCGGATATTTTTGATTTCGTTGCGCAGCCAGATATTTTAGAAGATTTTTGGAGGAAAGAAAAAATATGTCAATTTTAAAATCTGGAGCATTATTAAATAAGCAAAAATTAATTGATGGAGAAAATGTGAATAAATCTTCAAAATATTTAAGCGATATTATTCATATTTATAAAACCCAAGAAGTAAATGGAAACCATCTTATGTATGATGTTTACATATATGAAGGAAAAACAGAAAGTCATGCAGGAAATTTGGCGGTTGGATTGACAGTATTGTATCCGATTCTAATTGGAGATGAGTGTAACATGACACGTGGACACTTCCACAAAAATACAGAGTGCAGTGAAATTTATTTTGGTGTTGAAGGAAATGGATTACTGATGTTAATGAATGACGAAGGGGATGTTTGGTTTGAAGAGGTGATTGAAGGATCTATTCATTATATTGATGGTGAGACAGCGCACCGCTTAATCAATACATCCAGCAGCATATTGAAAGTTGGAGCTTGTTGGTCACAATTTGCTGGACACGATTACGAAAGAGTCGAAGAAAATCCATTTAGGGTCCGTGTTTTTAATAAAAATGGAAAGTTAGAGTTTGAAAAAGAAAAGTAGAAAAGAGGTAGAAAATGAATTATGAGCAATTTCCAGCGACGCTTATTAAAAATGCTAAGTGTTATGTAGGGTATGATAAAATAATTTGCGAAATAAATTCTAGTATAGACAAGGAGCAATTTCTGATCGCATTGGAGATGTATCCTGGAGTTAATGAAAAAGAAGTTTTAGAAAATTTATGTGTATTTGAAGGTGCAAAGATATTCAGTACACTTGAATTTTTTAAAAATGAAAAAGAGTTAAATGAAATGCTTAAATATAATTTGACTGATGATAGGGTGTTTGGCAAAATGTTCCATGGCAATATTTTTGATTTTATTGATAACGAAAAATTTGTAAAGATGAGAAAAGAGATTGAAAATGAGAAAGGATTAAAAATTATATATGGATTTGGTGCTTCTTTAATTTCATGTGACTTAAATGTCTATTTTGATTTATCTCGATGGGAAATTCAACAGCGATATAGAAGTGGAATGCCAAACTTTAATTGTTCAAACGATGATTCCCCTATATTAAGTAAATTTAAGAGGGGATATTTTATTGAATGGCGCGTAGCTGATAAGCATAAAGTGAGTGTGATGCCTAGAATTGATTATTTTGTGGACACAAATAAAGAAAATAATCCAAAGATGATTACTAAGAAAACATTAGATCACGCTATGAATCTAATATCAACAAAGCCGTTTAGAACAGTTCCATATTTTGATCCTGGAGTTTGGGGTGGACAGTGGATGAAGGAAGTTTGCGGACTTGATAAAAATAAAGAAAATTTTGCTTGGAGCTTTGATGGTGTTCCTGAAGAAAATTCTCTGTTGCTTGACATAGATAATCATATTTTTGAATTCCCTGCGATGACTTTGGTGTTGATGCGACCGAAGCAGCTGCTAGGAGAGAAAGTATTCGCTAGGTTTGGTGCAGAATTTCCGATTCGCTTTGACTTTTTGGATACAATGGAAGGTCAAAATTTGTCACTGCAAGTTCATCCACTAACAGAGTATATAAAAAAAGAATTTGGAATGACATACACGCAGGATGAGAGTTATTATATTTTGGATGCTAAGGAAGATGCTACAGTTTACTTGGGTGTAAAGGAAAATACTGATTCGAGAAAAATGATGAAAGAGCTTCGAAGTGCAAATGATGGAGAGCGCAGCTTTGATGTGGATCAATATATTAATAAATTTCCAGCTAAGAAACATGATCATTTTTTAATTCCTGCAGGGACATGTCATTGTTCAGGAAGAAATGCAATGGTCCTTGAGATTAGCGCAACTCCATATATCTTTACTTTCAAACTTTGGGATTGGGGAAGGCTGGGGTTAGATGGACTACCAAGACCTGTTCACATTGATCATGGAGAGAGAGTGATACAATGGGATCGAACAACGACATGGGTTGAAAATAATTTAATCAATGACATAGAAACTATAGAAGAGAATTCTGACTTCATTGAAGAACACACGGGATTACATGAATTAGAATTTATTGAAACTCGTAGATATTGGATTAATAAAGTGCTCAAAGGGGAATCTAATGGGAATGTTAGTATGTGGAACCTAGTCGAGGGAAAAGAAGCCATTATTGAAAGCACAGCAAATGAATTCGATCCGTTTATTGTGCATTATGCGGAAACTTTTATCATTCCAGCCTCATCTGGGAAATTTACGATAAAACCGCATGGAGAGTCAAATGGAAAAATGATAGGGGTGATTAAAGCGTATGTCAGAGGATGCTAAACCCAGGCTATTTAAAACCTTTCCGGCATATAAGGATTATTTATGGGGTGGAGAGAGATTGAAAAAAGAGTACAACAAAAATACTGAGTTGGGAATAGTCGCAGAGAGTTGGGAATTGTCGACTCACCCAGATGGAGAGTCGTATATGGGTGGAGAACCATTATCACAATTCATTGTGAAAAACGACCGATTATTAGGGTGTAAAGAAAGTAAAAAGGATATACCAATTTTAATAAAGCTAATTGATGCGAAAGAAAGACTGAGTGTCCAAGTTCATCCTGATGATGACTACGCCTCTACGCATGAGGAAGATAACGGGAAAACTGAAGCATGGGTTATTATGGACTGCATTCCGGGTGCGTATGTGTATTATGGAGTGATTAGAAAAATAACAAAAGAAGAGTTTAAGCAGAGGATACAAGCTGGCACAATAGAAGAAGTACTAAGAAAAGTATATGTTAAAAAAGGAGATGTTTTGCTTATTAACCCTGGAACCATTCATGCAATAGGGGCAGGAATTCTATTGTGTGAGATTCAACAAAAGTCAAACGTTACTTATAGGATTTATGATTTTGATCGCATTGGAAACGATGGAAATAAAAGAGAGTTACATATTGATAAGGCTTGCGAAACTTCTAAGCTTGAACCAAATTTATTGAACACTGATCCGGAAATTATATTGTGTAAAAATGATGAGTTTATTATAGAATGTTTGAGTAAAACAAACTATTTTTCCATATATCGCTATACGGTATGTAGAGAAGTTAAAATTGGATTAACAACACAACTGTTTCATGCATTGACCATTCTCAATGGAAGCTGTCTGATACAGGCATCCAATGAAAGCTATCAATGTGTGCAAGGAGAAACAATATTTTTACCTGCATCAGCTGCTGATATAGTTGTGAATGGAGCATGCGGTTTTATTTTGTCTTCAATTTAGAAAGTAAAAAACATACTCTGCTAGGAAGAGTACGCAGAGGGATTTGATCAAAATGTAAAATATTGGATTCAAAGCAGTGAAGAGATGTATAATTTTTTTGAAAATGCGAGGGATATTGAAGCATTGCAAAACGCAGAAAAGATAATGAATGACAATGCGATTTCTGCAGATTATACCTTCGAAGGTGTTAAAATATTTTCGATGGATCGAGCAGTTCAAGCGACTTCAGAATATTCTGTAGGAATTAGCATGTATTCTTCAAGGAGTGGAAACTATGAACTACAAACCCAAGGGAGCGGCAGCGACATAAAATATGAAAATATTCGTGGATGGCATCAAGCAGATGGAGCACTATTTTTGTATACAAAAGAATATAGCAGCTACCAAGATGGATTTTGGGCGACAGTAGACTCATATCGCTTGGAAGGGACAACAGTGGATACAAAGGAGTTGTCGCTAGGTAGCGGTAAAGGTGTAAAGTCTAAGCAATCATGGGTTGGTGGTGCAACAGATGGCAGTATAGGAGTAGTAGGGATGTATCTGGATAAAACCAATGTTTCAATGGATTTGACCGCAAAGAAATCATGGTTTTTGCTTGATGGCGTGGTAGTTGCAGTAGGAAGTGACATTAATGGGACAACAGAAGCAACTATTGAAACGATTGTTGAAAATAGATTGTTAGGAGAGACTAATGAACAAGCGATTGATAGGGATGTTCTTATTAATGGAGTTTTGGATGATGGAATTCAAAAAAAACAAGAGCTTCAAGCAAATTCATGGGTTTATCTAGATGGATTGCAAGAAGGAACAAGTATTGGGTATTATTTTCCTGATGGTGGAAGTGTAACGACATTAAAAGAAAGTCGAAGTGATAGTTATCTTTCAATCAATACTCTTTTTGTAGATGGAAAAACATATGAGCATGATTATTTTAAAATGATGATTGAACATGGAACGGAAGTTGTAGATGGGGAATATAGTTATGTTGTATTGCCTGGTAAGACAGCGGAAGAAGTTAGCGATTATGCAAAAAATAATACTCTTGAGATTTTTAAAAACGATGATGTCCATATGATTAAAGATGATGATTTGGGAATATTTGCAATGAATGTATGGAAAGAAACAGGATATTCATTAAATGGATATACAGTTGATAAACAATCATCGCTTTTAGTTCAGCAAAACGGGGAAGAACTAAAAATAACAGTTGCAGATCCGACACGGAAACAAGGAGAAATTACAGTATTGATGGATGTATCCTATGCGAGTATTGTTTCTTGCGATTTGGGAATTGTACCGTTAGATGATGCTAGCGGATTTACCTTCACATCTAATTCTGGTGGAGCGTCATCAACGATTGTGTTTAAATTGAGCACAGCACTTGATTTTAGTCAGTTGCAAAAGGCAGTAAAGGAAGCTAAATCTTTAAACAGTTCGTTATATACGCCAAGTAGTTACAGCAAGATGAAAACAGTTTTAGCGCAAGCTGAGCTATCATTAATAGAGGCGACAACACAGGAAGAAATCAATCAAGCAACAACCAACTTGTTGAGTGCAATAAATTCCCTTGTCTACAAAGCGGATTTTTCAAAGCTTATTGGACTAATTAATGAATGCAATCTGTTTATTGAAAAAGAGTACACAACATCAAGTTGGGCCTCTTTTGAGATGATATTAGATGAAGCTAAATCTTTAATCCAAGATAAGAATGCGTCGCAGGGAAGTCTTGACAATATGGAGCAAAGGTTAAGTGCTGCAAGAGACTCACTGCAAAAAAAGGTATTGTATTGGTGGATAAGAGTAGACTTAAAGCCGAAATATCTTTGATGAACACGTTAAGTGAAGAAGATTATACAGAGGAAAGTTGGGCAGCTTACACATTAGAAATATCTAAAGGTAAAGCGCTCTTGATTAAGCTAAATGCAACACAGGAAGAAGTGGATTTATCAACGCAGAAAATCATATCTGCAAGAGGAGCATTGGTTGCAAAGAAAGAAAATGAAGTTGATAAAAGCGCTCTAGATGAAGTTATAGATCAAATTGATTCTTTAAATAAAGAAAACTACACAGATGAAAGTTGGGATAGTTTTTCAAAAGTTGTAGAGCAATTAAAAAAAGAAGTAAGCGATTCAGAAATTACTCAAGAAGAAGTAAATCAGCTCATCATGGAATTGCAAAACGCAATAGATTCTCTAGTAGAAAAAGATACGAGTGTTGAAATTCCAAATACTGATGGAGGCACAACATTATGGTTGATGTGGATTGGTTTGGGTGCCCTTTTGCTTGCGGTTATAGCAATTCTAATTAGAACGATTGTAAAAAATAGAATATAGAAAAGAGAAAAAATATGAAAAAAATACTTTTAGTAAGCCATGGAGAAATGGCAGAGGGAACAAAAAAAGCAGCAGAAATGATTGCGGGGAAATCTGAGCAATTGGAAGCCTTATGCTTATCAGAAGATGGCGATATTGAGCAATTTAAAAAAGAGTTATCCTCAAAGTTCAATGGCTACTCAAAGGAAAGTCAGGTTATTGTTGTAGCTGATTTAATGGGTGGGTCTCCATACCTTGCGGTTTTGGAGATGTTAGGAAAACAAAATAAGCTGAATGAAGTTGTGGCTATTGCAGGAATGAATTTGCCATTGGTGTTGTCTCTTATTTTGTCAGGAGAAAATAGCAGTAGAGATAGTATCAAGGAAATGATTGAAGATTCTAAAAAATACATCGGGATGTATGAAGAAAGTGATGATGATGTTGATTTTTAAAGAAGAGAGGAATTCTCTTCTTTTTTGAATAACATGGAGATTGGAAAAACAGATGACAGATGATATAATATAGAAAATATAAAATTTAAAGGAGAAGTTGAGATGAAAGTGCTATTAATTAATGGAAGCCCAAATACAGAGGGGTGTACAGCTACAGCTCTTCACGAAGTAGAAAGGACATTGCAAAAGCAACAGATTGAAACTGAGATGATTCAAGTTGGCAATAAGGATATTCGTGGCTGTATTTCTTGCAGAAAATGTCATACATTAGGTAAATGTATTTTTGATGATGAAGTGAATGAAGTGGCAACAAGACTTGAAGAGTTTGATGGTATTGTTGTGGGTTCACCGGTATATTATGCATCACCTAATGGCACACTATTAGCATTTTTAGACCGCTTATTCTATAGTACGCCAGTCGATATGACAATGAAAGTTGGAGCTTCAGTGGCTTCGGCGCGTCGAGCAGGATGCACGGCAACGTTTGATGTGTTAAACAAATATTTTACAATTTCAGGTATGCCAATCGTTTCTAGTCAATATTGGAACAATGTTCATGGGTTTACTAAAGAAGATGTATTGCAAGATGCAGAAGGTCTTCAAACGATGAGAGTGTTAGCAAACAATATGGCATTCATGATAAAAAGTTTTTCCTTAGGAAAGAAAGAATATGGTCTACCTGAAAAGGAAAAACGAGTGATGACAAGTTTTCATAGCACTCGGTAAAAAATGTGATAAACTAATAAAAATGGAAGGAGTAAATATGGGCAGAATTTTTATAGTTGGTGGTGCTAACATGGATATTACTGGATACAGTCACCAAGCTCTTCAAAACAAAGATTCAAATCCTGGAGTAGTAAGTACTTCTTATGGCGGTGTTGGCAGAAATATTGCGGAAAATTGTTGTCGATTACAAGAAAAAGTTTATTTTGTTACCATCTTCTCTGACGATTTATATGGTAAACAGTTGAAATCTCATTGCGAGGAGGTGGGAATGGATTGTTCATTATCGAAAATTGTCCCGAATGCTCACTCTTCCATTTACTTAGCAATATTAGATGACCAAAAGGATATGAGTGTTGCAATCAGTGATATGGATATTTTGAAACACATGGATCAAACAATGCTTCAAAATCTTCTCCTTGAAATTACAGAGGAAGATTGGTTAGTAGTGGATACCAATTTGGAAAAAGATGTTATAAACTTTTTATTGGATAATGCAAAAGGTGTGATTGTAGCGGACCCTATATCAACATTAAAAGCAGAAAAGTTTAAAGAAAAACTTAATAAAATTACAATATTCAAGCCTAATCAATATGAGTCGGAAATCTTTACAGGAATAAGTATTACGGATGAAGAAACAGCAAAGTCATCGCTGGAATTTTATTTGTCTCAAGGAATAAAAGAAGTTTTGATTAGTTTGGGGAAAGACGGCGTTTTAATAGGCTGCGACGGAGAAAAGTTTTGGTTACGTCATCGTTGTGTGGAAGTGGTGAATGCAACAGGTGGAGGAGATGCTTTTTTGGCAGCGTACCTTATCGCTCGAAAAATGGGAAAAACTGTAGTGGAGTCTGCTGAATTTGCGACCAGTGCTGCGGTTTGTACCATAGGAAATAAAGATACTGTAAACCCGAAATTGTGTGTTAAACTAATAGAGGATACAAAAGAAACATTAGAAATGGAGAAAGAAATATTATGATGATAAGAATCAATCCTGAGGTAGAAAAGGCATTAAAAGAAAACAAACCGGTTGTGGCTTTAGAGTCAACCATTATTTCTCATGGGATGCCCTACCCTCAAAATGTGAAGACAGCACTAGAGGTTGAAGCAATTCTTAGAGAAAGAGGTGTAGTTCCTGCAACTATTGGGATTATTGATGGAGTTGGAATTGTAGGGATGACTGCTGAAGAAATTGAAGAGTTTGGAAAAAGACAGGGAATTGTTAAAGTTTCTCGTCGAGATTTACCGGTGATTATGGCTAAGAAAATGTGGGGTGCAACAACAGTTGCGACGACGATGATTTTTGCAGCCAAGGCCGGGATTGAAGTTTTTGTTACAGGAGGTATTGGAGGAGTTCACCGTGGTGCACAACAAACCTTTGATATTTCTGCAGACCTTCAAGAATTAGCCAACACCGACGTTAGTGTTGTTTGTGCTGGAGCAAAAGCTATTTTAGATTTACCATTAACACTAGAGTATTTAGAAACCTTTGGAGTGCCTGTACTGGGGTATAAAACTGATGAGTTAGCGGCATTTTACACACGTTTATCAGGGCTAAAGGTAGATTATCAAATGGATAGTGAAAAAGAAATTGCAGAAGCGATTGTTGCAAAAAGAGAAATGGGGTTAAATGGTGGTGTTCTAATTACTAATCCAATTCCTGAGGAATATGCGATGGATAAAGAAATCATGGACAAGGCGATTGATAAAGCAATCCAAGAGATGGATGCACAAGGAGTTCATGGTAAAGAGTCCACACCATTCCTTTTGGCAAAAATTAAAGAAATCACGGATGGTAAGAGCTTAGATTCTAACATTCAGTTGGTATTTAATAATGCACGTGTTGGGGCTGAAATTGCAAAAATGATTTGTGAACTAAAAGTATAAATTAGCAAAGTATAAAAATGAAAAGAACTTCAAAAATTTTTGGAGTTCTTTTTATGTTAGAAATAAATAAAGAAATGTGATAAGATAAGATTATGGAAAAGCTAGAGCAATTAAAACAATACGCCTATGAAAATGATGTTCCAATTATGATGGATGATGGAATTGATTTTTTGTGCCAGTACATCCAAGAAGTGAAGTGTAAGGCTATATTGGAGTGTGGAACAGCGATTGGGTACTCGGCAATCCGCATGGCATTACTAGATGGCTCAATCACCATTGACACTTGTGAGTTAAAGGATGAGTTTGTGGCTATAGCACAGAAAAATATTGAGGAAAAAGGGCTGACTAGACAAATAACAGTCCATCAAGGAGATGCCTTAGAATTTATTACTGATAAAAAATATGATTTAATATTTGTTGATGCTGCAAAGTCAAAATATCGACAATACATGGAGCATTTTGAAAAAAACTTAAAAGATGGTGGTCAATTTGTCTTTGATAACTTGGAATTTCATGGCATGGTTAATCAGCCACAGCTAGCTAAAAGTAGAAATACAAGACAGCTAGTACGAAAAATAAAGTGTTTTAGAGAGTATTTACTCAGTGAAAAAAGGCTTGATACTAAGTATTTTCCACAAATAGGTGATGGAATAGCAGTGGTTAAATTAAAAAAGAGCAAAATTGATTAAAAATATGGTTTTTTTTGTGGTAAAATAGGAAGGCGAGGTAGTGAAGATGAAAAAAGGACTAATAACAACAATAGCAATGACAGCTGCAGCTGCGGCAGCGGCAGTTTTAATCCGTGAGGAAAGTGCTAATAGAAAAAATAATGAACGTAGAAAAGCATTGAAAATGAGAACTGAAGAAGAAGGAAAAGAGTTAGTAAAAGCGATTCAAGAAATTGAAAATGTACCGTTTGAGAAAAAAAGGGTAGAGCAGAAGCAGGTTGTTGATGCAAAACAACCACTAATTCAAGAAGAGATAGAATCGGCAGAGTTGGAACACAACTTTAATCGTTTTGTACAACGTGTTAAAGAGTCAAAAGCGGCGCAGCCACAAATGGTAAATCCAATTCCAGTAGCACAGCCACAACCACAAATGGCAACCCCAATTCCGGTAATGCAAGCACAACCACAATTTATCAATACCATTGCCAACAATAAATCAATGGAAGATAGTTTAGTTGAAGTTCCTTTGGGAATGACAACGGAGTTTGAACGCATTTTGCCTAACGATAAACCTGATGTAGAAAGCAAGGAAAAAGTTAAAAACTATTTCTTAGAAGAAGATGAATTAGAAGAAATTGATTTGAGTATGCTTGATGATTTGATTTTTGAGGACAGAAACAATTCCGCAAAACTAAGTGCTAAAGAAATGAGTACCCTTGAGGATAAGGTGTTTGATTATCATGAGGAAGAGAAAATTGCAGATAACTCAATGGATCAAACGATAAAGGAAATTGCTGCGCTGTATCCACACCTTAACTCTGTGTTTATTGGGAAGGTATTAGAATTACTACCGCAATATAATAGTGAGTTTAAACCGGGAGAACCAGCTAGAATACTACACCGAATTCAATTTGATGATCCAAAGAGTTTAATGAGATTTATTGAAGTGGTTCGTAGTGTTGGGTATGAAATATTAGGAACAGATGAAGATGGACAAATTTTGATTCAATTGGACTTTTCAAATCAGGATAGTAAAATAGTAAGTGAAATTTATAATGTAGCAAACCAAGCTGCAAGTTTAAATGGAATTTACAAAGGAAATGAGCTAGAGAAACTATAAGAGCAATTGCTCTTTTTCTTTGTTTTTGGATAGAATTGGTATATAATTAAAGGGCTTTGAGGAGAAAATATGAAGATTATAGAATTAGAAAATGTTAATTTTTCCTATGATAAACAAACACCTGTTATAAAAGATGTTTCTTTAACTGTGGAGAAAGGCGAGTATACAACAATCATCGGACATAATGGCAGTGGGAAAAGTACAATTGCAAAATTGTTGATTGGGTTGTTGGAAAAAGATGCGGGTAATATTCGAGTTGGTGGGTTGGAATTAAACCTTGAAAATATTCAAGAAATTCGTAGTAAAGTAGGCATTGTTTTTCAAAACCCAGATAATCAGTTTATTGGAGCAACCGTTGCAGATGATATAGCGTTTGGATTAGAGAATCGTTGTGTTCAGCAAGAAGAGATGGATGGCATTATTAATGAGTATGCAAAAAAAGTAAGTATGGAAGATTTTTTACAAGCTGAGCCAGGTAAACTTTCTGGTGGTCAAAAACAGAGAGTAGCGATTGCAGGTGTTTTGGCTATGAAACCAGAAATATTAATTTTTGATGAAGCAACAAGTATGTTAGATCCAGAAGGGAAAGAAGAAATTAAAGCCATGATTCAAGAAATTAATCGTGATACAGATATTACAGTGATATCCATCACGCATGATATTGAAGAAGTGGTGTATAGTGATCGTGTTTTAGTTATGGATCAGGGAAAAATTATGATGAGTGGAACTCCTGAGGAAATTTTAGTTCAAGAAGAAAAACTAGTTCATGTTAATTTGGATATTCCTTTTGGGTTAAAAATAGAGAAAGCATTCAAAAAGGTGGATATTGAATTATCAAAGAAAATTGATGGGGAAGGATTGGTGGATGAACTATGGCAATACAGTTTAAAAAAGTAACTCATATTTATTCTCCTAATACGCCCTTTTCCTATACGGCTTTAAATGAGATTGATTTAAGTATTGCTGAAGGGAAAGTAACCGCAATTATAGGGGCAACAGGATCTGGTAAAAGTACATTGGTTCAGCATTTAAACGCTCTTTTACTTCCGACAAGTGGTGAAGTTGAGGTTTGTGGGAAAGTGATTAATGATAAGGAAAAACCAAAAAAATTAAAAAGTTTAAGAAAAGAAGTTGGACTGGTTTTTCAATTCCCTGAATATCAATTATTTGAAGAGACGATTATTAAAGATGTGGCGTTTGGCCCTAAGAACTTTGGAGCTACAGAAGAGGAAGCAAACACGAAAGCAAAGCAGGCACTTCAGGTTGTAGGAATAACAGAGGATTACTATGAACGCTCTCCTTTAGATTTATCAGGAGGACAAAAAAGAAGAGTAGCGATTGCGGGCATTTTAGCGATGGATCCAAGTGTGGTGGTGTTGGATGAACCAACTGCTGGGCTTGATCCACAAGGAGCAAAACAAATGATGACTTTATTCAAGTCATTAAATACAGAGTTAGTGAAGACAGTGCTTGTCGTTACCCATGATATGGATCATGTGTTGAATTACTGTGATGAGGTTGTCGTTTTAATTGATGGTAGAGTACATTGCAATTCTAGTGTCCAAGATTTTTTTAGAGACTATGACTTGATGGAAAAACTAGAGGTTGTCGCACCACGAGTGATTCAGTTTCGTAAAGAGCTGCAAGAGAAAGGATTTACTTTGTCTGATGATGCTTTGACATTAGATAAGATTGCAGAAGAAGTAAAGGCACAGGTGGTATCTCATGAATAATTTTGTGTTAGGGAAATACATGCCATTGAATTCTGTTATTCACAAGTTAGATCCACGAGTTAAGATTTTAGCAATGCTTGGAATGCTTATCACACTGTTTTTCCCTATTGGTTGGATAGGATATGGTGTTATTGGCTTTTTTGCATTATTAACGATTCACTTAGCAAAGTTAAAATTAAATTTTATTTGGAAGTCAATGAAACCCATGTTATTTATGTTACTGTTTTTGCTAGTGCTAAATATTTTGGTGTTAAAAACAGGAGTTATTTTAGTACAAATTGGCTCATTTGCGATTTATAGCGATGCTGTTTTTCAAACTTTGTTTATTGCAGTTCGTTTAATTTTAATGATTATGATTACAACCGTACTTACAGCAACGACAAAACCTTTGGAGCTGACGCTGGGAATAGAAGATTTATTGCTTCCATTTTCAAAGATTGGTGTGCCAGCTCATGAGATTGCTATGTTGATTTCTATTGCATTGCGATTCATTCCGGATTTGATTGAAGAAACACAGCGAATCTTACGAGCACAAGCTTCTCGTGGAGTTGATTTAGGGGAAGGGAAGATTAAAGAAAAAATCATGGCCATTTTGTCATTAGTTGTGCCACTATTTGTATCGGCGTTTCAACGTGCTGAAGAATTAGCAAATGCAATGGAGTCAAGAGGATACAATCCGGATAAAAAAAGAACACGGTATAAAGTGTTGAAGATACAGAAACGGGATTGGATTTTTGGATTATGCACACTTCTTTTGATGGTTGCGATGATTGTTTGGTCACTGTTATCATGAGGTATTTTGTAAAAGTGGCTTATGATGGGACAAACTATGCAGGGTGGCAATCCCAGCCCGAAAAAATAACGGTTCAATCTGAAATTGAAAAAGTGTTAAAAAAAATAGTGGATGAAACAATTTTAATTCATGGAAGTGGAAGAACGGATGCTAAGGTACACGCAACAGGGCAAGTTTTCCATTTTGATAGCAATGTAGTGATTGACTGCGACAGTTGGAAAAGAGCGTTTAATGCACTTTTACCCAAAGATATTGTTGTTTATGATGTTGTTGAAGTTGCAAAGGATGCCCATTGTCGCAGAGATGCAATTTCTAAGCAGTATGAGTATCGTTTGAATATGGGGGAATATAATCTTTTCCAACGTAATCACATCTATCAACTAAACCAGAAGTTGGATGTAGAAAAAATGAAAGAAGCTAGTCTGTATTTTGTTGGAACTCATGATTTCTCTTCGTTTTGTGCTAATACAAAAGAAGAAAAAGAAAATCAAGTTCGTACGATTTTTGATATTCAATTAAAGATACAAGGAGATATTTTATCCATTCAATTTATTGGAGATGGGTTTATGCGGTATATGGTTCGGATGTTAGTGGGTGGCTTGATTGAAGTTGGGAGAGGGAAGATTGAGCCAACGCATTTAAAGGAGATATTGGATAAGCAAGACAAAGATGCTTGCAATTACAACAGCGATCCTTGTGGGTTATATTTGATGCAAGTGAAATATTGAAATGAGAATAAAAAATATTTCAAGGAGGATGTATGCTTAAATTGAATAAAAAAGAAAAATATTTCTTTGCATATGTTTAGTCATATTTGCATTGGTATTAGTTTTAAATGGTCTAACGTTTCATATTATTCTATTTCTAATGGATTGATGGATATGATTCAGCAAGAATACACACAATATATGAATTAGGGTGGAAGAAGTGTTGCTCATCTTTTGGCACGACTATTTTTAAGTATACCTAAACCGATATTTAATGTTATTAATTCAATTATCTATCTCTTAATGAATTTAGCGATATATTTTTACGCAGCGGGTAAAAAAGAGATGGATAAGCCATTAGTGTTGATGATCATTGCGTGCCTTAATTTTATTTTTATACCGGTTTTTGGGCAGACTATTTTACGGTAAACAGGAGCTCACAACTATTTATGGGTGATGACAATTATTAGATGAGGTTGCGTCAACACAGAAAGTGTAATTCAAGGCTTGCTGGTGTGTATCGACAAACAAAGTTGGTTGCTAAAGAAAGGAAGTGCACTATTATGGAGGGTTGCAGTGTCCAGTGGCTTATCCTTAATTAACATAAAGGTTTAGAGTCAGGAGGGGTCATGTATTTTTGTAGAAAACTTGTAAAAATAATGATTGACTTCCATATGGGATACAAGGTATAATGATAAACGGCAACTTATGCCAAATGTAGCCCCGGAAACTACATTGGTTTAGGAGGGAAAATATGCGTCAAACAACGATGACAAAACCAAGTGAAGTCACTCGTCAATGGTTCGTAATTGATGGTGATGGATGTACACTAGGAAGACTTGCTACAGAGGTAGCGTCTGTATTAAGAGGGAAACACAAACCAACTTATACACCTAATGTTGATTGTGGTGATTATGTAATTATTATCAATGCTGATAAAATTCAAATTACTGGAGATCAAACGAACAAAAAGAATTACTACAACCATTCACAATATCGTGGAGGACTTCGCACACGTTCAACAGGAACAATGCGTACTCAATACACTGTGGAATGGGTAGAAAGAGCAATTCATGGAATGTTGCCTCACACTAAATTAGGTGATGTAATGCGTGGACATTTATTTGTCTACAAAGGAGCTGAACACCCACATACTGCTCAACAACCTGTAGAAATGAAACTTAAAGGATAGGAGGAGAAAAACATGGTAGCTAAGAAAAAAACAAATGTTTGTTATATCGGTACAGGCCGACGTAAATCATCTGTAGCACGTGTCTTTATGACTCCTGGTACAGGAAACATTACAGTCAATGGGCAAACATTAGATGAATATTTGCCACTTGAAACATTGAGAATGAATGTACGTCTTCCATTGAATTTAACAGAAACATTAAATCAATTTGATGTTAAAGTTAATGTTGCTGGTGGAGGATATTCAGGGCAATCTGGAGCAATGCGTCACGGAATTGCACGTGCTTTACTTGAAGCATCTGCAGATTATCGTCCAGCATTGAAAGCAGCAGGATTCCTAACACGTGATTCACGTGCTAAAGAACGTAAGAAATACGGACTTAAAGGAGCTCGTCGCGCACCTCAATTCTCAAAACGTTAATTTACGTACTCAAAACTCACCGATGGGTGGGTTTTTTGTTGCTTAAATGGAGTGACACTTGGATAAAATGTGAATATTTTGGTTATTGAAAAAAATCATGTAGATGATATAATATTTATGGTTATTGTAATAACATGGAGGAGAGAAGATGAAAAAGTTAGTTAGTTTTTTAGTGGCTACAGCAATGATGTTAACACTTGTTGGTTGTAGCAGCACACCAACTGGTTATACTGCTGGAGAGTATAGCGCAACAGTAACAGGACAACAAGAAATGGTAGTCACTGTAACGTTTAGTGAAGATGCAATTACAGACATTCAAATTGAGCATAATGAAACAGCCGGTATCGGAGCTCCAGTCGTTGAAGAAATGCCACAACAAATTATAGAGTTACAAGGGCTTGGAATTGACACTGTAACAGGGGCAACATTAACAAGCCAAGCCATCTTAGATGGCGTTGCGGATTGTGTTGAACAGGCTGGTGGAGATGTTGAAGCACTTAAAGCAATTACGACAACAGTGGAAAAAGAAGCAGATTTAGAACTTAGTGCAGATGTTGTTATTATTGGTGCTGGTGGAGCAGGAATGGCTGCAGCAGTTACTGCAAATCAAGCTGGTAAATCAGTGCTAGTCATTGAAAAGACAAGCAACATGGGTGGAAACACAGCACTAGCTGGTGGAGCATTTAATGCAGTTATTGAAGGCAGTGAAGAAGCGATTGCTCGTGAAGATAGTTTGGAATTATTCTATACCCAAACTTATGAAGGTGGAAACTCAGAAGCAGATCCAGAACTAGTACAATTACTAGTAGATAATTCTGGTTCAGCTGTAACTTGGTTAAAATCTTTAGGAATGGAGTTTTATGATGATTTATTTACAGTAACTGGTGGAATGTGGGAAAGAGCTTATAAACCCGTTGAGCCAGAAGGGTCAGGCTTCTTCAAAACTTATAAAGCTTATATGGAAGTGAACGAAGGAATTACAATTCAATACAATACTGAAGCAACAGAATTAATTGTTGAAGATGGTGTTGTCGTAGGAGTTGTAGGTGTTGGAGCTACTGGGAACACTGTAACTGCACGTGCAACCAACGGGGTTGTCTTAGCAACAGGTGGATTTGGTCAAAATATCGAGATGCGTGTTGAAGCTAATGCACTTACTAACTTATGGCCAACACTTGATGAATCTATCCCATCAACAAATACCTCTTCAATTACAGGAGATGGAATGGTAATGGCTGAAGCAATCGGGGCAAATTTAATCCAAATGGGAAACATTCAATTATTACCTCTTGGAGATCCTGAAACAGGAAGTTTATCTGGTAATATTGAGCATGCAGTAGAAAGTCGTATCTTTGTGAATACGGATGGATTACGATTTGTGAATGAAGGTGGTCGTCGTGATGAAATGACACTGGCTTTATTTGAACAAGAAGATACATTAATGTATATCGTAATGGATAGTGATACATACCCTACAGGGGAAGAAAAAAATAACTTTAACGAAACAATGAATAGTTTAGTAGAAGCAGGACGTGCTTATAAAGCAGATACATTAGAAGAGCTTGCGGACATGATTGGTGTTCCAGCTGAAAACTTAGTAGCAACTGTTGAAGAATACAATCGTTATTGCTTAGGTGGAGATTTGTATGGTGAAACAGATGCGTTTGGACGTACGTTATTCACTGATACAAATGAAGTTAATGATGGAATTAACGATGGACCATATTATGCAGCAGCACGTGTGCCAACCGTACATCATACAATGGGTGGTGTTCAAATCAACACCAACACAGAAGTGCTGGATACAGAAGGTAATGTAATTAGTGGACTTTATGCAGCGGGAGAAGTAACTGGAGGAATTCATGGAGCTAACCGTCTTGGAGGAAATGCACTAACAGATACAATCGTATTTGGACGTATTGCAGGTGAACAAGCGTCAAATTTCACAAAATAAAGTGTAAAGAGGATAATCATCCTCTTTTTTTGTTTAAAAAGTCATAGAATTAATGTCTTGTTACTAAAAGGTTTTTTTGGAGTGAATATTTCATAACTTAGTTCTTTGCATTTTCTTTAAATTTTGATAAAATAAGACTATAAATTAGGGGGAATAGAAATGACAAATAAAAAAGTGGTTAATGTGGACACAACAGAAAACAGAGAAAAAGCTCAAAATACAAATGTGCCTGAATTTAAACCAAGTGAAGAAAACAAAGCAAAGGCAGGAAAATTTAGACTTTTTGCATCTATTGCTTGGGTTTTGGCAATATTAGGAGAAATTGGAGCGATTTATCTCTTAAGTAAGCCACCAATTAATACAGTGGTTCTTATTGTACTAGTTGTAGCAATTATGTTATTAGCGATTTTAGGATCACAATTATGGAAAAAGGCAAATCGTTTAGACCCAGCTTCAAAGAAAGACAAAGTAAGATTTTTCATTCAAAATCAATTAGGTGTGATTATCACTGCAATAGCCTTTATTCCATTGATTGTACTGATTTTCTTAAATAAAGACATGGATAAGAAACAAAAAGGATTAGTGGGTGGAATTGCGGTTGTGGCCTTAGTTATCGCAGGGTACTTCGGAATAGATTTTAACGCACCATCAATTGAAGAGTACACAGAACAAGCCCAAGAGGTAGTTGATTTAACAGGACAAGATTATGTTTATTGGACAACATCAGGAACAAGATATCACTTATATTCTGATTGTTCATACATTAACACAAGTGCAACAACTGAAATATTTGAAGGGACAGTAGCTCAATCTCGAGCATTGAAGAACATTACAGAATTATGTAGTCGTTGCAGAGATCGTTGGCAAGATGAAAATCCAAGTTCAGAAACAGGATATCATGACCACGATCATGAAGTGGAGCTTGCAGCACTGGTTAATTTACTTCCATAAGCAAATAAAAAGAATTGAAGGACAATCCCTCAATTCTTTTTTAGTGTTTATTTGAATAGTCCTGTTACACCTTTAAGTAAAGATTCAAGACCATTTGAAGATGATGATCCACCTCCAAGTAAGCTTCCTAGCATAGAAGTTAAATCAGTTCCAGAAGATGAAGAAGTTGATTTCTTTTCTTGTCCTAAGAAAGATAATAATAGTGGAGCAATTGATGCTAAGCTTGTTGATACTTGGCTAGCACTCAACCCACTTTTTTCAGCTAAAGCATTTTGAACTGTTGATTCATTTGAACCAAAGATTTTAGATAGGATCTTAGCTCCATCATCTAAGTCAACATTTTTAAGGAATGATGTAATATCACTTGTATCTGCTTCAGCGTGATCATCTAGAGCTTTCGCAAGTCCTTGAGCTCCATCAGTGCTTGTAGCATTGCTTTGCATTGCTGACATTAATGCAGGTAATGCACTTGACATTAAATCAGTGATTTGACTGCTGCTTGCTCCTGTTTTCTCTGATAGTTGAGAGGCCCCTGAATCCCCTAGTGCGCTTAAAATAGTTTGAATATCCATATTTTCACCCGTTTACTCATTAATTGAGTAGTCTTTCTATCTTAGATTTTACTTTGTTTTAGGGGTTTTTGTCAAATCAAAGTATATTAAATAAATAAAAATTAATTAAATATATTGTTTAGTTTTTTATTATGTGCTATAATCTTTAGCATGGCTATAAAAATAGCCAAGAGGAGAGAAAATTAAATGAAAAAAATTATGATGACTTTGCTTGCATTTGCAGCTGCTTTAACAGTAACTGGATGCACTAGCAACACTGGAACAGATGTAGAAGTAACTGAAACACCTGCAATTTCTGAAACTCCAGTAGTGTCTGAAACACCTGCAGTTGAAGGAGCAGTATCTTATGTTGCTGGAGACTACACTGCAGTAGTAACAGGACAAAACGAAATGACAGTAGTTGTTACTTTCTCAGAAACAGCTATCGAAGCAATCAACATTGAACACACTGAAACTGATGGAATCGGTGCACCAGTTGTTGAAGCTATGCCAGCTCAAATCATTGCTAGCCAATCACTTGCAATCGACGTAGTATCTGGAGCTACATTAACTAGCCAAGCTATCCTTGATGCAGTTGCTGATTGTGTAATCCAAGCTGGTGGAGATGCAGAAGCTTTAAGAGTTGTAACTGAATAATAAACAACTTCTAATTAGTTCTTATTACTCATAAGAACTAAAACAAAAATTATTCGAGAAAGCGTGTGAAAATCACGCTTTTTATTTTGAAATTTAGATACGGTTTGGACTATTATAATCGTGCATTTCCAGTATTACAAATAAGGAAATATAAAAACAAAAAAAGTGTTGACTTCCTATATTCAAAATGATATTATTATAAAGCATTCAATGGAATCGATACAGGCCTGTAGCTCAGGTGGTTAGAGCGCACCCCTGATAAGGGTGAGGTCGTTGGTTCAAGTCCAATCAGGCCTACCATTAAAGAATGTATATGGGGCTTTAGCTCAGCTGGGAGAGCGCCTGCTTTGCACGCAGGAGGTCAGGAGTTCGATCCTCCTAAGCTCCACCATATTAAAAGTTAACCAAGGATTATAAATCCTTGGTTTTTTATTGTAACAAATAAAAAGCTGTAGATTATGCTCTACAGCTTATTTACTATTGTAATGAAGCGATAACAATTAAGACTTCATTTGGTGCACCTTGAATACAAGTTTGAAGTATAATTGTTTCTGAATAAGCGACGCTATTTATTTTGTCCATGAAACTTTGAGGAACATTTCTTGTACCTGAATCATTGACAACAGCTGTAACGGTGAAGATATCACTAACAACATAACTGCTGATGACATCATCAACTTTAACGCTTATAACATCGCCATAACCTAAACTGCTGATACTGCTAAAAGCTGAGTACTCATGCCCTGTAAAATAAGTAGTTGCACCATCTGATCCAGAGTGATAGTTTCCTCCAACAATACTATAAATTTTAGCAAGACTTGGTGAACTATCGAGTGCTGATTGAACAGCATTGACATCAGAACTTCCGTTAGAATAATAGATCAACCGTCCTAATCGTTCTAAATAGATAGTGTTGTTGTCTCGGTAAGCACTACCTGCAGTTGTCACAATTTGTTGAGTGACGACTTTCTCTTTCACAGTAACAGTATATTGTGCTTGGGCAGTATTTCCTGAGTAGTCTTTAGTAGAGTAATTAATAATGTACTCTCCAGCTCTATAAGGATTAACGTTACCTTCATAAGTAATAGGAAGTGACCCATCTAATTCATCTTGAATGGATGAGACCTGTTCAGAAGCACTATAGGCTCCTGCATAGGGTAATGTTATATTTTCAATTTTTGGTAAAGTTGGAGCAATTGTATCCACTTTGTTAATGATGAAAGCTATGTTTCCATCTTCTCCTTCTCCTGCAAGGAAGAAGCTTCCTACTTCATCATTAAGAGTTCGATTAATTTCTATATCATATTCATATTCAAGTAATTCTTCAATTGCTTGGTTGTATTCTACATCTATTTCAACAACTTCTTGAGGTTCTTTAGATCCTTTTATAGTTGTGGTAGTTCCTTTTATGTTGCTTTGGTTATTTCCGTTTAGAATTAATACTAGTAGTAATAAGGATGCTGTAATCACTGCTGCAGCGATTACTTTAAATCTCCTTTTCATTTTGACTCCCTTCTTTCTATACCTGCATTATAGTCAGGGTTTAATTTATTGTCTATTATAATGCTCAAGGTTTGAGAATGTGTATAAAAACCGCTTGATTTAAAGGGTTTTTGGGTAAATTAAAAATCTCTGACTACCAGCGCAGTTTTTAGAGATTTCAATTTTTCCTAATTTCCTGTGTCGACAATAGAAAATGAGGATTCACAATTTGTAGGATTCGCATCTAGATTGCGATAAACACCCTGATAAGAAACACTGGGATAGCTGTATCCTTTAGGCGGTAGTGCATCTTCACCATCACCAACCCAATCTTGAGCGATTAGTTGTTCTCCGCAATTGTAGAAGTTAACGGTGTGTATGGGTGGATTATCCATGACAGACATTGATACGACAGCTTTTGCAGAATCAAGATAACTAAAGGTGACATCATAAGTGCCGGCAGATAGGTCATCAAGCGTTAGCGATTGCCCTAATTGGGATATCACAGAATCAATTACGGGGTTTTCTAATAGAAAGAAGTCATTAGGGTCAGAGATATCTAAGACAAGCACTTCAGCTGCAGTGGCTAAGTCAAAAGATGAGTTTAGCATCTGTAAGCTGACATTGAAGTCATTAGCAAGGATAGCATGCTGGTTGGTAATAGTACTGGTATCATCATAAAGGACAAGTGTCGATGTTAGCTGATAAAGTCCGTTACTGTGATTAAAGGTGATACCATAGATACCAGAATCACTGGGGACACTATCTTGATAGGTAGCATCTGTCTCAACTAAGATGTGTCCAGCTGAAATAAATAACTCTTTTGCACTCATCCAAGTCACTAAATCACTACCCGTAGCATTTCGAGCTTCACTAACGGATTTGATTGCGTTGGTTGCACTCATTGGAATATAAACTTTGAGATCAAACCAAAGAACTAAGCTGTTCCCTACAGCATCACTGGCTTCAACATTGATGCGATACAAGCCTTCTGCATACACATCATAATCGCTTTGAATTACCTTGACAGTAATTGGGAGCGATGGGTCATCAAATTGAACTTGTGAGGCTGCAATTAGCTCATCTTCACTTATTGACTGACCAAGAGGGTGGTAGACAGCTTGAGGTCCAACGGTAACACTGGGTGGAGAAACATCTTGAACTGATTGAATTGCCTCTTGTTGTAAAATGGTTGGGGTAACGCCGGAAAGCAAGATAAACACAATGGTTCCTATTGCTAATTTCATACAAACACCTCCACTTTCTTTGATATGCACAACAGTTAGGATGATTCAGAGGGAAGAAGTAGCCAGTCGAAATTTGCACTTTTTAAAGAATGATTTGCATTTTTCATTTTCAATACTATTCCTTTTTAATTTCTTTGTCTAGTTTTTTTTTATGTAGCTTTATAAGTAAAAAAATTTATTAATTTAAAATTAAAAAAGATAAATTTTAGTGTTCAAAATTTATCTTTTGATAATTATAGGTAAAACAAACTCATTCAATTGGGCGTTGATAAAATCCACCAACAAAGTTTTCTGTTTTGTAAATGTTGATGATAATTTTCGGGTCAACAGCTTTCAATAAATCAATAATCTCTTGTGCCTCATAAGAAGAAACAACGGTAGTACAAACTGTAAATGGGAGTTTGCTGAACCCGCCATATCCTTCAAGACAAGATATACCGTGATGATAGTTTTGGGTGTAACTGGTGAGAATTTCTTGTGGGTGGGAGGTTGTGATTTGCATGGTTAAGCGCTGGTACCGTGGATGGAAATTTTCGATTGTTTTGGTGGAGATTAATTGAAAGATAATGGAGTAAGCTGCTCCTTGCCATCCTTTTGTTGATCCAAAGATAAGGAGGATACCACAGTTGAAGATAAAAACATAATTCCATAAAGCTTTGCCATATTTATTTGAAAAGTAAAGGGCAATAAAATCGGTTCCTCCAGTAGAAGCACCACTTTGTAGTGCGAACACAACACTTAATCCATAAAGAAATCCACCCACAGCAACACTGAGAATAACATCATTGAAAAGAGGTTGGAAATCAAAAATTGTTAGAAATAGTGAAGTTGAAGCAAATTGAATACAAGAGAAAAGGGTAAAGCGAGGACTAATGTGTTTGATACAGAAAAGAGCAATAGGAACATTTAAACAAAGGATTGCTAAAGAGGTGTTGATAATGCCATCTGTTAGTGTATTTAACAAGAGGGCTACTCCTGTAAATCCGCTAGATAACAAGTTTGCAGGATGCATAAAGGCTTGGATTGTATAGGTTTGCAGTAGTGCTGAAAGAATCACAGCACACAAGGTTAGGATATTTCGGATTTTCTTTTTCTTAAGATAGGGTTTCATTTTATTCATAGTTGTACCTCAACGTGTAAAGTATATAGTAAAAGTAAAAAAATGCCAATAAAATCTATGGTATAATTTAGGAAATTAATTACTGGATAAAGGAGGTAGAGTATGGTTGTGGTTGAAATTTGTTGTGGCAGTTATGAAGATGCCCTTGCAGCACAGCGTGGTGGAGCGAAACGGATTGAACTTAACAGTGCGCTACACTTAGGGGGATTAACACCAAGCTTAGCTAGTTTAAAACTAACAAAAGAAAATACAGATTTGAAAGTGATTGCCATGGTAAGGCCAAGAGGAGCTGGTTTTTGTTATGGAGTGGAAGAGGTGGATACTATTTTTGCTGATGCGAGGTTGTTGTTAGAGGAGGGAGCAGATGGTATTGCTTTTGGTTTTTTAAATTCTGATGGAGAAGTTGACACAGTGCTAACCAAAAAGATGGTCAAGTTAATTCACAGTTTTAACAAAGAAGCCATCTTTCATCGTGCTTTTGATTGCACACCAGATGCAGAAATTGCACTAGAGGAATTAATTCAATGCCAAGTTAATCGCATTTTAACCAGTGGACTAGAAGCAAATGCATCGTTAGGGAAAGAAACTATCAAGAAATTAAGTGCATTAGCAAAAGGAAGAATTGAGATTTTAATGGGAAGTGGAATTAATAGTGATAATGCAAAACAACTCATTGAAGCAACTGGCGTTAGTCAAATTCATTCTTCATGTAAAGACTGGAAAGAGGATAAAACAACGACAAGAAATGGTGTCAGTTTTGCCTATCACAACCTGAGTGACTATGAGGTGGTTAGTGAAAAAAAAGTAAGAGAACTTATCGCTGCACTAAACTAAAAATACTTTACTAGGATACCCTTATATGATATACTTATAATGTTTAATTTAGGTTATTTTAAGGAGTATCTATGGACAAGGTAAGACTAGTTTTAAAATCGTGTTTAGATTATTTATTTGTTGTGTTAATAGCAGCTATATTAATAGGTATGTTAAGCTTTGGTTTTTATGATAGTTCAATCGTTTCTTGGGTTGGGATGATCGCTACATCGCTAATAGCGATTTTTTTAATATGGAGATTAGTAAATTGGCAAATTAAAAATAGTGACAAAATAAAATTGAATTATCTTTTTATAGGTTTGTTGATAGCGCTCATTTTAGCTCAGGTGATATTTATTATTATCTTTGAGATAGTTCCTAGTTGGGACTTTGGACATGTTAGCAGAGCTGCAGAAATGGCGGTTGTTCCTAGAGGATGGCAACCACTAGATTTACGATGGCAAGAACCCTATATCCAAACCTATTTTTTATACTACCCGCATAATTATCCTTTGGTGATTATCTATACGGTTCTGTATTATCTTTTTGGAACATCGACGTATGTCTTGTTTGGATTTGGAATGGTTTGCATTGCGATTACTCAATTTTTTATCTTTTTGTTTCTTAAAAATAATTTTTCAAAGCAGACAGTAATTAAACTGTTGATGCTCATGTTTACTTTTTACCCCTATCTTTCTTATTGTTTAATTCCATATACAGATGTTGTTGCCTTGCCGTTTTTTGCGATGGTACTATGGCTAGTCATAAAAGATCGAAAAATACGACTTAGTATTCCAATTGTGATTGCACTGACTGTTGTGATGGGGGTAGGATCCAATATTAAAATATTAATGCTTATTCCTGCAATTGCCTATGTGATTTATTGGATACTTCATTTCCAAGGATTCAAAACAATCCTTGCAGTAGTTCCACTAACGGGATATATTCTAGTCCATCTGTGGGTTGCTTCTTTTTGGAATCAGTCGACACTTCTTTATTCACCGTATGAGCATGC
Organism: Anaerorhabdus sp.; assembly: GCA_047974855.1. Classification (GTDB taxonomy): domain Bacteria; phylum Bacillota_I; class Bacilli_A; order Erysipelotrichales; family Erysipelotrichaceae; genus CAYNRG01. Next base: position 30,987 of record JBKECT010000034.1, read on the forward strand.
AGGGATTACTCCCTATTATTATATGAGTTTGGGATTGAATTTAGAAACAATGGGACAATATAGTCAAAATGATTATGATGAATCCATGAACTTTGCAGATGATCTTTACAATAATGATAAAGAAGTGATTGTTGAATATTATAGAGACAAAGTTAAAGAAAGACTCAGTGTTGGGCCACAAGCGTTGACAGAGCTGTATTACAATAAAATCTTTTATACCTTCGGTATAGGGGATTATGGTATGAGTGATTATATTACAAGATCTCCTGTTAAAGTAGATAGTCAAGTTCGTCTATTTTTTACAGAAGGAGTAGGAAGAGAAATGATTTTCTATTATGCCGAAATAATGCAGTTTATGTTTTTTATTGCTATGTTTTATTTGGGGTTTGCAAAAAGAAAAAATCAAAGTGCTGAACAGATGTGGTTAAAAACTATCTTCACAGGATTCTTTCTTTACTTTATGCTTTTTGAAGCAGGTAGTCGATATAGCTTACTGATGACACCACTTTTCTTTTATTACTTGGCAGCTTGTATTGAAGATGCTAAAGTGCAACAAGGTAATGAAGAGTAATTTTAGTATTTATGCTCGCTTAATGATACAATGACAACAAGCGAGGTAATCAGATGAAAAAAAGTGAACTAATAAAAAATGCACTATTCAACTCTTTTTCTGAAAAAGAGTTCCAGGAGTGTATCAACAAGCTTAAAACCGTTCAACTTAGTGCCAACAAGATTATTGCTAATCAAGGAGATGAAGTGCAGTGCTTCTTTATTATTCTATCTGGGAAAGTGGAAGTATATAGTTATGATTTGAGAGGAAATAAAAAAATGGTGACCATCTTTCAAGAGGGAGATTTGTTTGCTGAATCTGTGGTTTTAGGAACGGAAAGAATGAGTCCTTTTTTCATAGAAACTAAAAGTGGTGCAGAAGTACTTCGAATTTCACCCGATGAAATATTTAATCAATCCTATTCTGTTAAATTGATAGGAAACTTAATTCGAATTATTGCGACTAAAAATCAATTTTTAACTCATAAAATTGAATGCTTGGATAAAAATACAATTGAAGAAAGAATTTATGAAGTGCTAAATTATTATCGTTTAAAACAACATTCTTTTCTTGTTACATTACCATATAATAAAACACAGTTAGCGGAGTACTTGAGTGTTAATCGTAGTGCTCTTTCTCGAGAGTTATCCAACATGGAAAAAAAGGGAATTTTTAAAAGCAAGAAAAATCAATACAGTCTTAATCCTGAATATTTTAAGTAGTGTTGCAACTATCACGGCATTACATTACCTCCTTGGCTATAATGACATTGTAGAAGAGGAGGTTTTTTATATGAGTCAAATGATGTGTAATCAATGTGAAGAATGTGCCCAAAATGTCGCATGCACAGTATCAGGTGTATGTGGTAAAGAACCTGAGTTATCATCCCTTTTGGATCAACTTAAAGAGGCGTGTAAAATCATTTCTAAACAAGTGTTAGTCGATGGAGATGCAACACTAGAAAAACAACGGTTTGTTATGCATAGCATGTTTAAACTGATTACGAATGCGAACTTTAACAAAGAGCGGATTATGGCTGAGTTAGAGGTTGCAAAAAAACTATCTCACCAACAAGAATTCACTCCATATAAAGAGACAGACGCAGATTTAAATGCCGTTAAAAGTATGATATTAAGCGGGTTAATGGGGATGTGTGCTTATCATTCTCACGCAATTAATTTGGGCTATGAAGATGAAGAAATTCATCAATTTTTAATGAAAACATTAGCTTATATTAATGAAGAAAAAGACTTAGGAAACCTGTTGAAAATCGTTGATGAAACAGGGGCAATGGGAGTGAAGGTGATGGCTTTACTAGATAAAGCAAACACAGAAACTTATGGTACACCTGAGCTATCACGGGTTCAACTTGGGGTTGGAAATAGACCTGGCATTTTAATATCTGGACATGATTTATGTGATTTAGAACAGTTATTAAAGCAGTCTGAAGAAAGTGGTGTGGATATTTATACCCATAGTGAAATGTTACCTGCACACTACTATCCTAATTTAAAGAAATACAGTCATTTAGTTGGAAATTATGGTAATGCTTGGTGGAAACAAACAACCGAATTTAAATCGTTTCATGGACCTATTTTATTTACAACAAACTGTATTGTACCGCCGAGTGATTCTGCAAATTATAAAGACCAATTATATGCTACAGGAGATTGTGACTTTCCAGGATTTAAGCGTATTAAAGTCAATGCGGATGGGACTAAAGACTTTAGTGAAATCATTGATCATGCAAAAAAATGTGAAAAACCTGAAGCGTTGGAAAGTGGTGAATTGATGGGTGGGTTCGCTCATCAACAAGTGCTATCTTTAGCTGATAAAATTGTAGAAAACATTAAAAATGGAAGCATCCGAAAGTTCATTGTGATGAGTGGATGTGATGGAAGAAAAAAAGAAAGAAGTTATTATACGGAATTTGCACAACACTTAGAAAAAGATACGATTATCTTAACATCAGGATGTGCGAAGTACCGCTACAATAAACTAGATTTAGGCGATATTAATGGCATACCGAGGCTGCTTGATGCAGGGCAATGTAATGATTCGTACTCTCTTGCAGTGGTTGCACTGAAGCTAAAAGAAGTCTTTGGAATGAGTGATGTCAATGAATTACCGCTGTCGTTTAACATTGCGTGGTATGAGCAAAAAGCGATTATCGTTTTGTTGGCATTATTGCACTTAGGGTTTAAAAATATTCAAGTTGGTCCAACGCTACCAGGCTACTTAACACCAGCAACAACAGCATACCTTGTGGATAATTTTGGTCTTACCGTGAAGGGTGATGTTGCAGAAGATATAGAAAGGTTGGGATAAGATGAGTGAATTATTAAAAAAGAAAGATGAAAAAGTAGAAATACTGAAACAACTAATACTTCGTCTTCATCAAGGAGAGAGTCAAGATGTGGTGAAGAAAGAATTTATCGAAAACTTCAAGTATGTTTCTGGTGCAAAGATTGCAAAGATGGAACAACAATTAGTGGATGATGGAATGAGCATTGAAGAAATTATGAACCTTTGTGATATCCATGCTTCCCTTTTCCAAGATAATATGGAACAGCTTCACAGTGATGAAACAGAAAATCATCCCTATGATATTTTACGAGAAGAAAACAAAGAAATTTTAGCACAGGTGAAAGCAATTAAACTTGCGACTGGTGATGAGCAATCAAAAAAAATACAAACCCTTTTCGAGATGGTAACAAAGCACTATAGCAAAAAGGAGCAAATTGTTTTCCCTTTATTAGAACAAGCACAAGTTTACACTATTCCTAAGGTCATGTGGGGAGTTGATGATGAAATACGTCAAGGGTTAAGGGAACAAATAAAAAAGGTTGATGAAAATTGCGATAGCGTTTTAAATCAAGTGATTGAAATGGTTAATAAAGAGGATAACATTTTAGTTAATGTTATTTCAGAACATTGTTCGACTAACCAACTAGAAGCGATGCGTGATGAGTTACTTGGAAAATCTAAGGAAGTGCCAAGCGAATTAGCACAGGGTGGAGTAGTACTTCCATCAGGGGTGATAAAAGTAAAAGAACTTGAAAAATTATTGAATGTGTTGCCCTTTGATATAACATTGGTGGATAAGGAAGATAAGGTGGCCTTTGTTTCGCAGGGGAAAGATAGAATATTTGATCGGCCATTGACAGTTTTGGGCAGACCAGTGAGCTTATGTCATCCGCCTGCAAGTGTCCACATTGTAGAAAAGATTTTAGATGATTTCAAAAATAAAGTGAAAGATCATGAGCATTTCTTTATCCCATTTAGAGGAAAGGAAGTCTATATTCAATACTATGCAATTTATGATGATAAGGAAGATTACTTAGGGACTGTTGAAGTAACACAAGACATTAAAATGTTGAAAAATTTGAAGGAAAAGCGACTAGTTGAATAAGAAAAACACTGAAAAGTGCTTTTTTTATCTAAAAATGAAAAAAATAGTGGATATTTATGGCAATAAATAAGTATATATGCTATCATTTATGGTATAAATAATAAACAATTAAGTTTATACATTAATGGGAGGTAAACTATGAAAAAATTATTTAAATTAACAATTGCATTGATGCTTGTTTTAGGTGGGCTAGGTGCAGTTAAAACGGATGTGAATGCGGTGACAATTCCTGCGGATGACACAGATATCACAGCAATGTTTACTGATGCAGCATTCAAAAATTATGTTGTGAATAATTATGGAAATGGATCTGTGGTAACTTATGGACAAGTTAAGTCAGTAACGGCAATTGATTTATTTTTTGAAGGAGTAACTTCATTAGATGGTGTGGAGTACTTTACGGCATTAACTTCATTGAAGGCAGAATTCAATAACATTGTAGAAGCTGACTTAAGTGAACTGACAAACTTGAAGGTGCTTAGCCTGTGGGGAAACAGCACACTGACATCAATAAACTTGAATGGATTAGTGAATTTGGAAACATTGGACCTTATGGGTGCAAGTATTACAAGCCTTGACCTTTCAACCAATACAGCACTAAAAAATGTGGCATTAATGTCAACAGCATTAGAAAGTTTAGATGTATCGGCCTGTGTTAATTTAGAAGTGCTACAATTATCAGCATCAACAGGATTGGCAACTTTAAATTTAGGAACAATTTCAAACTTAAAAGAATTAGAGGTTGTGCAAACAAGTCTTACAACATTAGATCTTCAATCAGCAACATCACTACAAAAATTAAAAGCTGGGACTAATAATTTTGGTTCACTTGACTTAAGTGGACTTAGCGCATTAACATACGCTAACGTACAAGAAAGTAATATTTCAAGTCTTGTATTAGGTGATAACACAGCATTACGTGAATTGTATCTTGCTAAAAACAGTTTAAGCACGTTGGATACAAGTTCTCTTGATTCTCTTGTTATTTTGGATGTTGGTACAAATGAGTTTGCAACATTGGATGTATCAGATGTAACATCATTAAGAGAATTGTGGGTTAATGATAATCCATTGACATCATTAAATGTAGAGGATCTATCAAGCCTGATTACTATTGAAGGTGAAAATACAGAAATTGAAGAATTTAAAGTAGCTAGTGGACATACATTTGCAAAAGTAAACTTAAAGAATGCACATATTGAGTCTTTAGAAGATGGAGTTGGAATTTCGGCAACGACATTGCTTGCAGATGGACAAACAAAAGAAAAAGTAATCGAAGAAGATGCAACTGGATACTATATTGAAACTATTGGAAATGCAGTCCCTGATACAGCAACGATTGGTGATGGAGTATGGGATAGTGCAACACAAAGAGTTACTTGGCCTTTAACAACAGACATTGATACGATTTTAGCTTTAGAAATCAGTTATACAAGTAATATAGCGACAACTAGAGCAGCAAATGCGTTTAGTGGAGTTTATGAATTAAGTTATAGTGGACCGGTAACAACACCTGTCACTCCAGAAAAATATCACACAGTTAATTTCTATGACTGTGCAAGTCAAATCGTAGCTCAAGGATGGGCTAAGGATAATGAAAGTGTAACAGCACCAAACTTATCTTATACTTATGAATCATCAGTTTATCAAAATGTGACAAGTAATCGTGATGCTTACCCAACAAATTGTTCTGGGTCATTCGCTATTCCTAATACAGCAACAAAATAAACTAAAGGATGCTCAGGCATCCTTTTTTAATGTCTGAGCAGTTAATGGTTTGTGATATACTACACATAGGAGGTGACTTTGATGGAAAAAATAATTTTAGTTGGGATTAATATGAAGAAGTCCACACACCATTTTCAAGAGGACGTAGAGGAAAGTATTCGGTTGTGTGAAGCGTGTCATTTCGAAGTGGTTGAAACCATAGTTCAAAATTTGGAAGTAATGGATAGACAAACGTGTGTTGGCAGTGGAAAATTAATGGAAATTGCACAACGTTGTGAAGAATTAGAGGTTGAAACTGTAGTATTTCACAATGAGTTATCACCACTTCAAATTAGTCATATTGCAGAAGTCACCAATACCCTTGTACTAGATCGCACGGGGCTAATTCTGAATATTTTTTCAATGCGTGCCAAAACCCGAGAGGCACAAATTCAGACAGAGATGGCAAGACTTCAGTATAATCTTCCACGATTAGTTTATGAGGGTGCACCAAGTGACCAACAACGTGGTGGATCAGGCGTCAAAAATAAAGGGAAGGGAGAAACATCACTGGAACTTAGAAGAAGGGTAGTAGAGAAGAAAATCAGTTCTTTGAAAAAAGAGTTGAAGTCATTAATAACTCAAACAAACATTCAAAAGTCGCAGCGATTAAAATCAAACTTACCCCTGGTGGCTTTAGTGGGCTATACTAATGCAGGTAAATCATCATTGATGAATGCTCTTTTGCGAGAAAATAAAGGACAAGAAGATAAACAAGTGTTTGAAAAGGATATGTTGTTTGCGACCTTGGATACCAGTATTCGCCATGTTATGTTAGATAGTGGAAAAGAGTTTCTTTTATTTGATACTGTAGGGTTTATTTCTAATCTTCCAACCCATTTAATTGAAGCGTTTAAAAGCACCCTTTCAGCAATCAAAGAAGCAGACTTGTTAATTGAAGTGTTAGATGCAAGCAGTGGACAAATAGAGTTACACCACCAGTCTACCTTGGAGGTGTTAGAAAAAATTGAAGCGATACAAGTGCCTAGAATTGAAGTTTATAATAAGTGTGATTTAGTGGCTGATGGTAAGCTGGGAAATTTAAGAATTTCAGTAAAAACAGGACAGGGATTAGATGAGTTGATGGAAGTTATTGAGAAGTGCTTGTATCCTCAGAATATAGAAGTTCAGTGCATCATTCCTTATGATGAATTAGGAGTAATTCAAGAACTAAAAAAAAGGGGGCAAGTGGAATTTTTAGAGGATGAAGAAACGGGGCAGCGTGTTCGTGTTTGCTGTGGAGAAGAGGGCATTAAAAAGATAGAAAAATTCATGGTGTGAAATTTTATAGAACGGTAACTGAATGGGGTTAATTCTTTGAATTTATACCATTTTTGTTGAGGTAAATTGATTGAATAAACTTATAAAAGTGCTATAATTAAAACAACAAAAGGAGGAGAATTAATGAAAAAAGGTATTGTAAAAGATTTAAATTGTTATCTAGCGAATACAGGGGTTCTCTTTGTGAAACTACATAACTTGCATTGGAATGTGGTAGGGAAACAATTCAAAGGAACTCATGAGTATCTAGAAACACTTTATGATGGATTTGCAGAGGTGCTTGATGAAGTGGCAGAACTATTAGTCATGCATGGAGAGACACCTAAGGCATCAATGAAAGAGTATTTAGAAGTAGCGACAATCACAGAAATAGACTCTGTGGAAGTCAGTGTGGATAAAGCACTAAAAACAGTAGCAAAAGATATTGAAGTGATGCAAAAATTAGCGGAATCGATTAGAAAGAAAGCTAGTGAAGAAGATTTATATGACATTGTAGCAGCCTTAGAAGGACATTTAGGGCAATACAGCAAAACGTTATGGTTTTTAAAAGCAATGTCAAAGTAAAATTGATGAAATTGAACCCTTATCCGATAGAACTGGATAGGGGTTTTGTAGTTTAATGGAGATTAAAGAGCTGGATAATGAAACAAATGGTTATTATTGTGATACTTTCTCAAATAAAAGAGATAAAATTATTTAAAAGTTTTGTAAAAAACAGGAAGAATAAGGTAAAATAGAAATAAGTGAGGTAAGTGAGTATGAAAATTAAAGAGAAGATTAAATTATTGAGACAAGAGATGGCTAAAGAGGGGATGGATGCTTATTACATTCCAACATCTGACTTTCACCAAAGTGAATATGTCGCTAAGTATTTTAAAGTTCGTGAGTATATGAGCGGGTTCACAGGCTCTAGAGGTATGATGGTGGTTACTCAAAAGGAAGCGGTGATTTGGGTTGATGGTCGCTACTTTACCCAAGCGGATAAAGAGCTAAAGGGAAGTGGTATCAAGGCTTTAAAGATGGGGCAACCACAAGTGCCTACACTTAATCAATACTTGTCTGATTTTTTCGTAGATGGTGGTGTGTTGGGGTTTGATGGCCGCATTATAAGCGTAACGGATGCCGCTATGCTGAAAACTCCTGGTGTAAAATTTAAGTCTAAGGACTTAATTGACGCGATATGGACAGACCGTCCACGACTACCTTTTGGAGAATGTTTTGTGATGCCTGCAAAATATGTGGGAGAAAAAGCTGACAAGAGAATTGAAAGAGTTCGCACTGAAATGAGAGAAAATGGGCATGATGTGATGGTGGTCAGTGCTCTTGAAGATGTAGCTTGGTTACTAAATTTAAGAGGACATGATATTGAAAATACACCAGTCTTTTTATCCTATGTGACTATTTCAATGAAACAGGTGGTCTTGTACGTAGACAAAAAGAAATGCTCACCTGCTGTTATGAAGTATTTGAAGTCAATAAAAGTAAAAGTGAAACCTTACAATGCACTTCAACAGGATTTAAAAGAATTAAAAGGAATATCAGTTGTTATAGAACCACAGTCACTAAGTATGGTGCATCGAGGTGTGATTGCTTCATCATGTAAGGTGAGTGAAAAAGCGAGTGTTATAAGGCTATATAGAGCTTTTAAAACAAATCAAGAGTTAAAAAGCTTGCGTCAGGCTCATATTAAAGATGGTGCTGCTTTAACTAAATTTATACACTGGGTAAAAACAAATGTTGAAAAGCGACAAATCACAGAATGGGATGCTTTGGTAAAATTAAATGAATACCGTTCAAAAATGGATTTGTTTATTGAGCCTAGTTTTACAAGTATTACAGCTGCAGGAGCTAATGCAGCAATGATGCATTATAGTGCATCAGAGCAAAACCATGCAGTGCTTGAAAAAAGAGGATTCTTTTTAGTGGATTCTGGTGGACAATACTTTGATGGAACAACGGATGTAACAAGAACAATTGTTTTAGGAAAAGTGTCAGAGAAAGAAAAGAAATATTATACAGCGGTTTTACGTGGGATGATTCGCTTAAGTCAAGCTAATTTCTTGAAAGGTGTTAGCGGAGCAGACTTAGATATCTTGGCACGTGGACCAGTGTGGGATTTGGATTTAGATTATCAATGTGGAACAGGACATGGAGTTGGATTTTGTTTAGGAGTTCACGAAGGACCTCATGGGTTCCGTTGGGGAGTTTATCGTACTCCACTAGAAGAGGGAATGGTGATTACCAATGAACCTGGGATTTATCTTCCTGAGGAGTTTGGAATTCGAATTGAAAATGAATTAATCGTCCAAGCAAAAACTAAAAACTTTTATGGACAGTTTATGAATTTTGAAACGATGACGCTTGCACCAATTGATTTGGATGCCATTATTCCAAGTGAGATGACAAAAGAAGAGTTAACTTTCTTAAATGATTATCATGAAGAAGTGTACAAAAAAATAAGTCCATTTATGACACCAAAGGAAAAAATATGGTTAAAGCATGAGACAAGGAAAATTTTAAAATGAAGTTAATTTCATGGAATGTGAATGGACTTAGAGCATGCGTTAAAAAAGGATTTTTAGATTATTTTGAACAAGAAGATGCAGACCTTTTTTGCTTACAAGAAACGAAGTTGCAACCAGATCAAATTGATTTGGAGTTAAAAGGCTATTATCAATATTGGCATAGTGCACAACGAAAAGGGTATTCAGGCACGGCAATCTTTACAAAAAAAGAACCATTATCTGTTCAAACTGATTTTGAAAAAGATGTGTTTAATGATGAAGGTCGTGTGTTGACCTTAGAGTTTGAAACATTTTATATGGTGAATGCCTACGTTCCTAATTCAAAGGAGGAATTAGCACGTTTAGATTATCGCATGGAATGGGAAGATGAATTGAGAGTGCATTTAAGCGAGCTTCAAAAGAAAAAAGCGGTGATTTATTGCGGAGACTTAAATGTAGCACACCAAGAAATTGATTTAAAAAATCCAAAAACAAACCGTCGCAATCCAGGATTCAGTGATGAAGAGCGAGAAAAGATGAGTCAGTTATTGGGAAGTGGATTCACAGATACCTATCGTTTTCTTTACCCAGATAAGATTGAATATTCTTGGTGGTCGTATCGGTTTAATTCCCGGGAAAAGAATACAGGATGGAGAATTGATTATTTTGTTGTATCCGATGATTTAAAAGAGAAAATAAAAGATGCAAAAATTGATACCCAAATTATGGGTTCAGATCACTGCCCAGTTTTATTGGAAATTGATTTGTAGAAAAGAGGAAGTATGGATATTAAAAGACAAGTAGATGCTCATTATGAAGCCTTAGTTAATCATTTAGGAGAGTTAGTAAAATTTAATTCAGTTGAAGGAAAAGCGGATGGAGACTATCCCTTTGGCAAAGAAGTTGCACTGTGTCTTCAAAAAGGGTTAGAGATTGCAGAGGGATATGGGTTTTCAGTTGTTAATCTAGATCACTACGCAGGCTATGTAGAGATGGGATCAGGAGATAAAGTGATTGGAATTTTAGGCCACTTGGACATTGTTCCTGCAGGAGAGGGTTGGAGTAGTGATCCCTTTAAGTTGCGTATTGAAGATGACAAAATCTTTGGTCGTGGGGTATCGGATGATAAAGGTGCTGTGGTAGCTAGTCTTATAGCGATGAAAATTGTTAAAGATATGGGTATTCCTATGAATAAACGAGTTCGCTTAATTATGGGTACAAATGAAGAAACAGGATCAAAATGTTTAAAACACTATGTTGAAAAAGAGGGGCATATTGATATGGGATTTACACCAGATGGATCTTTTCCAGGAGTGCATGGAGAAAAGGGAATGATTGGTGCTAAATTTTATGGAGTACCAAGTAAAATTATTAATATTGAAGCAGGGTTAGCGACCAATATTGTTCCTAATTTATGTAAAATAAAAGTTGAAAAAGGAGTCTTTAATCAACGGTTATTAGAAGAGTATTTTGCGGAGAATGAGTTGCAATTAGAGACTAGTGAAGAAGCAGATGGAATCGTGCTTGTCGTGCATGGAAGAGCAGCACATGCGAGTACTCCTGATATCGGTATTAATGCAATTACACATACTTTAGTTGGATTAAAACACGCTGGGATGCAAGATGACTTTGTGGAGTTCTTTGCTCAACATATCGGAATAGAAACAGATGGTTCACGATTAGGTGTAGCGTGTCATGACCACTATGGAGCATTAACCGCAAGTGTTGGTGTTATTCGTTTAGAAAAGGGAAAAGTTTGGGGCACGCTGGATATTCGCTTTCCAGTAACCTTAACGTCAAAGCCACTACTGGACAAATTACTTCAAGGGCGTCAAGGTGGAGAAATAGAGATTGTAAGATCATCAGAACCGCTTTATTATCCTGTAGATAGCCCGCTGGTTAAAAAGCTGCTAAGTGCCTATCAAACGGTGACAAAGGATATGGAAACACAACCGATGACTATGGGTGGGGGAACCTATGCACGAGGAATTCACAACTGCATTGCTTTTGGTTGCGGATTTCCTGGAGTGGATAATCACATTCATGATGCTGATGAGTTTGTAGGAATTGAAGAATTAAAGCTTCAAACAGAAATTTATGCTCATGCAATATTGGAATTATTGAAAGATTAGAAATAAAAAAGAATCTCGAAAAAAGAGGTTCTTTTTACTAGTGAGTGATTAATTTTAGGATATTCTGACAAAATGGATATTTTCATTTATAATAGAGACAGAGGTATAAAAGATGAAAAAAGTAAAAGTAGCTATGATGTATGATTTTGATAAGACATTATCGAGTAAAGACATGCAAGAATTTAGTTTTATCCCATCACTGGGGTATAAGAAAAACAGTGATTTTTGGGAAGAAGTTTCAAAAGTGGCAAAAAGTCAAAAAATGGATCGTATCTTGGCTTATTTATACATGATGCTTAAAAAGTCACAAGAGACAAGTCAACCTATTCGGAAGGAAGATTTTGAAAAATTAGGAAAAGATATTCAACTTTATCCAGGCGTTTCAACTTGGTTTGAAAGAGTGAATGAAATGGGAGCATCACTTGGTCTAGAAATAGAACATTACATTATCTCGTCAGGATTAAAAGAAATTATTGATGGCGTGTCCATTGCAGGTCAATTTAAGAAAATTTATGCTTGTCGCTTTTTTTACGATGAAAATATGATTGCAAAATGGCCATCACTTGTGGTTAACTACACAACAAAAACGCAATATATTTTTAGAATTAACAAACAAGTCTTAGAAGAAGATGAAGATGATGCACTGAATGAATTTGTTGCGGAAGACAAAAGACCAATCCCATTTCAGAGAATGATTTATGTGGGAGATGGTCTAACGGATGTACCGTGTATGAAACTGGTAAAAGAAAAAGGCGGACATTCCATTGTGGTCTATGACCAAGATAAAAAAATAGCGTCATCGCTTATTGAACATGGACGTGTTAATTATGCCTGTGAAGCTGATTATACCAAAGGACAAGAAATGGAAAAATTAGTATTTGGTATTTTAAAGAAAATACAAGCTGAGAAAGATTTAGAAGAAAGGGGGAAAATGAAATAATGAAAGATAATGCACAGCGATTTTTATCCGCCTTTGCTCAAATTGAAAAACACTTGCGGGTACTAGCGGGAGAGACGCGTTACGAAAAGTTTTATCGCTTATTAGAAGAGTGTTCTAAGCGAAATAAAATTGTCCGCCATTATGAGTTTAATCTACAAGAATATGCAGACTTAAGAAATGCAATTGTTCATCAGCGAGATGGAGAGGGGCGAGTCATTGCTCAACCAACGGATGAAGTAGTTATAGAAATTGAAAAGATTTTAAAATTATTAACACAAGCACCAATGGTATCGCAATTCTTTTTGAAAAAAGTGTATGTTTGTGAAATGGAGGATTCTATTTTAAAGGTGCAAGAAATTATGCAAAAAGAGGGATATTCCAAAGTTCCGGTGGTTAGTAATCGAGAAGTTATAGGGCTTGTTCACATTGAAGAAATTGCAAAGTGGGCATGTGATAAGTTAAGGACAAAGGGAGCAGATGAAAAAGTAAGTGCCATTATGCAAGACACCCATAAACAAAGAAATACGGTGTTTGTTTCAAAAGATACAAGCGTGTATGGAATACCAGAATTGTTTACCCAAGGATTGAAAAATGGGCAGAAATTAGATGCCGTCTTCGTTACTGAAAC
>JBKECT010000017.1:0-6873 GCA_047974855.1 Anaerorhabdus sp.
TGACTGGGGTATCAGTAAGTGATACAGAAGATAGCTTAGACTTAAGTGATGTTGTAGCAAATCCAACAAGTGTAGATACAAGTGTTGCAGGATTTGTAACCGTAACATACACAGTTGAAGACAGTGATGGAAACGAAGTTAGTGCGAAACAAGTTGTCCTTGTCAATGACGGAAGCTATGTTGTTGGAGATGACTATGTATTATATGCAGAAGACTTCACAGTAATACCAACAGAAGTAGACAATAGCAAAGATGGAATTCTAGAAGATTCTAACGCTGCTGTTTATGACAAAGAAGGAAATGAATTAACAATTGGTACTGATGTAGACGTTAATGTAAACCCAGGAACTTATTCAAGACTACCTGGTGATCATGAAATCATAATCAGTGTTGTTGGAGATGACAAAGCGTCAAAAGAAATCATAGCGAATGTAACTAAGGGAGAATCTGCAGTAATCACTGTAAACCCAGTTGCTGTAGCAATTGACCTTGGAACAACTTATGATCTTACAGACATTATGTCAGGTGTAAGTGCAACTGACGTTGAAGATGGAGTGGTAGCAGTAACATCTGATATAACATCTGTTGACAGCTCAGTAGCTGGAGTTACATTCATTACTTATACTGCAGAAGATAGTGATGGAAACATCACAAATGCAAACCGTGTTGTTGTTGTTGATGGTGATGTAGCAGCTGAAAAAGATTACATTATCGCAGCTGTAAACTTTGAAAGATACCAATCTGAAGTAACTGGTACTGATGAAGAAATCAAAACTAATTCTCAATTGGTTGTGTATAAGAAAAATGCTGAAGGCACATACGATAGCGTAAGCAATGATGTTGTTATAGCAGGTCCTGGATATGCGAATTACCAAACAGCGACTGTTGGTGTAAATACAATTGTAATGGCTGTTAAAGCGCAAACAACAACTCAAGTACAAATTGATGCAACAGTAAAAATGAACTTAAGCATCGAAATTCAAGTTGAAAATCCATTTGTAGAGCTTGCACTTGGAGAAACAGTGGACTTATTAGAAGGTGTAACGGTAGTTGACCAATTAGGAAATGATGTAACTGGTGATACAACATTAAGAGTTGCTAATGATGGTGGACTTGATGTTAATAAAACAGGAACATATATTATTTCTTATGCAGCTGAAAAGGGAACATTAGCAGCGACTCCAAAAATTAAGGTAATTGTTGTTAACGGTTCTGTATTCTATGGTTCAAAATATGTTATCGTTGCTCATGACTTTACAAAAACAATCGATCAAGTTCGTGCAGAAGGTACAGAAAACAGTGTCATTATTGACGCTTCAGGAATGCTTGTGTTTGATATTGTAACAGCAGATCTTGTTGAAAATGGAGCGAAAAAGATCGCAATTGATAACGGAGGATATACTGCAAAACTTGGTGAGTATACAATTACATTCTCTATTATTGATGATGTCGTAGCTGGTGCAACAGTTGTGGCAAGTGTAGAAGAAGAAGTTTTCCCATCGATTAAGCACCCAGGTGTTGTCTTGATTCCTGAAGGATCAGATGACTATGATTTATTAGAAGGTGTAACAGTCAAACCTCAAGGTGATGGTGATGGTAATGATTACGAAGTAGAAGTTATTAACAGTATTGACACAGACATTCCAGGACTTCAAGTTGTTGAATATGCACTTGTAGACAAAGATGGAAAGTTTGCTGAAGAAGCTGTACAACGTGTTGTTGTTATTAATGATGGATCATATGTTACTTCAGACGGATATATTCTACATGCCGAAGACTTCAATGTGCATAGTAGCGAAGTTGTACTAACTGCTGAATCAGTACTTGATTTAGCTAATGTTGAGGTTAGTCGCTACAGTTCAAATGAATTGAACACATTATCACCATTAACTAATGTAACAACTACTTTAGGATCGTATAATGCAACTGAAGGAACTTATGAAATAAAATTCACACTAAAAAATGGAGCTTCAATCACGGTTGATGCGATTGTAAGTGCTAATAACCATAAACCAACACTTACTCATCCAGGATTTACAGAAGTTCAAGTAGGAGAAAGTATTGATTTACTTGAAGGTGTTGTTGCAACGGATATAGAAGATGGTAACTTGTCAATTGAAAGCAGTGCAAATGCAATTGATACAACAGTGCCAGGCATCTATAGAATTACATATAAAACAACAGATTCTGATGGAGTATCTGCATCAGCTGTCCGAGTTATATTGGTAAACAATGGCGAATATGGTGTGGGTAATAGTACAATTATTCGTGCCGATGATTATACAATCGCATCCGAGTTTGTGAAAGTAAAGAAACCAGCAATTGCAGTTAGATCAATGTTTAGAAGTTTCTCTAAAGAGACAGGATTGCAATTATGCGTACTAGCAGAAAAATATAACGTAGACTTCGGAACATACAGCAAAACTGTTGGAGAGTATACACTAAGCACAAGCCTTCAGGCCGACCCAGCAGCATCAACAACATTTGTTGCGACTGTTGTTGCAGATCCAAGTATTGGAATTGTATTGGATGAAAGCATTGTAAATATTGACATTGGTGATCAATATGACTTATTTACAGGAGTTAGTGTTGTTGATCAAAAAGGTAATGATGTAACAGACCAAGCTAACCTTCAAATCGCAGGATACGGCGGATGGAACGCTAATGAAAAAGGAATTTACAGAATTAGTTATATCGCGACCTATGAAGGATTATCTGCAAATCCTGTGACAAGACTTGTTGTTGTAGGTGGTGGAATTGTTCGTGGACAAAACTACATTGTTGCAGCATTAGATTTCACAATAGATTTAGGTGAAGAAGCAACCGATGAAGAAATATTAGACCTTGTGGCTAATGCTAATGTAACAGTCTTTGATGCTGAAACGTTTGACGAAGTAGAGTTATCAGAAAAAATCATTGTAGAAGATGGTGGGTATGGAGCACAAGTAGGAGTTTATACAGCAACATTTACAGTTGAAGGCGAAGATATGCAACCAGTTGCTATTGTTGCCGAAGTTGTTGAAACTACAGATGAAGAAGTTGTTATTACTGAACCAGAAGACAAAGATGATACAGAAATTACAACGGAAGAAGACGAAAAAGCAGATTACTACAAAGAGCTTCAAGAACGTTTAGATATTTCAGATGAATTGATGAAAGAATTAATAAAATTTTTAGAAGATAACAACCTTAACTTCTTCAAAAAATAAAATTTAGGTTTCAAGCAAATGATTTTAGATGAATGGAATATGGATTTAAATATCCTATTCCATCCATTCAAAATAAAACAATATAAAATTGGAAATCAATTTTAGGAAGGAGAAAAAATGATTAAAAGTATTAAAAATGTGAGCAGAATGGCACTTGTAGGACTTCTTTGTTTGGGTTCTATACAAACAATTTCAGCAGAGGAAACAGTCACAATTGTTAATCCGGATAAAGTAGTAGATACTAATGCTGAGATTAGTGTTGAAGTTGTGGAAACAAGTATTGATAAGGTATATGATGTAACAGCTACTATTCAGGGTAAAACAAACTATACTGATATTGTGTTTGTAATTGATAGATCTGGAACAATGGGTGGGGATGAAACCATAGGACACCTTATGCGTCAAGTAGAGACTATCATAGATGGGTTAATGGTTCCTGCAAATGAAAGTAAGTACAGAGTGGGGATTGTAGCTTATTCTTCGTACGCAATGAGCACCCGCTTTCGTCTTGATTTGACAAATGATCCAGATGTATTGGATGCGTATTTTTCAACTGAAGGGATGTATTCTTGGGGTTCAGGTTATACATTTACACAAGCTGGAGTTCGGCTAGGAAAACAAATGTTGGTTGAACAAAGTTCGTCTTCAAATAATCAAATTTTGGTTTTGGTTACGGATGGAGATGCTACTACAGGGTATACGCCAACAGCATATGAAGCAGTTCCGATAAGCAAGCAAACATTCTATGGAAACAGAAAGTTTCAGTATGTTCCGACAGAATTTAATTATGATACTCAAGACTTGAACATTTCAGATGAGTGGGATTATTATTGGGGGGATACTGATGAAAGATATTTAGATCTAGGTGAAGAAGTTACCATTGATGGAATAGAGTTCGGCCTTGACGATGCTCTGATTGGTGAAGTTTATGAATATAAGAAAGAAAATCCAAATTTTACATCAATGGTAATAGCATATACTTTGGGCGGTGTTAAGGAATATGCGTTTAGAAATTTCTCAAGTGATGGACTATTGGGGAGTACTTTTTTCGAACCTGATACTACGGTTCAACTAGAAGATGTATTTGCAACAGGATTATATGATACATTAGCAAACTCGATTAATCTTGGCAGAATTGAAATCCCTGTAGATTCAGACTTTTTTGACCCTACTACAAATACTCGAGCTGCAAATGCTACTGGAGTAACACTATCATTAACAGAAAATGGATTAGATGCATCTGACCAATTAAATGGGGTTGAAGTTAGCTATGAAAATGGTAAAATTGTAATTGATGGATTGCAACTTACAGGCGAACATGAATTGAAAGTAACCTATGAAGCGAAATTAGATACAACTGCTTCTGGATATACACCAGGAACAGCATATGAAGTTAATTCTAGTGGGAAATTATATATTAATCCATCTGACAAAGTTGGAATTGATTTTCCAGTTGCAACGGTTACAGTAGCGGCAGCAGCAACGCCAACACCTACTATAACACCAACTGCAACGCCAACAGTAACACCTACTGTGACACCAACAGCGACACCAACAGCAACACCAACAGCAACACCTGGAGGTTCTTACTTAACTGTGAATTTCTTGGATTGTGATGGTGAAATGGTTGGGCAAGCATGGCCAAAATCTGGTGAAAATGTAACTGCACCAAGTGGTTACACTTATACAGCGAGTGAACTTACAAACATTACATTTAGTAAAGATGTAAGTCCTACAAACTGTTCTGGTGGATTTACAGTTCCAAACACATCAAGTAGATAAAATATGCAATGGATATCGGTCGATATCCATTTTTTTGTAGCATTATAAAAAATATACTTTTTAATATAAATATTACAACAAAGTTAATAAAATATATTGCTAACATGTTACAATTCGGCTATAATGTTAATATAATTAATAAAAATTATATTTTATTAAAGGAGAAAGCATATGAAAATAATTAAACTTTTATTGACTATTGTCGTTTTGGCTGGGAGTGTTACTTTTAGTAATGTTTCCGCAGAACCTGCAACAGCATTAGCGACAAATTTAAGACCTTCGGAAGGAGATACATACGCAGAAGGAGTCATCAATCAGTACGCTGCAGAAACTACAACGAAGAATGAGTATGATGTAACTGTAGAATTGACCGGAAAAGATAAAGCAACTGTTGGAACAACTACAGAGGTTGTTTTCGTTTTGGATACATCAGGAAGCATGAGTACTAATGAACGCTTAGAAAAAATGAAAGAAGCAGTAATTACACTAAGTGAGCAATTGCTGGTGGATAGTCATGTGCAAGTTGCTATTGTAACGTATGCATCAACAGTTGCAGCGCCATTGAATTTTACAAATGATATTTCAGTAGTAAAAGATTTTGTTTCTGGAATTACGGAAGCAGAAGGAAATACGTTTACTCAAGCAGGATTAAAATCGGCAAGAGAAATTTTAGAAGCAAGTCCATCAGGGAACGCAAAAACACTAATTTTAATTAGTGATGGAATGCCAACTAATACTTATCAAATAACAAGTACAGGAGCTATTGAAAATGATGAGATACGTTCTTATAATGGAATTGTTCCTCCATACAAAGCAACAGGATACGATTATAATAGCATCATTAATACTGGAAGCTATCCTTACGCAAATAATGCGATTTACCAAGTTAATGGTGAATGGGTTTTTAATCAAGGAACAGCAACGATTAGCGAAATTTTAGGACTAAAAGATGCAGGAGTGGATATTTATACAGTTGGCGTAGAACTTTCGGAATGGCCTAGTGAGTATGATGTTTATAATAGAGTGGTGGATGTCGTTAATCCAACAAATTCGACATTATATGGAGTTTTAACTTCATCTTGGACAGAAGAAGTAAAAGATAGAATGATTGAACCTGGAGAAAAAGTAACATTAATATCAGAATTTAAGAATTCATCTGGTGCTGTCATTCCCCATGTGAACTTTGTTAACTTTGGAATGTTTGCTTCCGCTGATGACTTAAGAAAAGTTCTTGAAAACAATTCGGATGCTATAGCGACATATACTTTAGATGGGACTGTTGTTGCAACACTTACTTTAGATGAATTGATTGCTGAGTCAGATATAAATAGCACAACAATAACTCCAACATCATGCTTGAATGTTGAGGATGGATCGGTGTGTAAATTGGAAATCAACTTGAATTTTAATGAATTTACACCGGAACTTATTGATACTCTAGGAACAGGTAGGAGTTCTTTGTTTTTATTCCAATTTTTTCTTCAAACAGATATACTTGAAAACACTAGTTCGCGGAATTATTATTATTGGGAATACAATAAGAATACAAGCCCAGACTCACCATTCAGTTATGATCCGCCACTTAGTTTTCCAGAACTTGGAGCATATAATGCGATAGGAGAGGCAGAATACTTATTAAAAAATATTGCTAGTGATGGAGTGGAAGGAAGCACCTACTTCAACATTTCAGATGTAGCAGACCTAAATAGTGTTTTAACAGAAAAAATATATGATAGTATTGTAAACACAGTTTCAAGTGGTAGTGCTAGTATCACCATGGGAGAGTACGTTACACTTGTTAGTGGAGCTTATAGTGGAGAAGACTTCAAAATTGAAGGGTTTAAAGATGGTGTAGCATCATCGGATGTAGCGACAGGAGTCA
>JBKECT010000018.1:0-3420 GCA_047974855.1 Anaerorhabdus sp.
GCAATAAGTCCATTCCATCTTCCGCAACCACTCCACCATATTCATCTGATTTTTCAAAATTTGTAACTGTATACTCCATGAAAGTTGTTGTTACCGCTGTGCCATAGGCAACTTCATAAATTTCTTCAACTTCCCATCCCTCTACAGTATATAGAGCTGTTACTAATTCAGTTAAGTTGGTGTCACTTTGCTCCCCCGTTAGACCAGTAAGTGAATCGCACCCCGTTAATACCAGCATAAATATCAATCCCGCTATAATTTTTTTCATTTTCTTTCCTCCTGCTTTCTTTCCTATTATATCATAAAATAAATGCATTTTTTTACAATTTTTCTAAAAATGAAGCCACGTTAGGCACAACTGTTTCTACTTCTGCTTTTATTTCATCTACTGCATGTTCTAAGGTTGCTGATGTAAAAATCTTCAACATTGGCAAATCATTAAACGCATCTCCTATAGTATAAATCGAATTTAAAGGAATATCGTATATTTCTGCAATTTTTTCTAATCCAACCCCTTTATTACAACCTTTGGGTACGATATCAATACACTTTATATTCATAAAAGCCTCCACTACTGCACTATATTCTTTATTGATATAATCTGCCACTTCTTTTACTTTGTCTTGCGTTGAAAACCACACCACAATTTGAGCAATCCCTCCTGCCTGTTTAATCTTTTCTACTTCCAGAGCGGCCACATCATCTTTACCCACCTGCTTCTTAGCCCTTTGGACACCATTGTTTACCACAACTTCACTACTTGCAGTTGTTTCAATATAATCAAGCAAACTTGCTGCTGTATCATCTGGTATTCGACTTATTTCCAGCACCTCATAGTTTCTATTAAGGATCACTCCTCCATTATTACAAATTAAAAAATCAGGTTCTAACTGCCATAGTTTCATTTCTTCTTTAATTGTCACAGGACTTCTTCCAGTTACCACCCCAAACCAATTCCCGCCTTTTTGCCATTTTTTAATTGTTTCAATATCTTTATCAGAAAGTTGATCATTCACTTTCAGTGTTCCGTCATAATCACTTGCTAATACCTTCATTATTCCACCTGCCTTTTTACCATTATACACTAATTAAAATTTGTGGTAAATTATGTTATGATATTAAAAAGGATGGAACTCTTATGAAAATCACAAATGATATGATTCACCCTGAATTACGTCAAAAAGCAGTCCTTATTCGCACTATTTTCCCATATTTTAGATCATCTTCATTCAAATTAATCCACAGATTACAACGCTTCACTCGTAAAAAAATTGATGCTTCTATTATTTGTGAGGAATATGTTACAAGTGATAGCGTAAAAGTTTTTGTTTATAAACCTGCAACTTCCCCTACTTCTAGAACAGGAATGCTTTGGATGCACGGTGGCGGTTATGCTTTTGGAAGCCCCAAAGATGATGCAGGTTTCATCAATAGCCTTGTTTTAGAGACAAATTGTGTGGTGGTTGCACCAGACTATCGACTATCTACCTCAGCTCCCTACCCAGCCGCTTTAGAGGACTGTTATAGTGCACTACTTTGGATGAAGAACAATGCACAATCTCTTGGAATTAATCCTAATCAACTATTCGCTGCTGGAGATAGCGCAGGTGGTGGTTTGACAGCGGCCATCAGCATTTATGCCAGAGATAAAAAAGAAGTCGCTATAGCCTTTCAAATGCCCTTATACCCCATGCTAGATGATATGATGAGTACTAATTCCATGAAAAATAATAACGCTCCCATATGGAATGAAAAATCCAATGTCAATGCCTGGTCTTTGTATCTAAAAGACCTCTATCAAAGCAATAAGGTTCCCCCCTATGCAGCCCCTTCTCGATTGCAAGACTTCAGTAATCTTCCTCCAGCTTTTACTTATATTGGAAGTTTAGATCCTTTCTTTGATGAAACAATCGCTTATTTTCACAAACTAAGAGAAGCCCATGTGGAAGCTAGCTGCATCACCTTTGAAAAGTGCTTCCATGCTTTTGAAGTTCTCTTCCCCAATAGCACGCCATCAAAAAGAGCTAAAGCACTGATGATTGAGAATCTAAAAAAAGCTCAAAAAAAGTATTTTGCCACGCAAGAGCTGTCCTAAATATGATAGAATAGAAGAAAATAAAGGAGGATGAACTATGCTATTAATTAAAAACGCTAATCTATTAAGTATGGCAGATGACAAACAAGTGCTTACTGATATTTTAGTTGATGGAAAAACAATTTCAAAAATAGGAATTTTAGATATCAATGACTATCCAAATATTCAAGTCATTGATGCTCAAGAAAAACTTGTAACACCTGGTCTTGTTGATGGTCATTGCCATGTGGGAATGGGTGAAGATGCCATAGGTGTTGAAGGAGATGATATTAACGAAATGACTTCTCCTATTGTTCCTCAAGTTCGTGCTATTGATGCGATAAAACCTCAGGATGGAGCTTTTAAAGAAGCACTACTGTCTGGAATCACAACTGTTGTTACAGGACCCGGAAGTGGTGAGGTTATTTCAGGAATTTTCTGTGCTATGAAAACCCATGGACAAAGCATGCTTGATATGTGTATTAAAGAAGAAGTGGCTATGAAATTAGCTTTAGGAGAAAACCCTAAACGCTGTTTTGGAAATAAAGATAAAATGCCTCAAACTAGAATGGGTACAGCTGCCCTAATGCGGGAGTATCTCATTAAAGCTAAGCGTTATGATGAAAAGCAAAAAGCTTACCAACAAGGTAAGAGCACTGTGCAACCAGAGTTTGATATGGTTTTAGATTCTTTGGCGAAAGTATATAACGGACTACGCGTTAAAATCCACGCACATCAACAAGATGACATTGTAACTGCTATTCGCATTGGTGAAGAATTTGGACTAAATTATTCTATTGAGCATTGCACTGAAGGATATTTAATCCCAAATATCCTAAAAGAAAAAAATGTACCTATTATTATTGGTCCAACTCTTGGAACAAGAACAAAGTATGAGCTGCGATATAAAACTTTTGATGCAGGTAAAATTCTATTAGACAATGGTGTAGAGTTCTCTATTATGACAGACCACCCCGTTATTCCTTTAGAAAATACGTTAACACAAGCGGCCATTTTTGTAAAACATGGTGTCAACCCAACACAAGTATTAAAATCTTTAACCATTCTTCCTGCAAAAATGTGTGGGATTGACGATCAAGTTGGAAGTATTGAAGTAGGTAAGGATGCAGATATTGTTATTTGGTCTGGTGACCCTTTCCATTATCTAAGCACTGCTGAAACTGTCATCGTTAATGGAACTGTTGTCAAACAAATTTAACACTTTAAAAGCACATCAATGATGTGCTTTTCTTTTTATCTTCTTCCAGTATTTGGAATAGTAAATCCACCAGAACAGTTAGTTGGTTTTACATCCTTACTGAATGTAATATTCACTAATTCATCTG
>JBKECT010000037.1:0-22601 GCA_047974855.1 Anaerorhabdus sp.
GAAACTTCTGCAAATGATACGGTAGTTGCTGATGATGCTTATCCAGCAGATACAAGATTAGAAGATGGAGAATCAATTTCAGGAGTTATCGTATTTGAAATTCCAGAAAATGCAGAAATACTTGCGCTTGACTACCTTGAAACTGGAACTGACTCTATTGGAGAAGCAGTATACGGTGATGCGTACCTTACACCATTAAACTAAAGATAGCAATGCTATCTTTTTTTGAAAAAAATGAAGAAAGTGGTATAATTAAAAAAGGTAAAGAACCTAAAAGGAGAACAAAATGAGAATTATAACAGTGTTATTAGGGATAGTTGCGGTTATTAGTGGTTTCTATTGTATGATGAGTCCAGGAGCTACATTTTTAAGTCTTGCATGGATTGCAGGGATTGTATTAGTTGCGTCAGGGTTGAGAAATGGAATTTACTATTTCATGAACAGAAAAACAGATAATGCCTCAATTTGGGTTTTACTTGGTGGTATTTTCTCTGTGATTATTGGATTGATGATTTTAGGAGATTTGGGATTGTACATTCTAACGGATCTATTCATTATTTACGCTTTTGCGATTTGGTTAGTGCTTAGCGCTTTTAGCAGCTTTGGATTAGCATTTGCATTGAAGAAACAAGGACAAAAGTGGATAGGAGTTTTAATTGTTTCAATTTTAACCTTAGTTTTAGGGATTTATTCAGTAATGCATCCACTTGTATCCATGTTTAGCGTAGGTATGTTAATGGGGTTCTGGCTAATGTCACAAGGATTTAATCTTATTGCGTTTGGTTTTAGTTCAAAAGGTGAATAAGAGAAGTAAATAAAAAAAGGTAGGGAACTACCTTTTTAATTTGCAAAGTGGTATAATTATGTCAAGCTGATTAAGGAGGAGTTCCAATGAGCAAAAAAGAAAATTACCCCTTTTTTGTAAGGGCATTTTATAGGAGTTATCAAACGGTATACCGAGTGGCATCATATTTTTTAATTTGGAGAGAACCTGAGGTGTTAGAGGGAAAAGATAGTATTAAAAGAATACCCTTGATATTACAAAAGAAAAAGAAAAAGGTGGCGTTGATTGTAACAGATGAAAGAATATGTCAGTTAGGGCTTATTGATGATTTGTTGTCAGCGTTTAAAGAAGTAAATATGAGCTATGTTCTTTATAACAAAACAGTTCCTAACCCAACCTTTGATAATGTAGAAGAAGCTTACATTATGTATAAAGAAAATCATTGCGACTGTCTTGTTGCGATGGGTGGTGGATCACCGATGGATTGTGCAAAGGGTGTTGGCATTCGGGTTGCTCGTCCAAGAACTCCGCTTTTAAAAATGAATGGGATTGAAAAAGTGTTGAAGAGAATTCCGTTTCTTGTTGCGGTTCCAACAACAGCAGGAACAGGAAGTGAGGCAACTATTGCGGCAGTTTTGACGGATGCGAAAACAAAAGCAAAGTATCCCATTAGTGATTTGGTACTGCTTCCACGTCTTGCAATTTTAGACCCAACTCTCACGGTAGGACTACCACCATTAATTACTGCAACGACAGGATTGGATGCACTAACACATGCAGTTGAGGCATTTATTGGAAGAAGTAATACGAAGAAAACAAAGGCTTATGCAAAAGAAGCGATAGGAATTATTGATCAATACTTAGTTCGCGCTTATACGCAACCAGATGATCTAGAAGCTAGGGAAAAAATGCTTTATGCAGCAATGCGCGCTGGAATGGCATTTACAAGAGCGTATGTTGGGTATGTTCACGCAATAGCTCATGCACTAGGTGGATTGTATGGGATACCGCACGGTTTAGCTAACTCGGTATTGTTGCCTGTAGTGTTAGAAAGTTATGGTGACGCAATATATTATCCCTTATCACAATTGAGTGATTCGCTTCAACTTGCAGTAGGTAAAACTGAGCAAGAAAAGGCTGAGGCATTTATCAGATATGTTCGTGAAATAAATAAAAAATTAGATATCCCAACAGGATTTACACAAATTAAAGAAGAGGATATTGAGAAGATACGAAAAAGAGCGTTAGAAGAAGCACATCCGATTTATCCAGTACCAAGATTGCTTGGGCCAAAAGAAATTGAAGATATAATTCGTCAAGTGAAGCAAGAGGAGGAGTAATATGGAAACTATTTCAATGATTGTAGAAAAGCAACGGCAATTTTTTAAAACTGGGAAAACGAAAGAAGTTGCTTATCGAAAAGAGATGCTGGATAAACTTTATCAAGCGATTACAAGGTATGAAGGTGAAATCCTAAACGCATTGAAAGAAGATTTGAACAAATCAAGTTTTGAAGGTTATGTAACAGAAGTGGGCATTTTGAGAGAAGAAATCCGTTATGTTTCAAAGAATCTAAATAAATGGGCAAAGCCTAAAAAAGTAGGAACACCACTAATGCATTTTTTATCATTTAGTTCTATTCATCAAGAACCGTATGGAACTACATTGATTATGTCACCTTGGAACTATCCGTTTCAGTTAGCGATGATTCCGTTGGTTGGTGCACTGGCAGCTGGAAATTGTGTTGTTTTGAAACCATCAGAATATGCATTTCACACATCAGAGATCATTGAAAAGATTGTTCGTGAAATTTTCGCTGAAGAGTATGTTGCCGTTGCTCGCGGTGGGCGTGAAAAAAACCAAGAGTTGTTACAAGAAAAGTTTGATTATATCTTCTTTACCGGTGGTCCAACAGTTGGGAAATTAGTTATGGAATCAGCGGCGAAAACACTAACACCATTAACACTAGAGTTAGGTGGTAAAAGCCCGTGCATTGTTGATGATAGTGCTAATGTTGCTTTAGCTGCAAAAAGAATTGTGTGGGGAAAGTTTATTAATGCTGGTCAAACATGCGTTGCTCCTGATTACATTTTGGTGGATAAAAAAAATAAAATACAGTTGGTTGATGAATTGAAGAAAAGTATTAAAGCAAGTTTTGGTGATGAACCAGAAAAGAATGAGGATTTCCCTAAGATTATTAATCAAAAGCATCTTGATCGTTTAAGGGGTTTGATCGGTGATGTTGAAATTTTATCAGGTGGACAAGTCAATGAAGAAACGCGTCAGTTAGCACCAACCTTGCTTGGTAAAGTGACTAAGGATAGCTTAGTGATGCAAGAGGAAATATTTGGACCACTACTTCCAATTATAGAAGTGGATAATTTGGAAGAGGCTTTGCAGTTTGTTGAGCAAAGACCAAAACCACTAGCTTGCTATTTCTTTACAACAAATAAGACAAGAGAAGAAGAAGTGCTAAAAAGACTATCTTTTGGAGGAGGATGTATCAATGATGTACTAATCCATCTCTCTAACACTAACCTGGCGTTTGGTGGCGTAGGTGAAAGTGGTATGGGGCAATATCATGGGAGAGCATCATTTGATACCTTTAGCCACTTTAAGAGTATTATGAAAAAATCAAATTTATTGGATATTCCATTACGATATCCACCATTCAAAGATCATTTGAAGTGGATAAAGAAAATAATGAGATAGCGAAAGCTATCTTTTTGATTGGCATAACAAGATAAATATGATAAAATAAATTTGCGACTAATTCGCAAAAGGAGACAGTGAATGAGTGACTACAAAACGGAGCAAAGGAAAGTGTTAGTGGATTTTTTTAAAAAGAATAAAGATCAACTGTTTCCGGCTTATGAAATTTTTGATGCTATAAAATCAAAAGAAAAAATCAGCCGTAGTGCTATCTACCGAAACTTAGAGCGATTAGTGAAGAACGGTGAATTAAGACGTGTTGCTGTGGATGGTCAAAGAGGGTACAGTTATCAGTTTTTAGGAGAGACAGAGTGTGAAAGACATTTGCATCTTAATTGTGAATGCTGTGGCTCAGTTGTCCATGTGAATGAAGAAATTACGACATCAGTCATGGAGGCAATGAAAATATTTAATATGGATATAAAGAAATCCATATTTATTGGTACGTGTAGGAAGTGTCAGAGATAGGAGAAAAAATGAAAAAGATTATATTAAGTTTAATAGTTATTTTACTTTTAGGTGGATGCCAAAGTGTAAAGACAGCACAAGAGGAAGCAAAAATAAAGGTGGTTGTTACTAGTTTTTCAGTATATGACTGGGTAAGAAATATCATTGGTGATGAAGTTGAATTAGTACTGCTTATGGATGGGGCTGCTGATTTGCATAACTATCAGCCAACAATGGAGGATATGGTTATCATATCAGAAGCAGACTTATTTATTTATATTGGGGGAACTTCGGACGATTGGGTTACTGACACATTATCAACTGTTGGAAAAGAAGTTCACACTTTAAATTTAATGGCAGCTTTGGGAGATGAGGTGAAAGTTGAAGAGGTGGTTGAAGGAATGGAAGATGAACATGGTGAAGAGGAACACGCAGATGAAGAACTGGATGAGCACATTTGGTTATCACTTCGATACGCTCAAAAATCAGTGGATATCATTGTTGATGAGTTAAACTTAATTAATCCTGAAATGAAAAGTCAATATGAAGAAAACAAACAAAAATATATAGAACAATTAATACAATTGGATACAAGATATCAGGATATGGTTGCCACATCTACTATGCAAACAATGATTGTTGGAGATAGATTTCCGTTTCGTTATCTTTTAGATGATTATGGTATTTCTTATTATGCAGCCTTTTCAGGATGCTCAGCAGAGACTGAAGCTAGCTTTGAGACAGTAGTATTTTTAGCGAATAAAGTGGATGAATTAGAGATAAGCAAAATTGTTATTCTTGAAAATTCAACAGGAGATATCGCAACCGTTGTAAAAGAAACAACAGAAAATAAGAACCAGGAAATTATTCAATTGAATTCGCTACAGTCTGTTACAAAAGAAATGATAGCACAGGGTGTGACCTATCTTTCTGTAATGGAAGAAAATTTGAATAGCTTAAAAGAAATCTTACGATAGAGGTGAAATATGATTGAATGTAAACAATTAAAGTTAGGGTATCCAGGGAAAGTGGTAATAGAAAACTGTTCTTTTTCATTAAATGAAAAAGATTACTTATGCATTCTTGGTGAAAATGGCGCAGGTAAGAGTACGTTGATGAAGACTATTCTTAATTTAATTCCACCATTAGCAGGAGAGATTAAGTTTCAAGAGAGCTTACTTAGAAGTGGAATTGGATATTTACCTCAGCAAAATGAAATTCAAAAAGATTTCCCAGCTACTGTTTTTGAAGTGGTTTTGTCAGGAGGCATGGTTCATAATTTCTTTAAAAATGATAAAGCAAAAGAAAAAGCAATGCTTGCCATGAAAAAAATGAATATTGATAAATTAGCAAGAAAAAGCTACCGTCAACTATCAGGTGGTCAACAACAGCGTGTTTTATTGGCACGAGCATTATGTGCTGGAACCAAGCTATTAATGTTGGATGAGCCAGCAGCTAACTTAGATCCAAAAGCATCACAAGAATTCTATAAACTAATAAAAGAATTAAACGAAAATGAAGCCATGACTATCATTATGATTTCCCACGATTTAACGGTTGCGAAAGAATATGCTAATGTGATTTTACAATTAGGGTTAGAACAACAACTTTTCTTTGGGGCAATTGAAGAATATCTTCAAAGTGATATTGGTAAATCGTTTTGCTTATTAAAAGGAGTATAAAATGGAAAACTTTAGCATATTATTGGATTATTTTCAGTATCCATTTGTTCAATACGCATTTATTGTAGGCGTGCTCATTGCGGTTTCTAGTGCTTTAGTAGGAGTTCCTTTAGTGCTAAAACGATTTTCTTTTATTGGTGATGGACTTTCTCATCTTGCGTTTGGTGTATTGGCGTTTGCAAGTGTACTGGATGTCACAAATTCAACCTTAGTAGTTATGCCAATTACCATTGTTTTTGCAATCATTTTATTAAAAACTGGTAAAAGTTCTAAACTTAATGGTGATGCGCTCTTGGCTATGGTAGCTGTCTCATCTTTGGCGATAGGTTATTTAATTATGAATGTGTTTTCCGTTTCTGCCAATGTTGCAGGAGATGTCTGTGTCACGCTATTTGGATCTATTTCAATCCTTACTCTAAATGCTGTTGATGTTCAAGTGTGTTTGTTTTTTTCGATCATTGTCTTGGCTGTATTTGTTCTTTTTTACCATCGGATTTTTGCAATTACCTTTGATGTAGAGTTTGCGAAAGCCAGTGGTATCCATGAGGGGCGATATAATTTATTGATTGCAGTAATGACGGCAATTCTTATTGTTCTAGCAATGAATCTTGTTGGTTCGCTACTAATCTCTGCCCTACTTATTTTTCCACCCTTGTCAGCAATGAGACTTTGTGTTAGTTTTAAAAGTGTCGTCATTGTGTCAGCCATACTTGGAGGAATTAATGCAGCGGTTGGAATTCTTATTTCTATCTTAGCATCAACGCCAGTTGGAGCGACTATTGTTTTGGTCAGCTTGATTAGTTTTTTGGGATGTTATGGTATAGGACAGATGACAGGGAGGAATGTATGAAACAAAAAATAGTGATGGTGGGTGGAGTTATAGCCATGATTTTGTTATACTTGGTGGCAACGCAATTTTTACTAAACCGAAATGCTATGAACAGAAATACTCAAATTGCAAACGTGGATGTGGATTTAGCAGAAATGGGCTCCACAATGGTATACGCAGAGGTTTATAATATTCTAATGGATCCGACAGCATACTTAGGAAAAAACATTAGAGTGCAAGGGGAGTATAACCAGCTTTACAATAGCGAAACTGGAAGTTATGATCATTACATTATTATAAAAGATGCACTAGCTTGTTGTGCAACGGGATTAGATTTCCTTTTACAAGAATCAGATAGTAATTTAGAACTTTACCCTGAACAGGGAAGCAATATTGAGCTTATTGGTGAGTATAAGCAATATGAAAATTATGACTATGACCGCTATTATTTAAGCGCAGAAGTTGCACAGGTGATTGAAAGTAGTGAAAAATAAGTGCTTGCTGGATGTTCCTACTGTAGCAAATGATAGTGGATTGTGCAGCCACTAAACCGATTTAGGGCGTTGTTTTTAAAAATTAAGAAAAGCAACTTTAAATTAGGTGATATAAAAAAGTGGTTATAAATCGAAACTTAACATTTCGTAATCCACTTTTTTTGTTTTGTAAAGACTGATGATAGCATTCATTGATGTTGGTATCTTATGGTGTTTACACTGTGTTTTGAATAGAGTTGATAACTCTTTTATGTTGGGCGAGTTGCAAATGTAGTTATCTTTAAATCGTTGCTGATACTTTTGCTTTAGCTCAGGGAAATGATGGTCTAGTCGTTCATAGAAATAAGCTCTCTGACGATCACGAAGGGTAACACCAAACATAGGGTAAATAAAGTCAAGATGAAACTTGGCCGAAGTGCTGATGATTTGACTTAGGTTATGGGGAGTATCATTAATCCAAGGCAGCAAGGGCATAAGAATAATTCCAGCGACAATTCCAGCATCTTTCAGCTTTCTTAAAGCATCAAATCGTAAAGAAGTTTTGGGGGCATAAGGCTCAATGATTTTTGAAAGGGTATCATCAAAGGTGGTGATAGTCATACATACCACTGCTGCAGAGTGTTGACTAATTTGTTGAAGAAGATCAATATCTCGTAAAACAAGGGTAGCTTTTGTGTAAATAGTGATACCGAAGTGATAATGGTTTGCTAAGGATAATAATCCACGAGTTAACTCTAATTTTTTTTCTAAAGGATTATAAGGGTCGCTCATAGCACCTGTACCGATAATTCCTTTGGATCGCTTGGATGCCATCTCTTTATTGAGGATAGCAAGTGCATCTTTCTTGGGCATAACAGAAGAAAAATTATCATTATGGTAACATTCACTACGAGAATCGCAGTAAATACAACCATGGGAACATCCTCGATATAGGTTGCAACCATAGTCTGCCCCAAACCACTGCTGTGGAGATTTAGCTTTGGTTAAAATGGTTTTAGCAAGTAATGCGTCCATAGTGAACCCTCCTATTTTTATTCTAACAAAAACAAGGCAAATAACCAAGAAATAAAAAATAGGAGTGTAATTTTAAGGTTGATATGATAAAATAAAATAAGCAAGGAGAATGATATGACAATAAAAGAAGCAATTAATTGTAGAAAATCAAGAAGGACATTCACATCAAAACTGATTAATGAAACAGTAATGAAGCAATTAGAAGTATTGATGGAAGAAGTGAATAAAGAATCTGGATTATCTTTTAAAATAGTAGCTAATGGCGCAGATGGATTTGATGGGTTTAAGAGCTATGGTCTTTTTAAGAATGTATGTACAGTGCTAGTTTTTAAAGGTAATAAAGACATAGAAAACCTGTATGAAAAGGTAGGATATTATGGTGAACGCATTGTTTTAGAAGTAACTCAGCTTGGTTTGGCAAGTTGCTGGGTTGGAGGAACATTTAAGAATGCGGCAGGGTGGCAAAATGAAAATGAAGAAATTGCATGCGTTGTGCCAATTGGATATACAGAAGAAAAGCTAGACTTAAAAGAAAAATTAATGAACACGGTGTCTCATGTTAAACACAAAAGTTTAGATAAATTATGCACTTATGATAAGCCTGAAACATGGTTTATTGAAGCGATGGAAGCAGTTCAGCAAGCACCGTCGGCAATGAATAGACAACCGGTGTATTTTAAATTAGAACAGGGTAATGTAACAGTAGAGTTAATGGCAGAAAATAAGTATGCTCAAATTGATTTAGGTATTGCGAAATACCACTTTGAAGTTATCGGGCAATGCCGCTTTTCACTAGGTAGCCCTGCAACTTCAAAGAGGGAAGTGCGATGAGTAAGATAGGATTAGTTTTAGAAGGCGGTGGAATGAGAGGCCTTTTTACAGCTGGAGTTTTAGATTCTTTTTTAAGTGAAAACATAGAGTTTGATGAAGTTATTGGTGTATCCGCTGGAGCGTGCCACGGCTGTAGCTATGTCTCAAAACAAAAAGAACGCGCAAAAAAGACAAATCTGGATTATTTGCACGACCGACGCTATAGTGGAATGTATAGTTGGATAACGACCGGAGATTTTTTTGGAGCAAAGTTTCTCTATGAGACAATTCCGAATGAGATTTTTCCATTTGATCATGCAACATACAATCAAAGCAAAACAAACCTAACGGCAGTACTTAGTGATGTTGAAACAGGTGAAGCAGTTTATTATCCTCTGAAAGATATGAATAAGGATATTCAAGCACTACGAGCATCTGCCTCACTACCACTTTTATCAAGGACAGTTACAGTTGATGGAAGAGAATATTTAGATGGTGGAGTTACTGATTCTATTCCGCTTCGCAAAATACAAGAAGAGTGTGACTTTGTTGTGGTGGTTTTAACACAAAAAAGAGGATATCGAAAGTCAGCTAGTAAAACAACAAAGTTAGTTTCACTGCTTTATAAGAAATATCCAAAGTTGGTTGAGCGAATGAAAAATCGACATACAGATTATAATGAGACGATAGACTATTTAGAAAAAGAAGAAAAGTTAGGAAAAGTCTATGTCATTGCACCGAAAGAGGAAGTTGTTATCGGAAGACTTGAGAAAGACAGAGCAAAATTAGAAGAACTCTATCAACAAGGGTATGACACAGTAAAGCAACAACTTACAGAAATCAGACAATTTATTGAAATGAAAAAGTAGATTTGAACCGACTTCTTTCTTGATTGATCAAGATTTGGAGTTGGTCAATTAATCTACTTTTTTTGCTTCACAGGATTAATTAAAGGTAAGTCAGAAACAAAGTTGAGATGGATATCGCTAGTTTCATTGAAAAACTGAAGTATTTTACTTTCCATAGATCTAAATTTTTTAGGATCGTGAGCGTCTACTCCAAAAACACATTGAACCTGATATTTTTCAAAAATTGGTAGAGCATTAAAATTAGGATATGGGTAAGATGGTCCAGAAGGATAATTAACCATTCCAAGATCCATACCCTTCAAATTAATTTCAAGAGGAATATTGTATATGTTTGAATACTGACATATTTTTTCAATCGCTGTACTGCAATGTGAATTCCATTCATCTCTAGCACTCATAAAGTAACAAGGATGAGCTAGATAAGTGAACAATCCTGAAGCAATTCCCTCACAAACATCATTAGTGTAAATGTCAATGTAGTCATCAGGACATCCTGAACTAAAGCGTAAATCAGTATCATCAAACCCAACACAGTGTTGCCCTAAAATCAAATAATCAACTTGGCTAAGCAATTGAATGTAGTGGTTGTGATACTCTTTAAAATATTCACATTCATATCCAATTTTGATGACAATTTGGTTGGCATATTTGGCTTGAAGGGATTTGATAGATTTTAAATACTCAACAGATTCTTATGTAGACATTTTTCCTAAGGATACATTTCGAAAAGGCATGTGATCACTAAACCCAAGTACTTTAACGCCAGCTTTAATGGCTTCAATAACATACTCTTCATCACGCCCTATTGCGTGTTTACAACGGTAGGTGTGGGTGTGAAAATTAAAGTTTTGCATAGTAAACCTCCATAAAAAGTTTAAATTAAAAGGGGTGCTTTGTCAAATGTAGGGCTGATTGTAATTGAAGTAAAATTATGCTAAAATGACACACAGAGGAGGTTACCCGAAATGAAGAAAATAATTTTAATCCTACTTACTTTATTAATGTCTGGATGCTCACTGATCGAATCGGATGAGAAACAAATTCGTTTGATTGTGGATGCGGCACTTTCTGATCTTTCAGAGGGTGGAATTGCAGGAGAATTCTTAGTGGACTCCATGATTTCATTTGATTCAACCGTGCTACCTATAGACGATCAGCAGCAATCACAGATAGGTGATAAAATTATTAAAAGCATGACATCAGTGCTCGCTGAAATGGTTGAAGACTATAAAATTGATGATGTTCAGGTTTCTGATGATGGAACTGCGGTGGTTTATGTCACTTTAAATATACGTGGGGAAGAGGTTGTAAGTGATTTTACTGAACTTGATTTCCTTGCCTTACTGGATGATGAAGACTTTGGTTTAAGTGCCTCAGAAATAATTTCTCTAACACTGCAAGGAGAAGTGGTAACAATCATAGAAAAAGCAATAGATTATACAACTTTAGAGTTTATTGAAGATATTAAAAAGGAAGAAGTGGAAGAAAAACAGATTCAGATTAATCTTGAAAAAGATGGGGATGAATGGAAGTTTGCTTCTATGGAAGGATTATTCGAAGAAGAGTAAAAAAATAACGGCTAATATCCGTTATTTTTTATAGAGTGTGATAGTAAAATGGACTACTAATTCCATTTGGTCAAGCAGATCAAGTTTTGATTTATCTTGTGGTGATGTCTTGTAATAATAAGGTGTCATCATAAATAAATCTTGAATATCAGCGTAGGATTGAATAGTGATGGACTGTTTTAGCTGGACTTGTTTAATGATGGTTAACGATGTATCAACGTGTAGCTCATCATTTTTATAGGGTATATCATAAATGAATTTCTTTAACTCATAGAGATGGTCTTCTCCAACGCTCACAAGAAGGAAGTAACCGCCAGGAATTAAAATTCGCTCAATCTCTTTCAATGCCACAGGGGCAAAAAGAGTGGTAACAAGCGAAGTGCTAGATGAAGCTAATGGGAGAGTAAAAATAGATGCAATGAGATATTGTGTCTTTTTATCTTGCTTGCTCGCAAAGATAATGGCATCTTTAGAAAGATCGACGCCAACAACATCAAGACAAGGGAAATCCTTGGTATAATATCCTTCACCACAAGCTAAATCTACAAGGTTGTAGGGGTTAATATCACGAATAATATCATTAACCGCAGTTTTTAAGTGATCATAATACCCTTTCGCTAAAAAAGAAGAGCGAGCTTGAACCATTATTTTATCATCACCAGGAGATTTTGAAGAGTTTTTAACATATAGATTGAGGTATCCATGCTTTGATTGATCAAAGAGATGCTTGTTTGCACACTGAAAAGATTTTTCTTTTTTAAATAATTCACTTTGACAAATAGGACAGTATAATTGCATAGTCAACTCCTTATATTTCTTTCATATTGTATCATAAGAGTATAGAATTTAGAGAAAAAAGAAAGTATAATAAGAAAGAGGTGAAAATATGAAAATTATTAAGGGTCAATTTATACTGGAAAATGGTGTGATTTTGCCATTTGAACTTTATCCAGAGGAAGCTCCAAAAACAGTAGAAAACTTCGTGAAGTTAATTCAAGAAGGTTATTATGATGGTAAAGTGTTTCATCGTGTCATTCCGGGATTTGTATCACAAGGTGGATGTCCACATGGAACAGGAAGTGGCGATTTGGGCTATACGATTCCCTGTGAAACGCAAGGGGAAAATCAACATCATGTTCCAGGATCATTATCTATGGCACATCGTGGTAAGAATACAGGATGTTGTCAATTTTTTATTGTTCATCAAGATCAACCGCATTTAGATGGTGTGCATACTGTTTTTGGTAAAGTTGTAGACAATCTCGGAGCAGTGAGACAAATGCAAAATGGAGATCGCATGATAAAAGTTGAAATCGTTGAAGAGTAGATTATGAAAAAAATACAAAATTATGGCATGATATTTTTTGGGTCAGCTCTTTTTGCAGTCGCGGTGAATATCTTTGTTGCACCACACGCTTTATTTAATGGTGGGTTTGTTGGGATATCTCAGTTGTTAAGCAGTTTTTTGCAAAGTGTGGGAATGACGCAAGTTAATTTAACAGCAGTATTTCACTTTTTACTGAATATTCCTCTTTTCATTATCAGTTATAAATCAATGAGTAAAAAATTCTTTATGGGTTCATTATTTTCAGTAATCATCATTACCGTTTTGTTTGCGGTTGTTCCTATTAGCAGTACACCAATAATGGGTGATCGGTTGGCATCATGCATTATCGGTGGGATTTTGGCCGGTGCAGGGGTTGGTCTTGTATTAACCAACGGTGCAGCAAGTGGTGGTCTAGATATTATTGGAGTTTATATTACTTTAAATTTCAAAAGTTTTAAAGTCGGACAAATGCAACTTGCGGTTAATGTTATTATTTATAGCATCTGTGCTCTTTTATTTGATGTAGAAATCGCTTTGTATTCTATTATTTATCAGTTAGTTGCATCTTTTGTGATGGACAAAGTGTATTTTCAAAACATTGAAGTGAGTGCTATGATTTTTACAAAGAACCAAGAAATAAAGCGGTTAATTATAGAGGAAGTAGAACGTGGGGTTACATATTGGAAAGGATTAGGAGGATATACTCATCAAGAAACTGAGGTACTAGTGACAGTGGTGAGCAAGTATGAAATTCATCGACTAAAAAGGATCCTGAAAGAAAATGATCCTAATGCCTTCATGATTTTATCTGATAATCTGCAAGTATATGGAAGTTATAAGAAAAGGTTAATATAAAAACAGAAAATAATTTCTGTTTTTTTGTTATACTAATTTTTCCAACAGTATGGTTGCAAGTCCTAAGAAAACAAAGAATCCTAACATATCGGTGGCAGTAGTGACAAAGACACTAGATGCCAATGCAGGGTCAATGTTTAATTTCTTTAAAAATAGGGGCACGATAAATCCTGCAGCAGTAGCTACGAAAAGATTAGTAATCATAGCGACACCGGCCACAAACCCTAGGTAAGGGTTACCAAAAATTAGGGTGCAGCCAATCGCAAGCAAAGTTCCTAAAACTAAACCACTGGTTAGTCCAACACGAATTTCTTTAAAGAAAATACGACGAGCATTTTCACCAGTTAGTTCACCTAAGGCAATTCCTCGGACAATAATAGTTAAAGATTGAGTTCCGGCATTTCCACCCATTCCAGCAATGATTGGATTAATAGCAGCAAGTGCAACAACACGTTCAATGGTGGAGGAGAAAGAAGCAACAACAATAGCAGCACAAATAGCAGTAAATAAGTTTATGGTGAGCCAGGGAAGACGAGATTTTAAAGAGTTAGCTAATGAACCATCAAGCTCTTCTTCTTCATGAATCCCAGCCATACGATAAATATCTTCAGTTGCTTCTTCCTTGATGACATCGACGATATCATCAATGGTGATAACGCCTTTGATAACATCGCTATCATCAACGACAGGCATCATAACATAGTCATATTTTGCTAAGATATCAGCTACCTGTTCTTGGTCATCATTAATATGTAATCGTTGCACATTAGAGTTAGTAATTTCAGCAATTCGCTGTTCAAAAGGTGTTGACACTAAGTCACGTAAAGAAAGTACTCCTTTAAGATGTCCTTGTTTATCAGTGACATAAAGGTAGTAAGCCATTTCGGCATCACCTGCTTCACTTTGCAGATATTGTAATGTTTCTAAAACAGTTTTATTTTCTCGAATACTGATAAATTCGGTAGCCATCAGTCCTCCGGCAGTATCTGGTGCATAGGCAATGAGTTCGTTAACTTCTTTGGCATCTTCTTCGGTTAGTTTACTTAAGATATATTGACTTTCATCTTCATCAAGTGCTTGGACAAAGTCGGCAATTTCATCAGAACTCATTTCCTCCAAAATTTCTTGTTGAGTAGACTCCGAAAATTGAAGCAACAAATCATAAATTGCTTCATCTTCTTCTTCGTCTAGTAAGCTGGCGATAATATTTTTTGGAAGTCGATTTAAAATAAGATGAGATTCTTCATCACTAACGTGGATAATGTCTAGTAAATCTACCGGATGAACATCTTCAATTATATTAAGGAAATCTTCATCACTTGCAGTAAGTAGAAATTTCTTTAGTTGATCATCAGGTAATTCAATTTTTTTCATGCAATTTCTCCTTTCGTTATAAAGGGAAAATCACCATAGATGAGAAAATCCCTTGATGTATTAAGTTGCTATTAGTGGGAATGGGATCCATGCTCATCACCTCTTTCATTAGTTCTATTATACTTCAAGAAATGGATAAAGCATAGTAAAAAATGGGTAAAGTAAAAGGAATAGCGTAATTAGACTATTCCTTTTCATTTCTTCTTAAATTTTCTTGAAGAGAGTAAATGCATCCGCAGTAATCTTGCCGATATAACTGATGTAGTTTTGATAACTCTTTAGCAATTAGTTGCCCGTCTTTTTTCTTGAAGTCGGAAGTGAAGTAAGCTACAGGAGCATACTTGTTTGCTAACTCAAGTCCCAACTGGTTTAAACGCTGACTATCTTTATGACGTGATATACTCATCACGGTACTAACATAATCAAAGTCGCACTTTTTTGCGTAGCAAAATGAGTCCTCTAAGCGCATCTCATAACACATGGTGCATCGTTTTCCGCCCTCTGGCTCTTGGGCAAGTGGGGCACTCATTTGAATAAATTTATCACTTTCGTAAGGTGGAACAACAAGTTGAATTGATGAGGATGTGGTAGCATTAAACTTTTTAATATAGTGACGCAACTCTTCTTTTCTTTTTTCATACTCAGATGATGGATAAATATTGGAGTTGGCGTAGTACAGGGTAATATCAAAATGGCTATTTAACCATTGTAGTGGAAAGACTGAACAAGGTGCACAACAAGCATGAAGTAGTAATCGTGGCTTTTTCTTTTCTTGAGATAGTGTTTCTAAGATTTTGAGACTTTCATTATAGTAGTTAATCATTTGTTATCAACATACTATCTCCAAAAGAAAAGAAACGATACTGTTGTGCGATGGCTTGTTCATAGGCACTGGTTATTAACTCTTTGGTTGCGAAGGAACACATCATCATAAGCAGTGTTGACTTCGGTAAGTGAAAATTGGTAATGATGCAATCTACAGCTTTCCATTTATAGCCTGGAAAAATAAAGATATCAGTCTCACCACAACACTCTTGAAATTGTTCGTGTTCACTGAGTGCGGTTTCTAGTACGCGTGTAGTGGTTGTACCGACGGTAATAATTCTTCTTCCTTCAGCCTTTGCATGGTTTAGTAAGGTGGCAGTTTCTGAGGGTATACTGTAAACTTCAGAGTGCATAATGTGATCTTCAATTATTTCAGTATCCATGGGTCTAAATGTTCCTAATCCGACATGGAGGGTAACATCAGCGATGATAACGCCTTTTGTGCGAAGTTGTTCAAAAATTTCATCAGTGAAATGGAGTCCGGCTGTTGGTGCTGCGGCACTTCCTTGAACCGTTGCATAAACGGTTTGATATCGTTCAGGATCGTCTAGTTTTTCTCGAATGTAGGGTGGCAGTGGAACTTGACCTAATTGTTCCAAAACTTCTAAAAATAATCCGGTATAAATCATTTCCATTTGGCGAATTCCTTTTTCACCAATTCCAACACAACGTGCTTTTAGTTCACCTTGATTGAAAGAAACAATGGAATTGAGTTTTACAGCCTTGGAATTTCCTACAAGACACTCCCAAACATCTCCCTTTTGTTTTAAAAGAAGAAGCTCAATGTGGGCACCGGTCTCTTCCTTAATGCCAAATAGCCTAGCTGGAATAACTCGAGTATTGTTGCGAACAAGCACATCGCCCGCTTTTAAAAACGAAGGCAAATCAAAAAAGTGCTGATGCTCAAGTTGATGTGACTGTTTATGAACCACAAGCAATCGGCTTTGAGAACGTTTTTCTAAAGGGTGCTGAGCAATTAGTTCAGGAGGTAAATTAAAATCAAATTCACTTGTTTTCATAATTAAAACCCTCTTTCATCGAAGCCATAACGTGCTAAAATATCTTTTTTAAATTCTGGAAACCTATCTTCTTTAATTGCTTCCCTTGCCATCTCGGTTAAGCGTAACAAAAAGCGAAGGTTATGAATAGAAAGTAGGCGATTACCTAGCCCCTCATTACAACGAAACAAGTGGTTTAAATAAGCCTTAGTGTAGTTTTTACAACAAATACAATCACACTCATCATCAAGTGCAGAAAAATCATCTTTATAAATGGCACGCTTAATATTAATGCGCCCTTTGGTAGTCATTAAAGTGCCATGACGAGCAATTCGTGTAGGTAAAACACAGTCCATCATATCTACCCCT
Organism: Anaerorhabdus sp.; assembly: GCA_047974855.1. Lineage (GTDB taxonomy): Bacteria > Bacillota_I > Bacilli_A > Erysipelotrichales > Erysipelotrichaceae > CAYNRG01. Next base: position 16,958 of record JBKECT010000037.1, read on the forward strand.
TGTTCAATGGCTTCCAAAATATCATTAACCGCACCAACACCCATTAGATAGCGTGGTTTGTCTTCTGGCAAAAAGTTGATGGAATGTGAAATCATTCTAGCCATGGTTTCTTTGTCCTCTCCTACAGAGGTGCCACCGATAGAATAACCATCAAAATTCATTTTTACTAATTCTTCAGCACAATGTTGGCGAAGATCAGGATAGTCACCACCTTGAACAATGCCAAAGATAGCTTGAGTATCTCGCTTTTGATGGGCATCTAGGCCTCTTTTTGCCCAACGTAAAGTTCGCTCAACACTTTGCTTTACATAGTCATAAGTCGCAGGATAAGGGATGCATTCATCAAAAGACATAATAATGTCTGCACCAATTTTATTTTGTATTTGAATTGCTTTTTCAGGACTTAAGAAAAGGGTTGAACCATCTAAATGGCTTTTAAAAGTAACCCCATCTTCTGCAATTTTTCGTGCATCAGCAAGCGAAAAGACTTGAAATCCACCGCTATCAGTCAACATAGGACCAGGGTAGTTCATAAACTTTTGAACACCCCCTGCTTGGTCCACAATATCCTCTCCAGGACGAAGCCAAAGATGATAAGTATTGGCCAATATCACTTGCGATCCAATACTTAAAAGTTCCTCAGGGGAAACAAATTTGACAGTAGCTAGGGTTCCAACCGGCATAAACATTGGAGTTTCTACGGTTCCATGTGGAGTTTTCATCTGTGCAACACGTGCTTTTGTACTTGTGCATTGATGAGTAACATTAAATTCTAAATTTTTCATTTTTATCACCTTTTTAATTATATATGATTTCTTGTCGATATGGTAGGTAAAATGCTATAATATAACCAATAAGGAGAGTGCTTATGAAATCGAAAATCTTGTCTATTAAAAATATTCCTGAGCTTCCTCCGATGATTAACCCTGTTAATTTAAAACCAAAAGGAGTTCTTTATATGCTGATTGTGATAGGGTTTATTGGGCTATGGATAGCACCTGAGGCTTATATGGTTAGTGCAAGTATTATCACGCTGAGCTTGTTTGGACTCATTGTTTATCCAGACTGCCATGTCATAGGGGTTAGTGAAGAATATTTAGTTTTATATAACCAAAAAAATAGAGACTTCTGCTTTTTAGCTTATTGGGATGAAATTCTTTTTTGGAGTTATCAAAGACACGCTGATAAGGATGAGCTAATTGTTGAAATGATTGATCATCACATAGAAAAAGTGAGTTGTTATTCAAGGCGTAAGACAGTTCAATGGGTTCAGTTGTATGCAGCAGATAAAGAGAAAGCGTTGCGAAAGGAGAAAGTGGTATGAAGCACGTTCGTGAAAAAGACTTTGATGAAATGGCAGAACTATTTCAAATGCTTGCGGATACGACACGGCTAAAAATATTGAAACAACTGTTTTTGAAAGAATGCTGCGTTAGTGAACTAGTGAGTGCTTTAGGAATGAGTCAATCGGCAGTTTCCCACCAATTATCTTCACTAAAAAAAACAAGAGTTGTGAAATCAAAGAAAGTTGGGCGAAATGTTTTTTATGGGCTAGATGATAAACATATTGAAAGCATTTTCAAATTAACGTTAGAACATATCCAAGAATGAAAGAAAAGTGAATTTCGATATGAAAAAGTTTACATTTTAGATATTTTTTACTATAATTTAGATATTCAAGGAGGCAACAATGAAAGAATTCGAAAACAATGCTTTCTTCTGGCAAAAGGTAGATACACTAATTTTCTCTAATCATTTAGAACTGCTTTATCATAAGGGAGACAAGCATGACCAACATCCGCAATTGAGTTATCCTGTTGATTATGGAAGTTTAAGAGAAAGCCAACAATCAGAAGAATCATTATATGTATTTAAAGGTAGTCAAAAGGCAAGTGGCTGTAATGCAATGGTAGTAACAGCAGATATTTTGAAAAAAGAGATAGAAGTTAAATTATTGCTGGATTGCACAGAAGAAGAAGAGAAAAGAATTTTAGAGTTTTTGAATAAAACAGACTTACAAAAAGCGGTATTAATGCGACGTGGGGATGAAATTCCAGAATGGGCATTAACTGATTAGAATGCACTGCATTCTTTTTTTATTTAGAAGATATGGTATAATAGAAAGCAAGAAGAAGGAGAATGAAAATGAAAAAATTAATTAAATTAATCGCAGTTACCTGTGTTTTATTAGGAGTAGTGGGATGTAGTAGCCAAACAGTGGAGTTGGATCTTGCTGCATTGCATCAAGGAGTATTAGATCAAGCAGAAGTGTTTATGATTCCTGCAAGTGCTGAATTAGAGAAAGAAGAGTTTATAACACTCTATGGTGTTGATGCTGCAATGGTGGAAGAAGTTGTTGCGACAAGAGCAATGATGTCAGCTCACCTTTGTGATATTTTAATGATTAAAGTAGCATCTGGGAAGTCTCAGGAAGTTTTAGAAGCTATTCAAGCAACCTATAGCGATGCTGTGCTATATCCGTTTATGACAGAGTATGTGGAATCAATGCAAGTCATTGAAAAAGGTGATTATCTAATCATTGTTGTTGCTGAAGAGGCACAAGCGATTGGTGAATGGATCAAAACAGAGATTGAATAATGGTTTTTAGTAGTCTTTCATTTTTGTATGGGTATCTGCCGTTAGCCATACTGATTATTAAACTAGTTCCTAGAAAATTAAGAAATGCCGCTTTATTTGTGATGAGTTTGTTGTTTTATGGTTGGGGTGAGCCGATATACATCGTTCTGATGTTGATTTCAACAGGTGTCGATTATATTAATGGACTGATGGTTCACCGCTATCACCATCGAAAAGAAGTGGCTTTTCGCTTTGTTCTTTTCTCGGTTATATTTAATATCGGTTTGTTGAGTTTCTTTAAATATTTTGACTTTATTGTAGCAAATTTAAATTCTATTGGGATAACAGGCATTAGTCCGCTAGGGCTTGCTTTGCCTTTAGGAATTTCATTTTATACATTTCAAACCATGTCGTATCCGATTGACGTTTATCGCCAAGAAGCTCAAGTTCAAAAAAATATTCTTTCATTTGGTGCTTATGTTTCAATGTTTCCGCAATTAATCGCAGGACCAATTGTTAGATATAAAACCATTGCAGATCAATTGGAAAATCGCAAAGAAACCCAAGAACAGTTTTATGAGGGTATACTACGTTTTTCAGTGGGATTAAGTAAAAAAGTATTATTAGCTAATACGGTCGGGGCTATTTGGATTGAGATACAAAGTTTGGCACTATTTCAGCAGTCAGTCATGACCGCATGGATTGGACTACTTGCCTATGGATTTCAAATTTATTTTGATTTTAGTGGATACAGCGATATGGCAATAGGGCTTGGTAAAATGTTGGGATTTGAGTTTCCAGAGAATTTTAACTACCCTTATATTGCTCAGTCCATTAGTGATTTCTGGCGACGTTGGCATATGACTTTAGGAGAGTGGTTTAGGGATTGCATTTATATTCCATTAGGAGGCAGCCGAAAAGGGTCGTTGGGATTTAACTTATTGATGGTGTGGTTTTTAACTGGTTTGTGGCATGGAGCGAGTTGGAATTTTATATTATGGGGACTTTATTTTTGGGTGTTTATTTATATCGAGAAAAAAGGAATTCAAAAATTAATTGCTCAACTTCCTCAAGTTTGTCGACACCTATACACCTTGTTTGTGGTACTAATCGGATGGGTATTGTTTTATTTCACATCGTGGGGTGACACAATTCAGTTTTTAAAACTTTTATTTGGTTGTGAAGTGAACATTTTCGCAAATGAGATCACATGGTTTTATGTTCGCAACTATGCCGTACTGTGGGTTGCCTTAATTTTGGCAAGTATTCCACAAACTAAGTGTTGGTTTGCGGAGAAGATATTGAGAAAGCATGAATATCTTATTCCAATCCTTATAGTTGTTTCATTAGTTGTATGTACTGCTTTCTTAGTGGACGCAAGTTACAATCCATTCTTATATTTTAGGTTTTAGAAGGAGGAGAGATAGATGAATAATAAAACTCAGAAATTAACAATCTTCTTCTTTTGTGGCTGGATTTTGATGTTGAGTATTGGCTTAGTGGTAGTTCAAGCTCGCGACTTTTCTCCACAAGAAAACCGTTACTTAAGTCAGTTTCCATCATTTTCAATGGATGCTTTATTTTCGGGAGATTACACGACAAAGGTAGAAGAGTATGTCATAGACCAATTTCCACAACGGGATCTCTTTGTTCAATTTAAAGCGGGGCTTATCTTTGCGGCAGGACAACTTGAAAATAAAGGAGTGTATTTTGGCAAAGAGGGATATCTTATTCCTAAGTTTTTAGTGGTTGACGAAGAAGAAATTCAAAACAATATTCAAAAAATGATCCAGTTTCAAGCGGAATATACCGATATCAACTTCTCTTGGATGATTGTTCCGACGGTTGCCACGGTCGCCCAAGATAGCCTGCCTGATGCAGCAGTAAACATAGATCAAATAAAAATATTAGACAGTATTGAACAAAAGGTGACGCAATGGGTGAGCTTATCATCGCTGAATCAATCAGACTATTTCTATAAAACAGATCATCATTGGAATACAGCAGGGGCTCAAGTAGCTTATCAAGCTTATATGAATAGTATCTCAGTTGAGTCAAAAATATTTTCAACTGAACTGGTCAGTGATAATTTTAAAGGTACAAGTTCCTCTTTATCAGGGGCTTACTGGTATAGTGAAGATAGTATCTACAAAATAGAACAAGATCAGATCCAATCAACGGTGACATTTGAAGATGGAACACAGTACGCTTCACTATATTTTCCAAATTGGTTAAGCCAAAAAGATCAATATTCTTATTATCTTGACGGAAATCACGCCCTTACCTATATTGAAAATGTGGGAGTTCAAGAAGATTTGGGAACATTACTGATATTGAAAGATTCATTCGCACACAGTTTAGTACCTTATTTATCGGCGCACTATAGTCATATTATTTTACTAGATTTACGTTATTACAATAGCGATGTTTCAACTTTTTTAGTAGATCATAAAGTGGACCGTATTTTATATTTGTATGGATTAGACACGTTAAGTGATGAAAAGAATTTTGTGTTTTTAAAATAGGAGAAAATTATGAAATCAATAAAAATTGCTAAAATTGGAATTAATGGTGAAGGAATTGGCTATGATAATAGGGTTCCAGTTTTCATACAAGGGGCACTAATCGATGAGGTAGTGGATGTGGGTGATATTGAAACCTATCCTACTTACAAAAAAGGAGTGGCCTTGAATATTCGCAATAATAATCCTCATAGAAAAAATCCAGAATGCCCATATCAAAAGGACTGTGGCGGTTGTAGCTTAATGATCTGCGATAAGTCAGAACAGCTTTCCATTAAACATGATTTGGTGAAAGAAGCGCTAATGAAGTATGCAAAAATCTCAGCAGATAAAATTGAAACTCCTTTAGCAAGTGGAAAACAAATGCATTATCGTAATCAATGCAAATTGCCTGTTAAATGGCTTAAGGGGACACTACAAAGTGGGATGTATAAAGCACAAACCAATCATTTAATTTATATGGATGAGTGTAAAGTTCATGAAAAGGAATTGGATAGAGTAAGAAAAGAGATTATGAAGGTTCTTAATCGCTATGAAATCCGTGA
>JBKECT010000044.1:0-8494 GCA_047974855.1 Anaerorhabdus sp.
GTTATAATAGCAACAATAATTGCTGCAAGCTTCAAATTTTTTCTATTCATTTATGTAATCCTCCAAGTCTAGGTTATTGTACCATCACAGTGTCAATATTACAATAAAATTGCATCATCCACTAAAATAATGACATCTGATTTTCTTCTTGCATTCCTGACAATGTTCCCAACGAGTCTAATTTTTTAATTAAAGTTGAAGAACATTGTGTTCTTGTCGAAAGATCCTGCTTTGAGATAAATGCCCCTTGTTCACGAGCCTCGACAATAGAATTCGCTACGTTTTCTCCCAACCCATCAATTGTAACAAATGGTGGAATAATCACTTTTTGATTTTGTTTATCAACTTTAAATTCAGTGGATGAAGAATGGTACAAGTCTACATTTCCAATTTTATATCCCCGAGCATAAAGTTCTAGGCACACTTCCAACGTATTATAGATTGCTTCTTCCTTTTTGGTTACAGTATGCTTTAATTCATAGCTGTTTCTTCTTGTCTTAATATCATCCATTCTTGCTTTAATCGCATCAATTCCTGAAATCATCGTTTCTATTTCATAAGCATCACAGCGTAAAGAGAAATAAGAAATATAATACCAATGAGGGTAATAAACCTTAAACCAAGCAATTCTAACAGCCATTATAACATATGCCACCGCATGAGCTTTAGGAAACATGTATTTAATTTTTTTACAACTTTCAATATACCAAGCAGGGACACTCTTTTCTTCCATCGCCTCTTCCCACTCAATTTTTAATCCTTTTCCTTTGCGAACACTTTCCATAATCGTAAATGCTAATTTGGGATCCACATCTTTTTTCAATAAGTAGGTCATAATATCGTCACGACAACCAATAACCTCTTGCAATGGCAATCCTTCACGAACAAGTTGCTCTGCATTATTTAGCCAAACATCCGTTCCATGGGAGAGACCAGAGATAATAATAAGATCACTAAAACAAGTAGGCTTTGCCGACTCCAAAATGCCTCGAACAAAAGAAGTTCCAAATTCTGGAATTCCCAAGGCTCCTGTTTTTTCAGTAAATTGCCGTGTATCAACACATAAAGGCTCGCTTGATGAAAATAATTTCATGACTTTTTCATCATTCATTGGAATCTCTCTAGGATCAATCCCTGAAATGTTTTGTAAAAGACGCATCGCAGTAGGATCCACATGCCCCAAAATATCAAACTTCAATACATTGTCATGAATGTCATGAAAGTCAAAATGGGTTGTTTTCCAAGTTGAGGAAGGATCATTTGCTGGATATTGAACTGGTGTAAAGTCAGTCACCTCTTTATCTTGCGGGATTACAATGATTCCTCCTGGATGTTGCCCTGTTGTTCTTTTTATGCCTGTGCATCCTAGTGCAAGACGTTCTTTTTGAGCCCGTTTCATCGGTGGTAAACTCATCTCTTCGCTATACCCCGTTACATAACCAAACGCTGTTTTATCCTGCACTGTTCCAATTGTACCCGCTCTAAAAACATGATCCTCGCCAAATACTTCTTTTGTAAATAAATGAGCTTTTTCTTGATATTCTCCAGAAAAATTCAAATCAATATCAGGTACTTTGTCTCCTTCAAATCCCAAGAAGGTTTCAAATGGAATATTTTGTCCTTCGCCACGCATCATATTTTTACATTGCGGACACTCCTTGTCCGGCAAGTCAAATCCTGAAGAAACTTTTTTGCTATCAACAAACTCACTATGTTGGCAATGAGAGCAAATATAGTGGGGTTCTAGTGGGTTAACTTCAGTAATCCCACTCATCGTTGCTGCAAAAGAAGACCCCACTGAACCACGCGATCCAACCAAATATCCATCATCATTACTTTTCTTAACTAGCAAATGGGAAACATAATAAATCACTCCATATCCATTACCGATAATACTATTCAATTCTCTTTCTAATCTCTGTTTTACAATTTTTGGTAGTTCCTGTCCATAAGTCTTTCTTGCTGTCTCATAACAAATCTCACTTAATTTTTCATCAGCACCCTCGATAGTTGGCGGATATAACCCTTTAGGCACAGGCAAGCATGGCTCAATCATATCAGCAATTTTATTTGTATTTTCCACAACAATTTCATGAGCAAAAGATTCATCATTCAACCAAGAAAAACTTTTTAGCATTTCTTGTGTTGTTCTAAAATGTTGCTCAGGAATATCCATGGTATGCCGTATTTTCTCATTGTAAACATACAGCGGATGGCGAACTCCACCAATACCTTGTGTTTGAATATAGATATCGCGATATATCTTTTGTTCAGGATCACAATAATGAACATCTCCAGTCGCAACAACTAATTTATCAAGTTTTATTGCTGTATCAATAATTCGCTTTAAAATGGCTTTTAATCTTTCAAGATTAGGTATTGTTTTTTGCTGGATTAAAAATAAATAGTTTTCAATTGGTTGAACTTCAACATAATCATAAAACTGCATCTTATTTTCCAATTCATCTTGACTTTTATTGGCTGCAAATTCAAATATTTCTCCATTTAAACAAGCCGACCCTATTAATAAATTTTCTCTGTCCATTTCTATATTTTCTTTGAAAATTCGAGGTTCAGCTAAAAACTCACTACCACGACTTCTAAACACCGCTAATGATTCTGTATTGGATAAGGTCACTAAATTATACAATGATTTTAACCCAATCTGATTTTTTGCAAGAACACAAAGATGACTCTTTCGCATTTTTACAAACCCTTTATCTCCCTGAAGATTTTGGATATCCACTAGTGTTGTTGCTCCCTTTTCCTTTGTTTCTCTTAGCATCGCTAAAAAGATATCCGCTAAAACATTAGCGTCATAATCAGCACGGTGAGCCACATCTTCATCATATGGGATTTGATATAACCTTGCAATATTCCCTAACCGATATGTTGTTCGATCAGAGTGCAGCGATCGAGCTAAATCAAGGGTATCAATTACTGGATTTTTTAATTTCAATTTTCCTAAGCGTGACAACTCTTCATTCAAGAAACCTATATCGAAACTTGCATTATGTGCAACTAGTACATCTTCTCCTAACCAATCTACTATTTCCTGGCAACGTGTTGAAAATGAGCTCTCATTTTCAACCATTTCATTAGTAATGTTTGTTTTGGATTGAATAAACGCTGGTATATCCACTGGTGGTTTAATGAAAAACTGCTTTCTATCAACAATGTTTTGACCTATGATTTTAACTGCACCAAATTCAATCACATGATCGAAATGAGCAGAAAGTCCTGTTGTTTCCAAATCAAAGACAACAAATGTACAATCTTCTATTTTTTTATTAGTAGCATTTCTTACGATACTTAATTCAGAATCAACCAGATTCATTTCAACCCCATAGATCATTTTAAACTGTGCATCTGGGTTACTTTTTAACAACTGGTCTACTGCTGATTGAGCTTTTGGAAATGATTGTACAGCGGCATGATCAGTAATCGCTACTGCTTTATGTCCCCATCGAAATGCTTCTTTAATATAGTCAGAAACATCATTAATTCCATCCATTTCAGAAATGTTACTGTGAGTATGCAACTCCACTCTTTTTGCTACTGCATTATCTTCCCTGTTTTTCTCTTCCAATAAAAGAATATCCATCGGCTTGCCAATAAACTCTTTTTCATATGTATCATACACAATAGAACCAAAAAACTGAATGCGATCCCCTACATTCAATTCTTCCATCATTTCAACACTCAATGATTTTGTTTCAAAACGTTTAATCACAAGTGCATCCTCTTCGTCATACACCGAAATCGTTTGCATGGTATTCCCAGTTTTTAACTTTCGATATTCAATTTTCATAATCTTCGCTTCAAACTGAATGCGATCAACTTCACTCTCAATATTTTTTAAAACAATCACAGGATAATCAGTTTTCTTCAATCTTATGCGCTGATTATTTTTTTCAGTTGCTACAACTGCTTTCTGTGGTTTTGCAGATTTCGGCAAAACTACTGCATCCACTTGATGATTAATTTCTTTCACCATGAATTCGATACCGGAAAAATTTAATCCTACTTTTTCAAGTTCTTCTTTCAGTTTATCACTCTCGTTTTGTGCCTCCACTTTGTTTTTCTCATAGGAAAATAAAATTTCTAATCGATTTTCATGAATAGACACTACACCCTCTTTAAATTTTTCACTTATTTTTCCACTTTTAGAAAATCCCCATAGATACGATTGAATATCTTTTGAATTTTTTATTACTTCTTCATCCCCATAGGAAATATAAATTTCAGATTCTTTAGCAAGGGCTCCACAGTAATCCTTAATTCTTTGATAAAAATCATACGAAAGGAACGCTTCTGCTTTAAGCGTCACAGTTAAGAGATCTTGATTTTTATAAAACTGTGCATTCACAATTTCAACTTGATCAAAATAGCTTGTCACTCTCTCATCGATATCTTGATTTTTAAATAACGATGATAGTTTTAGATTGCCCATAATTGTCCCTTTCTAGATTTATATCATTAATTTTTTACAAATTGCCTCTGCTGCTTTCTTTCCAGCACCCATAGCCATAATAACGGTTGCCGCTCCGCTTACTACATCACCTCCGGCATAAACATTTTCGATGCTTGTCATTTGATCTTCATCAACGACAATACATCCTTTTGTATCAATCTTTAAACGACTATCAGAATTTTTTAACAAGGGGTTAATTACTGTTCCAACAGCCATAATAACACCATCACACTCCAACTCAAACTCACTATTTTCTATTTCTTTGATTTCAGGTTTTCCTGTATTTTCTGATGTTTTCTTTTCCATTTTAACACATTTTATACCACATACATGGCCACTTTCATCTTTTATAACAGAAACAGGATTAGTCAAGAAATGAAACTCTATTCCTTCTTCCATAGCATGATGAACTTCCTCTAATCGTGCTGGCATATCAGCTTCATCTCGACGATAAATAACACTTACTTTTTTACCAAACCGCACTGCACATCGTGCTGCATCCATCGCCACATTTCCACCACCTACAATAATGGTATGATCCGCTTTCATGATTGGTGTGTCATAGCGAGTATCATAGGCTTTCATTAAATTGCAGCGAGTAAGGTATTCATTTGCGCTAATAACCCCGCTTGCATTCTCATTGGGAATTCCCATAAACCGCGGAAGACCAGCCCCAGACCCTATAAAAATCGCCTGAAATCCATCTGCTACAAGTTCTGATAGTTCTTTCGTTTTTCCTATGATTATATTTTTTTCAAAGTGAACTCCTTGATCCGCCAAGTTTTTAATTTCTCTATTTACTATTTCTTTTGGTAACCTGAATTCTGGGATTCCATAAGTTAAAACTCCCCCAAACTGATGCAGTGCCTCAAATACAGTCACCTCAAATCCCGCTTTTGAGCAATCATTCGCACAGGATAGTCCTGCAGGACCACTGCCAATAATCGCCACTTTTTTATTATTCTTTTTAATCGTTGCTATCTGAGTTTTTCCATTATCTCCAACAAAACGCTCTAAAGCCCCTATTGCAACTGCTTCTCCTTTTATCGTACGAACACACCGCTTTTCACACTGCTTTTCTTGTGGGCAAACACGACCGCAAACACTTGGAAAACTATTGGTTTTTTTAATTTCTATCATCGCTCCATCCACATCACCCTGTTGGAGTTGTTGAATAAATTCAGGAATACGTACTTGTACTGGACATCCAGAAACACATGGCTTCGTCGGACAATTCAAGCAACGCCCAGCCTCTTGTTGTGCCATTTCGAAGGTATAATTTTGTGATACCTCTAAGAAGTTTGAACGTCTTTGATGAGCATTTTGCATTGGATTTTTTATTTTGTTTAAAATGTCCATCACTTCTCCTCCTTCATTAAATTGCATTGATGCTTTTCAACTTCTTGATACTTATTATTTCTTTCAATTAAATTTTCAAAATCAACAAGATGACCATCAAAATCCGGTCCATCCACGCATGCAAACTGAACTTGATTACCCACACTTACACGGCATCCACCACACATTCCTGTTCCATCAATCATCAATGGGTTAAGGCTCACAATCGTTTTAATCTTTCTTTCTTTTGTGATTTTGCATACCGCTTCCATCATTCTTACAGGACCAATTGCGATGACTAAATCATACTCCTTGCTTTGGAGTTGCTCTTCCAACGCCATTGTGACAAACCCTTGTTTTCCATTCGATCCATCATCCGTTACCAAAATAAAATTTTGGCTAATCTCACCCATTTCTTTTTCTAATATAATCAAATCACGATTTCTAAATCCAGCAATTATATCCACGTCGCAGCCATCTTTAAACAAGTACTTTGCACTAGGATAAGCAATAGCACACCCAACTCCACCACCAATAACGCATATTTTTTTTGCGTCGCCAAACTCCGTTTCTTTTCCAAGAGGACCAACAACATCTGAAATAAATTCTCCAACCTTTATTTCTGACATTTTTTTTGTTGTTTTCCCAATAGCCTGAGCAATAATCGTTAATGTTCCTTCATTACCATCAAAATCAGCAACCGTTAATGGAATTCTTTCTCCAAACTCATCCACTCTCAAAATGATAAACTGTCCTGGTTTTATCTTTCTACTAATTAATGGAGCTTCAATTTTCATCAAAAATACCGACGAATTTAATTGTCTATTTTCTACTATTTTATACATACTTTCTCCTATTTTACCATTTTGTCAAATGCGTCTTTTGCGGCCATCTGTTCTGCCTTTTTTTTACTCTGCCCCACACCAATTCCTAAAACAATGGAATCCATCATTACACGAACTTCAAATTGCGGTAAATTTGATGGCCCTTGAACACCAATAACCTCATAGGTTACAGTCTTCCTTGTATCTGCCTGAACATATTCTTGTAGTTTTGTCTTATAATCAACAATACTAACTTGTTTTGGGTTACTTAACCGCTCCTCCATTGCTTCACTTAAAATAGGTTCTACATTATTTACGCCACCATCCAAGTAAAGTGCGCCTAAAAAAGCTTCAAACATATCTGCAACAACTGAATCACGATCTCTTCCACCTGTTTTTTCTTCTCCTGATCCAAGCAAAAGAAATTGATTTAGATCCAATCTTCTAGCACAATCCGCTAAAGATTGTTCACAAACTAGTTGAGCACGAAATGTCGTCATTTCCCCTTCACTAAGTTTAGGAACAATTCTAAAAATACGATTTGATATCCACAGTTGTAGTACAGCATCACCCATAAATTCTAGCCGCTCGTTGTTTTCCTCATCTCGGTGTTCATTCACATAAGATGAGTGCATAAATGCTTGTTGGATTAGTTTTTGATCTTTAATCTGCACTCCCTTTTCTGCTAGCCATTCAATAATCTTCATCTTTATTTCCTCCACTAATCTATAGCAAATGCCACGATGTCTCTTAATTCTAGAATTTCTTGAATTATTTCTTGATTTTCTTTTTCATCCATATTATTTAAAATTTCAGCAGCATCTTTTTTTGATGTTTCTATAATTGCTGTATCTTCTACTAAGTTGCCTAAAAGAAATGCAGGTAATCCACTTTGTCTAGTCCCCAAAAGATCTCCCGGACCTCTCATCTTTAAGTCTTCCCATGCTATTTTAAATCCATCCGTTTCTTCTTCCACAATCTTCAATCGCTGTAAACTTAGTGGTTCTTTTGCATCGGTCAATAAATAGCAATTCCCTTGCTTATTCCCTCTTTGAACACGCCCTCTCAGCTGGTGAAGTTGGCTCAATCCAAACCGATGTGCATCATAAATAATTATGCTAGTCGCATTGACCACGTTAACTCCAACCTCAATAACCGTTGTACTAACTAAAATTTGAATGTCATTATTCAAAAATGATTTCATCACTTTTTCTTTTTCATCACTGTTCATTTTACCATGCAATTCAGCCACTTTAGCTTTTCCCTTAAATTGTTTAGTCAAGGCTTCTCTCACTTTTGATGTTGTTCTAACTTCTCCCATTTGAGCTTCTTCGATTGCCCCACAGACAACATACAGTTGCGCCCCTTCTTGCAATTGACTTTCAATTTCCGGCAAAACACTTCTAAAGCTATTTTCTTGAAGAAGTACTGTCTTCACTTGTTTCCTTCCATCTGGCATCGTCTCAATGGTAGAAACATCCATATCGCCATAAAGGGTATTAGCTAAAGTTCGAGGAATTGGTGTTGCACTCATCAATAGTAAATCAACCATGCTTCCTTTTTGCAATAGTTTTTTGCGTTGCTCAACTCCAAATCGATGTTGTTCATCCGCAACCGCTAATCCTAAGTTTTTAAACTCTACACCCTCTTGAAACAGGGCATGTGTTCCTACTATTAGATCAATATCTCCCTCTTTTAATCGTTTTAAAATTTCCTGCTTTTTTGCTGTGGTGAGTGCTGAATAATAAGATTCAACTCTCAAGGATGTCGTTTTCAATAATCCCTTCAGCGATTCATAGTGTTGTTTTGCTAAAATTTCTGTCGGTGCAAGCAAAGCTCCTTGATAACCAGCAAGACT
>JBKECT010000049.1:0-31650 GCA_047974855.1 Anaerorhabdus sp.
CCTCCTACTGATGGTAGGAATGATGGGATGTAAGGATATGAAAGCTGAATAAAGTATTAGTGTAGAAAGGGTCATAGAAGACTCTTTTTTTATGGTAGAGTTTTAAGTAAAAAATGGTATAATTAAAAAAGATATGAGGTGCTACGATGAAGATAATTATAGGGCTGGGAAATCCTGGGGGAAAATATGAAAAAACACGCCATAATGCAGGCTTTGAGGCTATTGAATGCTTAGCTAAGAAATGCGGAACCACATTTCAACAAGAAAAATTTAATGCTGAGATTGCAGAGTTTTCACAAAACGGAGAAAAAGTTTTATTGATGAAGCCATTAACTTATATGAATGCATCAGGTGAAGCACTAATTCAAGCGATGAAATTTTATAAAGTGGAGGTAAAAGATATTTTGGTTATGCACGATGATTTGGATTTACCTGTGGGTAAAATTCGGATCAGATATCAAGGCAGTGCGGGTGGACAAAAAGGGATGCTTAGCATTCAACAACACTTACATACTCAAGAAATTGGCAGGATTCGAATTGGGATTGATAAAAGTCCAATTATTCCAGTGGTGGACTATGTGCTAGGGAAAGTTCCGTCAGAGGAAAGAGAGCAGTATAATGAAGCAATTGAAAAAGCGGCAGAAGCAGCACTTTATTTTTTGAGTCATTCGATCGTTGATGTAATGAATAGGTTTAACACATGAAAGAGTTGATTTTAAAACAGCTTTGCAACAACAAGGCAGTTGAAGATTTAAGGTTAGGAGAATTATCGGTATCATCTCCCATTCAAGAAGCTATGGTTCTTGCTGCAAGCTTTTACCAAAATAAAAGAATCATCGTGGTAGTCAAACCCAATTTATACGCAGCACAACGCTTACAAGAAAGACTTATTCCTTATTTATCAAGTGAGGAGTGTTGTTTGTTTAGTGTTGAAGATTCTTTGAGGGTAGAAGCTATTGCTTCAAGTCCTGAGTTATTGGCAGGAAGAGTAGAATTGATGCACCAGTTTTTAGATGGTAAGAGTAGGATTATTATTACCCATGTCAGTGCGTTAATTAGACAACTGCCACGCCCCGAACTTTTTAAAGATCGGTGCTTAACTCTATCTCTTGGGCAAGAGATAGAACCCAATGAGTTAAAAAGAAACTTGATTCGTGCTGGATATCATCAGTTGTCACACGTTGACCAACCACTTTCATTTGCTGTTCGTGGAGGTGTTTTTGATGTTTATTCTATGAATTATGATCATCCTATAAGAATTGAATTTTTTGATCGTGAGATAGAACGACTATGTTTTTTTGACATCCAAAGTCAGCGATCGATTGAAAATATAAGTCAGGTAGAATTTATTCCAGCAACGGATATTTTATTTAGTGAAGAAGACATAGAAGTAATTAAACAAAAAGCAAACGAATTACTAAGTGATAGAAAAAATAATATGTCTCATGAAGTTGAGATGGATTTACAACTGATAGAAAATTATATCAGCAATCCCTCATTATATCTTTATTATCCTTTCACCAACAAAACTGCATCAGTGCTAGATTATTTGAACCAACCTGAAATTATTTTAAGTTCTAAAGAAGAATGCGAAATACAGGTGCGTCATGTTACAGAGAGCAATGTAGCCTATATTCAAGAGATGGTTCAAGAGGGAAAGAAGTTACCACGATTTAGTGTGATGAATGAATTTGAAAATGTAATTAATGGATATACAACGCACGAAGTAAATCTATTTATGGATAACACGTCAGGCATTTTAGAACTGGATTTACCTAAGGAAACACTCGCGGTTCAACTACGCTTGCTTGAAAAAACAAGAAAAGATCATCGTATTTTATTTTGCCTTCAGGAACATGAAATGAAGGTGGTTACGGAAGAGTGTATTAAGCAAAGTATTCCCTATTCATTAGTGCAGATTGAAAATGAATTGAAAGTGGGAGTCAACCTTGCATTTACATCCATCTTTGAAGGATTTCATTCCCCAAAAGATAAGTTAATGGTTATTGGATCTAATGATATCTATGGGAAAGCTAAAAAATCATATCGCTTTGCGAATAAATTTAAAAACGCTGAAATGTTGCAGAGCTATCAAGACTTAAATATCCAAGACTATGTTGTACACAATCAACATGGAGTTGGGCAATACATGGGAATTGAAACCAAAGAAGTTGTAGGAATTAGGCAAGATTTTTTACGAATTATTTATCGTGGAAACGATGAGCTGCTGGTGCCCTTAGAGCAATTTAGACTAGTTAGAAAATTTTTATCTAAAGAAGGTGCACAGCCTAAACTACATAAGCTTGGTTCAAGTGAGTGGCGCAAGACCAAGGAAAGAGTTCAAGACAGTGTTAATGACTTAGCAGAAAGATTAGTTAACTTATATGCTTTAAGAACACAAGAAGGCGGATATGCTTTTGATGTGGATAGTGAAGCACAACTAGAATTTGAAAAATCATTTGACTATGAGTTAACGCCAGATCAAAAAGTTGCGGTTGAAGAAATTAAAAAAGATATGATGACAAAAAGACCAATGGATCGCCTACTTTGTGGAGATGTGGGATTTGGCAAGACCGAGGTAGCCATTAGAGCAGCCTTCAAAGCGGTACACGAAGGGAAGCAAGTTGCTTTTTTATGCCCTACAACAATCTTATCTAGCCAGCACGTAAAAACATTTAAACAACGATTCGGAGAAGAAGCGGTTGTGATTGAAGTGCTAAATCGGTTTGTGTCTGTTTCAAAACAAAGAGAAATTCTAAAAAGATGCAAAGAAGGGAAGATTGATATTCTTATAGGAACACATCGGATGTTAAGTAAGGATGTGCAATTTAGAGATTTAGGGTTATTGGTTATTGATGAGGAACAACGCTTTGGAGTAGAACATAAAGAAAAAATCAGTGAGATGAAACAAAGTGTTGATGTGCTTTCTTTGTCGGCAACACCAATTCCTAGAACACTGCAGATGTCGCTACTAGGAATTAGGCAACTTTCATTGTTAGAAACACCACCAGATAATCGACAATCAGTACAAACGTATATTGTCGAGAAAAAAGATGGATTGGTGAAAGAAGTGATAGAGCGGGAATTAAGTCGACAAGGGCAAGTTTTTTATCTGCATAATCATACTGAGGAAATATACCAAAGACAAAGGCAGCTGCAAGCATTATTACCGCTGGCTAAAATGGCGACAGTGCACGGGAAAATGGATCGTGATGAAGTGGAAGATGTGATGATGAAATTCAGCCAAGGAGAGTTGGATATTTTGCTATGCACAACAATTATTGAAACTGGAATTGATATTCCAAATGCGAATACGATATTAGTAGAAAATGCTCAAAATTTTGGATTGTCACAGTTATATCAAATTAAAGGGAGAGTTGGAAGGTCAAGTCGTTTAGCGTATGCATATTTTATGATCCCAGAGGCAAGACAACTAACAGAAGCGGCATCAAAGAGGCTTCAAGCTATGAAAGATTTTACACAATTAGGGAGCGGTTATAAAATTGCAATGCGAGACTTAACAATTCGTGGTGCAGGAGATATATTAGGACCAGAACAGTCGGGGTTCATTGATACAGTTGGGATGGATATGTATTTAGAAATGTTAGAAGAAGCAATTAATGATAAAAAAGGAATTGTTAAGAGAGAAGAAAAAGCAAGAGAAAAAATTAAAGCACAGGCAGACAATTATATTCCTAAAGAGTATGCAGCCGATGATTATGATAAATTAAGTATGTATCAAAAAATTGATGAAGTTAAAACAGAAGTTGATTTATTGAGTTATCAAGAGCAAATTCGTGATGAGCATGGACGCCTTCCTCAAGGGGTGGAAACTATTTTTAAGAAGCGATGGTTAGAAATTTTATTGAGCGAAACAGAAAAAATAAAATTAAAAGATGAAAAACAATACGAATTAATATTTTCTGAAGAGTTTAGTAATCAATTAGATGGTATAAAACTATTTGAAATGATTAATCAATTATCAAAAGAGATTACTTTAAAGTATCAACAAGGGGAAATTAAATTAACAGTTCCAAAGAGAAAAGATGCTTTAGAGATGATGATTGAGATTATTAAAAGAAAAGAAGAGGTGATAAGAAGTGAGAGTTGATAAATATTTAAAAGTATCACGCATTTTAAAAAGGAGAAGTGTTTCCAAGGAATTAGCACTACACCAAAGAATTGAAGTGAACGGGAAACTTGTAAAACCATCTTATCATGTGGAGATAGGTGATGAGATTACAATAACCTATGGGCGAAGACAGATGAGTGTCAAGGTTCTAGAATTAACGCAACAAGTTAAAAAACAAGAAGCGACAGATATGTATGAGGTAATTAGTGAAGCTTGGATTGAAGAAGAGTAGTTTAAAACACAAAGACAAAGTGAGAGACGCGAAGTAATAGTAAAAAGGTACTTAGGGATTAAAAAAACTCAGTGAAAGTACCTTTCTTTTTATAAAAATTACTAAAGTGTTCAAGTGATGACCATTACATTTAAAGTAACTATTGGAAGTAAGTCACAAGGGAAGACAATTACAAATGGTGCGATGTTAGAAAATCCTTTGGATCTAGGAAATCCGACTATGTCAAATGTGGTACAAACAAAAGTATCAAATAAATTGTATGTTCCAAATACAGGAATAAAATAACAACAACAATAAAAGCAAGTTCAAAAATGAGGAGAGCTTGCTTTTTATGTTATGATGATTTAATGAATTAGACAATTTTAAGATAGATTGTTTCATACATTGCTAATGGATAAGGCAAAGTGTAAACTCCATCTAGTTCTTTGATGAAAAAATCATGTGTTGTTTGTCGGGTTGTGAGCTTTATGTGTAGTGTGTTTCCTCTATAGCTAGGCAAGACAAGCTGAATGTTGTCAAAGGCGTCAAGAGAGAAGTTGGTTAGGATGAGCTTATCATTTTCTTTGATGAATTGAACCACTGAGGTGTTTTTAAGAAATGGAACAGAGGAAGATGAGGATAGAAAATTTTTAATAACCTCTGCTTTATAATTGATGTATTGTCCATCCCAGCCATCTTGAGGATGATAAGCAATAGGAATAATGAAGAATGATGGTGAGCAAGCCATGCCATTCCCAATTGGGGAACTGAATTCATTATAAGTTTTGGATATAATAGTCACTTCTTTCTCGTAGGAGATGTTGAAGTAAGTGCCGCATTGTTGCATCATCGTCATACGAGCATGATTCACACCGCAAAGAGCAGTATCAGATGAAATTTCTTCATAGGTTTGCATACTAGAGTGGGGTTCTAGTGGTGTAATTGATGTAGCATGGATTAAATGCTCAAGATTATATTCAAATAAAATTGCTGCACTTGATCCATCTAGCAATACAATATTATTTAAAAATAATTGTTCAATCTCATCAACGGATAAATTTCTTAGTACTTGGTCGCTACAAGCAACAACTTCATTCACTAAGTTTTCTTTGGAATGGATATCCATAGGACGACAAGCAATTCCAAAGGAACTTAGTAGAGCTAACCACTCAAATTCTTTCGGCAAAAGATTATCTAGTGTTGAATTCAAGAGATGACGTGTTGAGACGCTGTCTTGTGCATAAAGTACTTTTATGCCATCTAATTGATTGATGTTGATTCGATTAGCGACTAAAAAATTTAAAAACGGCTTGCTTTGAGCAAGAATGTCTTGGTGGCGATAGTCTTCGACAACACCATTGCCCATCATATCATAAAAGTTAAGTTGCACTCCGCATGCACCAACAAGTGCACAGGTTTCTAATTGAAGTTGAGTAAAAGCATTAGATTTAGCATAGGGGCTGTACATATAGTTTTCTAATTCTGGAAAAAGATGAGTGTCTTCTTTTGCCATATCTGCTGTCACACGGGTAATACGATTAAAATCACGAATATAATGTAGCCCAGCTTTTTCATTGTATGCAGGTAGATGAGGGCGATTTGTCTTAGGATGTCCATTACACAGTGTTTCTAGTAACAGACTCCAGTTGCGATTTTCTATTTGATGCCATTGTGGTTCTGAACTCATTAGTCCAAGGATGGTATCGCTGGATATTTTAGATACGGCAGCATTTATCTTTTTAGCCACATCTAGCATTTCTTTTTGTGCTTGTCTTAAATAGACTAAACGTTCTAAAGTTGTGGTGTTGGGTGTTAAAATTTTCTTAACAAACTCTTCACGGGTTATTGTGTATCCTAATTGTTCAGAATATAACTTCATATGATCACTACAAAAACATCCCCATTGAACAGGAGTGTGATTGAAGTGTCTAAAATCATCATCAAGCCAAATATATCTTGGGTGAATTGCTGCATAGCACTCAAACGTTGATGCGATATAACTTTGCCAATTTGCATCATTTGGACAAGCGACTAGATGGGCTGAAACCCCTTGATAGTCCACCATAGTTTTAAAATTTAAATCATCATTTGCAATCCGACCACGATCACAATGTTGCAGTGTGCACCAAGCGTTTAATGAAAGAGTTACGTTGAGATGCTGTAATTCATCTTGGATTACTTTGCTGACATCAAGCCACTTCTGAGTTTCACTTAAAGGGATATGCCCTTGGTTTAATTCTTCGCTATTGATAATGATATTAACGTCATCAATTTTTGCGGCTTTGATGAATTGTTCTAGTTGATATTGTTTTTGCTTATCCCAAGTTTTTGGGTCTATGCCAAGTCGTAAAGAATAAATAAAATTTTCCATCGATTGCTCCTTTTTAGCAAATGTAAATTAAGAGTATTGCAATATAGTATAATTATATCCAATTTAAAAGAGTATTAATTTATTTATCTTGCCAAATAATAGATGAAAATTGCTTTTTTACTTTCTTATACTTATAATAAAAGTAAGAAAATTCTATAGAGCACAAAAAAAGAGCGAATGCCCTTTTATGATGTAATTGTTTTTGGAGTGATATTTTGGAGTTCACTACGATAGCGGCGTGGTGTGGTTTTAAAATTTTTCTTAAAAACCTGGATAAAATAAGATTCAGAGGACATCCCAACAATTTGCGAAATTTCAGAAATGGAGAAGTCCGTATTTTTTAATAGATTGCAAGCCTCATCCAAGCGGCGTTGCTGGAGGTACTGGATAGGAGATACGTTGTAGTATTTCTTGAAAGAGTGAACCAGATAATATTTATTAATAAAAGATAACTCGCATAACTTTTCTAACGAAATGTCCTCATAGAAATGCTTGTCGATATATTGCTTAACATAAGCACATTCTCGTGTTGATTTTTTTGGAGCTTCAACAGTGAGATGAACTTGTGTTCGTCGGATGATGTTGATTAATAAGACTTCTAATAGGTTTTGAGAAATCAAAGCGTAGGAATCCGATTTTGCTTTCGCTTCTTGATATAGTGTTTTAATGTAAAACAAAATTTCATGCTTGTAGTCAGAGTAATTGTGCAAACTATAGTGTTGGTTCTCACGAGATAAAAGTGAAATCCCATCAAATCCAACAACAATGTATTCTAAAGGATCTTCATTACAAGATGATTCTGTGTGAAAGGAATTACTGTTAACGATAACTAGGTCATCCTCAGAAACGGGAAAGCTTTCATTATCAACTTGAAAGATGCCCTTACCACGTTGTACGTAAAACAACTCTGTAAATGGATGTGAGTGGATGATGGAATGCCAGTCTTCAGCATAATTTGCTTGACTAACGTAGAGGAGTTTACAATTCACTTTGGATAATGTGGAGTGGATAATGTCATATTGCATGTTTCCCATATAGACCACCTCTTTAATATCATAATAGTAGAAAAAAAATAAAAAAGCAATATTTATAAATTTTTCCACAATAATTAACTATTTGTTTTTTTAAGATTTTTCTATAATTGAAGTAACAAGAAGAGCGAATATCGCTTTTGGGAGGAGAAAGAAAATGAAAAAATTTGTTGCGCTTTTATGTGTATCGCTACTGTTGTTTACGGCAACAGGATGCACAAGCAATAACACACCGACTGAAACTACTACACCAGACACAGAACCACAAGTACTCAAAGTTGCAGGGCTTGATGGAGGGTATGGAACAAGCGGATGGGAAGCAGTAGTTGCTGCATTCGAAGCACAAGAAGGTGTAACAGTAGAGTTACAACTTGAAAAGAACATCGATGAAATCTTGCGTCCTGTTATTGTATCAGGAAGAGATATTCCAGACGTAATCTATTTATCTTATGGAGCAAAAGGTGGACTAACTGCTACTATGGCGGCAGAAAATCAAATCGTAAATATTACAGATGTGTTTGATATGACGATTCCAGGTGAAGAAGTCACTGTCAATGACAAGATTACTCCAGGACTTACTTCAGCAATCAGTTCAAGTCCTTATGGAGATGGAGAAGTATACTTAGCTCCTGTATTCTATGCGCCTACAGGATTATTCTACAATGCCGGATTATTCGAAGAAAAAGGCTGGGAAGTTCCAACAACTTGGGATGAAATGTGGGCACTTGGCGATTTAGCAAAAGAAGAAGGAATTGCATTATTCACATATCCTGTTGCTGGGTATTTCGATGCATTCTTCTCAGCACTATTAAACCAAACTGCTGGACCTGAAGTATATGAAAGACTTATGAACTATGATACATCAGCTTGGGAATTACCAGAAGTTAAAGAAGCTTTTGAAATCGTAGGGAAACTTGCGACTTATGTTGAAGAAAGCACAGTTTCAAATGCAAACGGTGAAGGATTCACAAAGAACCAACAATTAATCTTAGACAACAAAGCATTGTTTGTTCCTAATGGAACTTGGTTACCAGGAGAAATGGCTGATGCTCCAAGAGCGGATAATTTCGAATGGGGATTCATTGCAGCACCAACAAGCAATGGAAATGATCGTTACTCTACAACGTTCACTGAACAAGTATATATTCCAAGTGGAGCAGAAAATGTTGACTTAGCGAAAAAATTTATTGCATTCCTTTATTCAGATGTTGCAACTAAATTATTCTTAGAAAACACAAGTGATGGTGCAGTAATGCCGGTTGAAGGAGCTACAGCACTAATTAGTGATGAAACTGTAAAACAATACTATGCATTATATGAAGAAGGTGTAAAACCAAATGCAGTAGGATTTGTTACAGTTGAACCTGTAGAAGGTGTGGTTATTCCAGGTGGAACAGGTATTCTTTATGGAACAATTAATTCTGTTGTAAATGGAACTAAGACAGTAGATGAGTGGTACCAAGATGTTCTTGATGGTGTGGCTCAATACGATCCAAACAGATAGGGATTTAAATTTAAAAAATATGTGGGGAATAGTGAGCAATCTCTATTCCTCTTTTTAAAAGAAAGAAGGAATTATATGAGAAGAAAACAGAAATCTCGATTTATTGCACTTTGCACAATCCCGGCTTTTCTTTTGTTTGGTGTTTTTATGATTCTTCCGACGTTAAATATATTCGTTATGTCTATGTATAAGTGGGGTGGGCTATCAGCAAATAAAAAATGGTATGACTTTAAAAACTTTGAAATTTTATTTAGGGATATGAAGTTTATTCAATCACTTCAAAACACAATCTTTCTTGTGGTGATTGTAACAATTTTAACCTTTGCGATATCCATTATATTTGCGTCCATATTGGTGCGTGAGAAAATCAAAGGGCAAAATTTCTTTAGAGTTGTATTCTATATTCCAAATATTTTGTCTGTTGTAGTTATCTCAGCTATTTTTGCACAGATCTATGACCCAAACTATGGATTACTTAACAGCATCATTGGATTATTCAAACCAGAAAACTGGACGACGATAAAATTTTTAGGAGATCAAAAAATTGTGTTGTACTCACTTGCTGGAGCGATGGTATGGCAGGCGATAGGATACTACATGGTAATGTATATGGCGAGTATGAGTTCAATCTCTATCCACTTATATGAAGCTGCAGATTTAGAAGGTGCAAGTAAAGCAAAGCAGTTTTTTTGCATAACATTGCCCCTGATTTGGACTAATCTTCGTACAACACTCACATTCTTCATTATTAGTACAATTAATTTAAGTTTCTTGTTTACAAAGGTAATGACTGATGGAGGACCTGATGGAGCTAGTGAAAACGTGCTTGGCTATTTGTATAGACAAGCTTACACAAACGCTTCATATGGCTATGCGATGGCAATTGGTGTGGTTGTCTTTACGATTTCATTTATATTAAGTGCAGTAGTGAATAAAGCTACTGAACGTGATGTAATTGAATATTAGGGGGTAAAAATGAAAAAGATAAAAAATACAGATAAATTATATAAGATTTTTATTTATGTGGCGCTTATTACCCTAGCAATATCAATCATTGTACCGGTCGCGTGGGTATTTATGGCTTCAATAAAAGAGAATTCAGAGTTTTATGGTAACCCTTGGGCACTTCCTTTGGGGGTCTATATTCAAAACTTTGTGAATGCCTTCAACAAAGCGAAGATGGGTGAGTACTTTATGAACTCAGTTTTGGTAACCGGACTATCACTGATTATTCTACTTGTGGTAGCTCTTCCTAGTGCTTATGTTTTAGCGAGATACAATTTTAAATTCAAAAAAATTGTTTCAACACTATACATGGGAGGGTTGTTTATTAATGTTAACTACATTGTTGTACCAATTGCGCTTATGCTAGGTGATTGGAATGATTGGTTTTATAATTTATTTCAAATCGATAAAGTCTTTACTGACAACATTTACATCCTTTCTCTTATCTATGCAGCAACTTCAATTCCATTCACAGTCTATCTTTTACAAGGGTATTTTAAGACACTCCCTAAGACCTATGAAGAAGCAGCGTTTATTGATGGATGTTCATATGGCAAAACGATGGTAAAAATTATGATACCAATGGCGAAACCAAGCATCATCACAGTGATACTATTTAATTTTTTGAAATTTTGGAATGAATATATCATTGCTTTAACTATTATGACAACTCAAGCAAATAAAACATTACCTGTTGGTCTTATGGATTTAACACAGGCTGCACGTGGTAAGGCAGAGTATGGAATGCTATATGCAGGGCTTGTCATTGTTATGATTCCGACACTAGTGTTATATATTATGGTTCAAAAGAAGTTAACTCAAGGAATGACCTTGGGTGGAATAAAGGATTAGGTGATAAAGATGGAGCGTACAAATTGGGTAAAAATTATTATTACATTACTGTTTTTTATCGCCTCGGTAGCCTTAGTTGTTGTCGGACAAATGAAAGTAGGATATAGAGGGCTATTTATGGAAATTGTGGGGCTTACTGGACTGGTAGTGTTACTGTACTTATACAATAGACAATATAAATAAAGGAGAGATGGTAATGAAAAAAGGTAGATTGACTTTGCCAACAGATATGGATGTTGTTGAGGAAACGCGACGACTAATTCAAGAGTTGGAAGTTGATGCGATTCGTGATTGTGATGGGACAGATATGCCTGAATCACTTTTAGAAGTTGATGCTAAAATTTATGCAACATATTATACAACAAGAAAAGATAATGAGTGGGCAAAAAATAATCCAGAAGAAATTCAGCAGGAATATTTAATTACTGATCGCCATACCGCAAAAGAAGAGACACTTGAGATTGTTTTGATGAAAGGGTTTCATACCCAGCAGCTTGCGGTCAATGACCTTGATGATCCAAAACAGTGGTGGGAAGTAATTGATAGAACAACTGGAGAAGTGGTTTCAACGAGTGATTGGACATATAATAAAGAAAAAGGATCTGTCACAATTAACACCAAAAAATATCACGTTTATACGGTAAGCTTCTTAGCATTTTTGGTGTGGGATCCAGTGCATATGTACAACTTCATTACCAATGACTGGAAAGATGAACAACATCAATGCACTTTTGATGTAAGACAGCCTAAAACACAGGTATATGTCAAAGAAAAATTAAGACAGTTTTGCGTCGATAACGAACATGTTGATGTCATTAGATTTACAACATTTTTTCATCAATTCACCTTAACCTTCGATGATAAAAAACGTGAGAAGTTTGTAGAGTGGTTTGGATATAGTGCTAGTGTGAGCCCGTATATTTTAAGAAAATTTGAAAAATGGGCAGGATATAAATTTAGACCTGAATATATTGTTGACCAAGGATATCACAATTCAACATTTAGAGTTCCAAGCAAAGAGTTTAAGGACTTTATAGAGTTTCAACAAATTGAAGTTTGCAAGCTTGCAAAAGAGCTAGTAGATATCGTTCATGAACATGGTAAAGAAGCGATGATGTTTTTAGGAGATCATTGGATTGGAGCAGAACCATATGGCAAATATTTTGAAGCCATTGGGTTAGATGCAGTTGTAGGATCGGTTGGTAATGGTGTAACGATGAGAATGATTTCTGATATTAAAGGAGTTAAGTATACAGAAGGAAGACTGTTACCTTATTTTTTCCCTGATGTTTTTACAGAGGGTGGTAAACCAATAGAAGAAGCAAAAGAAAACTGGGCACAGGCACGCCGTGCTATTTTAAGAAGCCCCCTTTCAAGAATTGGATATGGAGGATATTTAAAACTTGCGATTGAGTGGCCAGGTTTTATTGATACAATAAAAACGGTTGTCCGTGAGTTTAGAGAAATTCATGATTTCACAAATGAAAGCAAATCCTATGTTGCCCCATTTAAGGTTGCTATTTTAAATAGTTGGGGTGGAATTAGAAAGTGGATGAGTAATCAAGTTCACCATGGTATTTGGTATCGTGAAATATATAGCTATGTTGGCGTTATTGAGTGCTTGAGTGGAATGCCATTTGATGTGGAGTTTATTAACTTTGATGATATAAAAAAGGGAATTGATCCTGATATCAAAGTTATTATTAACGCAGGAGCTGCTGGAACTTCATGGAGTGGGCATGATGCTTGGATTGATGAGGAAGTGGTGGGAGTACTTCGCCAGTGGGTTGATCAGGGTGGTGGATTTATTGGAATAGGAGAACCAACAGCTTATCAACACCAGGGACGTTTTTTTCAACTAAGCGATGTTTTAGGAGTAGATAAAGAAGTGGGATTTACGATGAGTCACGATAAATATAATGACTTAAATCCAAACCATTTTATCACTGAGGAAAATGAGGAAGAAATAGATTTTGGTGAAGGAATGCCTAGCATTTATGCATGGGGAGAAGATTACCAAGTTTTGGCAAAAGATCAAAAGTATTGTCAGCTAGTGACAAATACATATGGAAAAGGACGAAGTGTATATTTTGCTGGACTCCCATATTCACCGAAGAATTGTCGATTATTGCTGAGAACACTTTATTATGTGGCACAGCAAGAAAATTTGCTAAAAAAATATTATGTCAGCAATGTTGATACAGAAATTGCGGCTTTTGAACAAGTTGGTAAGATATGTGTTATCAATAATGATTGCAAAGAAGTTTCAACAGATGTGTACATTGATGGCGAAGTAATCGAAACTTTAAAGTTAAAGTCTTTGGAAATGAGATGGCTAGATATAAAAAAATAGATGTTATTTATAACATCTTTTGCTATTATAAAGGAGAAAAAAATGAAGAGAGTGAATATTGTATTAATTGTATGTGACCAATTTCGTGGAGATGCCTTATCAAT
Source organism: Anaerorhabdus sp. (assembly GCA_047974855.1). Taxonomy (GTDB): domain Bacteria; phylum Bacillota_I; class Bacilli_A; order Erysipelotrichales; family Erysipelotrichaceae; genus CAYNRG01. Next base: position 13,564 of record JBKECT010000049.1, read on the forward strand.
ATTGGGACATCCCGATGTTAAGACGCCTTATTTAAATACCTTGGCAAATGATGGACATCTTTTTGAAAAAGCATACTCAGCTTGTCCGACATGCATTCCAGCAAGAGCAATTTTACATACTGGGCAAAACCAAAGGCATACCAAAAGAGTAGGATATGAAGAAGGTGTTGAATGGGATTATCCTGAAATGATGGCTGAAGTTTTTAAGCAGAGAGGATATCAAACACAGTGTGTAGGAAAGATGCATGCTCATCCACCACGTGTTTCTTGTGGGTTTGAAAACATTAAACTTCATGATGGATTTCTTCATCATTATCGCAAAGACGATACGCCTTTTTGGCAACATCAACTTGTGAATGATGACTATGTGTCGTTTTTGAAAGACAAAGAAGGAATGAATGCGGATATTACTAATGGTGGAGTTGAGTGTAATTCTTGGGTTGCTAATCCATGGATCTACCAAGAGAAAAATCATCCAACTAACTGGTGTGTTGATGAAAGCATTAACTTTTTAAAAACCAGAGATCGAACCAGACCGTTTTTTTTGATGACAAGTTTTGTAAGACCACACGCACCATTTGATCCACCAAAACAATATATGGATATGTACTTAAATAAAGACCTAACGATGCCCAGTGTCGGCTCATGGGTAGACCTAAGTCGCAATCAGGAAAATGGATATAATACGAATAGTTTAGATGGGTGTAATGATCAAGAATTAATTCGACAAGCTATGGCGGGGTATTATGGATGCATTACACACGTTGATCATCAGATTGGGAGACTAATAACAGCATTAGAATTAGAGAACAGCTATGATAACTCGATTATCTTATTTACTAGCGATCATGGGGAATTGTTGTTTGATAACAATACGTTTAGAAAGACATTACCTTATGAGGGAAGCATAAGAATTCCGTGCATAGTTCATGTGGGGAAAGATGTTGCGGATAGTGAAAAAAAGAGATATAGCGATCTATTTGAATTAAGGGATGTCATGCCAACATTACTTGATTTTGCGGGTTTAGAAATTCCATCTACTGTGGATGGATTATCATTTAAAGACCTTATTTTAAATAAAGGAGTGATTGAGCGGGAATACATTCACGGAGAACACAGTGGGAGTAAGTACACAGCGAATCAATATATCGTTACAAAGAAATATAAATACATTTGGTATACACAAAGGGATTGCGAACAATTCTTTGACTTAGAAAAAGATCCTAAGGAACTTGTAAACTTAATTGATGATCAAAGTTATCAAAATCAAATAAAGAAGTTAAGATCAAATTTGATTGATGAATTAAAAGATCGTGAAGAAGGATACAGTGATGGAGTAAGTTTAATAAAAGGATGTAATCCAGTTAATGTTTTGAAAAGAAATTATCAGTAGAAAAAGGATAGGATGCATTGTGCATAATATTCTTTTCTTTTATTCAAGTGCATTGAAACAATTTATTTTGTAAGAAAATTAATGACAAAGGTACTATAGAAATAAAGAAAAAATAGTTTAGTTACTACTTGTACATTAAAAAAATAAAGCAATATTTCTATATCTTAAAACAATATTTATATAACAATGATTTTGTATAGAATTTATACTAAAAGTGTAAGTGTCTAAAAGGAGGAAAGAAATGAAAAGGAAAAGCAGAAGATCAACAGTGATATCTATTTTTTTGACGGTGATGTTGTTGTGGGGTGGATTAATTGTACCTCAAGCCACAGAATTTTCAGAAGGAAATGATGCTGTTGATCAAACTCAAGAAGAGTTGGATGTACAAACTAGTGAAACACCAGAGATAAGTGAAAAGCCGGCAGTAAGCGTAACGCCAGAAGTGAGTGAGACACCTGCGGTGGTTATTGCCGAGGAGCCGGTAGCTAGTGAGCAAACAACAAGTAGGTTTGATGAGTTATTAGCTGAAATGTATAATAATATACCTGAAGGGCAACAAAAGGTAAGTTACAGCAATAACTATGAATCAATGGAGCCTGAAAATTACACTGTTCAAAATGGAGTAATTACTTCAGCTATCCTAACAGGTAAAAATGTTTTATCAGCACTTCCATATGGGAAGGGATCATTAGACAAGAGTCCGTATTTTACATCGGGCTATTATCGCGTGACATTTAGTCATGATGTAGTGCCGGTAGGAGCTTATAGCTATGTCGGAGTAGGATTTCTAATTAAAGCCGGGGATAAAGATGTAACCTTTAGGATGGATGTTGAAAAAGCTGGTGGAGTTGATGGGGAGCCTAGCTGGATTTTAGAAAACAGTACTGGCCAGCGGTTGAATATTAAAGGTCCAGACATTCCAAAATTGGAAGCAAATACGGACTACACATTAGAAATGCTTTTTTATAACGATCGTTTTGTCGTGGCATTAAATGGTAATGTATTTTATGATGGAGAAACAGATGTATTGACGTCTGTTGCTCAAAATGCGAGACAGTTTGGTGTATGGACTAGATATCTGAAATCAAATATTGCGATAGATGATTTATATATGGAAGGTGTCGGCTATACAGAAAAACCAAAAGATCCACCTGTAGTTTATTTTAAAGACTATGAAGATTCTAATCCAGGAAATTGGACAGCACCAGCGATTGCTTCAGTTGTGGATGATGGAAGTGGAACGAACAATATTCTGATACTAAAAGCTATAGGTGATGGTCACTATGTTGATCTAGCATCACCAGAAATTGCAAGTGGTGGGTTTTCAGTAGACTTTAGGTTGATTAATCCTGGGAGTGGATTTGCCTTTGATTTTAGGACAGTTTATACAGGATCAACAATAAGTGCACTGAATGCTTTTTCCTACGCACCTCATGAAAAAGATTGGATTTGGGAAACAAAGTCAAAATGGAGTGGAACTTTAAATGTGGGAGAACCAGAAGTAAATACGTGGAATAACTTGATCATCAATTTTGATGGTGACATGTTAGTTGTGTATTTAAACAAAGAAAAAATGGGAGAGTATACTTACGATCAATTTAAAGATGCTGTAGCAGGACGATTTGGAGTGCGACTTCGTCGCTATGCAGAAATATATATTGATAATCTAACTTACTCTTCTGAACCAATTATTCCAGAAGTTATAAAAGCGTATAAAAATAATTTTGATGAGGGTGTAACTGGTGTATGGAGTGAAGAGGTTAAGATTGCATCAGAGGGAACTAACAAAGTGTTAGAATTGAATTCTGATGGAAGACTTGCTTTACTAGATGCAGGAATTACACTAAATTCAGGAACTGCGCTGTTTAGAGTGAAACCAACTAGCAAAGAAGTTTCTTTTGCCATTGCAAGCTCAACTGATCATAAAGCAGTTATATCTTATAAAAATGATAGATGGTACTTAATTGTAGATGAAAATGAACTTGCTTTTAGTGAAACGATAGCAGGACTGTTGCCATACAAATGGAATACAGTAGGAGCTCAGTTTAAACCAGGAGAAGTGGTGTTGGACATTAATGGGCAACAAGGAACAGTAGTATTACCAAATGGAGTCTCTTTATCAAAAGGAACATTTGGATTTGCTTCAGTAGGACAAGCTTACCTTGATGATCTGATATATACAGAAAAATTACTACCATTTTTAACACCGGGAGTAGAGACAGAGAAGATGTATTACTTAAATTATTTCGATACGGAAACTCAAATAGATTGGACTAATTTTACTAATGTTGTCACTGCGAATGGGAAGTTATCAGCAACGCTAGCTGGAAAGACAGAAGCAATGGACAACACCATTTCAGTGGTTGAAAATGGAATGTATCAAATTCAAGTTAGTAGTAATAAAGCTGTAGGTGCTCAATTGGGGAACATTCGCATTTATCCAAATGGAGAAACTTGGATGGCAGCAGTGGATGGAAAAGATGAAGTAACAATAGGAAGCTATACAGGAAAAATAGAAAATGAAGTAATTATCAAAGTTCAAAAATTGAAAGGTGAAGGAACACTTTGGATTAACAACATCTACGTTGGAATTTTTGACGCTTCAAAAGCAGAGGATGGATTGTTTGGAGTATATAACCCTAATGCAGAAGCGATTCAAGTTAGTGTGGATGCGATAGGTGCTGAAGAAATAAGGATTTTCTCAAGAACATGGGATGAAGAAACAGTCATGGATTGGGCGAAGATAGAAGGTACTGGAAATGTGTTAACTAGTGTAACCGATGGCGTGTTAGCGGCGGCAATTACGCCAGTAGTAACTGCAGTGGATAAAACAACACCAAGTTTCTTAGATCAAAAAATAGAATTCGATTTTTCAGTTAATGTGACTGATGATATTGCATCGGGCGGACGTTATGGTTTCGTACTACGTGGGAATGAAAGTAGTTATGTTTCTATTGTGTGTGATATCGGAGGAAGATGGTCAGTTGGGATAGCTGGTAATTACTATAACTTTGGACCAGTATACTCTTTAAATAAAGATGAAGTGTATCGAATGGATGCGAGTATTATTAATGGATCTATTTCTTTTGGAATTACAGATTCAGAAGGAAATAGAACAAATATGGGAAGTGTCAATGCCTCAAAGATGGAAAACTTAGCCGGACACTTTGGAGTACGTGGTTGGTATGGATCAAAGACAATTAGTATTGATAATTTAATAATGGAAGAAGTAGCAACCTTACCAATGTTCCAATTATCACCAAACGTGGTTGAACTTAGAAGAGGTAATTTTAAAGTCAATATTGATGGTGGAATACCACGAGTAATAAGCTATACAGTTAATGGGAAACAGCTAGAAACAGCATCAGAAATGAATTCGTCATTAATTATCAATGGTAAAGCATATACTCCGCAAGTTAGTGGTGAACTATCAGCAGATAAAACAGAATATAGTTATCATATGAGCTTTGCTGAAATCAAAGTGGAGATGGATGCTAAATTTACATTATCTGAAAACAATATTTTATCTTTTGAAATTGTGGATATTAAAGAAGACGGTGACTTCTTAGTGAATACGATTTCACTTGGAAGTGGAGCATTGGGACAAAATAGATCTAACGGTACTGGTGCAACCTTTGCTTGGGCTAAATCGAATGGACAATGGCATGGACTAAGTGAAGAAGTTGTTGAAGATATGACAACCATTGAAAGAAGTACTGAAAGTGGCGTAACGATGGCAATGCTATCAGGAGATGGTCTAGCTATTTCAGTTGAAAATAATGTTATGTCAGGTGGAAATAAAATTGTAGTGAAACAAGAGAAAAAACAATTTATTAATACTGTGACAATTTCCAACGGAGAGTGGACATATCGTTATTCAGGAAATCCAAGAGAAAAAACAGAAGAGTTACCAATGTTTAAAGTTGTTGTTACAGAAGACGTTAATGCTGATGATGTAGTCGATTGGCAAGATGGTGCAGTAGCATATAGAAGATACATTTTAATTCGTCCATTTGAGGCAGAAGACATGGCGAATAATATGATGTATATTCCATTTAACTTTGCATCACAAGCAACTGATCCATTTTTAAACACATTGGATCAAGCTAAAGTTATTTATAACTACACCGATGGATTTGGACAAATGTTATTACATAAGGGATACCAAGATGAGGGGCATGACTCAGCAATTCCTTCTTATTCTTCAGTAGGAGTAAGACAAGGTGGTGTTGAGGATATGAAATATCTGATTCAAGAAGGTAGTGAGTATAATGTGAGTGTTGGTGTGCATCTTAATGCAACAGAGTATCACTTAGATGCAAATGAATTGTATTATGCAAACTTAACAGGTGCAACAAATACCGGACCATATAATATTCCAACCGGATCAGTAAATCAAAGTGGATATGACCGATTATCTCCGGGGTGGGATTGGGTTGATACAACATTCTATGTTGACCAAACTAAAGACGTGTTAAGTGGTGAATTGCAAAAGAGATTTGAAGATCTTGCAAACTTAGTAAGAACAGATGATGGAGAAACATTAGACTTTTATTACATTGATGTTTATACCGGAAATGATTACAACGCGTATAAGTTAGTTCAATACGCAAATAGTTTGGGAATTAAAATTGGGACAGAATTTGCTGGACCACTTGAACCAGGTGCAAACTTTGTACACTGGGGACCGGATTTAGGATATCCAAATAAAGGGAATGGAAGCATTGTGTACCGTATGGTAAAAAATGACCAAGATATTTTTGTAGGGAATGCATTATTCAAAGGACAAAAAATTGCGGTTGTTTCAACATGGGGAGATTCAAAACCAGATATTGAACAAGGGGTATTTGTATTCTTCAATGAAGTTTTACCTACAAAATATATGCAACACTTTGGAGTATTGAAAGTTGATGAAGACAAGATAGAATTCGAACAAGATGTAACGTCTACAAGAAATTTTGACACAGGTAAAATTGAGTTAAGAAGAGACGGACAAATTATTTCAACATGGGAAGATACAGGAACAACAACTGCTGAGAATGTTCGCCATACATCAGAAGCTAATTCACTTATTCCGTGGGAGTGGGACAATGACAACAATGTCTTAACACTAAATAATGGTGCGAAGTTGTACCATTGGAATACAACAGGCAGTGAAACAACATGGACACTGACTAATAAATTTAAAGCTGCAAGTGCTTATGATTTATACGAGTTAACACAACAAGGAAAAGTTAAAGTTGCAACAATTCCTGTTGTGAATGGAACGCTGACAATTAGTCAAGCAAGGAAGAATACGCCATATGTACTTTATCCAACTCAAGCAGATGCTGAAAAAATAATGCCTGCTGCTCAAAACTGGGGTGAAGGATCAGAAGTATTAGACTTTGCATTTAACTCAGAAACAATTGGTGGAGATGGAGTTTGGAAAGCTGAACAAGATAATGCAACAATTGGAATCGTAGAAGGAAGAAACGCCTATTCAACATCAAAAGAGACATCTGTTTCTAGATGGAACCGCTATTTAGCGATTTCTGAAGAAGGTGATACTGTTTATCAAGATATTAAAGTTGTAGCTGGAGCGGGGTATGACCTTGATGTTTGGGTTAAGACACCAAAAGGAAGAGTTGCAAGCTTGGAAGTGGTGATAGATGGGAAAACTATTTCCACATCAGTGACTGGAGTTGATGGAACACATCAATCAAATTTCAAATACAGAGGAGATCGTTGGCAAAGAATTAATGTTAGCTTCACAGTTCCAGCTGGAGTAACAGAAGTCCAAGTTCGTCTAGTTGCAGAAGCAGGAACAGGAGAAGTATTGTTTGATGATGTTAAAATATGGGAGCACATCGTAAAAGAAGATGAGGCAAAAAAAGAAGGATATGCTCTATATGAAGACTTCGAGAATGTGTCTCAAGGGTTTGGTGCGTTTGAATACATCAGTGGATCGCTACAAAGTCAACTTAAACAACGCTCTACAAATGCTATAGTGACGCCAGATGCAAAACTTCAAGGACCATTGTTCACATGGGTACTTGATGGAGAAACATCGTTGAAACTTGCAGAGGGTACAGTTGGACGTGGAATTAAATCAAGTGAAAGTGGATTACAATTAGAACCTAACACAGAATACATTTTAGGATTTAACTACACGATGGAAAGTGCTGTTGTCTATGAAGTGACTATTGCTTCTAGAAGTACTGTAACGGATGTGGTACTTAGAGAAATATTAGAAGTTTATCCTAGCAGTGGCGATGGAAAAACATCAAATTCCAAAGAGTTTACGTTCACTACAAAAGATCAAACAGATTATCAATTAGCATTTAAGATTAAGACTGTAAGTTCCACTGGGAAAACAGAAACCAAAGCCCTAATATTGGATGAAGTTTATATCAGAAGTGCAGATTTGGATATAACAAGATTTGCGATAACAACAAAACCAAGCACTAATGGTAGCTTTGAAGTTGATAAAACTGAAGCTCGTGAAAAAGAGCTAGTAACGGTAAGAGCTAATCCAGATGAAGGATTTATATTAGATGAAATTAAAGTCAACGGAATAGTTGTAGAGTCGCCTTTTGAAATGTTAGGTGAAGATGTTGAAGTTGAAGTTTCATTCAGAGAAAAAGCAAATAAAACTGAGTTGGAAGAAGCAATCAACAAGGCAAAAGAAATTGATTTAGAGAAGTATACAGAGGACAGTGCAGAGGACTTAAAGGATACATTAAAAGAAGCTCAAGAAATTTTAGGCAATGATAAAGCTACACAAGAAGAAGTGGATAAAATTGTTGAAAAATTGACAGATGCTATTGAGAAACTTGTTGAGAAACCTTTAGTAAAACCCGATAAGCCAGTGGATAAAGGACTGTTAGAAAAGGCAATCAATGAGAAAGGTAAAGAATCAGCGGATAAGTATACTGCAGAAAGTTATGCAGCTTATCTAGAAGGTTTAACTTTTGCAAGACAAGTGTATGCGAACAAATATGCATCAAGTGCTGATGTGACTAATGCGATTCTGTGGCTAAATACAGCATGGGATGAGTTGGTTGAGAAACCAGTGCGTGAAACCAATGTGAGTGTTGATGAAGAGGTTGACGCTATTGATGAAATCGAGGTAACCCCGACGCCAACCCCTGAGGTGACAGAAACCAGTGAACCGCAAGAAATACCAGATTCTTCACACGAAGTCACTCCAACACCATCACAGGAGGCAGTAGTTGAAGAAGAAAATAATGACTTTAATTGGTTTTTGATTGGTGGTGGTGTACTTCTTGTGCTTGCGGCAATAGGAGTTGTTGTGGTTGCAAAAAAAATGAGTGAATAAAATTACAGCATAGCACAAATAAAAAAACAGTTGTAGAATGTAATCGTTCTGCAACTGTTTTAATGCTTATATGATATTAATCTGAAAATAGATAGCTTTGAATTCTGATGTTTCTTTCAGTGCTTTCTTGATGTGGATTGAAGCTTTTTCATCATCACTGCTTGTGTACTGAATTTCAAACCCATCTTTTTTGATGAATTTTAAATCAAAGTCATTAATTAAATTTATGGTATCAATCAATTTATCTTGATACATCGTAGCTTTAATTGAAATCATTCTGTTTCCTCCTCGGTTTTAATTTTTGCAATATTGTTTGTAAGCACGTCTACGAAAACCATGAACACAATCTGGCTTTCGGTATAGACTGGGAAGTTTTGGTTGCGATAGTTTGGTAACCAAATAAATTCATCCACTTTATTCTTAAGAATGTGTCGCTCCGCCATGGAGATAAGAATAATTATTGGTCTTTTGCCATCTGGGATATCAAATAAAGAATCAATGAAGTCTTTTTGTATATTTATTGTTACCGAAAAAATAATTACTACATCTTTTTCTGATAGAAATTGTGGGAGCGTGTGTGTTTGGTCAAATGGTATATACGATGAAAGTATTGATAATTTAGATAAATTTAAATTAAGGAGCTGCGCAGGCAAGGAACTTTTGTGATATCCAACAACCGAAACAAAACGAGATGCAACAATATGCTTAGATATTTTTTCAAAGGTTTCATCAGAAACAAGCTCTGGGATTAAATTTATTAATCTTGAATAGTACTCGTATACGCTGGATTCTGTTGTGTGTTTAACAACAGATTTTTGATATTTATACACATCAAATTTAAAGTCGTTAAATCCTTGATAGCCTATTTTCTGGCAAAATCGAGTTATTGCCGATTGTGATATATCGAATTGTTCAGCAATGGAAGTAGCGCTACCACGCAAGATATCATCTATATTTTCATGAATAATCTTATATACCAACATTTCTTTTTTTGTGAAGCTAGATTTTCGAATTTCCATTTGCTCAAACGGTCCCATAGTATACACCTCTTTAAGTAACAGTATATCGCAAAATGCTCAAAAATCAAAATCTAAATCATTTGATTAATTTTTTTAATGACTTCAAAAATTAAGCTATCCGCAACTCCATAAGCTAGTCTAGAATTGTGAGTTTCAAAGTATTTTCCATATTCATCTTTGCTGACTAAGTAGTTGCAGTAGGTATTTGAATAACAAACTAATATAACGGTATGTGATGTGAATGTATTTTTTATGATTGCCCCAAGCGAACTTACGACATCACCAGGTAGATAAACAATGATAATATTTCCTATTACCATTATTTGATATATAAGGTTTAAGATAATAGGACTCATAGTTTTTTTCAATTGTTGTCGATATAAGAAGGCATCAACCATTTGTGAGTTTGCTGGTGTTCTAGATTTTTCTAGCTCGTTGTTAATTGTGCTCCAATGCTCATCGGTGTGAGCATCAAATTTTGCTTCTAAACTACCCTGAAATCTTTTTGACATGCCATTAATATAAGGTGCTTTCTCACGAGTGTTCATAATCATTTCAAATAGTTTATTTACAGTGCTGTCAATGTCATCAAGCTCAGATCTATAGTACCTTGTCGATACATCTCCACAGGCACCATTTGTTGCAACAACAGGGCAATTGAATTCTTGCTCTAGTTTGTTTCTGGTCAGACCGATGATGTCAGCTGATAGTAGGTAATTATCTCTTGAAAAAAAAGTAGGGTGCAAAGATATGTTGAAGAGTATTCCTAGTGGATTGTTTGATTTGTCATAGAAATGAATTAATGAACACGACTTATCAGAAAATCCATTTTTATTATTTCTATTGCCATAAATCCCATTTATATACGACTTTTCAATGTCTATGGTGCACTCCTTTTGACACTGAATAGAAGATTTTATACTCTCAATCATAGAATTGCTTACTTGACTGACTAGTTCTTCCTCAATGATGTTATCTTCGAATGTAAGTTTAAAGTAGGATGGAGCTGAATGCGTGTGAATACATGAAATAGAAATGTTTTCGATGGGAATCTCGCATTGCAGAGATATTGAATCTTTAACGTGATTGCAAAATTTTTCTTCTACTACAATAGAATCTAAAATAGAAGTAACATAGGTTTGATTTTCAACAGTAATAGAAAATGTGTTTATTTCTATCGGGTCATGAACCCCATCGCTTTTTTTGGTTCTACTATAACCGGCCATGTAACATGAAGTTTTAGGCGTTATGTTAATTTTATTGAATCCAACTTTCATATTTTATGTGACTCCTTTCTAATGCATTATATAACAGAAAAAAGGGGAAATAAAGCAAAATGAATATATATTCAAAAAATTATATAAATTATTGCATAGAAATGCATAGCGTGATATACTATCTCTAACCAGGATGAAAGCGTAAACAAACGGGAAATTATCCTGTATGCGAAAGGGGCTTATATATGAGCGGAAAAAGCGTATCAATTATCGAAAGGTTTCAAGGATTCATGGAGAAGTATATTGTGCCAATTGGGGTGAAAATATCGCAACAAAGGCATATGGCTTCAGTAAGGGATGGAATGACTGTAATGATTCCATTAACAATTATCGGGGGCTTCGCAATTTTGTTAGCTGTTCCACCAATACCATCTGGTGTCACTGAGGGGACAAACTTCTTTTATTCCTTCCTTCTTGCTTGGCAAAGTTGGGCGGCGGCAAACTATGCAAATTTGATTATTCCATATAACTTAACAATAGGAGTAATTTCAATTTATGTAGTAGCTGGTGTTTCGTATTGTTTGGCAAAACACTATAAAATGGATGGAATAAATAACATGCTTTCAGCGCTAGTAGTATTTTTATGTGTGAGTGGAGCGGTTGATTTAACTACAAACAGTATTGTGATAGGCAAATTAGGGGCAGCGTATATGTTTGGTGCGATGATTATTGGATTACTTGTTGTAGAAATAAATCACTTCTTTATAAGTAAAAACATAGTTATTAAATTGCCTGAATCTGTGCCGCCAAATGTTGCAGCACCATTTAATGTGCTGATCCCATTGGCATTTAATGTTGTGTTCTTTATGCTGTTAAATGTGCTAATTACCACATGGACTGGTGCAGGACTTACATCATTAATATTTACAATTTTTCAACCATTAATGAGGGCAACAGGAAGTCTGCCATCAGTATTATTGATTAATGTAATTATGACAACCTTTTGGTTCTTTGGTATCCATGGCGCAAACATGGTATCTGTTGTAGTAACACCAATCACAACGGCAGCAATCGCCGCAAACTTAGAAGCATATAGTTTAGGGAAAGAAATGGAATACATCTTTGCAGGATCAGTAAACAGCGTCTTTGGAAACTGGATTACTTACACCGCAATGTTATTCGTAATATTTTGCTTTGCGAAAAGTGCTCAGCTTAAATCTGTTGCTAAGGTTGCAATAGTTCCGAGTGTATTTAACATAAACGAGCCATCAATATTTGGGCTACCAACAGTGTTAAATATATATACTTATATTCCATTAGTATTGTGCAGTATTATTAATTTCACTTCATATTATTTGCTTGCGAGTGCAGGTGTGTTAGGGAAATTTTATATGACACTGCCATTTACAACACCAGGTCCATTGGCTGCGTTTCTTTCAACAATGGATTGGAAAACAATTATACTGTGGGCAGTATTGTTTATTGTAGATTTTATAATCTTAATTCCATTTATAAAAACGTATGACAAGCAATTACAGAAAACAGAACAAAATTAATGAGAAGCATCTGCTTCTCTTTTAATATAAGTTAAAACAAAGGAGGATAAAAATGGAATTAATTGTAAATGCTGATGATTTTGGGCTAACCAAAGGGGTAGTTGATGGTATAATATTTGGCTATGAAAATGGGATAATTAGGTCTACAACTGCGCTATGTAATAGTAAATATCTAGAATATGGTGCACAGAAAGCAAAAGAGTATGATGGGTTAGCAATAGGAGTTCATTTAGTGCTCACTTTAGGGAAATCAATTACAGAAAACAGCACTCTGACTGATGGTAATGGTAATTTTTATAGTCGGACAGAACTAGACGCGAAGCAATTAGATGAAGTTGAGCTATACAATGAGTGGAAAGCGCAAATTCTTAGATATATAACAGTATTTGGAAAAAATCCAAGCCATTTAGACTCCCATCATAGCGTGCATGATATGTGTGAGGTATCGAAAAATGTGTCGACAAAACTCGCAAAAGAGTTTGGTTTAGAGTTTCGAAGAAATGGGAAGTATACGTTCATTAATAATTTCTATGGTGAAAGTGCGACTGTGGACAATTTCATTAATATATTAAAGGAAAATAAAGGATGTAAAATAGAGGTGATGTGCCATCCTGCATTTAATGATACGGAACTAATGGAGATTAGCTCATACAACGCAAATAGAGAAAAGGAACTTGCTGTTCTGTGCGATGAAAAAGTGAAACAGTACATTGCTGAAAACTGCATATCTGTCATTAATTATCAAAATGGAAAAGGAGTTAAATAAATGAAAAAAATAAGGATAGGGTCAGGAGCTGGATTTGGTGGAGATAGAATAGAGCCGGCTATTGACCTCATTAAAAGAGGCAATTTAGACTACATTATATTTGAGTGTTTAGCGGAGAGAACAATTTCCCTTGCACAAAAAGAGAAAACTAGAAATCCAGCAAAAGGATATAATGAGCTGTTTGAATACAGAATGGATAAGGTATTAGATGCACTTAAAGAAGAAAAAGTAACCGTTATAACAAATATGGGGGCAGCAAACCCCAAAGCAGCTGCGCTTGTATGCAAAGAAATGGCACAGCAAAAGGGATTTAAAAAAATGAAAATAGCGTATGTTTTGGGAGATGATATATCAAAGTCAGTTAATAACTATTTATCTTGTGAAGTGATAGAAACAAAACAAAAGTTAAAAGAAATTAAAGATGAAATTATTTCGGCTAATGGATATGTTGGTGTCAGAGGAATTGTTGATGCACTAAAAAATAATGCGGATATTATAATAACAGGAAGAGTTGCAGATCCATCACTAGTGCTTGCCCCATTAATCTATGAATTTGATTGGGCGATGGATGAATATGATAAACTTGGTCGCGGAACTTTAATAGGGCATCTATTAGAGTGCGCAGGACAAGTAACTGGGGGATACTTTGCAAATCCTCCGTTTTGCAATGTTCCAGATTTGTGGAATTTAGGTTTTCCATTTATAGATGTTGATGAAAATGGAGATGGGTTGATAAGCAAACTAGACAATACAGGAGGACTTGTTTCAGAGGAAACAGTCAAGCAGCAAATCTTATATGAAATACAGGATCCAAGTACATATTTTACACCCGATGTAATTGCTGATTTTTCAAAAGTTGAAGTAGAACAAGTCGAGATGAATAAAGTGGCTGTTAAAAATGCAAGTGGCAGAGCACCCAACGGTCATTTTAAAACAAGTGTTGGATATCGAGATTGCTACATTGGAGAAGGGCAGATTAGTTATGGCGGAGAGAATGCGTTGGAACGAGCGAGAATTGCGGAAGGGATTATTCGAAAGAGATTGGAAGTTGTAGATGTGAAATATTCTGAAATAAATTTTGAGTATATTGGGTACAGTTCACTTTTTAAGAAACCACTTAAAGAAGATACTCAACCAAATGAGGTTAGGTTGCGTGCAGCAGCACGAACAGAGGATGTAAAAAATGCAAAAATAATAGGCAATGAAGTAGAGGCGTTGTACACAAATGGACCATACGGTGGCGGAGGAGTAAGAAAAGAAGTGGTTGAAGTAATTGGAATATGCTCCATTCTAATTCCTGCTGAAAACTTTGATATTAGTGTTGGGTACGAGGAGGTATGCAATAATGAAGCTTAAAGAAATTGCGCATTCAAGAACAGGAGATAAGGGAAATATTTCTACAATATCGGTCATTGCATATGATATTAGTAATTATGAATTGATTAAGGAAAAAGTAAGTGTAGAAAAGGTTAGAGAGCAATTTAAAAATATTGTTTACGGTGTAATAAGCCGGTATGAAATAGAGAGCATAGGAGCATTAAATTTTGTGCTTGAAGATGCACTAGGTGGAGGAGTTACTAGATCGCTATCCTTAGATATGCATGGGAAAGCACTGTGCAGCTTGATGCTAGAATTAGAGGTAGATTAGATATGGAAGAAAAAATTGTATTCGTTTCTCCTTGTAGAAGTGCTATTGGGAAAGTTGATGGAGCTCTTTCCAGTTTAAGTTCAGTTGATTTGTGTGTAAAAGCAATAAATAGTGTGATAGATAGATCAGGACTTAAAAAAAATGACATCAATCATGTTGTGATAGGGTCAGCACTACAAGCGGGATGTGGGCAGAATATCGCAAGGCAAGCAATCATTAAAGCTGAATTGCCTCACAAAACAGTAGGACAAACAATAAATATGGTTTGTGGATCTGGGCTACAGGCGGTTAACACTGCTGTTATGCTTATAAAAACAAATCAAGCTGAAGTTGTAATCGCCGGTGGAGTTGAAAGCATGTCGAATGCTCCACATATTTTACAAAATGTGAATAAAATGAAGCAGTTATCTACAGGTGCAGTCTTAAGTTCAATAATCACAGATGGGCTTTGGGAAAACAATGGTAATTATCATATGGGGATAACCGCAGAAAATCTTGCTGAAAAGTATCTAATCAGCAGGGAGGAACAAGATAAATTTGCACTAGAAAGTCAGGAAAAATATAGACACGCATTAGAGAACGAGAGATTTAAAGATGAAATATTCCCAATGGTTATAGAAACAAAGGGTGAAAAATTAGTGTTCGATAGGGATGAACACCCAAGAAATGTAACGATAGAAAGTCTTTCAAGATTAAACCCGGTATTTAAGCAAAACGGAACTGTAACCGTCGGAAACTCATCAGGAGTAAACGATGGAGTTGCGATGGTTCTTGTTATGAGTGAGAAAAAAGCGAAAGAACTTGGTGTGACTCCTATTGCGGTTTGGAAAGACACTTCTTGTATTGGGGTAGACCCCAAATACATGGGTATTGGACCCGCATTAGCAACAGAAGAACTTTTAAATAAAAATGAGATTGGAGTTAATGATTTAGATCTTATTGAGTCCAATGAAGCATTTGCAGCACAGTCACTAGCTGTTGAGAAATATTTGAATTGGGATAGAAGAAAGGTAAACGTAAATGGAGGAGCCATTTCGCTCGGCCATCCACTAGGAGCATCGGGGTGTAGAATTCTTGTAACACTATTACATGAACTAAACAGAGAAAAATATAAATTAGGATTGGCCACTTTATGCATAGGTGGTGGAATGGGAATAGCAATGCTAGTGGAGAGGTATAATGATGAGAAATAAAATGATTTCTTTTGATGCATTAGAGAACATTTTCTATGATGGTATGACTATCATGGTTGGGGGTTTTATGGGGTGTGGAACACCTCATAAACTTATTGATTATTTAGCTCAATCGGATATTCAAAATATGACACTAATCTGCAATGATGGAGCACTACATGATTTCAATGGTGAGAAATATTACGGCGTTGCGAAATTGATAAACGAAGGAAAAGTAAAAAAACTTATTGCAACACATGTAGGATTAAATGAAGATGTTTCCGAGTTAGTGAATAGTGGGAAATTGGAAGTAGAACTTATCCCACAAGGATCATTTGTCGAAATGATAAGAGCAGGGGGATATGGATTAGGTGGAGTGATAACTCCAACTGGGGTTGGAACTGAAATCGAAAATTCTGAACATGTATACAAAAAAATTGAAATTGATGGGAAAGAATATCTAATTGAAAAACCACTAAAAGCAGATGTTTCATTAATTTACGGAAGTAAAGTTGACTATGCAGGGAATATTTGGTGTGAGGGAACTACTAAAAATTTCAATATTGCTATGGCGAGTGCAGGCAAAGTTGTAATCGCTGAAGCAGGGGAAATAGTATCCAGTGAGTGTATTGGGCATGAAAATATTGCGATTCCTTCAATATTAATCAACTATATTGTTGGGGGAGGAAATGAGATTGGATAAGAAAATATATATTGCAAAAAGGGTTGCAAAGGAGTTAGATAAAAATAGTGTAATAAATCTTGGGATAGGAATTCCATCTCAAGTTGCAGAGTTTATAAGTGATGATATGAACATAGTTATTCAGTCAGAGAATGGGATTATTGGTATGTCAAGCAGTATTCTCAACTCGCTGAATGTCGTAAATGCATGTGGGCAAATGACAGGTATAAACAAGCAGGGAGCATACATAGATTCTGCACTTTCATTTGGATTGATAAGAGGAGGACATATAGACTGCACAGTGCTTGGAGCACTGGAAGTTGACCAAGAGGGAAATATTGCGAATTGGCTAGTTCCAGGAAAAAAGATATCTGGGATGGGTGGAGCGATGGACTTATTAGTAGGAGCAAAAAAAGTTATTGTTGCTATGGAACACTGCTCAAAAGGTAAAATTAAGATAAAAGAAAAGTGCACATTACCACTAACCGCAATCAAGTGTGTTGATTTGATTATTACAGAAATGTGCGTAATGAAAGTGACAGAACGAGGATTAGAGCTTGTAGAAATAAGTGATGGCTATACATTTGATGATGTTCAAAGTGTAACTGAATCACGGTTAATATATGAAAAGTAAAATGGTCGTTAAAAGTTACAGATAAGAAAATAAGTCAAAACAAGTGTAAAAATAATAGAAGATATTAAGTTGGTAACGATGAGAACGAATTTGGATGAATAGTTTGCACTAGATGAGATTAAAGTCAAGGGGATATTACAATGTGAACAAAAGAAGATGATAAAGTAATTTCAAAGAAACTATATGCGCAGGCAGGTAGTTTCTTTTCTTTGAAGAGCTATACAAATAGCATGCTTGTACTGTTTCTTTCATTAAGAACAATAAGTACGAGAAAAAGATAGTAGGATAGTTCGGGAGTATAAAGTAGAGATAGTATAGGAATAAAATATAGTCTAGTAGACAGCATTTTATAATATATTGTATTAACAATATAAATAGTGTAAAATTTATATCAGGAGATGCAGAAATGATAAAAACTCTAGTGGATGAAAGATTTCATTTACATGCACAAAAGTAAAGATGGGGAAGTATGTTGATGAAGCAAAGGGAATAGCACAACAAATGTATCGCTATTTAAAAGCAGAGATTAGCTATCAACGAGAGTTTATTATCATCACCAAAAAAATAATGGGAAAATACATCGAGTTAGATACAGCCATAGGGAATAATATAATATTGGAGGGAAAATAATGACTGAAATGGGAGAAGATATCATTTTTCAAAGCCGTTATAGCGAAGA
>JBKECT010000014.1:0-90948 GCA_047974855.1 Anaerorhabdus sp.
GAAGGATATGAAGAAGCGATGCAAGCATCCTATGAAACAGCAGTGGCGAATGGAAGTCTATTAAATTATGAAGGGTTTGAATATGCGTATTATACAAACATCTCTCAATACAACGAGCAACTGCAAGAGATGAGCGAAATGAGCTTAACAGAGCTCGTTGAAAGGTACGGGGAGTGTAAGGATCCATTATGGGAAATAGATGATAATTTAAGTATATTAAATCCAATAAACCAATAAAGGAGTAAGAGAATGAAAAAATATGGATTAATCCTCCTACTGATGGTAGGAATGATGGGATGTAGTAATACAACAGAAGAAGTCAAAGAAACAGTAGAAAGCAGAAAAAAGTTGATAAATAAAAAAGTTTGTTTTCAGGATTTTTTTGAGTAGCCTAAATGCTTCTTAGTTACGGGCTTGGCATTATTGCATCTTTCTTTTTGGTTTATAACTAGTGGATGATGAAAATCCTTTTTTATTTTAGTTGAATGACTTAATTTCATAATATACAAACTATGATTATAAACTTGGTTATGGTTGCAATCATGCAACTAAATTTGTATAATAAGAAGACAGACAGGAGGGAAATAAATGGCAAAGAAAAAAGTGCAGGGTGCAACAATTGTGCGAAAGAAAAAAATTCGGACAAGAAGAAAAATGACGCCATTTGTAAGATTCCTTTGTTTCGGGGTGTTAGCATTCTCGGCGTGGTTATTGTATGGGGTGATACAAGAGTTTCAAACCACAGCACAGCTTCAGCGAAACTTAGCGGAAGCTAAAGAAAAATTAGAGGAAGTGCAGGATGAAAACGAGTATTTAATAGCCCAAAAAGATAAATTACAAGACCCAAACTATGTTCAAAGTTACGCTCGTAGTAACTATATGTTGACCAAAGAGGGGGAACAGATATTCTATCTTCCTTCAGTAGATAAGTAAGCGGTAAACAGTATCGCTTTTTTTGTTGGCTAAGCAAAAAGAAATTTAATTACAAAAATATAAAAAATACTAAAAATCTTGCAATTCAAATACATAAATGATATGATATGCGTATGAAAGCGCTTAGCATAGGAGGTGAACTGCTCAGTTTTAGCTGTATTAAAAAAGCATATTATTAAATAAGGAGGAAAATAAAATGCAAGAAGTATTATCAATTGGCACTATTGTTTTATTATCACTGTACGTAGCTATAGGTGTACTTGACCAAATTTCTATTCAAATCGGGATATATACACCATTATTTGCTGCAACAGTGACAGGATTGTTATTGGGTGATTTACAAACAGGATTAATTATAGGAGCAACACTTCAATTAATGACTTTGGGAGTTGCGACCTATGGAGGAGCATCTATTCCAGATTATTTATCTGGAGCGGTTATGGGAACAGCCTATGCCATTATTTCAGGGCAAGGAGCAGAATATGGAATTGCGTTAGCAGTACCAATTGGTCTATTGTTAATGCAGTTAGATATTTTGGGAAGAATGACGAATACATTTTTCCAACATATGGCAGACAAGCAAGCTGAAAAAGGAAATGCAAACGGCGTAGAATTGGCAAATATTTTAGGGATGATTCCTTGGATTCTTTCAAGAGTAATTCCTGTGTTTATTGGACTTGTATTTGGGGAAGCAGTTGTCACAGCGATTAACTCAAACATTCCAGCATGGTTCATGTCGGGATTAAAAGTTGCAGGAGCAATTTTGCCAGCTATGGGGATTGCAATTCTTATGCGTTATTTACCACTTAAAAAATACTATCCATATTTCATCATTGGATTTGTGCTATTAGCTTACGGTTCAAGTATTTTCTCTGTTCTTGCAGTAGCATTGATCGGATTTGCATTCGCTGCATTACACATTGAGAGAGTAAGTCGTAATGGAGGATCTACTAACAACAATGTTGCAGTAGAAGAGGAGGTAGAAATCGATGGCTAACAAAATATCAAAGAGCACGATGAACAAAGTGTTTGTCAGAAACCTTTTTGGATTACAATGGGGTTGGAACTATGAAAAAATGCAAGGTCTAGGGTATTCATTTGTAATGATGCCTGTATTAAAAAAACTGTATGGTGATGATAGAGAAAAAATGAAGAAAGCTTTAAAAACACACCTTTCTTACTTCAATACAACGCCTGCAATGTCACATTTAATTGTAGGAGCAAATATCGCTTTAGAAGAAGAGTTTGGGGTTGATGCAGAACAAGCGGTATCTGGATTAAAAACAGGACTTATGGGTCCATTCGCAGGGGTTGGAGATACTATCTTTATTGCAATTTATCGTACAATCGTATTCTCAATTGCAGCATATCTTGCTCTTGAAGGAAACCCAATCGGATTAATTATTCCGATTTTAGCAACATTAGCTGTCATTGCTGTACGTTATAACTTTTTATACATGGGGTATGAACAAGGTAAAAAATTAGCAACAGCATTCGCAGATAAAATTGCACCAATTACTGAAGGAGCTTCAATTTTAGGACTAACTGTGGTTGGTGGATTAATTCCATCCGTTATCAAATACACAACAGATTTAACATTTAACGTAGGTGAAGTATCATTATCACTTCAAGAAATGTTAGATCGCATCATGCCTGCACTACTTCCACTTGGAATTGTAATGTTGTCCTATTGGTTATTAGGTAAGAAAAAAATTAACTCAACAAAATTAATTTTTATTTTGATTGGGTTAGGTATGATTTTAGGAAACTTACAATCAATGATTAATTGGGTTGTTGCATTATTTTAATAAATAGGTAAGAGGAGGAATATTGATGACAATAGTACATACAAGAGTTGATGAAAGACTAATTCATGGTCAAGTTGCGATGGTGTGGACAAACACTGTTGGAGCTACAAGAATTGCGGTAGTTAACGATGAAGCTGTAAAAGATGAAATGATTATTGCAGCATTAAAGATTGCGAAGCCGGCTGGTGTGAAGTTATCGATTTTATCAAAAGAAAGAGCCATTGCTAAATTTAATGCCGGAGAGTTTAACGATGATAAAGTATTCCTTATCACTAAAAATATTGCAGATGCACTTTATTTAGTGAAAAATGGTTTGTCAGAATTGAAAGAAGTTAATGTTGGAAATGTTGCGAAACGAGAAGGTGCTGTTTCAATTAAACAGTCTGTTCACGTTACGGATCAAGATATTAAGGATCTTCATGAAATGATTGAAAATGGAGTGAAAGTAACCGCACAAATGGTTCCTAATGAATCAGATCAGTCCATTGTAACCTATTTGCCTAAATAATAAGAAAGGAGTTGAGGTTTGATGAATGCAAAACTAGAATTAAGAAATCAATATAGTCTCTTTAGTAAAACAAATAAAAGGATTGCTGATTTTGTTTTAAGCCATCCTGAAAGATTTTTAAAGATGACAGCTGTTGATGTCGCACTAGAAACTCAAACCTCATCTGCTTCTGTAGTAAGATTTGTTAAATCACTAGGATTTAGTGGGTTGGATGCATTTAAAATTGATTTAGCACGTTCAATAACGCAAAAAGAATCAAAAGATATAGATCCAATTATTTCAGAAAATGATGACATAGTTACTTTATGTGACCGGTTGAATTCGTTGGTAAGCAGTGCCCATGAGGATTTTTATTATCAACTAAATAAAACAGATTTAAAAAAATCAATCGAGTTACTGCAAAAAGCACGAAAAATTTATCTATTGGGAATTGGAGCATCATCACTTCCTGCTTACGATCTTTTTCATAAGCTTAAACGGATAGATTTGGATGCTTTTTTTTCATTCGATAGCCACATGACAGCTGAATTTTTTAGTTATTTAACAAAAGATGATGTTGTGGTTGCTTTTTCATATAGTGGTAAAACAACAGAGGTTATTTATCCGGTTGAAATTGCAAAAGACAAAGGTGCTTCAATCATTTCTGTAACAAGAAATAAGGAGTCAAGATTAGGGGAGTTAGCAACCATAGCCTTGCGTGTCCCCAACAATGAACATTTAACTCGAGTTGGGGCGATTGCATCAAAGCATACAAGTATGGTTGTTGCTGATTTACTATATTTAGGAGTTATTCAAAAAGATTTAAAATTAAATGAAAAGAAACTTTTAGAAACAAGCAAAGTAACATGGGGATTGAAAATGAAAAGCGAGGAAGATGAATGATAAAGATTGATGGACTAGTGACAGAATCAAATAATGAAAGAACAAAAAATATTGATCAGTTAAGCACAGGTGATATGGTTAAATTGATTAATTCAGAAGACAAAAGAGTAGCGGAAGCAGTAGGAGAAGAAAGCGAAGCGATTGCAAAAGCGATTGATGGAGTTGCAGAAAGATTTAGCCAAGGTGGAAGAATTATCTACAGTGGCGCAGGGTCATCAGGGCGCATGGGAACATTGGATGCAGTAGAATTAACACCAACTTATAGTGTTCCACCAACACGTGCATTTGGACTTTTGGCTGGTGGAGAAAAGGCAATGTATGTTGCCGTAGAAGGTGCTGAAGATTCAAAAGAATTAGGAATTAAAGATCTTGTAAATATTAATTTAACAGAGAAAGATATTGTGATTGCAATTGCTGCAAGTGGGCGTACTCCATATGCAATAGGAGCATTGGAGTATGGGAATAAAATTGGAGCGTTAACAATTTCAATCACATGTAATAAAGAAAGTGAAATGGCAAAGATAGCTAACATATCAATTGCCCCAATTGTTGGACCGGAAGTTATCACAGGTTCAACAAGAATGAAGGCGGGGACAGCACAAAAAATGGTAGTCAACATGATTTCAACAGGAGCTATGATTAAAATTGGGAAAGTGTATCAAAACTACATGGTCCACGTTCAACCGACTAATGAAAAATTAGTGATTAGATCTATTGGGATTGTTGCAAATATAACAGGAATCAGCAAAGAAGAAGCAAAGAATTTATTTGAGCTTTCTGGGCATAATGTTGCAGTTGCAATCGTTATGCACGAAGCAAGTGTAAATAAAGAAGAAGCAGAAGAGGCGCTAGCGAAAACGGATGGAAAAGTTCGTGATGCAATCACTTCTATCAAAAAATGAAATATCAAATCATAAAAGAAAAATTAGAGGGCTACATTGATGAAGGAATAATTCATGGTGTAGCATTTAGTTTTGTTAATAAGCAGATAATAGAAAAATATTGTCTTGGAGTAAATGGTGATGAGAAAAAGCCGATAAAAATAACGGACATACTCTATTTTGATATTGCATCACTAACTAAAGTCATAGGAACCACAACAAGGATAATGCAATTACTTGATGAAAAAGTAATTACATTAGAAAGAAAAATATCAGAATTTGTGCCAGGATTAAAGTTTCAAGATATCACCATTAAAGATTTATTACTACACTCAAGTGGATTGAGTGCAGACTTACAAGATAAGGAAAATTTAACTAAAGAAAATGTAATTGAAAGAATTAACCGAACCGTGTTGCAAGATGAATTGATTTATTCGGATCTCGGTTTTATTTTATTAGGCTTTATTATTGAAAAAATAGATGGAGTTAGTCTAGAAGATAGTTTTCAAAAACACATATTTAAAAAAATAAACATGAAGAGTACATCATATAAATTACAGGGTAATGTGGAGAATTATATTCCTACAGAAATTCAAGAATCAAGGGGGTGTATTCAAGGGATTGTGCATGACAGCAAAGCTTATCAAATTGGAATGATTGGGAGTGCAGGGCTTTTTTCAACACTGCATGATGTTTCTTTATTTGCTCAAAGTGTATTGAAGGATGAATTAATACTAACGGAAGAAAGTAAACAACTCCTGCTCAAGACGATGTATAATCAGAGAACCATTGGATGGGATAAGAAGTTTGGGAATAATGTTCTATATCATACAGGATTTACAGGGACATCAATCTGCTTGGATTTTAAAAAAGAAGAAGGGTTTATTCTTTTAACAAATAGAACTTTTCCAAAAAGAAAAGATGATTTCTTAGAAATTAGAAATGAGTTAGTTCAATTGTTTTTAGAAGAAAACGAGGAGATAAAATAATGAGCATAAAAAAAATAATAAAAATATCCCTTGCAGTGGGGATGATGGCGGCGATAGTACCAACAAGCAACAGGCAAAGTTTGGTCTATGCAACAGAAGCGGATGGAAATTATATATTAAATGGAGGGTTTGAAAATACTGAAAGCTCTCCTGAAGTACCTAATGGTCCATCAGGAACATGGTGGAATACAGATCTTTGGGTGAATGACCTTAAGCCTGTTTCTTGGGATTTTCAATTGTATCCAGCAAGTGAGGGAAAAGAATATTATCAAGCGGAATTAATCAATTCCGAAATCAAAGAGGGAAATTTAGCAGTTAAGGTCACAAAAAGTGGTGGGGAAGCAAATTCTCAAGCTTTTTTCAAACAAATGAGAACAGCGATAGAGCCGAATAAAGTGTATGATGTGAGCTTTTGGGTTAAAACAGAAAACTTGTCTGACAACCAGTATAGTTTGACTATAGCTCAGAGAAATAGTGGAGGAACAGAAATTAGTTCAGCTGCAAAAATAATCTATGGATTAACACACGATGAATGGACTTTTGTCACCACTAGCTTTTCAACAACAGCAACAACGACACAATATGATTTAGTATTTAAAATTTTGAATGGAGCGACGGGTACTTTTTATTTAGATGATATACAGGTGAAGGAAAATATTCCGCCCGTATCAGAATTAGAATCTATTTCAATTGTTGCGGCTACAACGGAATTAAAAAAAGGGGAGGGATTACAACTTTCAGTTCAAGCCTATCCCAGTGATGCAACTTTACCTGGATGTGTTTGGAGTTCAACCGATGAATCTGTTGCAAGTGTAAATGATACTGGACGACTAACGGCACTTCAAATAGGTAAAATGACAGTTCAAGTAAACTGTGGAGAATTTAATGCCGAAACAGAATTTACAGTAGTTCAAGGAGATGTTCAAGACAGTAATAATATTTTAAGCAATGGAGGATTTGAGGAAGAGGAACAATCTCCAGATGTCCCTAATGGACCATCAGGAACATGGTGGAATACAGATCTTTGGAGTGACAATAAAAAAGCAGTATCATGGGATTTTCAAAGATGGAATATCAGTCAACCGAACCAAAATTTTAATGCAACATTAGATGAATCTACAATGGTAGAAGGGAATCAATCGGTTAAGCTGACAGTGATCCAAAGTAACAGCACGACTCAAGCCTTTTTAAAACAAATTAATGTTGCGGTGGACGCTAATACGTACTATGATTTGTTGGCGTCAACAAAACTAGAATCATTATCTGGTACAGCTGCAATTATGAGAATTGAAGAATATACAGCAAGTGGGTCAAAAGTAGCGACAACAGATTATTCACTTGGTAAGGGAACAAGTCAGTGGGAAGAACAAATACAATACTTTAAGACAAGAAGTAACACAGCAAAAATTAATTTGATTTTTGTAATCCCAGCATCAACAACAGGCTCTGTATGGGTGGATAATGTTTATCTAGGCAAAAAAGATATTAGCCTTAAAGAAATTACATTAGATGAAACAAGAGTAGTTTTAAGCAATGGAGAAACAAAAGTATTAACAGCAACTTTAAATCCAACTTATACGGATGAGATAGATTTAATATGGGAAAGCGATAATAGCTCAGTTGCGATTGTTGATGAACAAGGAAAGATTACAGCACTAGCGCCAGGAACAGCACAAATTTCTGTAAGATCAGAAACAAATGAAGAAATCCAAGCACACAGTTCTGTCAAGGTGGTGGATGGTGAGATTTTGGTTGAAGAAATAGAAATTATTGGTGGAGACATTTTATTAGAAGAAGGAAGCAAACGATTTGTAGACTATAATTTATGGCCTTCAACAGCTGTTAATTTAGATTTAGATTTGATTTGGTCATCAAGTGATAATAACATATTTAAAGTTGACAGCATTAGTGGTCGTATAGAAGCAGTTGGTGTTGGACAAGGAATCCTTTCATTAACGTCGGCAGATAACAGCTCAGTGACCACTTCAATTGTGGTTAGAGTTGGTAAAGATGAAACATCGAGTGACTATAGCTTAATGAAAGAGCGCTGGTTACTACGCATTGTCGGAGATGAGAATTTAAACTTAGATAATGAGTACATTGCCGATTATGTGAGTGAACTGTCAGCAGAAGCTCAGTCTTTGTGGGACGCAATGGATAAATCGGAAAATAGAGCAACGTTATGGACTCTTCAAGTTGGTGATACTTCATCGGCAGACATTACAACACAGTTTACAAAAATAAACACACTTGCTTTAGCGTTTGGGACTAAGGGATCGGCGCTAGAGGGGAATAGAGAATTATATTTTGATATTTTAGAAGCCATTGAATTCATGGTAACAGAAAAAAAGTATAACGGGATTACAGGAACTAGTAATTGGTGGGACTGCCAAATTGGAGCTGCTCAACAATTTACAGATACGTTAATGATTTTATCTGATTACATGACTTATGAAGAAATAAAAGTATATGCAGATTGTATTGGAGGTTATGCGAGTAATCCGGCAATACAGTGGCCAGGAATAACAGCTACTGGAGCAAACAGAACGGACATAGGGATTTCAGTATTAGGAACAGCCATTCTTTTAGAAGATGATGCGAAAATGGACTTAGTGGCTGAAAAAATACCTCAAGTATTTCAATTGGTGACCTCTGGAGATGGACTTTACTTAGATGGATCGCTTGTGCAACATACCATTTATGCTTATTCTGGAAGTTATGGAAACGAGCTAATGAAAGGTATTGGAAGAATCCTATCGACAACTGAGGGGACGGAATGGGAATTCACAAATGCATCGATCGAGAATGTATATAAGACAATTAGTGAGGGTTATATCCCGTTAATGCAAGATGGACGCATGATGTCTATGGTGAGCGGAAGAAGTATTTCACGAGCACCAGGGACAAATAAGTTTTCTACAGAGTATTCTGCAGGACAAGAAACTATTGCCAACATCATGGTTATTTCGAACTTTGCACCCGAGGAATATGCAGATGAATTTAATCAGAATGTTAAATATTGGATTCAATCAAGCGAGGATATGTATAATTTCTTTGCTAACGCACGAGACATTGAAGCGCTACAAAATGCGGATAAGCTAATGAATGATATGACAGTTAGTGCAAAGTACACGTTTGAGGGAGTTAAGGTTTTTTCAATGGATCGTGTCGTACAATCTACTTCAACCTATGCGGTAGGAATTAGTATGTATTCATCACGGAGTGGAAACTACGAGTTACAAACTCAGGGAAGTGGAAGTGATACAAAATATGAAAATATGCGTGGATGGCATCAAGCTGACGGAGCTTTATATTTATACACGGATGAATACAGCAGTTATGAAGATGGATTTTGGGCAACAGTAGACTCCTATCGTTTGCCAGGAACAACAGCCGATACAAGACAGTTATCCTTGGGAAGTGGAAAAGGAGTAAAGTCAAAACAATCGTGGGTCGGTGGATCAACCAATGGGAGCATTGGTGCAGTGGGTATGTATTTAGATAAGACCAATGTTTCAATGGATTTAACGGTAAAGAAGTCGTGGTTTCTGCTAGAAGATAAAATTATTGCATTAGGAAGTGATATCAACGGAGAAACAGAAGCCACTATTGAAACAATTGTTGAAAATAGGCTATTGGGAAAAACTAGTGAACTAGCTATAAACAGGGAAGTGATTATCAATGGAGTGATTGATGATGGTGCTCAAAAAACACAAGAGTTTCAAGAAAATTCTTGGGTGTATCTTGATGGAGCACAAGATGGAACAAGCATTGGCTATTACTTTCCAGATGGAGCAACAGTAACTACACTAAAAGAAAGTCGTAGTGATAGCTACCTTTCAATTAACACACTTTTCGTGGATGGAAAAACGTATGAACACGATTATTTCACAATGATGATCCAACATGGTTCAGAAGTTGTTGATGGAAACTACACTTATGTTCTAATGCCTGGTAAAACAGAAAAAGAAGTCAGTGATTACGCAGAAAATAACACACTGGAAATTTTAAGAAATGATGATGACGCTCATGCAATTAAAGATGATAGCATTGGATTATTTGCAATGAATGTGTGGAAAGAGTCTGGGTATTCTTTAAATGGCTATGGGGTGGATAAACAAGCATCACTTTTAGTTCAACAAATAGGTGATGAAATTGAAATCACCATTTCTGATCCAACAAGGAAACAAGGCGAAATTACAATTTTAATGGATGCTGCTTACGAAAGTATTATTTCTTGTGACCCTCAAATTGTTCCGTTAGCGGATGAAAATGGATTTATCTTTACATCCAATGCTTCGGATGGAGGGGCATCATCAACGGTAAAATTGAAAATTGATATTCTGCTTGAAACTAGTCAATTGGAAGCTGCAATTAGCCTTGCTAAAACAATTAATGGGTTAGTATATACGCCAAGAAGTTACGCTAATCTTAAAACATTTTTAGCACAAGCTGAAGAAACACTTACGCAAGCAACAATGCAAGACGAAATTGACCAAGCGACAGAAAGCTTAATGCAATCAATTAATAAATTAGTGTATAGAGCAAATTTTTCAAAGTTAATTAGCTTAATTAATGAATGTAATTTATTAGTTAAAAACGACTATACAACAGCAAGTTGGAATTCTTTTGAACTCATATTAAATGAAGCTACAGCAATGGTTCAAGATAAAAACACAAGTCAATCAACGCTCAATGATATGGTGTCACGCCTGACTACAGCTAAAGAAGCACTAAAAAAGCAAGAGAGCATATCGGAAGTAAACAAGAGTAAGCTTCGTGCTGAAATTTCACTGATGGCTAGTTTAAATGAAGAAGACTATACAACTGAAAGTTGGGCTATTTACATCGCTGTAATTGATGATGGGAAAACAATTTTAGCAAAAGAAAATGCAACACAAAATGAGGTTGATTTAGCAACACAAAAAATAAAAGAAGCAAGAGAATTCTTAGTTAAAGAAATCATTTTGGATGAAAGTTCACTTGATAAAATTTTGGAAGTAATTGATTCGCTAGATGAAAATGACTATACAAGTGAAAGCTGGAACAGGTTCACAGAGATAACTAATAGTTTGAAAGAAGAACTCAACAAAGAGGGCATCACGCAAGAAGAACTAAATCAAATTGTGATGAAATTAGAAAATGCAGTAAATTTATTAGTTAAGGAAGAAGTGAATGAAATTCCAGATACAAATTCAGACTCAGATTCAGCAATGCTATGGGTTGGATTAGGTACAGTTTGTTTTGCTCTAATAGCACTTCTAGCTTGGCTATTGATTAGAAAAAAAATATAAGATGGAGGAGAAATATGAAAAAAGTACTTTTAGTTAGCCATGGTGAAATGGCAATAGGAACAAAGAAAGCAGTAGAAATGATTGCAGGTAAATCAGATAACTTGGATGCACTATGTTTGTCAGAAGACGGGAATATTGAACAACTTAAAGCAACACTAGAATCCAAGATAAACACATATGGTGATAATCAAGTCGTCGTGGTTGCAGATTTAATGGGTGGCTCACCCTATATTGCAACAATTGATGTGTTAACACGTCAAAAAAGATTAGAGAATTCCTTTGTCGTTGCGGGGATGAATTTACCACTTGTTCTGTCACTTGTGATGGCAGATGAAGTGGATAAAGGTAGTATCAAAGCGATGATTGAAGATTCAAAAAACTACATTTTGCTTTTTGAAGAAAATGATGATGACGAAGTTGATTTCTAAAAAGGGGACGTACCCCTTTTTTGTATATCCTAGGGAAATGATTGAAAAGATTAAAATTGTTATGATTTTAATCTTTTTTTAAGTATTAACCCCTACAATAAAGCTATCAACAAAGAAAGGGCGTGAGGTTGATGGCTAAAGAAACTTTTAATCGATTTGAAATTAAATATAGATTGAACCAGCAACAATGGGTAGGATTAGTAAAAGATATACAAGATTACTTGGTATTGGATTCGTATAATGTCAACAATGAATTGTACCGTATCCACACATTGTATGTAGATACTAAAGATTTTCATTTAATTAGAGAATCAATGTCAAAGCCAGCATATAAAGAGAAAGTAAGAATTAGATCTTACAAAATGATGGAAGAGGGAGGAATGGTTTATTTAGAAATCAAAAAGAAGTACAAAGGGTTTGTAAATAAGCGAAGAACGCAAATGTTATATGAGGAAGCCTTAAGTTTTTTAAAAACTGGGGACATTGAAATTAAACCTTATATGAATGAACAAGTGGTTAATGAATTGAGATACATTATTAAGAAATATCAACTAGGAATTGCTAGCTATGTTTCTTATGATAGAATGGCTTATTTTTCTAAAGAAGACCCAAATTTAAGAATTACTTTTGATACAAATATTAAAGAGAAAATTTTGACAGAAGAAGAAGTTCTATTAAATGATGGATGGCTTATGGAAATCAAGGTTGGAGATGCACTTCCTGTTTGGTTAAGCCGATTGTTGTCGAAGCATCAAATTTATAAACAAAGTTTTTCCAAAGTTGGAGCTGCGTATCAGCATCATTTGGAAACAATACGATAGAAAAGAGGAAAATATGTTAGATTTTTTAGAAACAGCAGTAGCAACAGGGGCAATTACAATTCCTGTGATGGCAATGATGGTGGCGTGTGCTTTAGTGATGGGACTTGCAATCGCACTGACCTATATGAAAACAAGTGAAAATTCATATTCAAAGAATTTTGCAACAACACTACTTTTACTTCCAGTATTAATGAGCATTATTATTTTATTAATTGGAAATAATGTAGCAGGAGCATTTAGCTTAGCGGGGATATTCTCTGTTATTCGCTTTAGAAGTGCTCCTGGGAGTTCAAGAGATATCGTCTACATTTTATTTTGTGTTGGCGTAGGACTAGCTTGTGGTGTTTTAGAGTTTATGTATGGAGCGATATTCACCGTTATTTTGTGCCTATTGTTATTGGTTTTACACTTTATTGGATTTGCATCAAGAGATTCAAATACAATGAGATTAAAAATATTAGTTCCAGAAGATTTAAATAGTGAAGATGCATTTGATGATTTATTAAAAGAGTACACAAATGGATTTGAGTTAACGCAAGTAAAAACTAAAGATTTAGGAAGTGTTTATGAGTTAGGATATGTTGTTAAGATTAAGAAGAAGAGTCAAAAAATTAAGATGATTGATGATTTACGATGCCGTAATGGAAACTTGATGATTACGCTATCAACATTATCAATTGAAGAAGAATTTTAGAAAGAGGCTAATATGAAAAAAGTTAAAATTGGATTGGTTAGTATTTTAATGTTGATTGCATCAGGATGTAGCTCAACAAGTTCTGGTTCTTCCAGTATCGCCACTGAAGGAGAAGTAATTAATTTAAGTGAAAGTGGTTCAATAACCATTAATCAAAAAGGAGTTTATACGCTTCAAGGAGAGCTTTCTAATGGAAGTGTTGTGATCGAAACCAATGGTGATGTAGAACTTATTTTGGATGGGGTATCCATTCATAATGAAAGTGGACCAGCGATTGATATCATCAGCGCAAACAGTGTGAATATTGTCGTTAATGAAGGAACTACAAATATCCTTAGTGATGGGGAGGCTTACGTCGATATTGAAAAAGAAGGCGTTATTTATAGTAAAGCTGATTTAGTAATTAGTGGTACAGGTTTATTGGAGGTAACGGGAGCATATTCAGATGGTATTGTTAGTAAGGATAGTCTTTTAATCCAAGATACAGAGATTGTGGTTAGCGCAATTGATGATGGAATTCGAGGAAAAGATGAGCTTACAATTAGCAATGCGACAATTACAGTAGATACAGGTGATGATGCTTTAAAAACAAGTAATGAAGAGGATGCAACTTTAGGGAATTTAACTATTGAATCTGGTGTCTTTAATTTAACTGGTAGCAAAGGGATGAATGTTGTTAATGCAATAGTCATTGAAGCTGGAACGTTTGTGATTAATGCTGAAGATGATGCAATTCACTCAAACAATTCAGTTGAAATTAATGGTGGTGAGTTTACGATTAACGCTGTAGATGATGCGATACACGCAGATGTTAATTTAGTAGTTAATGCTGGCGATATTAATATTGAAAGTAGTTATGAAGGAATAGAAGCGGATGTTATTGTTATTAATGGTGGATCAATTGAATTAGTATCAACAGATGATGGGATCAATGCTGCAACAGCAGGAGATACTTCAACTGGTGGTCAATTTATGAGCAGTGGAACAAGCACGATTACCATTAATGGTGGAGAAACAATTGTGCACGCTGGAGGAGATGGCGTAGATGCCAACGGAAGTATTTTGATGACAGAGGGTAGTCTGTTTGTGTATGGTCCGACAGATGGCGCTAATGGGTCATTAGACTATGACTCAACATTTAATGTCGATGGTGGAGAATTTTTTGCAGCAGGGTCTTCAATGATGGCTATGTCAGCAAGCACAACATCTGCACAAAACTTTTTATCCATCGGATTAAGTCAATCTTATAGTGCTCAAAGCACGATTCAAATACTAGTGGATGGAGCAGAAGTTTTGTCAACAACAGCAACAACAGATTTTCAGTTAGTACAGTTTAGTTCTGATGGTGTTAAAACAGGATCAAGCTATCAAGTTCTAATTAACGATGAGGAAGTAGCAACCGGAACAATTAGTGAAGGAGTAACTCAAGTCGGAAGTGCGCCAAGTGGTATGGGTGGTGGCATGGGAGGAAATGGTGGTGGAATGGGTGATCGTGGAACAATGGATCCTTCTCAAACCCCTCCAACGGATATGCAGCAACCACAACAACCATAGTTTTAAAATTAAAAAGAAATCTAAAATTATTCAGTGTTGGCTTAACGGTCAACACTTTTTTATTAATAAAGAAGATAAACTTAATAATTAATGATAGAATATGAATTAAGAGGTGAGGATATGTTTAAAGTAAGTGAATTAGCACAACTAATTGGAGTAGAGAAATCTTTTTTACATTACTATGATGAAATTGGATTAATTGTCCCAGAGAAGAATGAGAAAAATTATCGACTTTATAATGACAACGATTTAATTGCAGTTGCAAGTTCGAAGTATTATCGTTCAATGGGGATGTCTCTTAAATCTTTAAATCGGATTATACAAACATCGGATTTTGATGATAAACAAATTGAAATGGTTAAAAGGCAAGGAGAAATAAAAGAAGAAATCAGCAGGTTGCAAGATATTCTAAAGATGACAGAGTATGCAATGGCAACATACCATAGGGCATACCATCATGAAATAAAATTGTTGGATGCTCCTGTAGACTGTAGCTTTATCCCTTTGGTTTATCATGAAGAAATCATAAAAGAAAATTTGGATAGTCCTGAAACCAAAGAGTTGTTAAACTTCTTTCCTTTTGTATCCTATGGTTACTATTTCCCTGAAAAGGCACTATTATCAGAGAAAGAGTTTGATTATTATCTGGGAATTGCAGTAGTTAAAGAATTTGGTCAGAAGTACAAAATGGCAGTTCCAAACGGCACGGTTGAATGCGCTTCTTTAATAACGATATCTTTTTCGATTTCTAAAAACATAAGTGAAGAATCATTTACTTACGAGGATTTTGAAGAAGTTCGTCAATTTGCACAAGCTCACAACTTAACCCTTACAGGGGGAGGAGTAGCCTATTGTGTGTTTACAAATTACCAAAGAGAAAAAGGGAATACAAATTTCTTTATGCAATTTTTCACAAAGTAGTTGACTATCAAGCTACTTGATAGTTTATTATCATGTTATATCAAGGAGGAAATTATGAAGAAATTAGTTAGGATTTTAATGGCACTTGTCATTGTGCTGTCACTGGTTGCTTGTTCTACAAGTAGTGGAAAGTATACTAGCGGAGTGGTTGAAGAAGTAGTGCAAGGTCACAATGGTGATTTAAAGATTGCTGTCACCTTTTCTGCAGAGGAAATCACTGCAATTGAGGTCGTTGAAACGATGGAGACAGTTGGGATTGGAGATGAGGCAATTGAAGAGTTGATTCCATTAATTTTAAGTCAACAAAATACGGAAGTAGATACAATTACAGGAGCAACAGTAACATCTGAGGCACTCATAAAAGGGGTTCAACAAGCAATTGATAAAGCGTCTGGAACAGCATCGATATCAGATGGATTTACAGCGGGGGTGTATACAGCCACTTCGACAGGATTTCATGGGGATGTTACTGTTGAAGTTGTGATGAGTGATACAGCGGTTGAATCAATTACGGTTACGGAGCATAATGAGACACGGTTTGTATCGGATAATGCAATAAATAACTTGCCACAAGATATTGTGGAAGCACAGTCATTGGATGTGGATAGCTACACAGGAGCAACGATTAGTTCAAATGCAGTAAAGCGTGCAGTAAGAGATGCAATCACTCAATCTGGTGATGTTGCAAGTCTTATTGGAGTTGTGAATGAAGATGAGAAAAGTGAAGAAACAATTGAAACAGATGTAGTGGTTATTGGTGGTGGAATTGCGGGACTTAGTGCAGCAATTACAGCAAGGGAAGCTGGGAGTAGCGTGGTTTTAATTGAAAAGCTAGATCGAGTAGGAGGGTCTACAGTGCTTTCAGGAGGAATTTTCTATGCTGCAAATTCTAGCAAAATTAGTGGATTAGATTCAGATACGGAAGATTTGTACAACTATTGGTACGAGAGATCTGAGGGCTATGCAGATGAGACACTACTGCGTATTGCAGCTGAGCAATCGGGGCAAAGTGCAGATCAATTAATGGCGTGGGGCGTTGTATTCTCGGACACTATAGGAGCAACAGGAATTTCTACAGCGATGCGTGCCCTGTACACATCCAATGCAGAAGCAAATGGAGCAGTTACCGATGGAGTTGATTTCATCAAACCTTTAGTTGAGCATGCAGAAGAAATTGGAGTCACAATTCTCACTGGGGTTGAGGCAACAGAGCTACTTGTGGAAGATGGGGTAGTTGTTGGAGTAAAAGCGACAAGTGATAGAATTGACTATGAGTTTAAAGCAACAAGTACAGTTTTAGCAACGGGTGGTTATGATTTAAATAGAGAGTTGATGGTAGCTAATTCTCCATCAATGGCAGGTAGTTGGGCAATCTCTTCTGTAGGAAATACAGGAGATGGACTTGTAATGGCAGAAACGGTAGGGGCACAAACATTATTTTATGATGGTGTTATAGGATTTAAAATTATTGATTCAACAAAACATTATACAGCGGGATCAAATTTATTGGGATGGCTTGGGCTTTTGGGAG
Organism: Anaerorhabdus sp.; assembly: GCA_047974855.1. GTDB lineage: Bacteria > Bacillota_I > Bacilli_A > Erysipelotrichales > Erysipelotrichaceae > CAYNRG01. The sequence continues at coordinate 17,245 of JBKECT010000014.1, forward strand.
TTACCAATGAGGGGGTACGCTTCGGGAATGAAAGTGCGGACTATCCAATCTTTGCGACAAGCATGATTGATGCATACAAGTCAGGTGCACAAACACTATATCTTGTTTTAGATAGCAGTGATGAATTTAGCGCTTCACTAGCTGAAGAGGCCGTTGCAAGTGGTCTTGGCTTTAAAGCTGCGACACTAGAAGAATTAGCAACAGCTGCTGGAATTAATGAAGAAGCATTACTGGAAACAGTGGAAGGGTATAACCAAGCAGTGGAAAGCCAGAGTGCCGATGAATATGGAAAGGTAAGTACCTATAGTATTACAGCAGGGGATTTCTACGCTGTTGAAATCAACATGGCAACCCTTGGAACGATTGGCGGATTGGTGTTAAGCGAAAACGCCGAAGTTTTAGATAATGATGGACAGGCAATCGGAGGATTGTATGCAGCAGGAGAAATTGCGAATGCTCAATTCTTTTATAAAGAGTATCCAGCGAGTGGGTCTTCTATTTCAGTATCGACAACATTTGGAATCATTGCTGGAAAAAATGCAGCGATTAACGCACAAAAATAGTAAAAATAAAGCACATCATTATTCAGAGATGTGCTTTTACTATGCAATCATAAGCAACTTACTACCAAAAAATAATCACTTATCCTAACTTTATTTACAAAAAATAGGATAGATATAATTGTATTGTGTAGGGAGCGTGATGGAGTGAAAGTTAAAATTGAAGTAGATGATTCAAGAAGCGAAGATGAAGTTATGGTTCATACCAAGGACAAGCAGTATCAGGTCAAATGCAAGCTCTATGAATTAGAAGAAATGCTATCAGAGAAATTTATGAGAGTAGCAAAAGCAGTGATTGTAAACGTCGATCAAATCTATGCAGTTACAAAAAATTTAACAGCTTCAAGCGGACTGCAATTTTATGAAACAAGTAAAAAATCCTATGTTTCTAGAGGATATTATAGAAAGTTAAAAACTCGTTTAAGCGAAAGAAGGAGGAAGTTGAAATGAAGTCAAAGTCAGACAAAATATTTGGAGTGTTTTTAATTTTAGTCGCAGGAGTAATTATAATGAGTGGGATGGATATATCACGGGTGAGGGTGAGAATTCAGGAAGTGATGCAATTGTATCTGATTTGAGTTGCTACAACTTTGATGTGACTTTTGCAAACAACATACAATATGTAAACACAGATTCACTGGAGAGAGTTTATTGTAGTGGGAAATTTGGAACGTTAGAAGTTTATTTAACACAAACAGAAATGAAATACGCTCATGCTTCAGTAGTGTAACTATATATCTCTCTAGTTCATGGCGTGCTGCAGATTTAACATCAAACGCTTTTGAATCTGTGGAAGTTAAGGGTAAATTTGACCCCAATGCTAGTAAAGTATTGCAGATTAGATGAGATGTTAGGTTTGGAGGATTGGAAGTAATTTACGTATAATAAAAAAACCAGTTAAGGTTTTTTTATGTATTGTGAGCTTGGCTTATTTAAGCATACTCTTATCCCAACATTCTGGGGCTTCAAATCCAAGAAGTTCAACAACAGTTGAAGCAACATTGCTTAGTCCAAAGGATCCATCTTTTAATTCAACATCATTATTGTAAATGATAAATGGAACAGGATTTAAAGTGTGCGATGTTTTAGGTTTCGCTACATCTTCAGGGTTTTTCTTTTTTTCTTGCATTTCATCTGCATTACCATGATCTGCAGTAATAATTAAGGTTGCATCTACCTTGTTACAAGCTTCTATAATTCTTGCAAGGGCTAGGTCAACAGCTTCAACACCAATTAGAGTAGCTGCGTAGTTGCCTGTATGACCTACCATATCTCCATTTGGGTAGTTAACTCGTAGAAAATCGTAGTTCTTTGATTCGATTGCGTTAACTAACAAATCAGTGATTTCGCCTGCTTTCATCCATGGACGTTGTTCAAACGGAATAACATCGCTTGGAACTTCAACCCAAGTCTCCAATTCACTGCTGAATTTTTCTGAACGGTTTCCATTCCAGAAATAAGTAACGTGACCAAATTTCTGTGTTTCACTAATGGCATAAGATTTTACTTTCTTATCCACTAGGAAAGCACTTAGTGTGTTTTCGATTTTTGGTGGAGCAACTAAGAAGTTATTAGGTATTTTTAAATCGCCATCATATTGCAACATTCCACAATAGAATACATTAGGAGTCATCATACGATCAAAAGCTTTAAATGCGTCTTTTTCTTCAAAAGCTTTAGAGATTTCAATGGCTCTATCCCCTCTGAAGTTGAATAGGACAACTGAATCGCCATCAACAATAGTTCCCACCGGTTTTTTGTTTTCTTCAATGACAAATCCGGGTAGATTTTGGTCAGAACAGTTTAGTTCAGAACGATAAGTTTCAATAGCTTCCTGCATTGATGAAAAAGAGCGTCCTTCTCCAAGGACATGAATTTTCCATCCCTCTTCAACCATCGACCAATCTGCTTCATAGCGATCCATCGTAATTTTCATCCGACCACCACCAGAAGCAACACGGCAGTCAAAGTTATCATCACGCAATTCAGATAAATAGTTTTCTAATTGTTCAACATAAGTTAATGCACTTGTTTCAGGGACATCACGCCCATCAAGTAACGCGTGAATACGAACACTTTTTACTCCATCTGTTTTTGCTTGTTTTAGCATAGCAATTAAATGGTTGATATGAGAATGGACATTTCCATCAGATAAAAGTCCGATAAAATGCAATGTTCCATTTACACAGAACTGTGTAGCATCTTTCCAAGTTTGTGATGAAAAGATGGCTTTAGTTTCGATACTCTCGTTGACTAACTTTGCTCCTTGACTATAAATTTGTCCACATCCCAGAGCATTATGACCTACTTCAGAGTTACCCATATCATCATCACTTGGAAGTCCAACTGCGAGCCCATGAGCTTTAATTTGGGTGTTTGGACTAGTACTTAACAAATGATCAAGAGTGGGTTTATAAGCGTGCATAACGGCATTACCATTATCTTTATCAGTACAGCCAACCCCATCCATAACGACAAGAACTACAGGTTTTTTCTTCATAATTATTCCTCCATTTTACTTTATTAGTGTATCACGAATTACACTAATTTTCACTAGGGATTATCTAAATTTAAAAGAAATGGACAAGAAATAGGATGGGAATGTAATCTCCAATTGAGATAAAATAAAAAGCAATTCACAAGGAATTGCTTTATTGAAGTTTGAAGGAAACAAGTGCAGTTGTTTTCTTTTCTTCTTTGGTTGTGATGCTTAGCGTTGCATGGTGCTGTTTAACGATTTGGCTAGCTATGGATAATCCTAGACCAACCCCTCCTGTAGCACTGTTATGGTCTTCATCTAGGCGATAGAAACGTTCAAATAGTTTATCTTCTTTTTCCTTAGGAATTTCCGGTCCGACGTTACGAATAGCTAAGTCAATACTTTTTGATTTTCTTTCAAGGATGACTTCAACTTCCTGATTATTATAGCTATATTTAATAGCATTGTCTAATAGAATAGTAATAAGTTGGGCAATTTCAGAAGGAACACCAGAGATTGAAATATCTTCTTCTATGGTTGTTTGCAAAGTGATTTCCCTTTCAAATGCCACGGCTTCCATTGGGAGGATTGTTTCGTATAAGAGCTCACTCAAAGAGAAAGAATGCATTAATTTTTGAGATTCTCCATCATCCATTTTTGCAAGGGTAAGTAAATCCTGAATCAAAACTGACATTCTCTTAATTTCGGATTTACTTAAGTTTAACCATTTTTGAACATCTTCCACCTTTTCTTCTGGATTACTTAGTGCAACATCCATGTTGGCACTCATGATGGTTAGTGGTGTTTTTAATTCATGTGATGCATTGGAAATGAACTCTTTTTGTTTTTTGTGGGCAGATTGAACAGGTTCGATTGCCTTTTCTGCAAACTTCCAGCTGATAAAGAAAATAACGCAAAGGGCAATGAGAGCAGTGATAATAAAGGAAGTTAAAAGTGATTTTAAGAAGTTGAAAGAGTTTGTAATATCAATGAACACAACACGATAAATTCCGTTGGATTCAAACACTTGATAACCCCATGAATTCGTTTCATTTTGAAAGAATTGAATATCGGAAGAGAAAGAAACACGATCTACCATAGTTTGAATTTTATCTTCTGTAAGGTAAGCAAAGCGAAGCTGTTGCCAAGAAACTAAATTTTTGTTTTTATCAATCTCAACCCAAAATGAAATAGAGGGAAGATCATTGTTTTGAATTTGTTGGCGATTGTCATTGATGAAATTATTGTTTTCAAAGTTTGATGAATTAATCGGATCAGAAAGAGTTTTCTCAATTTGCATTTTAATATCACTTACAAGATTACCATAAGTAATAGAGAACACAGCAGTAAAGACAATAACTAAGATGCTTAAACTACCGATGATATTAAAAATTAAAAATTTGTTTCGGAGTTTTTTAAACAAGGTCATCACGCTCCTTTAATGTATAGCCTACCCCACGAACTGTTTGGATGGTGATTGTGGATTTAAGGAAGGTTAGTTTTTTTCTGAGAAAAGAAATATAAACTTCCACGTGATTATTGGTAGCTTCACTGTCGTACCCCCATATTTTTTCAATGAGCTGCTCCTTGGAGAGAACCATGTTTTTTTGAATCATAAAATATTCTAATAGTTCGGCTTCTTTCAAAGTCAAGGGAACATGTTTAGATTCAAAGGAAAGAAGAAGAGACTGCATGTTTAAGGTTAAACTTCCATAACTCAAATCATCACTGGTTACAGTACTTTCTTTTCGGCGCAAGTTAGCACGAATGCGAGCGAGTAGCTCTGGCACTTCAAATGGTTTAGCAATGTAGTCATCTGCACCAAAATCAAGTCCAGTTACCTTATCTTGCAAATCTGACTTTGCAGTTAACATTAAAATAGGAGTACTGATTTCTTCTTCACGAATTGTTTTTAAGACACTCAATCCATCCTTTTTTGGCAACATAATATCCAAAAGGATTAAGTCGTAAATACCACTTAATGCAGCATCTTCTCCACTTTCACCGTCATAAAAAACATCCACGGTATAGTGATTTTTCTTTAAAATTTGAGTTAGAGCATCGGCTAAATTTTTTTCATCTTCTATTAAAAGTAATCGCATAGAAACACCTCGTTTCACTGGCTTTATTATACCACAGGAAGACTTAAAATAATCTTAAACGAATGCCCACTTGATATGATATAATAGAGATGGAGTAGAACTATGAAAATAAAGGAAGTCATTATTGTAGAAGGGAAACATGACACAGCGACATTGAAGCGTTATTTTGAGTGTGAAACAATTGAAACTGGGGGAACCTGTTTAAGTGATAAAACAATAAAACTAATCCAGATTGCTAAAGAGAAGCGGGGTGTCATCATTTTTACTGATCCCGATTTCCCGGGAGAAAAAATCAGGACTAGTATTAATCAGCGAGTGGATGGCTGTAAAAATGCTTTCATTGAAAAGGCGAAAGCTAAAACAGCAAAGAAAGTAGGGATTGAGCACGCTTCGAAAGAAGAGTTAGAGAAAGCTCTGTCATCTTGTTTGACTTATCAAGCCAATTTATCGCAACAGTTAAAAGTTCAAGATTTAGTGGAGTTGGGGTTAAGTGGGCATCCTGAAAGTAAACAAAAACGTGAAAAACTAGCTAAAAAATTTCACTTTGGATCATGCAATGCGAAAACATTTTGTCAAAGATGCAATATGTTACAAATAACTAAAAAAGATTTAGAAGAAGGACTGAGTATATGAAAAAGGCAATCGCCACACGCGCAAGGACGCAAGAAATTCTAGAAAAATTTGAGTTGTCCGCCAAAAAAGGGTATGGGCAAAATTTTATCATTGAACCAGCGATTGTGGAAAAGATCGCAGAGTATGCCCAGTGTGAGGATAGCTGCGTTATTGAAATTGGTCCTGGTATTGGAGCACTGACAGAACAGCTGAGTAAACGAGCAAAAAAAGTGATTGCTTATGAAATTGATGAGCGTTTATTGGAAGTGCTGAACGATACCTTAAGCGAGTATGACAATGTGGAGATTATTCACCAAGATTTTCTGAAAGTAGATTTAGGCAAAGAAGTGCAAAGACTACAAAAGAAATTTGGAGAAGTGGTGATTTGTGCAAACTTACCCTACTACATAACCGCACCGTTACTATTTAAAATTTTTGAGGCGGATGCAGATATTAAAGTGATTACTGTGATGATGCAAAAAGAAGTTGGTGACCGCTTTTGTGCGAAACCATCTACAAAAGAATACAATGCACTTAGCGTTTTAGCGCAAGACTTATATCAAATTAAAACGGTAATGAAAATACCAAAAACAATTTTTAACCCTAAGCCTAAAGTAGATTCATCGGTTGTACAATTCATTAGTAAAGAGGGGTTGGGTTATACAAATCAAAAAGATTTTTTTGATTTTGTAAAAGCTTGCTTTAAACAAAGGAGAAAAACGCTATACAATAATCTTAAAGAGTATTATGGCGATGCAAATCAAGCTGAAAAGGCAATAGTTCAAGCAAATCTAAGATTAAGTGTCCGTGCTGAAGAGTTGGAACTAGTTTCTTTTCATCACCTATATGATCGCGGAGGTAGACGAAATGAAAGATAGAGCGTTTGCTAAAATTAACCTTTGTTTAAATGTTGTTGGGAAAAGAGATGATGGCTACCATGAGTTGGAAATGATTATGGTACCCATTAATTTTTATGATGTGGTGGATATAAAAATTTCAAAAGAAATGCAGTTTAGCAGTAATGCCACCTATCTTCCTAAAACCGATAAAAACACAGTAATTAAAGCAATCGAAGTGTTACGTGAAGAGTATGGATTTTCAGAAAATTTCGATATTCAAGTAGTAAAGCATATTCCAACACAGGCAGGACTTGCGGGAGGAAGTGCAGATGCAGCAGCAGCAATTCGGATTTTAAAAAAGATGTTAAATTTGGATATGTCTCATCAAAAAATGGTGGATTTAGCTAAAAAAGTTGGCGCTGATGTCCCGTTTTGTTGTTTCAATAAACCGGCGTATGTTTCTGGGATTGGAGAAAAAATGGAGTTGTTTGAAATGAAAAGCAGCTGGGAAGTATTGCTTGTTAAACCTTATCGTGGAGTGTCAACACCCAAAGCGTTTAATTTACTTGATTTAGCTAATGCAGCACACCCAGATTGTTTGAAAATGAAGGAATCCTTAGAAAATGAAGATGATAGAGCGGTGTTGGACAATCTAGGAAATACACTAGAGCAGCCTGCAATTAAACTGCTGCCTGTGATTAATGAAATCAAGGTAAAACTACTTGAGTTGGGAATGTCAGGCGTGCTGATGTCAGGAAGTGGTTCAACTGTATTCGCACTGACAAAAGATAAAAAGAAAATGAGATATGCAGCAAAGAAAATGAAAGAAAATGGTTTTTTTGTTAGAGAAACAAATATTTATCAAAGTAGTTTTTAATATAAACTATACGGCCGTTAAAGTAAAAAAGCACAAGTGTGGAAATTAGAAAGAAGATTTTATATAATACACTCACAGGAGGGCGTCAATATGGAAGCATATCGTAAGTTTAGAGGAAATAGATGGAAAGAAGCGATTGATGTTCGCGACTTCATTCAAGAAAACTACAAGCAATATACTGGAAATGATGATTTTTTAGCCCATGCAACAAATCAAACCAATCAGTTAATGGAAGAAGTTCGAGATGTATTAAAAAGGGAACAAGAAAATGGTGGTGTTTTATCCATTGACCCTGAGAAGATTATTACATTAACAAGCCATGATGCAGGGTACATAAAAAAAGAATTAGAGCTTATTGTAGGACTTCAAACAGATGAGGTTTTAAAGCGAGGAGTTAATCCATTTGGTGGAATGAGGATGGCAAGATCTGCAGCGGAGGCTTATGGTTACACCGTGTCAGATCAGATTGAGGAACAATTTAAATACAAGGTAACACATAATGATGGTGTTTTTAGTGCTTATACGCCTGAAATGCGACAGGCTAGAAAATGTGGCTTAATTACTGGATTGCCAGATGCTTATGGACGTGGAAGAATAATTGGTGATTATCGCCGTGTTGCGCTGTATGGTGTTGATCGACTAATTGAAGAAAAAAAGAAAGACAAATTCATTTTAGGAGAGAAAGAGCTTGGACAAGATGAAATCCGACAACTAGAAGAACTAAATCAACAAATTGTTTTCTTAGGTGAGTTGAAAGTGATGGCTCAACAGTATGGATTTGATATTTCTCAGCCAGCACAAAATGCACAAGAAGCAATTCAGTGGACCTATTTTGCTTATCTTGGAGCAATTAAGGAACAAAATGGAGCAGCGATGTCGCTTGGAAGAGTAAGTACATTCTTTGATATTTATATTGAAAGGGATATTGAAGAAGGGCATTTGACGGAAGAAACAGCGCAAGAGTTAATTGATCAATTTGTAATTAAACTAAGAGTTGCACGACACTTAAGAACGCCAGATTATAATGATTTGTTTGGTGGAGATCCAATGTGGATTACAGAAGTTTTAGGGGGTATGGGCAAGGATGGTAGAAGTTTAGTCAGCAAATCCTCTTTTAGAATGTTACATACTCTAATTAATTTAGGGAGTGCACCTGAGCCAAACTTGACTATTTTATGGTCTGAAAAATTACCACAAGGGTTCAAGGATTTCTGTGCTAAGATTTCAATTTTAACAGACTCTATTCAATATGAAAATGATGATGTGATGCGACCTGAATATGGCGATGACTATGGTATTGCGTGTTGTGTTTCAGCGATGGAAATTGGGAAACAAATGCAGTTCTTTGGAGCTCGATGCAATTTCCCGAAGTTGCTTCTTTTAGCCCTTAATGGTGGTAAAGAAGAAAAGCAAGGAATTGCGATGGGTCCACAAATGGAATGTGTTGGTACCAACGTGTTACAAATCGAAGAAGTAGAAAAACGGTTAGAAGAATACATGGGATGGTTAGCAAAGTTGTATGTGAATACAATGAATATTATCCACTTCATGCATGATAAATATGCGTATGAAGCGACACAACTTGCCTTACATGATACAAAAGTAGAAAGAATGATGGCATTTGGTGTAGCGGGATTGTCAGTTATTGCAGACTCGCTAAGTGCAATTCGTTATGCTAAGGTGACTCCAATTAAAAACGAAGAGGAATTAATTGTTGATTTCAATATTGAAGGAGAATTCCCAACTTATGGAAATGATGATGACCGCGTTGATTTAATCGCAAAAGAATTGGTGGAAAAATTTATTACTGAACTTCGCAAACATAAAACCTATCGTGAGTCGGTGCACACTTTGTCTGTTTTAACGATTACATCAAATGTTGTGTATGGTAAGAAAACAGGTGCAACACCGGATGGAAGAAAAGCTGGGGAGGCATTTGCACCTGGTGCAAATCCAATGCATAACCGAGAAAAAAGTGGTGCTATTGCAGCATTAAATAGTGTATCTAAGGTTCCATATGATTGTTGTCGTGATGGTGTATCCAATACGTTCTCGATTGTTCCAGCATCACTTGGAGCATCACAGGATGAACAAGTCTTACATTTAGTGGACATGTTGGATGGTTATTTTATTCAAAAAGCACATCATTTGAATGTTAACGTATTGAATAAAGAAAAGTTAATGGATGCTTATGAAAATCCAGAAAAATACCCTAACTTGACTATTCGAGTTTCTGGCTATGCAGTAAACTTCTATCGACTTTCTCGTGAACAACAACGAGAAGTTATTCAACGAACATTCCACACGCAATTATGATTGGAAGAGTGAGCTCATTTCACTCTTTTTCTACTCATGATGGACCTGGGATTCGAGCTACAGTCTTTTTACAAGGATGTCCACTTCGATGTCAGTGTTGCCATAACCCTGAAACATGGGAAAGGATAGCAGGAGAAGAAGTCAGTGTTGAAGAGATAATACAAAAAGTTAAAAAGGGATTGAGTTATTATCGACGTGGAGGAATAACGTGTAGTGGAGGGGAACCACTGCTTCAGTCTCAGTTTGTTAAAGAAATTTTTGCTCAAGCCAAAGAATTAGGTTTGCATACAACACTGGATACTAGCGGTTGCGTGTTGGATGAAGCAGTGATTCAAGCATTAAATGAAACGGACCTAGTCCTGTTAGACATCAAGAAAACAACAGAGGAAGAATACTGGGACTTCGCAAGAGGGTCACTGAAGAAAACATTAGAGTTCTTAGACCAACTTGAGAAAATGAAAAAGCCAGTCTGGGTTCGCCATGTTGTTATTCCTCAACAAGAGACAAAAGAAAGTATTCAGGCACTAAAAAAAATAGTTCAGAATTATACCTGTGTTGAGAAGGTGGAATTTTTACCCTTTAAGAAACTTTGCTTAAGCAAATATGAGGAATTGCAAATGGACTTTCCTTTGAATGATATTGATGAAGCAAATGCTGAACTGATGAAGCAGATTAATGAGTGGTATGAAATGGAGTCCTAATTTAATTTTAATTTAGGGCTTTTTTATGTGGCAAAACATTTAATAAAATAAAAAAAGTGCTATAATATCAAAAAGAGGTATCCCTATGAATTATCAACTATTAAGGAAAAGAATATCGATTGTATCACTTGGCATTACGGGAATTCTTTTTATTGTTGCAGGAATTTTGATGTTTTTTTGGATAGATGGAATCCCTTCAATGATTAGGTTAGCTTTTTTGATTTATTCGGGGTTATTAACAGCATCGGCTTTGCTCAGCTGTTTCTCTAATTTTAAGTGGGTTAATTTTGTTCAGGCACTACTCCCTGTTATTTTTGGACTGATTTTTATGTTCAGTCCTAATACGCTCTCATCAATGTTCGCTTTTTTGATGGGTCTGTATATGCTGTTGATTGGTCTTTTTAGACTAATTGACTTTATAGTTTTGAACGCAAACAAAACACCTGGAAGGTGGAGTGCTTTAATTACAGCGGGAATTACTCTTCTTTTTTCATTACCATTAGTATTTAATCCAAGCATATATGTTGGAAGAGCAACGGCACTAACGGCTATTTTTTGTCTTTTTTATGGTCTTACGTATATAGGGGATTTTTTAGTCCAAATTTCACCAAGCAAAAAAGCAGATCCAGTTAAGAGAAAAATTCGGATAAATATGCCTGTCATTTTTACCAGTTTTATCCCTAAGATGGCTATACAGAGCATTAATAAATTATTAGAAGTAAGTCAAGATGACGTGGTGATTGAGGAAAGTTTTGTAGAGGACAAGAAACCAGATATGGAAATCTTTATTCATGCGACAGAAACTGGATTTTCTTCTATGGGGCACGTGGATATAGTATTTGAGAATAAAGCGTATAGTTATGGGAATTATGATCCCAAGTCATGGAAATTTTTTCAATCAGTGGGAGATGGCGTTTTATTGTGCGTGCAAGGAAGAGAAGAGTATGTGCAGTTTCGATTAACAGATGTAGGAAACTCTATCTTTGCATATGGAATAAAACTCACGGATAAACAAAAAGATTCGGTTAGAGAGGCTCTGAATCAATTTAAAGAGCATTTATACCCTTGGCAGTGTGATGCGGCTGCGGGTGGTGATGGTGTGGATTATGTTAGCCGACTTTATAGAAAGGTTAAAATTACTTCGTATAAGTTTAAAAACACTTCTTTTAAGGCATATTTTGTAATGACAACCAACTGTGTTAAATTAGCTGATCGAATCTTGCGAGCGGCGGGCATTGCAGCGGCGACGCCTAATGGGATATTAACTCCTGGTGCTTACTTAGACTTTTTTGAAAGACAGTATGCTCTAAAACATTCTATTGTTATATCAAGGCAAAGTTACACCCCTAAAAAAGAAATCATGCATGTTTACGAAGTGAATTAAATATACATAAAAAGGCAATCTGGCAAGATTGCCTTTAAAGTAAATGTGATTTAATTTCTTTTTCGACTTTGTAAAACAAGCAGAACAAGTCGTAACAATTGAACTAATGATGAGGCTAGAGCAGCAACATAAGTTAAAGCGGCAGCACTTAACACAGCCCTTGAACCAACTAACTCTTCAGAGGTTAAGATATCATTGTCCTGAATTACTTTTAAAGCTCTACTACTTGCGTTAAATTCAGTAGGCAAAGTGAAAAGTTGAAATAAAGAAACAGTACTAAACAAGATAACTCCGATATAAGCAAGCCCAATCCATTGTGAAGAGGAAACACTCAAAGCAATTCCTGCTAAAATTAGTGGCATTGAAATTGTTGACCCTAAATTGGTGATAGGGATGATGGCGTTGCGAAGTTTAATTGGCGCATAACCATCTGCATATTGCATGGCGTGACCAGCTTCATGACAAGCAACCCCGATTGCAGCACTTGAAGTCTGTCCATAAACGGCATCAGATAAACGTATAATATTTTCTTTTGGTGAATAATGGTCAGTTAACTGTCCTGAAACACGATCGATTTGAACAGAGTGAAGACCATGAGCATCTAAAACTTGCCGACAAGCATCCTCTGCTTTAATCCCTCTGCTAGATAAATCGGTTGAATATTTCTTGTAGGTGCTTGAAACGCGTGAGCTTGCCCATGTGGCAAACAGGCCTGAAATTGTAACTAAAACGATATAAACTAAAGTAGTCATAGTGTCCTCCTGTATTCTAAATGTATTTTAGAGAATAGTAACGGAATTATTATAACACAGAAGGTGTTAATTAGCTATATTTCTCTTTACTTATTAGGGCTATGGGTTTGTTTAAGTAAGAGGGAAGATTAAATAGTTGATGCTAATTGAGAAAATAACTGGAACATGATAAAATATAAAAAGAGGTGTTGCGAATGGAAAAGCGAGTTATTTTAGTTAGTGGAATGTCTGGAGCTGGGAAGAGTAGCTCTACAGGCATTTTAGAAGATATGGGGTATCATTGTATTGATCAGTTTCCAATTCAAATTTTAACTCAGCTTGTGGATGTGATAGAAAATACAAATGATCCACGATTTGATCAGGTGGCGTTGGCAACGTCAGCACAGGATTTCCCAGATTTTTTGAGAGCATTTAAAGGGACAGAGATGGATGTGAGAGTTCTATTTTTAGAAGCGTCAGATGATGTTCTTTTACATCGTTATAAGTCTACTCGCAGAACTCATCCACTACTTTTAAGTAATCGTGTGAATACCCTTGAAGAAGCAATTAGTGAAGAGCGAAGAATGTTTATCTCCTTGAAAGATAGTAGTTTTGTAAGTATCGATACCAGTTTTTTAGTTCCTAAAGAATTAAAGGAAAAGGTAGAAAAGTATTTTGCGAATAAGGAAAGACCATCTTTTTCGATTAGTTTTATTTCATTTGGGTATAAACATGGGGTGCCAATGGATGCGGATTTGATGATTGATGTCAGGTTTCTTCCCAACCCATTCTGGGAGGCTGAGTTAAGACAGTACTCGGGAGAAGATCAAGTTATTGCAGACTATGTGATGAAAAATGAACAGACAATTCGCTATATGAATGAACTAGAAAGATTTTTAGATTATTCGTTTAAAGAGTATTGCCTCGAAGGTAAAAATCATTTTACTGTAGCAATTGGATGTACTGGTGGGCAACATCGTTCAGTTGCCGTAACCAATGCATTGTTTGATAAATATAAAGAGGAGTACCATTGTTTCAAAGAACATAGAGATAAGAAGAGTTGGCAACATGAAGAATAAAAAAATTGTAGTCATGGGTGGAGGACACGGTCAGTCCGCACTTTTAAGAGGAATAAAGCACATTGACAATATTGATATTTCAACCATCGTCACTGTGGCTGATGATGGCGGCTCAACGGGAAGGCTTCGGCAATATTTTGGAGTTCCAGCAATGGGTGATATTCGTGGTGTGATGATTGCTTTGGCAGAGAGTGAAAGTTTACTTGGTTCGCTAATGAATTATCGGTTTGAATCAGGAAACAAAGAAGACCAAGAAAAAGATGTAGTAGGACATAACTTAGGGAATTTAATTTTGCTGGCACTGATGCAAAGTACAGGTGATTTTGCAGAAAGTATAAAAACAATTTCAAAGGTACTCAACGTTAAAGGTGAAATTATTCCGTCATCGGCGCAGGCAATTACATTGTTTGCCAAGATGGAAGATGGTACAATTGTAAAAGGAGAGGCCAATATTCCTAAATACAACAATCGTATTCATCGTGTTTTTTATGATACTGAGGTTTGTGCAAGTGCACAGGCTGTAGAAGCGATTAATGAAGCTGATTTGATTATTTATGGAGTAGGTTCAATTTATACAAGCATTCTTCCTAATGTCATCATTCCAGAAATCCAAGAAGCATTAAAGAAAAGCAAAGCAAAGAAAGTTTATTTTTGCAATGCGATGACTCAACCGGGAGAAACATCAAATTATCAAATGGAAGATCATGTGGAAGCACTAGAAATTCATGAAGCGGAGATTGACGAAGTTTTTGTGGCAAATGATGAAATTCCAAGTGATGTGCTAGAGCGCTATGCTATAGAGGGTAGTAAAGTGGTAAAAGTGATAGGTAAAAGTCATCATTATCCAATTCGCTACGAATCGCTCTTATCATTTGATGATGGATTTATTCGGCATGATATGCTGAAAGTAAAAAGTGTTGTAGAAAAAATACTAGCAGAAATTGAGGGTTGATGATGTCATTTACAGGAGAGGTCAAACAAGAGATAGCACAAAATGAGTTGAGAGACTGTTGCAAAAGAGCAGAACTTTCAGCTCTTATCCAGTTTTGTTCAACTCTTAGTATTTCTAATCAAGGAATGAGCTTGGTAATCAAAACAGAAAATGCGACCACTGCAAAAAGAATACTTAAGATGGTTAAGGAAAGTTATAGTGTAGAGACCGATTTATCAGTGATTAAAAAAATGAAGTTGAGAAAAAACAATATTTATCAACTGCGTCTTTTAGGAAGAGCAAAAGAAATTTTGGAAGATTTGGGATTGTATTCAAGCCGAGGATTACTTGAAAGACCATTAATGAGTGTTGTTGCAAAAGACTGTTGTGCCAGAGCTTATTTAGCAGGCGCCTTCATGGCAGCAGGGAGTGTGAATTCTCCACAAAAATCAAGCTATCACTTGGAAATAAGCACCAACTCAGAAGAACATGCAGAATTTGTAGTGCGTCTTATGGAGCGATTTAATTTACCGGCAAAAACTGTTCAGCGTCGCAAAAGCGAAGTGGTTTATTTAAAAGCAGCAGATAAGATTAGTGATTTTTTAAGATGTATTGGAGCATCAGAATCCTTGATGAAATTTGAAGATATTCGAATCCAACGTGATTTTAAAAATAATTTAATTCGTTTAGATAATTGTGAAGTTGCGAATGAAATTAAAGTACACAAGGCATCGCAAAAACAAATAGAGGATATTTTAATCTTAGAAAAAAGTCATGAAATCGAACAACTTGACCAAAAGGTCGTTGAGATTGTACAGTTAAGGAAGGAATTTCCTGACTATAGTTTAAATGAACTTTGCGAAGAATATGAAAAGAAGAGTGGTGTTGTAATGAGTAAGTCGGGAATGAAACACCGGTTGAAAAAAATAGAGGAAGCGGCAGCAAAGGTGAAAGAGAGGAAGTAGTAGCGATGAATTATATATTAGGAGTTTTAGGAATCATATTGATCATTGCAATAATCCAGTTATTTTGGCCTGTAATTGTTTTAGTTCTTGTAGGAGCAACAATTGTTGTCATTATAGGAACGTATCGAACTAAACAGACAATGCAAGACTTTCAAGAACAAGCACAGCAACAACAAAGACAAACTTATCATCAACAACAAAGGCCATCAGGCGATGTGATTGATGTAGAATATACAGAAAGAGCGGACTATGAAAGCGACAACGAATGGAATTAAAGAAAAACTAAAACAAAATTTAAAAGAATTTGAAATTAGTGACGGTGATAAGATAAAACACTATTTAGAAAAATGCGAGTATGAAGAAAGTAACCATAATCTTGTTAATATGGTGATGTGGTTGGACGAATTTCCGCTATATTACTATGAAGAAGAAATGATGTTGCTTGTGTTTGGAATTCATCAAGGGGAAGTTTTTATGTATATGCCCCTTTGTGCGAAGAGTGATTTTAAAGAAGCAATAAAAAAAGCAGGAGAAATTTTCAAACAAATCAATGAGCCCTTACTTTTTAGCTGTTTCACAATAGAGATGGCTGAGTTAGCACTGAAACTAAGTGATAGCTATAAAATTGAGCAAGTTGTGGAAAGTTCAGACTATGTTTACGACGCACAAAAACTACAAGTGATGAGTGGTAAGAAATTGCAGAAAAAAAGAAATCATATTAATGCGTTTGAAGAGGAGTATAGTGGACGATATGAGTATGAATCTATTAATGAAGAAAATGCAAAGGAGTGTTTAGCTTTTTTAGAACATTGGAAAGATGAAGATGAAGATTTGTTTTTAAAACAAGATCACCGTGGAAGTGAGCACGTTTTAAAACTTATCGGACAGCTTCCAAGTCGTGGAGGATGTATTCGTATTGATGGCAAGATAGAGGCATTTGCGATTGGCAGTTGGTTGTCAAAAGAGATGGTTCAAGAAAATATTGAAAAGGCAAATAATGCGTTTCGTGGTCTATATCCACTGATGCTAAGAGAGTTTTTAAAGCATGAATTTCCTAATGCGATTTGGGTTAATCGTGAAGATGACATGGGGTATGAAAACTTGCGACGATCAAAGCGTTCCTATGACCCTGTCAGAATGGTGGATAAGTATCGAGTAACATTAAAGGAGGGGGACAAGTGATTCAATACGCAAAGGAGTACCAATTAAAAACGATTAAAGAGTTATGGTTAGAAAGTTTTCCACAAGAAAACTCAAATTATGCTGATTTCTTCTTCCGACGCAAATATTTCCCGGAAAATACATTGGTATTTACTGAGAACGGACAACTACAAGCGGCGCTTCAACGCTACCCGCACGAAATAATGTTGCATGACCGGGTACTTAAAACCTCAATGATTGTTGGAGTTACGGTGAAAAGTGAGTATCAGAGACTGGGGAAAATGAGGGCTTTAATGCAGACGACATTAGATCATGTAGAACATCAAGAGCTAGTAACACTAATTCAAGCCTATGAGCCTGAAATTTATCGACGCTATGGGTTTGAAATGGTGTATTATCACAACGAGTTGAAAATTAGTAGAGATCAAATTAAAAAAATCAGTAATAAGGGATGTAGCTATGAGGTGGAAAGTGATGCGATGATGAAATTATATGCATCATTTGTTAAGCACTTTAATGGATTTTACATCCGTGATCAGCGTTATTTTGATGATTTAAAAGAAGAAATTGATGCCCAAAATGGGAAAATCATTGCCTATTATAATGAGGGGCAGTTAGAAGGTTACGCAACGCTACTTCCTAGAAATCAAGAAGTGGTGATGGAAGAGTGTATTTACATGAATAGTGTTGCCTTAACAAAACTGATTAATTTAGCATTGCAACATCGTTCGACCGTACTGTTGAAGACAAGTGCTTCGGAAAATTTGAAAATCTTGTTTCCTGATGCCGAGATAGAACGCAGTGGATTTATGATGGCTAGAATTAATGATTTTGATCTGTTTAACCGCCTCTATGGCACCAATGTACAAAGTGCTAAAGAAGCATTCTCACTTGGGGATAAGGGGTTATATATCAACGAATTCATGTGAAAGTGCTTTCGCATAAAGAGAAGAGAAAACAAATGATAAAAAGGGGATATGCCCCTTTTTTCACATTGACAACAAGGCTAGAAAAGGGCTATAATAAAATTACATCAGAAAGTAGAGGACATAGAAAAATGGCAGATGTAAGAGTAGCGATTAATGGCTTTGGCCGCATTGGGCGTTTAGCGTTCAGACAAATGTTTACAGCACCAGGATATGAAGTTGTAGCAATTAACGACTTAACAGATCCTAAGATGTTAGCACACCTATTGAAATACGATTCAGCGCAAGGGGCTTACCATGGGCATGAAGTAGTAGCGGGTGAAGACACAATCACTGTAGACGGAAAAGAAATCAAAATTTATAAAGAAGCAGATGCTTCAAAACTTCCTTGGGGAAGTGTAGGAGTTGATGTAGTTCTTGAATGTACAGGATTCTATCTTTCAAAAGATAAAGCGGCAGCACACATTACTGCTGGAGCTAAAAAAGTTGTAATTTCTGCGCCAGCTGGGAATGATTTACCAACAGTTGTATATGGTGTAAATGAAGGGACTATTAAACCTGAAGATACAATTATTTCAGCAGCATCTTGTACAACAAACTGCTTAGCGCCAATGGCAGCAGCATTAAATAAATTTGCACCTATTCAAAGTGGAATCATGACAACAGTTCATGCTTATACAGGAGACCAAATGGCATTAGATGGTCCTCACCGTAAAGGAGACTTGCGCCGTGCTCGTGCGGCAGCAGCAAACATCGTTCCAAACTCTACAGGAGCTGCAAAAGCAATCGGTTTAGTTATTCCTGAATTAAATGGGAAATTAATTGGATCTGCACAACGTGTTCCGGTAATTACAGGATCAACTACAATTTTGATTGCTGTTGTTAAGGGAAAAGATGTTACAGTGGATGGAATTAATGCAGCAATGAAAGCAGCTTCAAATGATTCATTTGGATATACAGCAGATGAATTAGTTTCTAGTGATATCATAGGAAGTACTTATGGGTCTCTATTTGATTCAACACAAACAATGGTTGCAAAATTAGATGATGAAACTTACCAAGTACAAGTGGTTTCTTGGTATGATAATGAAAATAGCTACACTAGCCAAATGGTTAGAACAATCAAATTGTTCGCTACAATCTAGTCAAAATCGTATATAAAACAGGGGATAAACAAAAAATCTCCTGTTTTTATTATGAAATGGCCTTGAAAGTTTGCAAAACTTCAAAAAACAAGTAAAATAAAAGGAGAATAAGTATAAAATAATAAGGAGTAGAGAGTATGATTACGAAATTACCTGAGAAATTATCAGATTTAAGAAAATATTATGGATATTCGCAACAAGAGATAGCTGATAGAATGGGAATCAATGTTGTGGAGTACATGGGATGGGAAAATGGACGCTCAATGTGTAGTTTGTCACAATTTAAATTATTGAGTGCAATTTTTAATGTACCATTAGAAACATTAATGGATAATACAATTCATCTTCAATTAGCAAATCCACTAGAAGATAGTATTCAGATTCCATTTATGAATGCAGAGACAGAATCTATTTTCTTCGCACAAAAAGAAGCAACACAATATATAGAGGGGCCAGTTGTAGAAGAGGCTAAACGTGTTGTGGCAAAGCCAACAGTGGAAACAAAAAGTAAGTCAGCAGTAAAGAAAGGAAAAATACAGTTAACAAAACAACAATGGATGATTGGAGGAATTGGTGCTGCTGTATTAGTTTTGCTTTTGATTGCAGGATTAATTTTCTTTCCTAAGGGTGCAAGTAGTGATTTGAATTTAAGCATAATGAACAATCAGCGCATTGCTGCTGGGGATGATTTTTCAATTTATATTGACCAAAATCAAATGGTTCAACAAATGGGATCAGGATTAAATATTGCGATGTTTGAAGATGTTGTAGCTGTTAGTGCGTGGAAAGATTTTGCAGTAGGACTGAAAGAAAATGGAACAGTTGTTGCGACAGGAACGAATACTCAAGGACAACTTGAAGTAGAAGAGTGGAAAGATATTGTTTATATATCAGCGGGTGCAGAGCACACGGTGGGAGTTTCAAAAGATGGTACTGTGCTTTGTACAGGAAGCAACCGCAATCAAGAATGTAATGTGACAGAATGGGCAGATGTAAAGTTTGCTGAAGCGGGAGATGGATTTACTATTGGAGTCACTAACGAAGGAGAAATTTTAATCGCTGGCACAGTGCAAAATGCAGGAGTGATGCAAAATAAAACAAGTGTTATTGACATTGCTATTGGAACAAAAGAAGTGGTTTTCTTAAAAGAAAACTTAACAGTTGAAACAGTTTCTTATACAGGAACTACTGCAAGCAATACAGCTGCTTGGACAGGGGTTACACAAATAGCTGCTGGTAGTGATTTTGTAGCTGGGCTGAATCAAGATGGAACAGTATCCGTGGTGACAACAAACCAAGAGATTGCTGCACAAGTTGCGACATGGGAAAACATTAAAGTTATTGATGGGAATAAAGGATATTTGCTTGGATTTGATGGAACAGTGATTATTGGTGCTGGAGATAATAGTTCAAGTCAATTTCCTGCCAATGGAGAAATTGAAACATTAGATAAAGTAGAGAACATTAAAATTAGTCAAGAAGGGGATACAATTACTATTAGTTGGGATGCCGTTACAGATGCAGCAGGATATTTAGTTGAAATTGATTTACCAACTGCTTACTCCGAAACAGTGGAAGAAACATCAGTGGTCATCGAAAGTAGTCGTTTCACAGAAGGAAAAACATATACAATTTCAATTGTTGCACAAGATGCAGAAAATGAAGTATTCAATTCTGAAGCATCTAAAGTTACTTACCAACACACATTACAGCCAACACCAACACCAACCTTTACACTAACAATTAAGTATGTCGATGGAAATGATAAAAAAATGGCAGAAGATTATGTCGTGCAATTAGCTAGTGGGGAAAGCTATCGTGTGGCAAGCCCAATAGTAGTTGGGTATACTGCGTCAGTAACCTACATTGAAGGAATTATGGGAAACTCTAATATGGTAGAGTATGTTCGCTACATCGGTGGAGCAACACCAACCCCAACGCCAGATTCAACCGCATGCCTTGCGACAGGTGGAACTTGGAATCAAGAGTCAGCCAAATGTGTTTGTCCGGATGGATTCGCAACAGCAGATGATAAATTAAGTTGTGTCGAAGAATAGAAAAGAGGTGCCAATAATGGATAAAGTATGGTATGTAAAAAGTCCAAAAAGAAAAGGTGGACCTTTTACAGAAGAGGAATTAATTAAATTAATTAGTGCAGAAATTATTGATAAAGAATATGAAATATGGGCAGAGGGAATGGAACAGTGGATTTCTTTAGAAGATAGTGTTTACTGTTTTTACATGCCTGAAAAAGAGATGTTGAATGAATACGGAAATTAAGCTATATAATACAAAAACATTACGCACAGAAATTTTTAATTCTTTGCGTAAAGATGAAGTTAGTATATACGTTTGTGGGCCAACGGTTTATAACCACGCCCATATTGGGAATGCTAGACCACTAGTTGTGTTTGATACGCTACGACGTTTATTTGAAGTTGTAGGATATCGGGTTAAATTTGTTTCCAATTACACAGATGTGGATGATCGTATTATCCAACAAGCAAAACAAGAGAAAATAAGTGAATCAGAGATTACTGAAAAGTATATCCAAGCTTATGAAGAAATAAGAAAGCAGTTAAATACATTGCCATTGACTAGCGCTCCAAAGGTAACAGAAACTATGACAGCAATCATTGAATTTATTCAAGATTTACAAGATCAAGGATTTGCTTATGAAGTGGATGGAGATGTGTTTTTCCGTGTTAGCAAAGTGGAAGAATATGGCAAAATTACACATCAAAAAATTGAAGATTTACAAGTTGGTGCAAGAATAGAAGAAAATAGTAAGAAAGAAAATCCACTGGATTTTGCTTTGTGGAAAAAAGCAGAAGATGGACTTCGTTGGGATTCTAAATGGGGACAGGGGAGACCGGGCTGGCATACAGAGTGTGTGGTGATGATTAATCAAGAGTTTAATCAACCACTGATTGACATTCATGGGGGTGGACAAGATTTAAAATTTCCACATCATGAAAATGAAGTGGCACAATGTCAAGCACTCCACCATACAGATTTGGCAAATGTTTGGATGCACAATGGAATGATCAATATTGATGGGACAAAGATGAGTAAGTCGCTAGGTAATTTTACATTTGCAAAAGATGTCTTAGCACAATATGATGCAGCTCTTGTACGCTGGTTTTTATTATCAGTACATTATCGGATGGAACTAAATTTTACACCTGAAGCATTTGAAGTTGCTGGAAAAGAATTAGAAAAAGTAAAGAGTGCTTTGAAACAAGCGTGGCTACATTTAAGTCTTTATCAAGTGAGTATTCCAGTTGTAGAAAAAGAAAGAATACAGACCTTTCTATCATATTTAGCAGATGACTTAAATACACCTAATGGATACATGGTATTATTTGATGAAGTAAAGGGATTAAATCAAGCACTACGTCAACCTGAAAAAGATAATAGAGTCATTGCGGATAGTACCTCAGCTATTGAAAAAATGTTGTGGGTGTTGGGAATAGAAATTAAACATCTAGAACTGAGTGAAGCACAAAGAGCACTTTATCAAAGGTGGACAGAAGCTAAAGAAAGAAAAGCGTATGATGAGGCAGATAAATTGCGTCTTGAACTTCAGCAAGAGGGAATTTTATCATGAAGGCAAGCGAGTTGTCAGGAAGTACACTAGCTTATTTGGGCGATGCGGTATGGTCGCTGTTAGTTCGAGAATATTTAATTGAAAAAGGATATCAAAAACCCAAAGATTTACAACAGAAAAGTGTCTTTTTTGTTAGTGCAAAAGCACAAGCTCGGTTTTATTTTCACTTGGAGTCAATAAATTACTTTGCAGAAGAAGAGACAGAAATTTTCAAGCGTGGGAGAAACTTTAAAGGAGATAGTGTTCCTAAAAATACGGATGTTGCAACCTATCGCACATCAACTGGATTTGAAGCTGTGATTGGATTTTGGTATATCCATGATAATCAAAAGAAAATAAAAGAAATGTGGGAAATTATTAGGATACTAATGGAGGGTAAAGATGGCACAATTAATCTATGGGAAAAACACGATTAGAGAAATCCTTCAACAAGGTAAAATTAAAAAATTGTATCTAACTAAAAATCATGAGGATATCAAAGCGGAAGCTCAAAAAGTGGGACTTTCAGTTGTGGTGGTAGATAAAGGAAAACTAGATAAGCTATGTGGTCCGGTCAATCACCAAGGTATCGCAGCAGAAATTGAAGACTATAAAACCTATAGTGTAGAAGATATACTAGCGGATATACCAAGCGGAGAACTTGGGGTTTTAGTAGTCTTAGATGAGCTAGAGGACCCACATAATTTGGGAGCAATTTTAAGAAGTGCATGTGCAACTGGTGTTCATGGAGTCATTATAAAAAAACGACATGCAGCAGGGCTTACGCCAACAGTAGCGAAGGTCTCAGCAGGGGCTATTGAACATGTTAAAGTAGCAGAAGTAACGAATATTACGCAATGTTTAAAATTGTTGAAGGAAAAGGGATATTGGGTTGCTGGTGCTGCAAAAGAAAAACAAGCACAAGACTATCGATATCCTGCATACGACACACCACTTGCTTTAGTTATTGGTAACGAAGGGAAAGGGATTTCAAGACTTGTAAAAGAAACTTGTGACTTTTTTGTTGCCTTACCAATGCAAGGTAAAGTGGAGTCATTGAACGCTTCAGTAGCTTGTGGAGTGTTGTTGTATGAAATCTATTCTAAACGCTTCCCACTATAAGGGGGCTTTTTTAATGAACGATTATGAACTATTGTACTATTGGCGTCAAAAAGAAGAGTTGGGATTACAGACATTAAGGCAACGCTATCAAGCCTTCGTCTACAAAATTGTGAATACTTGTTTATCATCAGTGAAACAATGTGAGAGCTATAAAGAAGATTTAGCTGATGAAGCTTTTCTGTCGCTAATGGAGGCGGTAGAGTTTTATCAAGAAAGTCAAAAATGTAGTTTTGGATCGTTCTTCTATACATGTGCCTATCGGCGGGTAAAAAGCTCGCTGCGTCATCATTTAAGGGAAGCGAACTACGCTAATCTCTATGCCATTTCCTTGAATGCACCGCTAAGGGAAGAGGAAGGGGTCTATTTAAGTGATTATTGCACGGACAGGCGTATGAGCGACCCAGCAGATCTTTTGAAATACAAAGAGTGGACATTTGAAATTGAAAACATCATCAAGAAGCTAAAAAAGAAAGAACGCCAGGTTTGGCAGATGTATCAAGCAGGGGCCAGTTATGTAGATGGAGCAAACAAAGTGGGATGCACTGTAAAAAAATATGATAACATATTGCAGAAAATTAAAAGAAAGATACGTGAAGTTGTTGAAAAATAAAGAGTAAAAAAGGAGATACATTGACATTTTATCTCGGTTTGTGGTAAAGTGGTTGAGCATGAAGGGAGTTGTTTTTGTTATGGCAAAAGATGATAAAGTAATTTTAACTTGTACTATATGTTTATCCCGTAACTATACAACCCATCGTAACAAGCGTTCTTCAACTGAACGATTGGAGTTAAAAAAATTTTGCAAACGCTGTGGGGAACATACTCTTCACAAAGAAACGAAATAGGAGGAAATAGCGATGAAATGGTTTAGTTTAGAGGGAATCATTAAAGAAACAAAGCGAATTCGTTGGCCGCATGCAAACGAATTACTACTTAATACTGCAGAAGTTTTATTATTTGTTTGCTTTTTTGGAGTGTTTTTTGTCCTTTGTGAATTTGGAATTACTTTCTTTTTACGATTAATTGGAATTGGAGGATAGCTTAATGACAGAAATAAAAGCACCTTTAATTGACGAAACTGAGAAACGTTGGTATGTTGTTAATACTTATGCGGGACATGAAAATAGAGTTAAAGACAATTTGCTTCGCCGTGTTGAATCAATGGGTATTTCCGAATACCTATTTCAAATCTTAGTGGCAGAAGAAACAGAAATAGAATTTAAAAATGGAAAAGAAGTAAAAAAACAAAAAAACTTATTTCCAGGATATCTTTTTGTTGAAATGATTATGACAGATGATGCGTGGTATGTTGTGAGAAACACACCTGGAGTTACAGGGTTTATTGGGTCTTCTGGTGGAGGGGCAAAACCATTCCCAGTGTCACCTGAAGAAATGGAATCTATTTTGCGAAGAATTGGAATGCAAGAGGGAAAAATCAACGTTAACTTTGTTGCAGGTGATTTAGTGAAGGTATTAACAGGGCCATTTAGTGGAATGGAAGGACGTGTTAACGCGTTGAACGATCAAACTCAAACGGCTTCTATCCTAATGATTTTATTCGGAAGAGAAACACCAACAGATGTTGGCTATGCAGATTTAGAAAAAGTGGATATTTAAAAGGGTTGTAAGCAAAAGCTTGCACCTTTTTGTTACAGAAGGAGAAAAGTATGGAGCATGTTATTTATTTTGCGGGTGGATGTTTTTGGGGAGTAGAGAAATTCATGTCAAGTTTACCAGGTGTTGTGCAAGCGACATCAGGATATGCTAATTCCATTTTGGAAAATCCAGCTTATGAACAAGTAAAAACCGGAAATACACAAGCTAGAGAATGTGTGCTGGTAAGTTATGATAGCACCAAAATCAGTTTAAAAACATTAGTGTTTTCCTATTTTTTAATCGTTGATCCAACAGTTGAGAATAAGCAAGGGCATGATATTGGGAGTCAATACCAAGCTGGAATTTATTTTAATAATGAAAAGGATCTAGAAGTCATCCAGGAAGTAGTAGAGATTGAAAAAGAGAGAGTTGATACGTTTAAAGTTGAAATTAAAGCCTTAGAGAATTTTTATGAAGCAGAACAATACCACCAGAAGTATTTGGATAAGAATCCACAAGGGTATTGTCATGTGCCGTTTGAGATGATGAAGAAAGCGAGAGAGCTAAAAATAGATGCAGGAAAATATCAAAAACCATCAGCGGAGATAGCGGCGAATAAAATAGCCCAGCATAAAATGAGGTTAAATAAGGATGTTGCAAGCGAACATGATGGCGTTTATGTGGATGTAGTCACAGGAGAACCCCTTTTTGAAGGTATCGACATTGTCTGTGAAACAAAGGATGAGATTTTCTTTCAAAAACCAATTGATGGGTTTGTGGTTATTGATAAAGCAGGAGATTTATTTAGCAGAGTTGGAAACATCTTTTTGGGTAAGATGTCACAGTATCAGGATATTGAGGTGTATAAAATCAGCAAGGAAGCGGTTGTAAACCAAGTTAATTAGGGCAAAATGCAAAAAAAAGCTCTTGCAATTACGGAATAGTTCCTATATAATAATAAAGCACTTACGTGCAATAGAGCGTGGAAGGACTGCAACAGTCCGTCATACCACTGCACTGACAAACATAAACAATAAGGAGGAATGTCAAGTGAGTAAAAAAGTTGCAAAAATTTGTAAATTGCAGTTTCAAGCTGGGCAAGCAAAACCAGGGCCAGCATTAGCATCTGCAGGAATTAACATGCCACAATTTTGTACAGCATTTAATGATGCGACAAAAGATCGTGGTGGAGACATCGTGCCAGTCATTATTACGGCATATGCAGACAAAAGTTTTGATTTTGTGTTAAAAACAACACCAGCATCCGTGCTACTTAAAAAAGCGGCAAAGGTTGCAAAAGCATCAGGGAATGCAAAAACAGTAAAAGCTGGAAAAATCACAATGGACCAATGTAGAGAAATTGCTGAATATAAAATGCCAGATTTAAATGCAAATGATGTTGAAGCAGCAATGAAAATTATTGCGGGAACAGCTCGTAATATGGGAATTGTTGTAGAAGGCATGGAGGACTAATCATGGCAGGAAAAAAATACTTAGAGGCTGTTAAATTAATCGACAGCAATAAATCGTACGACTACAAAGAAGCAGTTGCATTAGCTAAAAAAACAAGCACAACAAAATTTGATGCATCAGTAGAAGCGAGTTTCAACCTGAACGTTGATCCACGTCATGCTGATCAACAAATCCGTGGAGCTATGGTACTTCCACACGGAACTGGTAAAGTTCAAAAAGTACTTGTGGTAACACAAGGAGCAAAAGAACAAGAAGCAAAAGATGCTGGAGCAGATTTTGTAGGCGGTAAAGAAATCTTAGAAGATATTAAAAAAGGATGGTTTGAATTCGATATTATCGTAGCGACTCCTGATATGATGGGAGAGTTAGGAAAATTAGGGAAAGTATTAGGACCTAAGGGATTAATGCCAAACCCTAAAACAGGAACAGTAACAACAGATGTTGCCAAAGCAGTTTCTGAAATCAAAAAAGGAAAAATTGAATATCGTGTAGATAAAGAAGGAAACATCAATGTTATGATTGGGAAAGTATCTTTCGCAGAAGAAGCATTGGCTGAAAATTTTAAATTACTTTATGATACAATTATGAAAGCAAGACCTGCAGCAGTGAAAGGAACTTATATGAAGTCGGCAACAGTTTCGACAACAATGGGTCCTGGTGTAAAGGTAGTTGCGGAATAAAATAGAGCAACGATAAAATCTAAATTTATTGATGAAAAAGGCGAAAGCCTTTTTTCATTCGAAAAGTGGAAAAAAATATAAAATATGATAAAATAATAAAGCGATTAAAATAAAAGGAGAAAGAGAATGAAGAAAATAGTAGCAGCAGCAATGATTTTAGGTATAGTTGGGTGTTCATCAGAAAGTGCAAAACCAGCAACGATCGCTTGTACTTATTCGGATAGCAACTTGGGGTATCAGTTAGATGATGTTCAAACTGTTGAGGTGGATACAAAAGATCAAGTCACTCATTTTAGCCACACACAAACTCTTTCGGATTGGGAAAGTGAAACAGGAT
This sequence comes from Anaerorhabdus sp., assembly GCA_047974855.1. GTDB lineage: Bacteria > Bacillota_I > Bacilli_A > Erysipelotrichales > Erysipelotrichaceae > CAYNRG01. The sequence continues at coordinate 44,850 of JBKECT010000014.1, forward strand.
ATGAGGTTTATTTGGAGTTACAAAAAATAAGCGAGGAAATTGAAAAAGTAGATGCAGAAGAATATGGATATACATTTGAGGCTACTTATGATGATGAAAGCCAAGTAATTAAAATAGAAACAGTAGTGGATTATGCACAAGTTGTAGAGAAAACAGCTGAAGATTTTGGATTTCCAACAGTAGGGACAGAGTTTGAAACGACATTGGAATCAGAGGGATATAACTGCAAATAAAAAAGGCGAAAGCCTTTTTTATTTTAAAAGTTTTAAAAATGAAGCAATAGTTTAAGTGATAATTAGGATACTCTTTGATCAAATATTGTAAGGGAAATTATCTTACCATTGGATTGTTTTCATCTTCATCTGTCCAAATATGAATTGGGGAATCCATTGGATCAACATTTTTGAAATATTCCATTAGTTCTTCGTGTTCTTCACAGGCGATCATCATCATTCTCATGGATTCTAGTTGGGAAATTTCTGTTGTGGTAAGTGTAGAAACCATTTTAAAATCTTTTATAAATTGGTTGTAAATCTTGTAATAAGGATTTTCTTCTGAGACTTTCATTTTTTTCCTCCTTTGCCTTTATTTAAGTCTTTCTCTATTTAGTATATCATATTTAATTGTTTTGTCAGCAACATTATGCAGACGGGTTATTCTGTAATGAGTTACAGAACTTTCTGGTTAAAGTTGCTAAAAAAATAAAGTGTGCTAAAATAGTATAGTGTCGAAAATAAAAGGAGAAAAAAATGAAAAAAATAGTAGCAGTATTTATGGTTTTAGGGATGGTTGGATGCTCATCAACAAGTACAACACCATCAACAACAATCGCTTGTTCTTATTCAGATGACAGCCAAGGGTTTTTAATGAATGAAAATCCAGTAGCAGTAGTAGATGCAGAAGATCAACTGGTTAGCTTGAAGATAGAAACACAATTATCAACATGGGCAGAAGGATCAGAGATTGGGTATACAGAGTATTCGGAAGCGCTTAAAACGTTAAATATGGAAGAGATGCCGGAAGAATACGCCGGGTATACAGTGGAAGAAACATATGATGACGAAAATCAAATTATTGATATAGTGTTGGAAGTTGATTATGCAACGCTTGCAGAAGAAGCTATTGAAGCATTAGAACTTCCAACAACTGGCTCAGAAATAAAAGAGTTAGTAGAAGCATCGGGACATGTCTGCGAATAAAGGAAAGGCGAATAGCCTTTTTCTTTATATTTATCCTTTAAAACATTTGCCAGCAACATTGCACAAGCGAGTTTATTCTGTAATGAGTTACAGGACTTTCCGGTTAAAGTTGTCAAAAAAAATAGAATGTGCTAAAATGGTATAGCATTGAAAATAAAAGGAGAAAGAGAATGAAAAAAATAGTAGCAGTATTCATGGTTTTAGGGATGGTTGGATGCTCATCAGCAAATACAACAACAATTGCTTGTTCTTATTCAGATGACAGCCAAGGGTTTTTAACGGATGACGTTCTGACAGTGGTTGCAGATGCAGAAGATCAAATTGTTAGCTTAGGGCAAGAAACACAATTATCAACATGGACAGAAGAATCAGGGATTGGGTATACAGAGTATTCGGAGTTGATTAAAGCGTATGCCGAAGAAGACAATGCAACGGCAGCAGAATACGGATATACACTAGCAACGACATATGATGATGAAAATCAAGTTATTGCTATTTCAATTATGTATGAGTATGCAACGCTTGCAGAAGGAACTATTGAAGAATTATATCTTCCAACAACCGGAGCAGAGGCAAAAGAAACATTAGAATCAGCAGGATATGTCTGCGAATAAAGGAAAGGCGAATAGCCTTTTTTTATTTAGAAGTGCAAAAAGGATAAAGTGTGATAAAATAATAGAGAAATAAAAGAAAAAGATTATAAGATTAACACAAAATTCACCACAGGAGGATGGGATTGATGTTTAAAGAAATCAAATCAAGCGAATTAGATAAGAATATTTTTGAAATGATAGCGAAAGAGTGGGCTATTATTACCGTTCAAGCTGATCAGAAAGTCAATGCAATGACAGCAAGTTGGCTTCAAATGGGTCATCTTTGGAATAAGGATGTTGTGACTGTTTATGTAAGGCCGCAACGTTATACTAATGATTTTATAAAGAAGGAAGAGACCTTTTCAGTTGCTTTTTTTGGAGAAGGATATCGCAAGGAATTAGCCTATCTTGGTGTAGCGACAGGACGAGAAGAGGATAAATTAGAACATTGCCAGATGAGCACAACATTGTGGGATAATGTTCCGATTATTGAGCAAGCTGAAGTGGTTTTTGTGTGCAAGAAATTATATCAAGGACAATTGAACAAAGAAAAATTTTTAGATGAAGACGTAAGAGAAACTTGTTATGAAAAAGATGATTTTCATCACGCATATGTTGCTGAGATTGTCCATGTTTTAGTTAAAGTTTAGATGTTTGGATGTTGTGATTAAAAAAATGTTGACAAAAAATAATTTAAAGTGTATTGTAAGACTTATAAAAATTGTATAGAGGTAGCGGTGTAGAAAAGTATTCTGTGGAGTTGGCAAACGAAGAAGCAGAGGAAAGGCAATCATCGCCGAATAAGTTTTTTGGCAAAAAAGCTTATGGGGTTATAGGAAATACTTATAACACTCCTTCGTAAGAAGTGGCGCTATTTATCAACGGATAATTTAAATTATCGTATGACAATAGCTCATACGATTTTTATTTGAAAGAAAGAGGGATATAAAATGAGAAAAGCAGTAGGAATTATGGCAGTATTAATGTTAATGGCTGGATGTTCTAGCTCAGCACCAGAAACAACACCAGAAATAACACAAGATGTTTTAACAGTAGGAATGGAATGTAACTATGCACCATTTAACTGGTCTCAAGCAGAAGCGACAGAAGGAGCAGTGGCGATATCTGAGGTGGATTATTGTGATGGCTATGATGTTGCGATGGCACAAAATTTAGCTGGTCAATTAGGAATGACACTTGTTGTCAAAGCAATTGCTTGGGAAGGGTTAATTCCGGCATTGAATAATGGTGAAATTGATTTGATTATTGCGGGGATGACCCAAACAGAGGAGCGACTGGAAGCTGTTAACTTCACCACACCATACTATGAATCACAAATGGTTATGATCGTTCGTGCATCAGACACTGATTTAGTTACAGCAACATCCATTCAAAATTTCACAGGTAAAAAAGTATTGGGGCAAATTAACACATTATATGATGATATCATTGAACAAATCGTAGGTGTTAATCATGCGACTCCGCTTGCGACCTATCCACGAATGGTTTTATCACTTCAACAAGGGGAAGTAGATGCCTTAACTGCAGAACTTCCTGTAGCGCAAGGGGTTGTAGCGGCAAATCCAGATTTAACGATTGTAACATTTGAAGATGGTATGGGATTTGTAGCGGATACCACAGTATCAATCGCAGTAGCGAAAGATAATACAGTATTACTTGATCGTGTTCAGGTAGCATTAGACAATATCAGCGAAGAAACAAGAGTTCAATTAATGCAAGATGCAACTAGTCGTCAACCGGCGATAGGTGAGTAATGGATTTTAAAATTATTTGGGAAATTATTAATAAAGACTATGCTTCAATTTTATTAGGAGTAAAAAACACATTAATAGTAGCCCTTGTAGGAACTGTGATTGGCTTGTGTATAGGATTAATGGTTGGTGGAATTAAGGCGATTAAAGTGGATGATTCAGCATCTGCACCAGTTAAAATTATTAAGAAAATATATGATGTCATATCAACAATCTATATTGAAGTTTTTCGAGGAACACCAATGATGATTCAAGCGGTATTTATTTATTATGCTTTACTTAAGGTGTTGAATTGGACGCCACTTATAGCGGGGATGTTTGTCATATCGGTCAATACCGGCGCATATATGTCGGAAATCATCCGTTCAGGAATTCAATCGGTGGACAAAGGTCAAACTGAAGCGGCTCGTTCCCTTGGAATGAGCAACATTCAAACCATGTTGTTAGTGGTTTTGCCACAAGCAATACGCAATGCATTCCCTGCTATTGGGAATGAATTCATCGTAAATATTAAAGATAGTTCAGTTTTATCTATTATTACGATTACTGAATTAATGTTTCAAGGAACAAGAATCGCAGGAAGAAATTATCGCTTTACAGAAACCTATTTTGTGATTGCTTGCGTTTACTTAACGTTAACTTTGACGATGAGCTTAATTTTAAAATTTATTGAAAAAAGAATGAACAAAACAAAAACAAGTTACCCACAGTCAATGACATCAACTGCAGGCATGAAAATTGCTACACAAGGAGATTCAAAATGACAAAAATAGTAGAAATAAAGGATGTTCATAAACATTTTGGACAATTAGAAGTGTTAAAAGGAATTAATTTTTCAGTTAATGAAAATGAAGTGGTTTGCTTAATTGGTGCATCTGGGAGTGGCAAGTCAACAATGCTTCGCTGTATTAACCTTTTGGAAAAACCAGATCAGGGAAAAATTCTTGTGCATGGTAAAAATATCTTAGAAGAGAAAGATATTAACCAATATCGAACAAAGGTAGGCATGGTGTTCCAACAGTTTAATTTATTTAGTAACATGAGTGTCCTGAAAAATTGTGTGATTGCTCAAATGAAAGTGCTTCATCGCAGCGAAAAAGAAGCTAAGGAAAAAGCAATGATGTACTTGAAGAAAGTAGGGATGGATAGTTTCGCTCATGCGGCAAGTACCACTCTTTCTGGTGGTCAGAAACAAAGGGTAGCAATCGCAAGAGCGCTGTGTATGGAACCTGAAGTTTTACTTTTTGATGAGCCAACTTCAGCATTGGACCCTGAGATAGTGGAAGAAGTATTAACGGTTATTAAAACATTAGCCCAAGAAGGGTTGACGATGATTATTGTTACTCATGAAATGGCTTTTGCAAAAGATGTGGCAAATCGTGTCATTTTTATGGACAAAGGAGTTCTTGAAGAAGAGGGAACACCTGAGCAAATTTTTGAAAATCCACAAAAAGAGAGAACAAAAATATTCCTGAAACGGATTATTCGAAATCAATAGTAAACAAAAACAAGTTAAATCTTGTTTTTGTTTTAGTTTATGAAAAGGCATTGACATTTCGGGGGGGGGTGAGATAATGGAACATATAGCATATAGGAGGATAATATGAAAACAGTAACATTTGCATCATCACTTATTACATACTATTTAAAAGGGGAAGTTAATGTTGACCAAAATTTTGTTAAATTCAAAATACCAAACACAATTTTAGGATTAATTCCACTAGGTCAAGCTCAGCGAACTATACCCTCAAACCAAATTTCATCGGTAGACTCAAGTTTTTCTCTATCAATCAAAGAAGTTCTTGTTGGTGTTTTGCTATTTTTTGTAGGGCTCTCACTTTCAGGGGATAGTGTTCTATGGGGGCTCATTTTAATGGCGGCAGGGGTTGCTCAGATTATTGGGGCATTCAATACGTTTGTGCTGGTTCATACAACATCAGGTGGGACACTTGTTTTAGACTTTTTGATTTTTGAAAAAAATAAAGTACAGGAAGTAGAAGCAATGATAAACAACGTTATCTCTGGAAGAATGGATGATACTAACGTTCGAACTCACACAGAAAAACAAACTAGCGACATCGTGGATGCGATAAACAAGAAATAACAAAAATACAATAAAGGCATTTTGTGAGAGTGCCTTTTATTATGCCAATAATTGATATTTAATGATACAAATTAGCAAGCTTAAAAAATGATTGGTAATACAAGATAGAGAAATATAATTAAAAGAAATGTCAAAATAAAAAAATTAGGGTTGACATAGAAAAAACTTTGATGTAAACTAAAAAAAATTGATGATGAAGAGTAGTAATTTGGATTAGATGTAAAAGAGAGCTCATAAATGGTGAAAATGAGACATCGAAAACAAATGAAACGAGCTTCGGAGATTCACTGTATGATAGTAAAGTGGATGTATCCCTGCATTAAAGGGAAGCTGACCTAGTGGAAAACATTAGGTAATTTGAGTGGTACCGCGGATGATTTCGTCTCTATAGTTTTTATAGAGGCGTTTTTTATTGGAAATTAGAAACCAAAAGGAGGAAAAGAAAATGAAAAAATTGGGGCTAATGTTGGTAATGACAAGTTTATTGGTGGGGTGTACTTCAACATCTGAAACAAATGAAGTGACAAGTTGGTCAGAGAGTTTAATTCAAGAAAATGTGATTTCTATTGGAGTTGCACCAGACTATCCACCATATGAAAGCTTAAGTGCAACGGGAGAATTAGAAGGATTTGATATCGACTTTATGAATGCTGTTTTAGAAGCAATCAATGAAAATAACGATGGGGAGTATACGATCGAATGGGTTCAACTTGAATTTTCAACAATTATTACTTCAATGCAAATGGGACAGTTGGACTTAGGGGTTTCTGGATTTACTTATGATGAAGAAAGAGATGTTCTTTTCTCGACACCGTACATTGATAGTTCAACACTTGTTGTGACTAATGCATCATCAGAAATCAAAAGCCTTGCTGATTTAGAAGGGAAAGTAATCGGAGCGCAGTTAGGGTCAACCGGAGAAGCAGCTGCTAAAGAAATTGCAAATGCTGAAGTTATTGGTGTGGGAAATGTTAATATTCTAATGGAGTCATTAAAAACTAATGCGTACGATGCGGTTGTGTTAGATCAAGGAGTTGCGATGAGTTATGTGGAAAATGCAGGGTTTGTATTAATTGATGAGGCACTAATTGATGACAGCATGTATGTTGTGGCAAAAACAGATAAAACACTATTAATGGATGAAATTAATGCAGCAATTGAAACAGTAAAAGCAAGTGATAAATACCAAGAGTTGTTAGAAAAATGGGGACTAAAATAGGTATGACTTTAGAGTCAATGATTACCGCTGAGACATTATCGTTTATGTTGAATGGGGCACTTATCTCACTAACCATTGCGTTATGTGCCTTTGTTGTTGGGATTGCGTTAGGGATTGTTGGAGCTTCAATGAGAATTTCAAAAAATAAAGTTCTTCGGGCTTGTGGAAGAATTTATGTTGAAGTTATTCGAGGAACACCAATGCTCCTTCAAATTTTGTTTCTTTATTTAGGGTTTCCTGCAATATACACCATGATTACAGGTGGTGTAATTCGTCTAAACCCTTATGTTGTCGGAACGGTTGCAATTAGTATTAATAGTGGAGCTTATGCTACGGAACTTATTCGTGGTGGCATCTTATCTATCGACAAAGGGCAATGGGAAGCTGCGAAAACATTGGGGATGTCAAATAAGTTGACGATGAGAAAAATTATTCTTCCTCAAGCATTTAAAATTATTTTACCGCCACTTGTTTCTGAGTTTATTGTACTGATTAAGGATTCGTGCCTTATTTCAACAATAGGAGGAGTGGAGCTTTTGCAGTCTGCTCAAATATTGGGGGTTCAACATTACAATTATCTACCGTTTTTAGTGGCTGCCTCTATCATGTATTTAATTATGACAAGTGTTGTTTCTGTGATTGCTGGAAGGGTTGAAAAAAAGGTGATGAGTTATGATTAAAGTCAGTGCTGCAAGTAAATCTTTTGGCGGTGTAGAAGCGTTAAAGGAAGTTAGTGTTGAAGTGAAAAAAGGTGAAGTAGTCTGCCTTATTGGACCAAGTGGTAGTGGGAAAAGTACACTCCTAAGAGCGATAAAAGGGTTAGAAAAAGTGGATAGTGGTCAAATTTTTATCGATGATGAGGTGCTAGATGTAAGCAGTGTTAGTCAACAAAGGAAAATGGGATTTGTATTTCAACACTTTAATTTATTTCCTCACTTAACAGTGCTTGAAAACATTACTTTAGCACCTGTTGATGTTTTGAAAGTAGATAAAACAAAAGCGATTGAAACAGCAGAAAAATATTTAACACTAGTCGGATTAATTGATAAGAAAAATAGTTATCCATCACAATTATCAGGTGGTCAAAAGCAAAGAGTAGCGATAGCGAGATCACTAGCTATGGAGCCGGAAGTGATGTTATTTGATGAACCAACCTCAGCACTTGACCCGGAAATGGTATGTGAAGTGTTACAAGTTATGCAAGACTTAGCTGAGCAGGGAATGAGTATGATGGTGGTAACTCATGAAATGGGATTTGCTAGAAAAATAGCGACTAGAATATTATTTTTAGAGCAAGGAAGTTTGGTTGAAGATAGTTTACCACAAGAGTTTTTTGAGAATCCAAAAACAGAAAGAGCAAAGCTATTTTTAGAAAAAATGTTATATTTACAATAAAAAAATAAATTAGTGAGTGAAAGTGCTTGCTAATTTATTTTTATGAAATGTATTGAAGAATATTAATAAATAGGTTGTTTTTAGTGTATAAAGTATATATAATATATAGGCACAGAATCAAAGGGGTGATGAAAATGAGTAAGCAGATGAAAGTAATAATCGCATTAATACTTGTTTTCGCTATGGGTATCAATCAAGGAGTTCAAGCCGAGGTCTTGGAGGGTAGTGATACCAAGGGGACAATACTAAACACTGAAAAAATTGGCACGGGCATTTTTGAAAAAAATACAAGAGCATCAATGTGCGGCGGGACAGAAACCTGTTATGCCGTGGTGTTTGACGAAGACATCGGATCAAACATAACCGTGGATGGTGGATATCTGGATTCGGGTGGTCTTGGAGTTTGGGTGACACCTGGGACAACACTTAATGTGACGATATCAGTTGAAAGTGGGTTTGTGCTTACCGGAGTAGAACTTCTTGGAACATCATCAGGATCAAAAACAAATCTTGGGGCAGTAACTCAATACACCTTATCAAATATTAGGGAAACGATGGCGTTAGTAACAACGACAGAAAAGGTATCGACTTATAATATTACTTCTTCTGCAGCTACTGGAGGAACAGTGACACCAGCAAATGGTACAGTAAGCTCAGGGTCATCATTTTCTGCTACTGTAAAAGCTGTTAATAACTATGCAATTAGCACCATCTTAGTTGATGGAGTAGCTCTATCGGGAGTTGATGGACTACAAACCTACACTTACACTTGGAACAACATAACATCAAATCACCACATTGAAGCGACATTTAAAAAGACGGCAAAATACACAGTGACAACAAGTGTATCGGGGCAAGGTGGAACGGTAACGCCACTGGGAGATACCATTGTGGATTATGATAATCGATTCACTGTCTATTTCAAACCAAACACAGGGTATGTGCTAGACACGGTGACAGTGAATGGGGCTTTGGCCTTGACAAGTGCATCAACAAATTCATACACCATCAGCATATCAAGAAACACAACGATTGTAGTTACCTACAGAAAAAACGATACAGAAACGGAAAAGAATTATACGATAGCGGCAAGTGCAGGAAACGGTGGATCAATTACACCATCTGGAAATGCGACAGTGAAAAGTGGCGGTTCTCAAACCTATACCATAACACCAAATACAGGCTATATCATTGATAAGTTGTTGGTGGATGGCTCAGCGGTGAGTGCAACCTCTAGCTACTCTTTTAAAAATGTAACTGCAAATCATACAATTAGCGTGACGTTTGTAGAAGGTAATGAAGAAGTAACGCCGACACCATCTCTGTCACCAACTCCATCAGTAACACCAGAGACGACGAAGAAAAGCTACATCATTACTGCAACAGCTGGCGAAAACGGAACTATCACACCGACTGGGAAAGTGGCGGTTAAAGAAGATGAAGATCAAGAGTTTTTGATTACTCCAGATGATGGATATTATTTAGATCAATTGTTTGTGGATGGCGAGGAAGTAGAAGCAGAGACAACTTACATATTTACGGAAGTATCAAAAAATCACACAATTGAAGCAACCTTTGCAGAGGCAAGTGATTTTAGTTTGGAAATTCGCTCAAATGGGTTTGGAGAAGTATCGGAAAGCCAAAATACTGTATCATGGATGTTTAGTAATACTATTCGTGGAATGTTTCACGACAGAACAGAGCTGGACATTAAAAAAGTTGTTACTCAGGCAGATAATGTAGTGGTGAACTTCTTTGCTTATCCAGGGTATGAAATCACTGGTATTTATATTAATGGTGAACCGGTTAGTGCTAGGTTTCTTTTGGAAGTACAAGAGGGAAGAACTTATAAAATTAGTCGATTGGAGCAAGATTTAGACATGGTGGTTATATTTGGGCAAAAGGATGAAAACATTTCTTACTATGGCGTTGATTTTCAAAACTGTGAAGGCGGATCAGCTGAGCAAGTTTGGTTGAAAAAAGGAAGCGATGTAGAGACCTATCCGCTTACCTATACTTATGATTTAAGTGGGTTAACTGATATTCAAGCAAATCAAGAGAAAATTCCAACGAATTGTGATGGAAGATTTGCAATTGTCCCTACAGGGAGATAAGGCCTTTAAAAAGGCTTTTTTATTTTAAGGGCTTAATTCTCGATAGATTATTGTAAAGTTTTAGTGATAAAAGAAAATAGGACATAGGAAATAAAATGGTTGACAAAGGAGTATTTTGCTGTATAATTATGAGTGTTATCAATATACCATAGACAGCAACGGCGTAAGCTTAAATATGTTGCCGAGGTAGAAAGTAAAACTTTTTTAGACTTTCAACCTGTGCTGTCTTTAGCACAGGTTTTTGTTTATAAAATATGCGTATATTGGTTATAGAAGATGGAGGTGTTGCAATGAGAGAAGCGGTATTAGACGCGAAAAAGAGTCTGGTTAGTGAAATTCAAGAGAAATTCACTTCTAGTGCCTCTACAGTTATCGTGGAGTATCGTGGGTTAAGTGTTGCGGAAGTCTCTGAACTAAGACGCAAGTTGCGTGAAGAAAATGTGGAATTGAAAGTATACAAGAACACAATGTCTTCTCGCGCAGCTGAGGCAGCTGGGTTTAAAGAACTATCTGAGCAATTAACTGGGCCAAATGCCATCGCATTTAGTGATGATGCAGTTGCGCCAAGCCGAGTGCTTGCAAAGTTTGCGAAAGAGCATGAAGCACTAGTTCTTAAGAGTGGAGTTGTTGAAGGAAAAGTCGTTGACATTAACACAATTAAAGAATTATCAAGCTTACCAAACAGAGAAGGAATGCTTTCAATGTTGTTGAGCTGTCTACAATCCCCTGTTCGTTCATTTGCTTGCGTGGTTAAAGCGGTTAGCGATGAAAAAGAAAAGAATGGTGGAGCGGTTGTTGAAACTGCAAAAAAAGAAGAACCAGTTGTTGAAGCTGTAGCAGAAGCTAAGGTTGAAGAAGTGGTTGAAGAAGTAAAAGAAGTTGTTGAAACAGCAACTGAAGAAGCTGCAGAAGCAGCTGAGTAGACCATAGAGGAGGAAAATAAAATGGCAAAATTATCACATGAAGATATCTTAGCTTACCTAGAGGGAGCTACAATTCTTGAACTAAATGATTTAGTAAAAGCAATCGAAGAAAAATTCGGAGTAACAGCAGCAGCTCCAGTAGCAGTTGTAGCAGCAGGTGGATCTGACGCAGCGGCAGCACCAAGCGAAGTTAGCGTTATTCTTGCAAATGCAGGAGACAGCAAAGTTGGAGTTATCAAGGTTGTTCGTGAAATCACAGGTCTTGGACTTGTTGATGCTAAGAAATTAGTGGACGGAGCACCAAGCCCAATTAAAGAGGGAATCTCTTCTGAAGAAGCTGAAGAAATCAAAAAGAAATTAATGGAAGCTGGAGCAGCAGTAGAAATTAAATAGTTTTGAAAGCCCAAAAGAAAGAAGGATGCAGATGAGTCATTATTTTACAGACAATCGCAATCTTGATCAAAACCGGAAAGAAATCCCTTTCCGGTTTTTGGGCATTTATTATACCTTTATTACGGACAATGGCGTCTTTAGTAAAACTGAAGTTGACTTTGGTACTTGGGTTTTGTTAAAGGAGGTTTGTCAACGTGAGATTGGGCATAGAGTACTTGATTTGGGATGTGGTTATGGTGTTGTTGGCGTTGTTTGTAAAACACAGTTTCCACAAAGTGCTATGGTTTCTGTAGATAGTAATCCCAGAGCGGTGGAGTTAACTCAGCTTAATGCTGTTCGAGCAAAGATTGAAGTGGAAGCTCTAGTTTCTGATGGTTACACAGAGGTAGAAGGAACATTTTCAACGATTATCACAAATCCGCCAATCCGTGCAGGAAAAAAAGTTATTTATGATTTTTTTGAACAAGCATATGATTATTTGGAGGATGAAGGCAGTTTGTGGGTTGTTATTCGTAAACAACAAGGAGCCCCAAGTGCAAAGAAAAAGATTGAGGAAGTGTTTGGGAACTGTGATTTAATTAAAAAAGATAAAGGATATTGGGTTTTGAAAGCAACAAAGAAAACATTGACAGATTGACTTCAATATGATAATATAGTAAATTGCATAAAAGTCTAATTTTTTGAGGGAATAATGCGCCCTTTTAGACGTTATAAAAGCTATTTGAAAGGATGGACAATATGGAAAAAAATGAAACATTTCGAGTTATAGAACTTGGAAACAAAGCAACTCGCCGCGATTATTCAAAAGCAAGTGGAGAGTTATCGCTTCCTGATTTAGTTGAGATTCAAACAGACTCTTTTGAGTGGTTAAAAAAAGAGGGGATTCAGGATGTTTTTGATGATGTGTACCCAATTTCAAACTACGGTGGAAACATTCAACTGCAATTTGAAGGTTACGAATTTGGCGATCCTAAGTATTCAATTAACGAAAGTAAGTATAGAGAAACAAACTATGCGGCTCCGCTAAAAGGAACAATGAAGCTTGAAATGGTGGATCCAGAAACTGGAGAAATCTTAACTAAGAGAGAAGATGTATTCTTAGGAGAGTTTCCACTGATGACACCGACAGGGACATTTATTATTAATGGAGCGGAACGAGTTATCGTTTCGCAGATTGTACGTTCTCCAGGAGCGTATTTTGATATTGCTGCAGAAGATAGAACAGGGAAAGATATTTTCCAATCAGAGCTAATCCCAAGTCGTGGTACTTGGTTGGAATTAATGTCTGACAGTAAGAAAGCAGCATTAGGGCGCATTATGAATATGTCAGTTGACAGAAAACGTAAAATTTTATCAACTGTTTTATTTAAAGCAATTGGTTTATCACTAGACCTTGAGCAAGCGGAAGATGGATTTAGTACAAAAGAGATTACAGTGTTCTTAAAATCATTGGGGCTTGAAGTTTTTGATGATGTGATTGTTGAGGGGGAACAACGTGAGTTTCTAAATCTATACATGATTTTGTATACTGCAATTTTTGGAAACTATGAAGAAATAAAAAATACTTTAGCAGCAGATAAAGTGAAAACAACACAGGAAGCATTATTGGCACTTTATGAAAACCAAAGAGCAGATGAAGTACCTACTTTAGATGGATCGATTACATTAGTTAATGCGAAATTCTTTGATCAACGCCGATATGATTTGACTAAAGCAGGGCGTTACAAATTAAATAAAAAATTGAGTGTTGTTGACCGCTTAGAAAACGCAATTGTGATGGAAGATATTAAGAGCATTGATGGTAAAGTGATTTGTAAAAAGGGGACAGTAGTTACTCGTCATTATCGTAACCTAATTCGTGAAGAGTTAGAAAAAGGGCACTATATGGCTGCGATGCCATTTAGTCATACTTTTACACACCCTGATACAGCAACAGTGCCAACAGAGCGGATGGCGGCACTTGTGGGAAGAATTTTAGCGACAGATCTTGATGGAAAAAAAGTAAGTCTTGAAAAAGGGACAGTCTTAACTGAAAAAGAAATTAAGGAAATTGCGAAAGAATTTGAGAGTGTTTCAGTTTATACAAGCATTATTGCTCAACCAGTGGTTTTAACTAAATCAAATGTTAAAGCGGTGATGAATTATGGGCAACGCCTTTATGTTTTTGGGCGCCTTACTGAAAAGGAAAAGGATTTACGTTTAAGCAAAGAATTAGTAGTAGAACGATATTTACCAGATGAAGAAGTTTTGGGATGTTCACCTGAACACCAAGAAGAAATCATCAAAATGGTTAAAGATGGTAAAGAAATTACAGCCTGGCTAGTAGGAGCGGCAGTACAGTGTGTCAAAATGGCAACAGTACATAGTCCTAGTCACGTTGTTAAAGCAATGGGGAATGACCCGTTAAATAAAAAGAGAACAGTCACTATTTCAGATATGATTGCTTTCTACAGCTATCAATTAAATATGCTAGATTCTGTTGGGTCAGTAGATGACATAGACCAATTAGGAAATCGCCGTATTAGAACTGTAGGAGAATTAATTCAAAACCAATTGCGTGTTGGATTAGCTCGTATGGAAAGAGTAGTTAAAGAAAGAATGTCCATTGCTGAAATAGCAACATTGACACCAAAGCAATTAACTAATATTCGTCCTTTAACAGCAGCGATTAAAGAATTCTTTTCGAGTTCACAACTATCACAATTTATGGATCAACAAAATCCATTAGCGGAACTAACAAACAAACGTCGTATTTCAGCCCTTGGACCCGGAGGATTAACTCGTGAGCGTGCAGGATTTGAAGTTCGTGACGTTCATAACTCGCATTATGGTCGTATTTGTCCGATTGAAACACCAGAAGGACCAAATATTGGACTGATTTCAAACTTAACAACCTATGCTCGCATAAATGAATACGGCTTTATTCAAACACCATACCGTACAGTGGACAAGAGCGGTAAAGTAAGTGATGAAGTTATTTATCTTTCTGCAGATGAAGAGAGAGATTATGTTATTGCCCAAGCGAATGAAGTAGAGGATGGAAAACTTTCTAAAGGGCAAGTGGTTGCTCGTAAACAAGGAGAAACCGTACTTGCGGATATGAAAGAAATTGAATTAGCCGATATTTCGCCAAAGCAAATTGTTTCTGTTGCGACAGCATGCATTCCGTTTTTGGAAAATGATGATGCCTCTCGTGCACTTATGGGAGCAAACATGCAACGTCAAGCAGTTCCTTTATTAATTCCTAATTCGCCATACGTGGGAACTGGGATTGAGCATCGCATCGCTGCAGACTCAGGAGCGGGATGTGTTGCCCTTGAAGATGGTGTAGTTACTTATTGTGATGCAGAAAAAATTGTTGTTAGCGGAAAGAAAGAAGAAAGAACTTATGAACTTGAAAAGTTCCGCCGCTCTAATGCAGGGACATGCATTAATCAACACCCAATTGTAAAAACAGGAGAAAAGATTAAACGTGGAGATGTCTTAGCTGATGGACCATCAATGCAAAATGGAGAATTAGCATTAGGACAAAATGTTACGATAGCCTTTATGACATGGCACGGATATAACTATGAAGATGCGATTATCATGTCAGAGAGAATGGTTAAGGAAGATGTGTATACATCGATTCATATCGAAGAATATGATATTGAATGTCGTGACACAAAACTTGGTCCTGAAGAAATTACACGCGATATTCCAAACGTTTCAGAAAACGCTTGCCGTCACTTAGATGAAAGAGGAATTGTACGGATTGGAGCGGAAGTAAAAGAAGGAGATATCCTAGTTGGGAAAGTAACTCCTAAAGGACAAACCGAAGTATCACCTGAAGAAAAATTGTTGTTAGCGATATTTGGAGAAAAATCGCGAGAAGTTCGTGATAATTCACTGAAGGTTCCACATGGTGGAGCGGGAATTATTCATTCAGTAAGAGTATTCAAACGCAGTGAAGGACATGATTTAGCACCGGGGGTTAACGAAGTAGTAAAAATATATATTGTACAGAAGCGTAAAATTTCTGAAGGGGATAAGATGGCGGGGCGTCACGGAAACAAGGGGGTTATTTCAAAAATTCTTCCTGTGGAAGATATGCCGTATATGCCAGATGGAACACCAGTGGATATCATGTTGAATCCATTTGGAGTACCTTCTCGGATGAACATTGGACAAGTCCTAGAAATTCATTTAGGATTCGCCGCAAAAAAATTAGGAGTAAAATTTGCAACACCAGTATTTGATGGAATTAGTAATGAAGAATTACGTTCAATTATGGAAGAAGCAGAATGCACACCTGATGGTAAGCAAGTGTTATATGATGGGCGAACTGGAGAAGCTTATGATGAGCGAATCTCTGTGGGTGTCATGTATATGATTAAGCTAGCACACATGGTTGATGATAAATTGCATGCACGTGCAACAGGACCGTATAGTTTAGTTACACAACAACCACTTGGAGGTAAAGCTCAAAATGGTGGACAACGTTTCGGAGAAATGGAAGTTTGGGCACTTGAAGCATATGGTGCAGCACACACACTACAAGAAATTATGACTGTCAAATCTGATGATATTGTGGGTCGTACTAAAACATATGAAGCGATTATCAAAGGTAAAGAAATTCCAGAACCTGGGATTCCAGAATCATTTAGAGTATTGAAACATGAACTCCAAGCTTTAGCTATTGATGTCAAAGCATTAAATGCAGAAGGTGAAGAGATTGAAATAAAGAAAATCACACAAGATGATTATGAGGGTAGTGATTTTGGAGAAATGATGAGAGATACTGAAGGGTTGACCATCAAAGAGGAATCAGAACTTCAAGAAGCTGAAGAAATAGGCTTCGATGAAGAGTTAGACTAGAGGAGGGTGCAGATATGGATAGTATTAATCAATCAGCGGCAATACAAGTTGGACTAGCATCACCTGAGCGAATTCGCGAATGGTCTTTTGGAGAAGTAAAGAAACCAGAAACAATTAACTATCGTTCTCAAAAGCCAGAAAGAGATGGATTATTTTGTGAAAAGATTTTTGGGCCATCGAAAGACTGGGAGTGTTATTGCGGGAAGTATAAGAAAGTTCGCTACAAAGGAGTTGTTTGTGATCGTTGTGGAGTTGAGATTACAAAGTCTTCTGTGCGTCGTGAACGCATGGGGCATATTGAGCTGGCTGCTCCAGTAGCACATATTTGGTACTTGCGTGGCATTCCATCTCGTATGAGTTTATTACTTAACATTACACCGAAGCAATTGGAAGAGGTTGTTTACTTTGTTTCTTGGGTGGTTATTGATCCTGGGAAAACAAAATTAGAATACAAGCAAGTAATTTCTGAAAAGGAATATCGCGAAACATTAGCGCAGTATGGTAGCGGAAGCTTTGTAGCACAAACTGGAGCAGAAGCAGTTCATACTCTTTTAGGGAAAGTAAACTTAAAAGAGGAGCAGAAAGTTGTCCTTGCAGAACTTGAAGGAACTTCAGGTGACAAAAGAAAAAAATTAATCAAACGTTTAGAAACAGTCAATGCATTTTTAAATTCTGCGAATCAACCCGATTGGATGGTATTAACAGTACTACCTGTTATTCCACCTGATTTAAGACCGATGTTGCAATTGGATGGTGGTCGATTTGCAACCAGTGATTTGAATGATCTTTACCGTCGAGTTATTACCAGAAATAATCGTTTAAAGAAATTATTAGAACTTGGAACACCAGCAATCATTGTACAAAATGAAAAACGGATGTTGCAAGAAGCGGTGGATGCGTTAATTGATAATGGTCGTCGTAGCAAAGCGATTACTGGAGCTGGTGGACGTGCCTTAAAATCTCTTTCACACAGTTTGAAAGGAAAACAAGGACGTTTCCGTCAAAACCTTTTAGGAAAACGTGTTGACTTCTCAGGTCGTTCAGTTATCGCAGTAGGGCCAGATTTAAAAATGTATCAATGCGGAATTCCACGTGAGATGGCAATTCAACTATTTAAGCCCTTTGTTATTAATGAGATTGTAAATCAAGGGATTGTAGGAAATCAAAAAACAGCAGAGAAATTAATTGACCGTCAAGATGCTCGTGCATGGGATGTGGTTGAACAGGTGATTGAAAATCACCCGGTGTTTTTAAACCGTGCACCAACGCTTCACCGTTTAGGAATTCAAGCATTTAAACCAAAACTTGTCGAAGGGCGTGCTATTCGTCTTCATCCTCTAGTATGTACGGCATTTAATGCAGACTTTGATGGAGACCAAATGGCTGTCCATTTACCATTAAGTGAAGAGGCTCGTGCCGAAGCAGAAATCTTGATGCTTGGTTCTAACAACATTCTAGGACCAAAGGACGGGAAACCAATTGTTACACCGTCACAGGACATGGTTCTTGGAAACTTCTATTTGAACATGGAATCAACAGCGGAAGAGTTCTATGCAAAAGCAGCAATTATTGATGCTTTTGGTGATCAAGAATCAACTGAAATGTGGAAACGATTTGGGAATAATGAAGGACATGTTTTCAGAAACACCAATGAGATTTTAATGGCATATGAAAATAAGTTAGTGCATTTACATACACGTATTGCGATTCCTGGTAAAGCATTGAAAAAGTCAAGCTTCACAGAATACCAAAACAGTTCTTACTTAATCACAACAGTTGGTAAAATTATTTTTAACGATATTTTCCCAGCAGATTTTCCATACATCAATTCTGTATCAAAAGATCGTTTAGAAGCGACACCAGATTCTGACTTCTTAGCGATGGGATCAAACATCAAAGAGGAATTAAAAACTCGACCATTGAGTCCAGAATTTAAGAAGAAAGATTTGAGTAATGTCATAGCGGAAGTATTTAAACGCTATCGTACAGAAGGATCTAGTGATATCTTAGATGCTATTAAAGATATGGGGTTCCGTTATTCAACGGTTGCTGGGATGACAGTATCTTTAGCAGATATTAATGTTGCACCAGACAAGCAAAAATTCGTTGATGAAGGTAAGGAAAAGTCAGAAGTGCTACAAAGCCTACTACGTCGTGGTAAATTGACTCCTGCAGAATGGGAAAGACATTTCTCAAAATTATGGGCAGACATCAAAGATGAAATTGGACGCAAAGTTATGGAAAGCTTGCCTCGTATGAACCCAATTAACATGATGGCAGTTTCTGGAGCTCGTGGTAATGCATCTCACTTTACACAGCTTGCAGGGATGCGTGGGTTAATGGCAAGACCAACTCAATCAAAATCAAAGAAAGAGTATCAACCTTCGATTATTGAGGTGCCAATTTATTCTTGTTTCCGTGAAGGATTAAATGTATCAGAGTTCTTTATTTCAACCCATGGGGTGCGTAAAGGGTTAACGGATACTGCACTTAAGACTGCGGAATCAGGATACTTAACTCGTCGTCTTGTGGATGTTGCACAAGATGTCATCGTTAATGAAGATGATTGTGGAACAAACCGTGGATACCTTGTGGAAGCAATTGTTGATCGTAAGAACAACTCTGTTATCGAAGGGTTGCAAGATCGTTTAATTGGACGCTATGCGAAGGAAGCGATTATTGATCCAAAAACAAAAGAATTAATCGTTGATGAAGAACAATTCATTGATGAAATATTAGCTCAAAAAGTAGTTGATGCTGGAGTTGAAAAAGCGTATATTCGTAATGCGTTTACTTGTGCAAGCACTAATGGTGTTTGTCGCAAATGCTATGGACGCAATATGGCAACTGGTAAAGAAGTTGAATCTGGGGAAGCTGTAGGAATTATGGCGGCTCAATCAATTGGAGAACCAGGAACACAGTTAACGATGAGAACTTTCCATACTGGAGGGGTAGCATCAGGTAATGACGGAGATATCACACAAGGGCTTCCTCGTGTTGAAGAATTGTTTGAAGCACGTTCTCCTAAACACCCATCAGTATTAGTGAAGATTGATGGAGAAATTACGGATATTCGTGAATTAGAAGATGGAATGGGAATTAGTGTTACAATCTCTAATGAAACAGAAAGCATTGAGCATAAGTGTGACCTTACTCAAAATGTTCGTTCTTGGATGAAAGTTGGAGTTCAAGTAAAAGCTGGAGATAAGCTGACTGAAGGGCAAGTTAATCCAAAAGAGTTATTAGAGGTTGCAGGAGTACAAGAGGTTCAACGTTACATCCTAAAAGAAGTGAAGAAAGTATACGCTTCTCAAGGGATTGATATTTCAGATAAACACGTTGAAGTTATGATCCGCCAAATGTTAAAGAAAGTAGTTATTTTAGATGGCGGTGATACAGGATTAAGCGTAGGACAAACATTAAGTCTTCAACGAATGACTGAAATTAATGCTTCAACACTAATTAGTGGACAAAAACCAGCGAAGTTTGGTCCAACACTACTTGGTATTTCAAAAGCTTCTGTAGAGACAGATTCATTCTTATCAGCAGCATCATTCCAAGAAACAACAAAAGTTCTTACTGAAGCGGCAATTCGTGGCAAAGTGGATACACTAAATGGATTGAAGGAAAATGTTATCGTTGGGAAACTTATCCCTGCTGGAACAGGATCATCATTCGAAAGAGAAACAACAAAACGAATTCTTGAAAGAGCTCAAGAGCTTCGCCAAGAAAGAGAACTTGCGAATGCTTTAGATGAAGAAGAACTTCCGAGTGAAGTGCTAAGTGTTACACCCATAAAAAATGAAGTAGAAGTAACAGAATAAGAAAGGGAAACCTTTCTTTTTTTGATGATTATGCTAAAATAAGATAAAAAGGAGGGTGTATGAATCAAAGAATATATAATATGAAGTTTAAAGAACTTTACCCCATGTATGTACAAAAGGCAGAGCGCAAAGGAAGACAGCAAAAAGAAGTTGATGAAATATTAATGTGGTTAACAGGATATAATCAAAAAGCTCTCGATATACAAATAGCACAAGAGGATACTGTTTCTGAATTCTTTGATCTAGCACCGCAGATGAACCCCAATCGTTTTTTAGTTACAGGAGTTGTTTGTGGTGTTCGAGTAGAAGAAGTAAAAGAGCCACTGATGCAGACAATACGGCAACTAGACAAAATGGTGGATGAGTTAGCTAAAGGGAAAACAATGGATAAAATATTAAGAAAGAATCCCTAACTAAGGATTCTTTTTTGTACTTAATAGGTAATTAAGAAGCTCTTCTTTTTGGTTAGGGACTTTCTCGCGAATAACTTGTGTCAAAGCACTATTTAATAAATAAGAGAAGTTTTCTTTTTTAAACTCATGGCCTAAAAGATCATTGCCATCAATAGAAAGCTGTTGTAAAGTGGTGCATTCATTATTATCTAGAATTTCTTGGTAGTATAGACCAGTCGCTAAGCAAGAAGGGTGACTTAATTCTTTGAACTGGACTAATTGCCATGGATGAGTTGGCTTAAATCGAAGAAGTTCCTTGAGTTCTATTTTGGTTGTGCAAGGAGTTTCTTTGTGCAGATGGAAAAAGAGTTGTTCCTTACGCTCTTGCTTAGATAAGGATAAACGATTTAAAAATGATTTGATTTCTGTATTGTCTAACGCAAAAAGCAGAAGTGCTAGTCGAACGGAGTATGAAGAAGCATGAGCTATCGCAGAAAGGTGAGGAATCTCTTTTGAAAGCTCAGGAAATAAGAAAGTGAAAATTGGTTTGAATTTTAAAAAGACGACTTCAAAGTGAGGGGCACAAATAATTTTTTTAAACTCTGATGAGATACGCTCTTTTGATAGATGTTCAAGCAATGGTAAGCAATGGAACATTGCTTGGGTGGTTGCTGACTCAATTTCAAAATTCAGTTGAGCACTAAAGCGTAACGCACGAAGAATTCGTAGAGCATCTTCTTCAAAACGTACCTTAGCATCACCGATACACTGTATTCGCTTTTCCTCTAAATCATGCAGACCATTAAAGAAATCTAAAATTCCAAATTGCGGGTTATAACAAAGAGCATTAATCGTAAAATCTCTTCTTTGACAATCTTCTTGTAACGAGCTAGAAAACTCGATTTGGCTAGGCGAGCGATGATCGGTATAGCTGCCATCAACTCGATAGGTGGTAATTTCAACAGGTGTGTGTTGGACGAGCACAGTTATAGTGCCATATTTAATTCCAACATCAAAGGTATTAAAGCGGATAAAAACAGTTTTAATCTCTTCAGGTGTGGCGTTAGTGCAAATGTCAAAATCATGAATATTTTTTTCTAAAAGAGCATCTCGAACACACCCACCAACCACAAATGCTTCAAAGCCTAAGTCATTTAGTTGTTGAAGGCAGAAGGAGGCGGCATAAGAAAGGGCAATATGACTGGGTCTATTTTGCATAAGAAACCTCCCTAATTTTCTTTATCATACCATATTTCATGCTATAATAAAGAAAAAGAAGGTGATAAGATGATACGGATCGGACAATCAATGGATATCCACCAACTGGAAGAAGGAAGACAGCTCGTCTTAGGTGGTGTTCAAATAGATCATCATAAAGGTTTAGTTGGGTATTCTGATGCAGATGTATTAACACATGCGATTGCAGAAGCCATCTTAGGATCATTGGGGCTGGGCGATTTAGGAAAACACTTTCCAGATACAGATGATAAATATAAAGGAATCTCTTCTTTGGTGTTGTTAGATATGGTGGTGCAAACTATGGAAGAAAAAGGATACCAAATCGGCAATGTGGACTCGCTAATATTAATTGAGAAACCTAAAATGGCACCATACATTGAAGCCATGAAAAAGAATATAGCACAAGTTTTGCACTGTGAAGAAGAGCTAATTAACATCAAAGCAACGCGTGGAGAAAAGCTGGGGTTTGTGGGAAGAGAAGAAGGAGTTGTAGCACAAGCGGTTGTTTTGTTGGTTGTGGGGAAAGAGATGCGAGGAGGACTGATGCATGCTAAGAAAAATGGATGAAGTTAAGGTGTTAAGAGATCCAATTCACGGGTACATACAAGTACGCTATGAAGTGATTTGGAATTGTATTAATAGTAAAGAATTTCAAAGGCTCCGTCGCATTCGACAGTTAGGTGGATCATTTATGGTGTATCCTACAGCGGAACACTCACGTATTTCTCATTCTTTGGGAGTGTACGAAATTGTGAGACGGATGTGCGAAGAAAATCAATCCATCTCAAACGGGTTATCAGAAGAGGAAAAAGTAGTGGTGATGCTGGCAGGACTAACCCATGATATAGGACATGGGCCTTATAGCCATGCATTTGAAAGTGTTTCAGCAGTTCATCATGAAGAATTTACTTATCGCATTTTAACTCAAGATAGTGAAATTCATCAAATTTTAGAAAGCTTTAAAAATGGACTTTCTCAAGAAGTGGCAGCTGTTATTAATCACACCCATCCCAACAGTTTATTAACGCAGATGATTAGTGCACAGCTGGATGCTGATCGCATGGATTATTTACTAAGAGATGCATATTTTACAGGAACAAAATATGGAGAATTTGACTTAGAGCGAATATTAAGAACCTTGCGTGTAAAGGATGGTAAGTTAGTGGTAAAAGAGTCTGCTATTCATGCTGTTGAGGATTACATCATGGCAAGATATCATATGTATTGGCAAGTGTATTACCACCCTATCTCTAGAAGTTACGAAGCGGTACTCAGTGCTTTGTTTAAAAGACTTAGAGATTGTAAGAAAGAAAATCTTGCAATCCTTGATGAAGTGCCTATGTTTAAGTCACTAATATTGGAGGAAGAGTTGAGTATTAGTGAACATTTTTTACTAGATGAGAGTGCTTGTCTATATGGCTTTAGCCAACTGGTTAAAGGAACGGATGCAATTGCAAAGGATTTAGCTTCAAGATTACTTCACCGAAAACTATTTGATTATGTTGATTTAATAGGAGATGAACACAAAGAGAAATTGTTAAAACTTGTTGAAAACAGAAACTTGGATACACGCTATTACTTGTCTTTTGATGAGGTGAAGCAAAGACCATATCAACCTTATCAACAAAAGGAAGATGTGGCAGTATGGGTACTTTTAGAAGATGGATCAATCTGTGAATTGTCAGAAAGATCGGTTATTGTATCTGCTCTAAATGACGGAAAACAGAAAAATGACATAAAAGCCTTTTTACCAAAATAAACAGGGATCAGCTGATGAGGATTCCCTGTTTTTAATAGCGAGTATTAAATATTTTATAATAAATTAAAATAAAAAAATTAAGTATGGTGTGAAATTTAAGCAAAGAGAAAACATAATTTATTTTTGATTTTATGCTATACTAAAATAATAAAATGGCATTAGATATGGGAGGTATATAATGATAGAAAAGCTCAATGAAGCGATTATAAATTTGTTGAAGGATTCTAGTACATTTGTGAAATCTTGTCGATTAGCACATGAGCTTGGGGTTAACGAGCGAACTGTTCGGCGGAGGGTCCAACAAATTAACCATAGTGGATTTAAAAAAATTGGACTGATAGAATCAAAAAGGGGTCAAGGGTTTAGACTTTTAATTTATAACAAGGAAAAGTTTGGGGAATTTTTTGATTATACGATTGCTGAAACAAGCATGAATGCAGCGACTAATCGTAGGGCAGCAATTTTTGAATATTTAGTGGACCACCAATACGTAACGAAGCAAAATCTTGAGGAAACATTTTATATTTCTGAAACGACCTTGAATAATGATATTTCAATGTTGAATTACTATGGTAAAGATACAAATGTAAAAGTTGAAGTGGATCGACAAAAAGGACTTTGTATTTCAGGGATGGAATACTATGTTCGCAATATGGTGCTAAAGTTGATTTATGATAGTGGAGGAGTTAATGTTAGACGTAGAGAGAGTAGGAAATTTAAAACAATTTGGACTAAGACAATACAGGATGTGCTTTGTGAGGAAAGAATATACATTAATAAACATACAGAGGATGCGATTATAAATTATCTTTCAGCAAGTCGCAGGAATATTCTGAAAGGGAGAGGGATGTCGGCAGCAGATATTGAAAATTGCTTTATTGAACAGGGCTTAATCCTAAATCTTGCAAAGCGGATATGTGAAGAAATTTCAAAGGTACTAGAAATCACCTTCGTGGAAGAAGAGGTTTATTTTTTCTCGTTTTTCTTACGCTCGATATTGCCACTAGAAATCGTAGAAGCTAAAAGTTGTGAGAGTGAATTTAAACAAGCAAAAGAAATTGTAAAAGAGCTTGTAGATAAAATAAATACTTTAGGACTGCCAAAGGTGTCCAAGCGGTGTATAGAAGATATGACTAGGTTTTGGTATGGCTTATTGCTGAGAATTCGATTAGACATACAAAAGCGTGAAATGAACTTCTTGAATATTGAGGTCACCTATGCACAGGCCTATTTTATTTCAAAGGTATTATTTAATGAAATAGAAAAGATGACTGGCTTTAAGTTCTCGCGGGAAGAGGTGGCCTATTTTTCACTAATCATTGATAATCACTACTTTTTAGAGAATAGTGAAAAGAAAAAGATTTTGGCGCTTTTACCATCGGATTATACAATTTCAAGGGTATACGTGAGCGAGATGAAGCACTTCAGTAAGTACACGGTAGATATTATGGACTATGACTCATTTCTGAGTAAGAAGCGAGATATGATAAAGTATGATTTAGTTATTAATCCATTTGAGCATCAGCTGGATTTAAAGGGCGTAGTTGTATATAGAATAAAAGACATCATTCGACGTGATGATTTTTCGGCAATATCACGGATTTTGACTTATAAGAATTATGATGCACTAATCCAAAACTTGAAAATTTGTACAGAGGCGGGTAAGCGATATAGTGCTGAATATCGTGGTACGGAGTATCTTGGCTCAAGTATTGGATTTGTAGTTGATGGCACTGTTAAGAGTATGGAGTTAGGGAGTGAAGATCGAGAAGGGATAAAGCGGTATTACTTCTTAATCAATGCGACACTATCCAGCGACGAAATACTAGACTTACTGAAAGTTGCGGTAGAAACAATAATTAAATTAAATTCAAGCAGAGTATGGATGAACAAGGAAAAGATAATAGAGTACTACAGTAAGTAAAAGTCCGTAATCAAAGGACTTTTTTATTTTAGTAAACTAAAGTTCGCTTGATATAATGAGAGTGCATATAGGAGGATAATATATGGGAAAATCTACAGAAAAGTGGACCGATAAACTAAATGAGGTTATTGGGAGACTAAATAGTTCAAAAATCATTAAAGCTCTAATGGGAGGAATGATGGTGTCAATGCCAGCAATCATGTCTGGTTCGGTAGCGACAATCTTAAAAGCCATTAACATTGGGGGATATCAAGCTTTTATTACATCAACAGGCATTCTAACGGTTTTAGACTCAATTGTTTTAATTACAATTAATTTTACAGCATTGTATACTGTATTTGGTATTGCTTACAGTTATGCGAAACAAAATGAACAAGATCCAGTGCCAGCAGGTATTTTAGGGATTACATCATTTTTACTAGTGACGCCATTTGAAGCAACTGAGGTTGTACCAGGGTATATGACTTACTCACTTCCAACAGGATGGTTGGGGGCACAAGGGGTTTTCTCGGCGATGATTATTGGGTTTGTGGTCGGAGGTATTTATTCTTTCGTTAAAAAGAATAAATGGACAATTAAACTTCCAGACACAGTTCCACCGGTAATTTCTTCAAGCTTTGAAGCAATTATTCCAGGAATTATTGTAGTGGTATTCTTTGCGATTGTGACATTTATTTTCAACCATACAGCATGGGGGTCAATGCACAGTGCAATTTATAGTTTATTGCAATCACCTATTCAGAGTATTGGTGGAAACATTTGGTCTTTACTTATCGTTATCTTTATTGGTCAAGTATTATGGGTATTTGGTATTCATGGACCAATGGTTGTAATGTCTCTTGCGATGGTTGCTTGGAGACCATTAGACCTAGCAAACGTAACTGCATTTAATGCAGGGCAAGCTCTACCTAATACAATTGGATATGCATTTTACCAGTTGACAACATTTGCAGGAGGAGGAATTGGTCTTGCGATTTGTATGCTATTTGCTAAAAGTAAACGATATAAAACATTAGGTAAACTTGCGGTTGTACCAGCGGCGTTTGGAATTACTGAGCCATTAATTTTCGGAGCTCCAATCGTTATGAATTTTAAACTTGCAATACCTCACGTTGTATTGCCGATGCTTTCAGCAATTATCGGATATGTTCTAACGATGGCAGGAATATTACCAAACATGATGGGTGTTGGACTGCCAACAGGAACACCAATTGTTTTATTTGGATTTTTGCAAGGTGGATGGATTGCAGCTCTGTTCCAAGTTGCTTTAATTGGATTGTGGGTTGTTGGATTCTGGCCGTTCCTTAGAAGTTTAGATAAAGAAGAATACGAAAAAGAAATTGCAGAAGAATCAGCTAAATAAACAAAAAGGTGAGAGTTATGTATAATGGCTCTCATTATTTATAGAAAGTGAGAAATTTTATGGAGTTTAATATTGATATAAAAAATTCAAAGTGGCAAAAAAGTAAACAAGGCTGGAAGTTTTGTGTTGGGAGTGGGAATGCAAAACTAGCACTTCAAAGTGATTACCAAAGCCAACTAAAATTTGTTCGAGATGAATTGGGTATAGAAAGAGTTCGCTTTCACGGATTGTTTAATGATGGTCTATATGTTGTAAGAGAAATCAATGATATTTTTGGTGTTGGTATATCGACACCACATATTCGTGAATACTCATTTCAGCAGGTTGGAAAAGTTTTAGATGCTGTAATTGAATGTGGTATGCAACCCTTTATTGAACTTGGAATGATGCCAAAGGCGTTAGCAAGGGATGATAAAACAATATTTCAATACAAGGATTATATTTCGCCACCAAAACAAATGGAAGAGTGGAATGAATTAATTGAACGGTTTTTGAACTTTATCATTAATCGATATGGACTAGATGTTGTGAAAGAGTGGTATTTTGAAGTTTGGAATGAACCCGATATTTCTAATTTCTGGAGTGGAACAAAAGAAGAGTATTTTGAGTTATACAAAAATACAGCGGAGACACTTAAAAAAGTATGCAAGGATTTAAAGGTTGGTGGACCTTCAACTGCAAAATCACGATGGGTTGATGAGTTTTATGATTATTGTCAAACTAATAATGTGCCGGTTGACTTTATGAGCACGCATCAATATCCAGGGGATGCACTTGGGCATAGTTTCAGTAAAGAAAAGCATATGGAAAAAATGAAAAAAGTACTGGCAAAACAATCTGACAGCATTCTTGAAGTATCAAGAGAAATTTTGTGTAATGAAGAAAAAATTCTATCCTATCCAAGCAATATTTTTTTGGATAACGCAAAAATTGCGAAACAAAATGCCAAAGAGTATCCGCTTTTCTATACGGAGTGGAATACAACATCTGTTTGTGTGGCACGGCAAAACGATAGTGTTATGAGTGCTGCTTATATTGTTAAGACAAGTTTAGAGGTAGATGATGTAATTGACGGATCAAGTTTCTGGACATTCTCAGACATTTTTGAAGAATTGGGATATTTTACCGACCCATTTAACGGAAGTTTTGGGCTACTGACTATTGATGGAATTGAAAAGCCAAGTTTTTATGGATTTAAGTTCTTAAATCAATTAGGAAAAGAAAAAATGATGTTGAAACAGGGAGAGGATCACATTCATGTCAGCCTACACCGCAGTGAAAATCAACTACAACTTATTATGACTAACCATCACTTTGATATGGATAGTCAAGGAAAAGAAAGTTATCAGTTTTTATTGGATGGGCTCAACTCAGTTGTTTCGGTAAGCGAAGAAGTGATTGGTGAAACAAAATGCAATGCAGTACAGATATGGAAAGAAATGGGCTCACCTAAACCACTAAAGCGAGATGAAATTGAAACTATTCGCCAAAAAGCTAAACCGATTAAAGAGGCTATTACCTTTAATTTAGAAAATGAGAGATTGAGTTTTTCCGGAGAGCTTCAATGCAATGAAACAAAATTAATAACGATAAATCTAAAATAAAGAGGAGAGACGTAATGAAAGAAAAGAAAAAGTTTTTATGGGGTGGAGCACTTTCGGCAAGTCAATCAGAGGGAGCGTATTTAACAGATGGTAAGTTGCCAAGTACAGTAGATACTATGATTAGCGCGCCTTATATGGAACGCTTCGGAAGTTTTGGGAAAAAAATAGAGACAGAAAAGTATTTCTATCCAAGTCATGAAGCAATTGATTTTTATCATCGCTACAAAGAGGATATTGCTCTGTTTAAAGAAATGGGATTTCAAGCGCTGAGAATTAGTATTGCTTGGACACGTATTTATCCAAATGGCGATGAGTTAATTCCTAATGAAAAAGGATTACAATTCTATGATGACTTATTTGATGAGCTACATAAGAATGATATTGAGCCAGTAGTTACAATTGTTCACTACGATACTCCGATGGGACTGGTTGAAAAATATGGTGGTTGGAAAAATAGGGAAATGATTGCACATTTTGAAAGATACTGTAAGACTATTTTTGAACGGTACAAAGATAAAGTAAAATTATGGTTGAACTTCAATGAAATTAACTCTATGACATTTATGGGAATTCTTGGAGCAGCAATGCCGCTGTTTAAGAATTCACCAGATTTTTATCAAGATACATATCAAGCGGCTCACATTATGTTAGTAGCTGCAGCCAAAGCAACAAAACTATGTCATGAAATTGTTCCTGATGCTAAGATGGGGATGATGCTAGCGGGTCAACTTATATATCCTGCGACATGTGATCCTAGGGATGTATGGCAAGCAGTGTGTGAAAATAGACGTCATAATTTCTTCTGTGATGTGATGTTGAAAGGGAAATATCCAGCTTATGCAAAACGATTCTATAAAGATAATGGGATAACAGTGGAAATGCAAGAGGGAGATTTAGAATTGTTAAGAGATAACACCTGTGATTTCTTATCGTTCAGTTACTATTCAACGATGACTACAAAGGCTGAAGGTGAAGGTGATGCAAAAGGAAATATGTCTGGAGGTTTTGATAATCCGTATTTGAAAAAAAGTCAATGGGGGTGGTCAACTGACCCAACCGGTCTTCGCACATACATGAACCAGCTCTACGAAATGTATGAAAAACCATTATTTTTAGTTGAAAATGGTCTAGGAGCAAGAGACACTGTTGAGGCTGATGGAAGTATTCATGATGATTATCGTATTGAATATCTTCGTGATCATATTATTGCTTTCCAAGAAGCGATGGAAGATGGTGTTGAAATGATGGGGTATCTTCCTTGGGGGTGTATTGATCTTGTAAGCTGTTCATCAGGGGAGATGAGTAAGCGCTATGGGTTTATTTATGTTGATCGTGACGATGAAGGTAATGGAACAATGGCAAGATTAAAAAAAGATTCATTTGATTGGTTCAAAGAAGTTATAGCATCTGATGGCAAAAATTTGGGTTAATTGAAATAATAAATGAAAAGGATTGATTTCTGAGTAAATAGAAATAATCCTTTTTTGTATTGTGATGTCTATCATTAATCAAATCCATGCTTTGATAAGGAATACTTCTTATTTATTTAAAGTGGATAAGTGTATAGTAAAGCGTATGGAATAAAGTTAGATAAGTTCCAGTTAGCTGCCAGAAGTGAAATTTACAGTAAAAAATGATGGCTCAGGAGGAAGAATATCAAAAGGTCAAGAATACCTTATTAAATTCAATTTACAAAAATAAAGAGAGTAAGTGCAAAATAGTCAGGGCAAATAATAATTGAATTGTTCCTCATCTAGAGAGGTAACGTCATAAATTTGTGCAACATAAAGATGAAATAATGAAGGTGAAGGAATTGATGGAACCAATTTCTTTTAACGTCTTAGTACAAAACTGCTCAATAGCTATTGACACTCATGTAAAAAAAGATATAATTCAAAAAGGAGTAAAGTCATGAATAAAAAAGAAAATATGATAGGGGTTATAAGACAAATTGATTACCTGTCAAAACAACATTCCATCTTATACCAAGGCAATCTAACAAAAATGGAACAATCGTTCACATTTGAAACAGATGATCAAGTGATAAATGTCATTCAATTCTTAAAAACTGGTGTGCAAATAGATCGCAATGGAGATATGAAAACCACTATTATATTACCTTATAATCAGCTTGGGGTGGCGACAGCAGTGCATAAATTTGGACAACTCCAATTCACAAGTAAGCTTTTACAAAGTCACTATGCTGATGGACGATGGGAAATTGAGTATCAATTATTGCAACAACAAGAAGTTGTTTCTCACATGTATTTACGTTGTGAGTGGTAAAAGTGTTGACAATGTAAAAGAAGTGTTTTATTATTTTTTCAGCAGCTTAAAAGGAGGATATAAAATTTGAGCTATCAGTCAATGACAGACATTGCCTACAATGTTGTATCGAGGAGAAAAAAAGGTGTACCGTTTATACAAATATGGCAAGAAATTATTAAAATAAAAGGGTTAGATGAATCAGCACAACAAAAGAAAATTGCAGAGTTTTATACTGAGCTAATGTTAGATAAACGATTTATTTCTTTAGCGGATAACAAATGGGATTTGCGTTCTAGACACACTTTTGATGAATCAAAGATGGAATCGTTTGAGCTTGATGATGATGACGACGATGATTTTGAAGAAGAGAGTGAAGAAATAGAAGAAAGTAATGACTAACTAAATAAAAACTGGGTATTGGATATCCAGTTTTTTTATTTTATTTATGATAAAGTTTCTTGGTTTTATAAATGGGTTCTTGTGTTATTTGGATACCTAATTTTTTAAAAACAGCTAAATCAATTTCAGAAAGCATGACTGAAGAGTGGGCTTGACAATTTTTTAGTTTTTTAATCACGCTGAGTGCTTTGTGAATGGTTTCATCATGCACAGCAGCAATAGATAATGTGATTAGGAGCTCATCCAAATGAAGTCGTGGGTTATTGCCACCAAGAATTTCGGTTTTAACAGATTGCACAGGTTCTAAGATATTTGGTGGGATAAGTAGAAACTTGTCAGGGATTTCAGCAATAGATTTTAAAGCATTAAGCAAACAAGCACTAGGTGCGCCTAGTAACGAGGTTGTTTTACCTGTGATGATTGATCCGTCCGGAAGTTCTAAAGAGACAATAGGGAGGTCTACAGACTCAGCTAAATCTATAGCCGGTTTAACAACTTTACGATCAGCAGGGTCAAGTTTTGCGGTGGTCATGATCATTCCTATCTTTGAAAAAGAATCATCATCAATTAAATCTTTTCTCAAATCTACACGAGCATCGTAATAGCGTCGAATGATTTCATTGTTGCTGGCAGTGGTTGCATCATCATCATCAAGGATACAATAACCTGCCATATTCACGCCCATATCAGTGGGTGATTTATAAGGTGATGCTCCCTGTATTTTTTCAAGCAAAGCATTTAAGACAGGGAAAACTTCGATATCGCGATTATAGTTTACAGTTTTTTCTCCATAAGCTTCCAAGTGAAAAGAGTCGATCATATTCACATCATTTAAGTCGATAGTTGCAGCTTCATAAGCTAGGTTAAC
Organism: Anaerorhabdus sp.; assembly: GCA_047974855.1. Classification (GTDB taxonomy): domain Bacteria; phylum Bacillota_I; class Bacilli_A; order Erysipelotrichales; family Erysipelotrichaceae; genus CAYNRG01. The sequence goes on from JBKECT010000014.1 coordinate 77,059, forward strand.
GGAGTGTTTAAGTGGCAAATTCCAAATTGGAAAGGTTTCAAACTTAGCATATCCTGATTGAATTCCTCTTTTTTGGTCATGATAAAGTTGAGATAGGCAGGTCGCCATTTTACCTGATCCTGGTCCTGGTGCTGTGACAACCACAAGTTCCCTTTGGGTTTCAATGTAGTCGTTTAAACCAAATCCTTCTTCAGAAACGATGTGGGATACATTGCTAGGGTACCCTTGAATGGGGTAGTGTAAAGCTACACTGACACCTAGATTTTCTAGTTTCTTTTTAAAAGTATCGGCAGCAGGTTGTTTTGCGTATTGGCAAATGACAACAGAGCCCACAAAAAAATCAATACTGCGGAAAGCGTCGATTAAACGAAGGCAGTCTTGATCATATGTGATTCCTAAATCACTGCGTACTTTATTTTTTTCAATATCGTTGGCACTAATAGCGATGACTAACTCAACTCTGTCTTTCATCGTTTCTAACATTTTAATTTTACTATCAGGTTCAAATCCGGGTAAAACACGAGATGCGTGGTAGTCATCAAAGAGTTTCCCCCCAAACTCTAGGTAAAGTTTCCCCCCAAATTGTTTAATTCTTTTGTGAATGTGTTCGGATTGTAATGTCAGGTATTTATCGTTGTCGAAAGCGCGGTGTTGCATAGGTTATCATCTCCGTTCCTAATATTTCAAACTATATCACACGGGAAATTAAAAATCTAGAAAAAAATATTTAAATTTTTTTGATTTTGGTATAAAATGAAAGAGAAAAAGAGGAGGAATTAACAATGACATTAGTATCAGCAACAGAAATGCTTAAGAAAGCTCACGAAGGGCACTACGCTGTAGGGCAATTCAATATTAACAACTTGGAATGGACAAAAGCAGTATTAGCAGCAGCGGAAGAAGCGAAGTCTCCAGTTATCTTAGGAGTATCAGAAGGAGCTGGGAAATACATGACAGGATACAAAACGGTTTCAGCAATGGTAAAAGCAATGCACGATGAAATGGGAATTACTGTTCCAGTAGCGCTACATTTAGACCATGGATCATATGACGGTGCCATGAAGGCGATTGAAGCTGGCTTTACATCAGTTATGTTTGATGGTTCACACTATGATTTTGAAGAAAATGTAGCGAAGTCAAAAGAAGTGATTGCGATTGCTCATGGAAAAGGAATTTCTGTAGAGTGTGAAGTAGGATCAATTGGAGGAGAAGAAGATGGAGTTATCGGAGCAGGAGAGTTTGCGGACCCACAAGAATGTGCAAAAATTGCAGAGCTAGGAGTTGATTTCTTAGCGGCAGGAATTGGAAATATTCATGGTAAATATCCTGAAAATTGGCCAGGGCTTAATTTTGATGTGTTGGGAAAAATTCAAGATGTAACTAATGGAAAACCACTAGTACTTCATGGAGGATCTGGAATTCCTGCAGATCAAATTGCAAAAGCAATTTCTTTGGGAGTTTCTAAAATTAACGTAAACACAGAACTTCAATTAGTGTTTGCAGCAGCAACTCGCACCTATGTAGAAGAAGGAAAAGATAAAGAAGGAAAAGGATTTGATCCTCGTAAATTATTAGCTCCAGGGGCTAAAGCAATCCAAGACAAAGTTATCGCAATGATGACAGAATTTGGATCGGCAAATAAAGCATAAAATAAAAATATAGAAGTTAAAAAGATTTTTTAAAACATAAAAATACAGAGTGTTAAACATTGAAAAGCATATGAAATAATCATATGCTTTTTATAACTTCTATTAAATTAATTTCGGTGGTATACTAGTAAAGAAGAATTTGAAAGGAGATACACAATGATAGAAGCAATACTTTTCGATATGGATGGGGTGCTAATTGAATCAGAAAATTATTACATAGATGGAACGTTTAGTTGGATGAAGAAATATGGGTTCAAAGGGGATAAGACAGTCTTGCATCAGTTAATTGGAACAACAATGAAGACAACCTACCATTTAGTGTATGAGTGGCTAGAAGGTAAAATTTCAGAAGAAGAAATTCAAGAAATAAACGACAATTATTTTAAAGAGAATCCTCTATGGTACCCTAGTGTGTTAAAAGAAGAAGTGAAAGAGGTTCTTCAAGTTTTGAAAGATCAAGGGAAGAAGATTGCATTATGCTCATCATCATCTAAAGTATCAATTGCAGAGATGTTAAAGACCTGTGAGTTAGAAACTTATTTTGATGTCGTTGTGAGTGGTGAAGAATTTAAAGAAAGCAAGCCTAATCCTGAAATTTATTTATATGCAGCGAAGGTGTTGGGTGTTGGTACAGAGCAGTGTGTTGTAGTAGAAGATTCAAAGGTGGGAATTGAAGCTGGCTGCAGGGCGAATATGCGTGTTCTAGCGGTCGTGGATGAGCAATTTGATCACGATCAAAGCAAGGCAACAAAGAGAATTCACAACCTAAAAGAGGTGCTGGATTGGATTGAGTTAAACAGCTAAACTATGATATAATAAGAAATAAGTGAGGGAAATGACATGGAACAAGTGATAAAAATTGAAGGTGGACGTCTTCTTGAAGGAGAAGTAACTATAAGTGGTTCAAAGAATGCGACGGTTGCTTTAATTCCAGCAGCTATTTTGGCGGAAGGTCCTGTAACCATTGTGGGAGTGCCCAATATTTCAGATGTAGAATCGCTTTCTATTTTACTTAGAGAATTGAAGGTGGATGTAACGCATAAGACCAAAGATCACTTAGTCATTGACCCAACAAACATGATAAATATCCCTATGGATCATCGTGCTGTATCTAAATTAAGAGCATCTTATTATTTTATGGGTGCACTACTTGGAAAATATGGAGAAGTGAAGATGAAAATGCCTGGTGGTTGTTATTTAGGACCACGACCTATCGATCTTCATTTAAAAGGGTTTGAAGCCTTGGGTGCGGTAGTAGATTATGTCGAGGGGTATTATCACATTCGAGCAGATAAGCTTGTAGGGAACAAAATATTTTTAGATGTTTCCTCAGTTGGAGCAACCATTAATATCATGATGGCTGCAGTGAAGGCAGAGGGAAGAACCACTATAGAAAATGCAGCAAAAGAACCAGAAATCATTGATGTTGCTACCTTATTGAATAAGATGGGAGCACAAGTTCGTGGCGCAGGAACTAACGTCATCACAATTGATGGAGTAGAAAGATTAAATGGATGTTTCCATGAAATAATTCCAGACCGGATTGAAGCAGGAACTTTTATTGTGATGGCTGCAGCAGTTGCAAAGAAAATGACAATTAAAAACATTATTCCTCAACATTTAGAGAGTCTATTGTCAAAGTTGCAGGAGATGGGTGTTAAAATGGAGGTTGATATTGATTGTGTAACTATTGAAAAATCAGCTGAACCTTTGAAAGCTGTAGATATAAAGACACTACCATATCCAGGATTTGCGACAGACTTACAGCAACCATTAACGGCATTAATGACTCAAGTTAGCGGGGAATCTAGTATTATAGACACGATTTATCCAGAGAGGTTTAAGCATGCGATTGAGCTTCAACGGATGGGTGCGAATATTGATGTAGGGCAGGGAAAGGCTCTGATTCATGGTATCACGCCACTTTATGGAGATCGAGTTGTCGCAACAGATCTTCGATGTGGAGCTTGTTTGGTCATTGCTGGATTATTGGCTGAAGGTACAACAGAAATCCATGAGATAGGTCATATCGATCGAGGATATGATGACTTAGATGGAAAGTTAAAGCAACTAGGAGCAGTTATTTATAGAGAAAACATTGAGTAGTGTAATTAGCTACTCTTTTATTATCGCAACATCTAGTATCAATAACTAGATGTTAGGTTAATAAAAATCTTTTTATTTGGTAATTGATATGATATAATCGGTAAGAACTTTTAAAAAGGAGAGATTAGAATGAAAAAGAGAAATTTAATATTAGTGGGAATTAGTGTCTTGATGATTGGTTTATCAGCATATTTTTTACAGCCGACAGAAGTAATTTTAGAGGGCGTTGACTACACTAAGTATCACGATATGCTGACCGTTTTTTCAAAGGAAGAGAGAAGTTTAAATACAACATATCATGATTTGATGCATGATTACCTTGTTGAACAGTTAGAGCAAAGAGGACTGACAGTTCAATTACTAGATAGTGCTGAAGAAGAAGTTATCTACACGCAAGGGGGAGAAATTTTTGAACATGGAGTTTCGAATATTTATGCAACTTTACCAGCAACAGTGCAAACTGAAGAAACTAAAAACATCGTGTTTGCATCTCATTATGATTCTGTTGAGGCAAGTTATGGTGCAGCTGATGCTGGATTGCCTGTCATTAGCTTTTTTGCGGGATTAGATGCAATTTTGGATCAAGAAAGGGTAAATGACATTAGTATACTCATAACGGACCATGAGGAATTGGGGCTAGTAGGCGCCAACTACGTGATGGATAACTATCCGGAGATTGTCGAGGGAATTGATTATTTGTACAATTGGGAAGCTCGGGGCACATCGGGAAATATGATTTTATTTGAAACTAGTGAAAATGACTATCAAGGGGTCAAAAACTATATCGAGGTTACTGACCAACGATTTGCGGCATCTATTGCAACAGCTGTATATTCGCAAATGCCAAATGGATCGGATTTTACCACATTTATGGAAGCTGGAATTTCTGGAATGAATTTTGCGATGGTCGAGGGTTTTGCGAATTATCATACCAGTTTAGATCATATAGATAATATTCCGATGGAGACATTTAATTATTATGTGAATAATGTAGTTCAAGTGATGAGCAATCACGCGACACAGCCTTTTGCTATTGAGAATACACAAAGAAGTATTTACTTTAATTTCTTTGATGCGTCAATCATTTTTCCTGAATGGTTTGTTTTAGCAAGTATCGTTTTAACAACACTTGGTGCTGTAGCGATCATCGGAGGATTTATTGCAAAGAAACAATTAAAAATAAAACAGTTTGGGTGGAGTTTGATTACTGTGATAGCAGGCTTTGTTGCTGCAAATATTCTAGTAAAAATCCCTGTTGGCATTTTTGGTCTATTCTCTACCTTCAAACCTTATCAACCAGAAGCTGCAAAAATTCGTTATACTTTACTGTACAATGATGTCTATATCATTATACTAACTATTTTGTTGATAGCTGTGGTAGGAATACTTATTTGGTGGTTTAATAAAAAGAAGTGGGTTACTAAGGAATCACTACTTTCAACAACTCTTTTATTGGGGTGTGTTTTGCAAGGAGTGCTGTATAATATTTTATTTGGCAGCTTAGTATTAACGCTAGTGCCGTTGATTGTTTTAGAGTTGTGTTACTTCCTGAACAGAATCGCAAAGACTACAGGATTTGCTGTGCTTGTTGTAGCAATACTTATTCCTGTATTATTACCGATTTTGTATTATGTGTACATTGCGCTTACAGTAAATAGTGCCGTTATTTATATGAATTTGCTAATGGTTGTTCTCGTTTATTTTATGTCTTGTTGGAGTAGTGTAGAGGGAAAATAAAATATTGCCAAGCAAGTGATTTGTGGTAGAATATAAATGAAAGGAGAAACCGCAATGATAAAAAAGACAGATATTGTTACTTGTGTATTGCTAAGCGTGTTTACGTGTGGACTTTATCAATTGTTTTGGATTTTTTCAATAACAGAAGATGTAGCGAAATTAGGTAAAGATAGTAGCAATCGCAACGGACTTATGGTCGTTGTTTTGGGTATTGTAACGTGTGGACTTTATTATTTATATTGGGTCTATGTTACCAGCAGAGATCTCTATGACTTGGAGTTAGAACAGGGGATAAGAGCTACTGACAATTCAGTACTAAATGTGATTTTAGGGATATTTACAGTGATGATTATACCGCTTGTTTTCATGCAACAATCAATTAATAGAATCATTGATGAAGAAATCTAAAACTAAAGAGGTAATTTTACTTGCCTTGCTTGTTTTTGCAACACTTGTGTTGTTTGGAGCGAGTTGTCCGATAGAAAAAATAATTGGAATTCCTTGTCCAGGGTGCGGCATGTTTACGGCTTTTTATTACTTGTTTCAAGGCAAACTTACTCTTGCCTTATATTTTCATCCCTTAGTGTTGGTATGTTTAGCGTACTTTGTGGTGTTGGGAGCATCTTTGGTAATCTATCATAAACTAGATAATAAAATAGCTCGAATCAGCACTTTCATTTTTATAGGCTTATTGGTCATTGTGTACATTTATAGAATGGCAACAATATTTCCGCAGCCGCCTATGATGTTTAATGAAAATAGCTTATTGGGATGGTTGATAAGGGTAATAGAAGGCTTGAGATAAGCATAAAATATGGCTGAGAGTACTTGATTTCTTTAAATAGATATGATAATATATACAAGCACTTACTTTGGATAAACATACAGAAATCCAAGGCGGAAGGAGAGAAAAAGATGAAAAAGGGAATTCACCCAGAATACCAAATGACAACTGTAACTTGTACAGCGTGCGGGAATGAATTTGAAACTGGATCAACAAAAACAGATATTAAAGTTGATACTTGTTCAAACTGTCATCCGTTTTATACAGGAAGACAACGTTTCGCAGCGGCACAGGGTAGAATTGAAAAATTCAATAAGAAATTTGGACTTAAAAGCGAAGAATAAACACTTCGTTTTTTTTATGCAGTATAGTTGGAATGAAGTTACTTATTTCATATGGATATTCTGCTTAACGGTGAACTTAATTCTATAAGATAGAAGAGGTCTTTTGGTGTAATCTCTTCTTTTTAAATCACTGGAAGTGTGGTAAAATAGGAAAAGATAGACAGAAGGATAGGTGGCATTATGATGTATCATCAATATCAAAAGGGGTGGCTTGAAGTTATTTCAGGCTGTATGTTTGCGGGTAAAACAGAAGAACTAATTCGGCGCGTAAAAGTATTGGAGTTTGCGAAGAAGAAAGTGATGGTTTTTAAACCTGCGTTAGACAATCGGTATAGTGATGCTCGTGTGGTTTCCCATGCAGGAAGCTCACTGGATGGTATCGTCGTTGAAACAGCTGTTGAAATTTTAGAGTATGTTACGGAAGATGTGGATACTATAGCGATTGATGAAGTTCAGTTTTTTGATGATGCCATTGCTGAGGTGTGTGATATTTTAGCACAGAGCGGAAAAAGGGTCATGGTTGCAGGATTGGATATGGATTTCAAAGCGACGCCATTTGGTGTTATGTCGACATTAATTACTGAGGCGGAATTTGTTACAAAATTAACGGCAGTGTGCAGTTGTTGCGGTGCACCTGGAACAAGGACGCAGCGACTGGTTAATGGCAAACCGGCAAGTTGGAATGATCCGATTATTTTGGTTGGTGCGTCTGAAAGCTATGAAGCAAGGTGCCGTCATTGTCATGAAATAACAGGGAAACCAACAAAATTAGATAGGGGGTAAAGAGATGAATGCAATAGTAAATCGTCTACAAAGAATAGATGATCGATATCGAGAACTTAATGAGCTGTTGATGAGTGAAGAAGTGATGCAAAATCCTAAACAAATGGGTAAACTTGCAAAGGAACAATCGCAACTTCAAGGTGCAGTAGATGCATTTGAAGAGTTAAAAAAATTAGACACACGAATTCATGAAGCGAAAGAATTGCTTCATGAAACGGATGTAGAAATTAAAGAAATGGCTAAAATGGAGTTGGAAGAGGCAACAGAACAAAAAGAAACGCTGCTTGAAAAGGTTGAAATACTATTGATTCCTAAAGATCCTATAGATGATAATAATGCGATTATAGAAATTCGTGGTGCAGCTGGAGGAGACGAAGGAAATATTTTTGCGGGAGATTTATATCGGATGTATACTCGCTATGCAGAAACGCAAGGATGGAAAAGCGAAATCATAGAGATGATGGAAGCTGAAGCAGGGGGATTTACTTTAGTATCATTTATTATCAAAGGGGATGGAGCTTATGGACAATTAAAGTTTGAAAGTGGTTCACACCGTGTACAGCGAGTTCCTAAAACAGAGACACAAGGGAGAATTCACACCTCGACTGCAACTGTTTTGGTTAGTCCTGAAGTGGCAGAAGAAGATTTTGAATTGGATATGAAAGATTTAGAAATTGAAACAATGCGTGCCAGTGGTGCTGGTGGACAACATGTCAACAAAACTGACTCAGCGGTTCGCATTACACATACACCAACGGGTATTTTTGTAAAGTGTCAAGATGGACGCAGTCAGTTGGATAATCGTGCAACTGCAATGAATGCTATTCGAGCTAAAGTTTATGCGGAAATGAAGCGAATTGAAGATGAAGCAAAAGGCAAGGAAAGAAAAAGTAAACTTGGAACGGGCGATCGTTCTGAAAAAATAAGAACATATAATTATCCACAAAATCGAGTGACAGATCACCGCATAGGATTAACCATTACGCAACTTGATCGGATTGTTGAAGGAAAGTTAGATGATGTGATTAGTGGCTTGTTGGAAGAAGACCAAAAGCAAAAGTTAGTAGCAGAGGGGTCATCTTCATGACAACGTTTCGTGATGTGTTAAAACAATATGAAAAAGAATGTCAAAAAAGTGGAGTTTATGAACAAGCGGCGTTACAGTATTTACTGGAACTAGCACAAGTGAATAGAATGGATTTATATGAAGTAATGGATCAAGAGATACCGGAGAGTTTATTGGTGGAGTTTGAGCCAGGTATGCAGCGGATTTTAAATCACGAACCACTACAGCATGTGCTAGGCTATTCATGGTTCTATGGCTACAAAATGAAAGTGAATCAAAGTGTTCTTATTCCAAGACCTGAAACCGAGGAGTTAGTTGCAAATGTGTTAGCACAGATGGATGAAATTTTTGATTCAAGGGATCCTATTGATGTGGTTGATGTAGGAACAGGAAGTGGAGCAATTGCAATTGCGATTGCAAAAGAAGACGCAAGAGTTACTGTTTTAGCGACAGATATTAGTGAAGAAGCTCTGCAAGTTGCAAAAGAAAATGCAACGCTTAATCAAGCAAAAATAGAATTCATGCAAGGGAGTATGCTACAGCCACTAATTACGCATGGGCGGAAAGTGGATGTCTTAATAAGTAATCCACCCTATATTCCACAAGAAGAGCTGTTGGAAAAATCGGTAAAAGAATTTGAACCTCATGTGGCACTTTTTGGCGGTGAGGATGGATTAGTATTTTATAAAGAAATTATTCAAAATTGCCATTTAGTACTAAAAGAAAAATCATTCTTAGCTTTTGAAATGGGTTGGAATCAAAAAGATGCTTTAATAAAAATGATCCATTCATTTTATCCACAACTTAATCCTGTTGTAATTCAAGATATGAGTGGGAAAGATAGAATGTTATTTATTCAATGGGAAGGAGGAAAATAAAATGTATGATGTACTACACCACGCTTTACTAGTTATTGTTGACTACTCTATTATTTTCTTTGAAGTCATAGGAGTCATCATTATATTGGCTGCAGGGATGATTGGATTCGTGAATTATGTTAAAAGAGATCCACTTACAAGACTAAAGCTTGCAAAAGGAATGGCCATGGGATTAGAGTTTAAATTAGGAAGTGAAATTTTAAGAACAGTAGTAGTTCGTGATTTATCAGAGATTGCTATTGTGGGAAGCATTATTTTGCTTCGTGCGGCATTAACCTTTTTAATTCATTGGGAAATTAATCGTGAGGAAACAGAGCACGCACACAAAATTGATGAAATGCGAGTGATGCAATGTCCAGAAGATCCACAATGTCCCATCACACCAGAAAAGAAATAACAATGATGAAGATGCCAGAGATGGCATTTTTATATAATCGGAGCATAAAGTATTATGACAAATTAATTTAATTTGATATAGTGAAAGTAGAAAAGAGGAAGGTTTATGGCAATTAAAGTGACAATACAAGAGTTAGATGTGGTTGCACAACAGTTGCAAGATGGCAAAATTGTCGCCTTTCCAACAGATACTGTCTATGGACTGGCTTGTCGATCGGATAGTCAAGAGCTTTTGGAAAGACTAAGAAGAGTTAAGGGAAGACCAGAGGAAAAGCCATTTCCGATTGTAGTTGGTTCAATTGAACAATGCGAAGATGTAGCCATTGTGGATCAAAGAGCCTTACAAATTATGAGTCAATGGTGGCCTGGTGCATTGACTCTTGTATTAAACAAGAAATCAAAAGTGGAAGATTGGGCAACACAGGGCAGAAGTACCATTGCAGTTAGAATGCTTGATGAGGAAGGTATTTCAGAGATGATTAAAAATGTTGGTGTTCCTTTATTTCTAACTAGTGCCAACAGGTCAAGTGATCCTGTGTGCAAAACCGGAGATGAGGTTATGGGGCGTTTAGGGGAAAGGATTGATGTGGTTGTGGATGGTAAACATCAAGACAATCTTGCTAGTACGATTTTAGACTGTACACAAGAAAAACTAAGCGTGTTACGGGAAGGGAAAATATCATTAGAAGAAATTGAGAAATCAATCAGGGAGGACTAAATGAAAGATGTTGAGATTAAACAAGCCATTGAACTAGAAACAAAAAGACAAAGACAGAATATTGAACTTATCGCTTCAGAAAACTTTGTATCAGCGGATGTGCTTGAAGCAACAGGGTCAATACTAACGAACAAGTATGCGGAAGGATATCCGAACAAGCGTTATTATGGTGGCTGTTATGCGGTGGATATCGTAGAAGATTTGGCAAGAAAGAGATGCTGTGAGCTGTTTGGTGCAGAACATGCTAATGTTCAACCACACTCAGGGTCACAAGCCAATATGGCCGTGTACATGACGGTGTTAAATTATGGTGATAAAGTACTGGGAATGGATTTGAATAGTGGTGGGCATTTAACACATGGGCACATGTTAAATTTTTCAGGAAGACTCTATAAATTTCATAGCTATGGTGTAAATAAAGAAACAGAGCGAATAGACTATGATGAGGTACTAACCATCGCAAAAGAGGTTAAACCTAAATTAATCGTTTGTGGAGCAAGTGCCTATGCGCGCGAAATAGATTTTAAAAAGTTTCGTGAAATAGCAGATGAAGTAGGTGCATACTTGATGGTGGATATGGCACATATCGCAGGATTAATCGCTGCAAAAAAACATCAATCACCAATTCCTTACGCACACTTTGTAACAAGCACAACGCATAAAACATTACGAGGACCTCGAGGTGGACTGGTTCTATGTAAAAAAGAATTTGCAGATGAGTTAGATAAAAATGTTTTTCCAGGAATGCAAGGAGGACCACTGATGCACGTTATTGCTGGGAAAGCGGTTTGTTTTAAAGAAGCCATGACAGAGGAGTTTACAGACTACACAAGCCAAGTGCTAAAAAATTGTGTTGCACTTGGACAAGAATTAGAAAAACAAGGATTTCGTTTGGTAACAGGAGGGACGGACAACCATTTGTTGCAAGTGGATGTGAAAGGCTCTATTGGAATGACAGGAAAAGAAGCTGAAAAATTATTAGATGAAGTTCATATCACATGCAATAAAAATACTATACCATTTGATTCAGAAAAACCATTTACAACCAGTGGAATTCGCTTAGGGTCAGCGGCAATGACCACTAAAGGGTTGAAAGAAAAAGAGTTTACACAGATCGCAAAGTGGATTGCAGAAGTGCTAAAAAATCCAACTGAAATCATAATTGAGAAAGTAAAACAAGAAGTAATTTCATTTACGGAACAGCTGTAAAAGACAGCAATAAAAGCACTTTTTAATGGATAATAGAAAGTGTTTTTTATGTGGATGCATATTTTCTTGACTTAGAGTTAACTTTAAGTATTATAATAAGCTTAGAAAGCAGAGGAATAAAAATGATACTAAATCAAATTAATGGTCCACAAGACTTAAAAAAATTAAACCTTGAAGAATTAAATCAAGTGAGTCAAGAAATTCGTGACGTGCTAATAAAGAAATTGCAAGTAACAGGAGGGCATGTGGGACCTAATTTAGGGGTTGTTGAATTAACGACAGCACTTCATTATGTGTTTGATTCACCTAAAGATAAAATTGTCTATGATATTTCACATCAATGCTATACGCACAAAATATTAACAGGAAGAAAAGAAGCCTTTATGAATCCTGAAAAATATGGCTCAGTAACAGGATTTACAAGCACTGAAGAAAGTGAACATGACGTGTTTACGATAGGGCACACATCAACCTCAGTTAGTTTAGCAACGGGGCTTGCAAAAGCACGTAATTTAGCTCAAGGGAAAGAAAGTATCATTGCACTTATTGGAGATGGTTCATTAAGTGGAGGAGAGGCCTTTGAAGGATTAAACACAGCAGGAGCGTTAGATGGGAACCTAATCATTATCGTCAATGATAATGACCAGTCTATTGCAGAGAATCATGGAGGGCTTTACACAAACTTAAAAGAACTTCGAGAAAGTCATGGACAATGTGAGAATAATTTGTTTAAAGCGTTGGGCTTAGACTATGTATTTCTTAATGATGGGCATGACATTGAAAAATTAGTTCAAGTATTGAAAGAGTTAAAAGAAACAGAGAAACCAACCGTATTGCATGTAGTGACCACAAAAGGAAAAGGATATTCTTTTGCGGAAATTAATCGTGAAGCATTTCACTATTCTGGTCCGTTTGAGTTTGAAACAGGAAAATCAAAATGGGATTTTAGTGGACCAAATTATCAATCAGAAACAGCCAAATATTTACTGAAAAAAATGGAAAGTGATCCGCTTGTAGCTCATATAACACCTGGAACGCCAGTATTGGGTGGTTTTACGAAAGAAAATCGTATAAAAGCGAAAGATCAATTTATTGATGTAGGGATTGCAGAAGCACAAGCGATTGCGATGGCAGCGGGTATGGCGAGAAACAAAGCAAAACCAGTGGTTGCAGTATCAAGCTCATTCATCCAAAGGACATATGATCAATTATCGCAAGATTTGTGTTTGGATAGCAATCCAGCGGTAATTCTTGTAGGTTGGGCATCAACATCTGGGTCAAGTGATAAGACTCATTTAGGGTTGTTTGATATTCCACTATTAAGTTCAATTCCAAATCTTGTTTACTTAGCACCAACTTGTAAAGAAGAGTACTTTGCGATGTTGGATTGGGCTATTGAGCAAACAGCTCACCCTGTAGCAATTCGTATACCAAGTGAATACAGTGAATCAGGGATTGAAGATAAAACAAATTATGGACAAATCAATCACTTTGATTGTGTGAAACAGGGCAAAGATGTGGCAATACTGGGACTTGGTAATTTTTTCAAGTTAGCTCAAGATGTTGTCGATAAGTTGGAAGAACAGGGAATTTCAGCAACGCTAATTAACCCTAAATACATTACAGGTTTAGACGAAGCGATGTTAGAAAAATTAAAAGAAAGCCACAACCTTGTGATTACATTAGAAGATGGAATGGTTGAAGGTGGATTTGGTGAAAAAATCGCTAGATTCTATGGGCCAAGTGATATGAAAGTAAAAAATTATGGGATTAAAAAGGGATTTCCTGATCGCTATGACCCTAAAGAATTGTTGAAAGAAAATGGAATTTCAGTAGAGCAAATCGTGGCTTTTGTTCAGTCAATTAACGGATAAAAGAAAATTAAAAGATCTCACTAGTTAAAATAAAAGATTAAATCACAAAGTTTGGATAATCAAGGAGTTAGCTAAAAAGCTAAAAGTTTCAAAAAAGAGTAAAAAGCCTTGAAAATAAACTGTTAAGGGTGTAAAATTTAGTCAATAAATAAGGAGGAATAACAATGGCTGGAAGAATAGCAATGGATGTTGAGGAGTTGTATGCAAAGTCAGCAGAATTCACATCAGAATCAAGTGAAGTAGAAGCGATGGTATCACGCTTAGATACAATGATCACCACCTTAAGAGAAACGTGGGAAGGGGATGCATCAGCAGCCTTTGAAGAACAATATAGAGAAATTGAGCC
>JBKECT010000011.1:0-4355 GCA_047974855.1 Anaerorhabdus sp.
CTGAGCCAGGATCAAACTCTCCGTTTGACTTGCTCATTTTTTACTCTGACTTCTGTCAGTTTCCTTTATTACTTTTTTTGACGTTCGTTGTTTAATTTCCTATTTAGTTTTCAAAGATCAAGACCTTACTTTTTGCCATAAGGTGCTTTATCATATTACCAAAGCATCAACCCTCTGTCAACAACTTTCTCACTTTTTTATCTTTTTTTTATTCGTTTCATACAAATTCATGAAAATATCACCTCAAACCAGCCAAAACCACCAAAAACAAAGTGAAATTAATTGTCTATTTACACTTTTAACTCCATAGAAAAAGAACCACAATTTATTTAAATCGTAGTTCTTGGTATTCTTTGTAATATTGATTAATCACTTTTTCATCAAATGGTGCTTCTTTATTTTGAATTCGTCGTAGCAAATTCTTTAATTGACTTTGAATGATTACCTTTAATTCTTCGGAGTAATTCATTTGGACACCATGGATTTCATACTCATCTTCATCCAGAAGATCATAGTGACCATCCGGATAAACTTTGACATCTAGATCATAGTCAATATTTTTAATAGCCTCCCCATCATACAGACTTGGTGAAGCTAAGTTACAATAGTAATAGATACCCGTTTTTCGAATCATCGCTATAACATTAAACCATGCATCCGGATAAAAAAAACAAATCGCCGGTTCTCTTGTTAACCATCGCCTTCCATCCGATTCAATCACCCAAGTTTTATCGGTTACAGCTACAAATTGATTTTCTTCAGCTTCCACAACATACCCTTGAGCCCATGTTCGGTGTAAAGATCCATCATGCTTAAAACTTTGAATATATACTTGCTGCTTTTTTTCTAATTTCATGGCGTCCTCCTTACTACATTTTGTTTATTATAACACTTTTTTTACTCCCTTAAAATGAACGCCTGTTTTTTGTAAACGACGAAGACATAATGGAACCACCACAATAACAACAATGAGTGTTGCTAAATTATACCCCCCATTATATCCTAAGGAGTAAAGCCAAGCTCCACTACTTCCTGCAACACTTCCCTCAGGTGGCCAATAGTACACCCCCGACAACACGGTACTAACAAAGCGTATACCCATAGCTAAAGTACATCCCATTAACACGTTGGTTCTCCCAATTCTAGGGAAAATAGAAGCCATCCCACACACAACCGCCGGAAGTATATAATCCAACACGTATTGCATTGGGTTGAGATACCACGAGTTCATCCCCATCATAAACCCTAGTCCCCACCATAAAAGACCAACCGCAATCCCTTTTTTCCACGACAAATGAAAAGATGCGACCACAACTACAATAACACCAAGATTAATGGATCCACCATTAGGCATTTGCAACAGTGGAATCATTTGGCTTACATACTCTAAAACTAGTGCAAGCGCTGCATAAAGCGCCATGTAACTTAGATCTCTGATTTTCATAAAAAAACACCTCCATTGTTTGAGGCGTAAGGAAAAATTTCGAACTCCCTACGCTAGTATGAACTAGATCAGGTGATAAGGGTAGTTTCTCAGCACAATAATAATGCACCCCTGTTCACATTCTTATATTACCACACTTTAATCTATGGTACAATAACTAAAAGGAAAGGATCTCATCATGAATAAATCAATTCTTCATAAACAAATAGAACACCTCTTGGAAGAGTCCAACATCATCGCAGCACTTGCAAATGTTTCTGCATGCATCAACGACAATCTAAATCGAGTCAATTGGGTTGGGTTTTACTTCACCACAGAAAACGATCTTGTCTTGGGTCCATTTCAAGGAAAAGTCGCCTGCACTCACATCCCCTTCGGAAAAGGTGTATGCGGTACATCTGTAAAAGAAAAAAGAGGAATCATTGTGGACGATGTTCACCAATTCCCCGGGCATATCGCCTGCGATAGCGCCTCTCAAAGTGAGCTTGTGGCGCCTTTAATTTTCGATAATGTTGTCTATGGCGTTCTTGATATTGACTCCCCTGAGTTGAATCGTTTCACTCAAGAAGAGTTAGAAGAGTTTAACTCTATCGCCATTCTAATCGCTCAAAAACTACATTCACAACAACTTTAACGGTATAGACGATATACCGTCTTTTTTTCTAAATATTGTGATGTCGCAGCCGCAACATCATCGGAGCGAATCAATCTTATTTTTGTCATACCCAATTTAACTTCTTGAACTTGATTTAATCCTTCCAACACTTTACCTATATCTTCAAAATCTGAAATTTGATAATCAATATCCATGTATTTTTTCCAAACCTTCTTATGTTCTACTTCTATCGCTGCTCCTTCAAGTTGAATAGCCCTACAATCTGCACGATATTCTCCTAGATGCATCATTGCACAGTGTTCATAGCTTACACCCCACAACAACACAGATCCTCTAAGTTCATACAACCTTGCTAAAGGAGACTCCTCAGAACGTGGAAAATGAAGCGATTGACGATTGCATAAAAACTTCGCATGTTTTCCCCATGCCATAAACGGAATTGATGGGTGTGCCGATACTTCAACCTCTTCCCTTCTTCTAAAATTGTCCAACACTGGATTTTTTCCATCCACTTCACTGTTGTGCTTGTTATAGGCTGGAATAGATAATCTAAGCTCCTTAATTTGTTCTACAGCTATCATTTTTTTATTCCACCGGCTCGGCTCACTGTTTCCTTTAATTTTTAACGGCATCAATAATGTTCCACCTTTTCCTACGGCATCCATCAAAGCATCCACTACACTTTGCGCTCCACCAACAACATGATCAAAATCAGAGTCTTCAATATGCACTTCCAAAATCATCCCTGCAACCACTCCCAATTCAATGAGGTGTTTAAGAATGTCGTTTTTAGTTATCAATGGTACTTCTTTAAATTTATTGATGTCCATCTTCTTTCTCCCCTTTGGAGTGTGCAAGTCGACTAGCCGCACTTGCCGCTATCGCCCCAACGATATCATCTAAAAATGTATGACAGTGCCCAGACTCATGACTATTTAATTTTCCAATAATTCCCGGTTTCATTCGGTCAATGTAACCAAAATTAGTCAATGCAATCGATCCATAAATATTACAAATCCCATACGCCAATACTTCATCTACTCCATACAAAGAGTAATCTGTATTTAAAATTTTTTCTAGATCTTTACTTACTAACTGCTTATTCTCAGCCATAATATCCATATTAATCCCCGTCAGAATAGCATGTTGAACCTCTCTTTTACTTATTACTCCACAAATCATTTCCTCAGTTTCCTGCACCGTTAAATCAGGATAAAACTTTTCTTGCAAAAAGAAAACACAATCCGCTATATCTTTTAATTCTACCCCTCTTTGTTTCAATAACTCTAAGCATTGTTGATACATCTTATTTTCGTCCCTCTCTTCTTTCTTCTTCTTGTTGAATCTTTACTTTTTTCAATGAAATTAGCTTTGTTGCAAAAGCTAAACTTGCCATCTTCAACGCTATATATCCAGCTTCAATTTCAGCTTCAATTTCTTCAGATTCAATTTTTGAATTAATCTTTGAACAAACATATCTTAAAGCTTTTTCTTGTTCCTCACAAAAGTAGTTATATGCTTTATGAGTTCCGTTCAATGTAGACTGAAATTTAATTCCATCTTTAATCTCTGCAATCGGCATAACTTGTTTTAAAATCGTTATCGCTATTAAATATCCCAAATGGACACGATTGTATTGCCTTTTTTCAGGCGGTGGAATCATTTTCCACTTCACATAGTTATTTATCATGGATGGTGTTATCCCCGTAGCCCAATCCGACTCAATTAAAACATCAATATATTTTTCAATTATTGTGATGACATCTTCTTTATACAAGCTTACATCCGGCAACTCTTCCCAGCGTGGTAAGTGCACGTTGCATACTTTTTCTGTCCATACCTCTAATTCTTTTTCCATATTTGCATCCGCCTTACTGCTTAAGTCTATCACATTTTAACACATTTTTGTAGTCTAGCTTTTCAATAGTTCTATCATTGCAACTTACAAAATTAAATCAGTCTCTCAAAGACCAAGAAAGCATCCTTAAATATCCACAATTTACCTAAATCAAAAAAAGCCAATGAATTAAAGAAATTGCATTGCACCTAAGAAGCATTTAAACTCCCTGCCACTTCCATGCTTCATTTCTTAATGCATCCACTAACTCTTCTATATTCTCATACTCTACTCTTTCTTTGACTTCTACTTTACTGCATCCCATCATTCCTACCATCAGTAGGAGGATTAATCCATATTTTTTCATTCTCTTACTCCTTTATTGGTTTATTGGATTTAATATACTTAAATTATCATCTATTTTCCATAATGGATTCTTAAACTCCTCGTACCTTTCA
>JBKECT010000015.1:0-2881 GCA_047974855.1 Anaerorhabdus sp.
GAAGATATCAACGATAGATATCATAAACCGATGATGATTTGTGAGAATGGATTTGGCGCTTATGATGTGTTAGAAAAAGATGGGAGCATCCATGATGGATATCGCATTGAATACATACGTGAACATATTAAAGCAATGAAAAATGCAATAAGTAATGGAGTTGAATTGCTTTCTTACAATCCTTGGTCTGCATTTGATTTATTATCGACAAGCAATGGAATTGCAAAACGATATGAGTTCATTTATGTAGACAGAACAGATGATGATGTAAAAGAGTGTAAAAGATATAGAAAAGATTCATTCTATTGGTATAAGAATGTTATTGAAACAAACGGAAAGAATTTAGAATAATAAATATGTAGAAGTAGAACTGAGCGCAAACATAAACGCCCAGTTTTTTATGAATGTGGTGTAGTTGAACCATTTTAGAGTTTGCACTTTTAGATAGTATGTGTGCTGCAAATGAGCACTGAATTGAATAAGATGGATAACTCGATTCTCAACATGTAACAATGTATGTATCATCTTGTTTAGTTGACATAAATTTAATATACTGGTACTGTTTATATATATCATAAATGCGAGTATGTCCTTATTATATAAGGCCTAGGAGGTAGAAATGAAAAAGAAATTAAACTTTCTTATCTCTAGTTTTTTACTACTTACGCTATTTCAACTACCAACAACTGCGGAAATCACATACAGTGGTGAGCAAACAACAAAAGTAGATAATCCTAACGTTGTGATTAGATCTACAACAAACCAAGATAATGCTAACGCGATTTCTCTACTTTCTTCATTATCTTTTAGTGATAATGTTGATTCATGGTATGTAGTGTACCCTGATGTAACTTCAGCAAATTCGGATGGATACAATGCCGGAGATGTGGCAAGTGTGATTTACCAAGGGGTAACGTTTGATGAAGTTAGTGTGTTTATTGCAAATACATTTGACGGAGCAGGCGGTATAGATCAAATCATTGCTGAAAACACGACAATTTTCTTTGCGCCTGGGTTTTATAGTGTATCTGCAGGAAACGGCAATTATGGTAGAATATATAAAAAAAATCTTTCACTAATCGGATTAGATACATCACTTCATAGTGGTAGTGTAAGGTTTGACTTTGGTGAGATGAGTGGTGGTCATCCTCGCACATTAATCCAATCAGATTTTTATAGTGCAAATATTACTTTCGATGCAATGAACAGAGATATGAAAAGTGGATCATATGGCGATTACTATATTCATATTCCAGCCGGGTTAGGTGAGCCAAATAACATTGTCTTTGATAATGTTATTATTCAAAATGTTGGTAAGTCATCTGGATTTTATGGAAGAAAAAACGTTGCGATAAATATTGTAAATGCAAAAGATGTAATGTTTAACAATGTTAAATTACTAAACACCTCAACTTATATAGGATATGCACCTATTCAAGTGAATAACGGGGCTTCTCAAATTTATTTTAATAACTTCGAGGTTGACACAACAAATTGGAATGCCTTTGCTTCAAATTCACCGTTTATTAAGATAGAAAGTGGTGCCACTTATCCAGATGCACTGCCAAATACTTCGGCATTTTTTACTGGAGAGTTAACTTTTAAAAATATGACAGATGGACAGAAACAGGTATATATTGAAAGCTATCAATACAACACGCTTGCTTTTCCGAGCGATCAATATCGATATGCACAGTTAAAGACAATGAACGGATCAGCAACTACAGGATATATTCTTCTCTCACAATCAATGCCAACATTAAACCAAAACTATGCACTTTTTGATTTGAAGGATCATTCTTTTGTTATTTTAGATCAGGGATCAGGGACAATGGAAAGTCAAATGGAAACGCTATATCACACAATTGGGTATTTGCATTTTATAAAGGGCATAACAACACAAGAGGAATATAATGTTAAGTTTGAGGTTACAAATAGTTTTGCGACATTCGATATTCCAGAAGTTACAACGATAAGCAATTACTTAGCTAATCTTGAGAATACTACATTCAATATGATTCCTGTGACAAATAGAGATAATTCTATCATGGATGTAGAAATTATTAAGTATAAAAACGACTATGATATTAGTTTTCCTGTAGATACTGCAGATCGATTTGTATTATACAATTTTGACTTTGACACGGAAACTTCTTTAACGTTACATGAAGTTACGAAAGGTATTAACGCCATTTCTCCAACAGATCCGTATGATAGGGAATACTTGAATTCTTCTGCTGCCTATGAAAGCTACACAACAACCAAAGGTTCAGTGATTGCAAATTCAACTGCGGACTCATTTGCAAATTCTACATTTACATCACTAGTTAATGAAATTGTTATTGTTAGAGTGTCCGCTCAAGAAGAAATTAATGTTGGAGACACGATAGATTTAGACGTAGGACTATCCAATAATATTTCAAATTCATATACTGATGCGAGAATATTAAATGATGAATTAAACAAAGATACAGTTAATGATGTTGGAATTTCAGTAGAGTGGCTATCAATGAATCCATCCATTGCATCAATAGATCAAAATGGTGTAGTGACAACCTTAAGTGAAGGGGAAGCAATAATTGTGGCGAAAGCTTTGGACTCATTTAATGAGGGAGAAATTGAAAAACCATGGGCTGTTTATTTAATAGAAGTTGGCAAGTCTGTTTCAGGAGGTGGAGGTGGAAAAGACAATTTCTGGCTTGTTCCAAACACGGCAGACAAGAGTATTGGCATCATATTGTTTAGATAGTATTTAGGATAATGGACATGAATAGGGAAAATGAAAATAACTTAATGATTTATTTTCCTAAACATTTTTGGAACATTATTGAGCGTTTCTTTCTGGTTTGATAAAACCATAGAATGCCCGATAATGTTTTTT
>JBKECT010000027.1:0-50830 GCA_047974855.1 Anaerorhabdus sp.
CACCTGTTCCCATCCCGAACACAGAAGTTAAGCATTTCAGCGGTGAGGATAGCTACGCATGCCGTAGTGAAAGTAACTCGTTGCCAGGTAATCGATACTCCTTGCGGGTATCTTTTTTTATTATGCTTTTATATTTTTTTTAAGGAAAAAGTGCTATACTTCAATCAGAAGAGAAGGACGGTGAGGTTATGAGTTACAAAGTAGACCATAATGTGATTTCTTATTTACACGGCAAAGAAGTGTTGGCGACTGTGGAGTTTCCGCAGTATAAGCACAATATCGTTCGTATTACGCATACGTTTGTGGATGAAAAGCTTCGAGGGCAAGGGGTCGCTTCAAGATTAATGGAAGAATTGGTGAGAGTCTTAGCGGATACTCAACACCAAGCGATCTTGGTGTGTAGTTATGCAAAAAAATGGTTTTCTGCTCACCCAGAGTATAGTTATTTAGTCTATGAAGAAAATGAAGATTAGGTAGAGAGTAGGGTTACAATGCAAGAAATAAAAATTGTGAAGAATGAAAAAGAAATGCGCCTGTTAGGTGAGAAGTTAGGCGAAAAAGTAGTGGCAGGGATGACTATTTTAATGACAGGTGGTTTAGGTGCTGGGAAAACAACAATGACTAAGGGAATAGCAAAAGGGCTGGGTATTGAAAAAACAGTAACTAGCCCAACTTTTACTATCTGTAAAATTTATCAAGGACGATTGATACTGTATCATTTTGATGCTTACCGTTTAGAAGGGTCAAATGAAGATTTAGGGTTTGATGAAATGATTCAAGGAGATGGAATATCTGTTGTAGAGTGGCCTGAATATCTTCAAGAGGAACTTGCATTAGTGAGCTCCCTTGAGATTGAGTTTCAGATTATTGAAGAAGATAAAAGAGAATTGAAATTCACGTGGAATGATGAAAAATATACAAGATTAATGGAGGGAATAAATTGATGGTAACCTTATGTTTAGATACAAGTCAACACTATCTGACCATTGTGCTAATAAAGAATAATGAAGTGTTAGGCCAATATAGTGAGATTTGTTTAAAGAAACAATCAGAATATATTTTCCCTGAATTAATCAAACAATGTGACCTTGCTCATGTTTCTCCTAATGAAATTACTAGTGTTGTTGTGACTAGAGGACCAGGTAGTTATACAGGGGTTCGTATCGCAATGAGTATTGCTAAGGTGTTTTGCACACAAAAGAAAATAGCATTATACACGCTGTCAACGCTGCAATTGTATGCGGGGTTAAATGAGAGGTGTTGGGTGATTATGGATGCTCGTGCTAACCGTGCGTATGTTGCAGAATATCAAAAAGGGAAACTTGTAGGAGAAGAGAAGATTTTGGCAATTGATGAAATTGTAAAGCTTGTAAAAGAAGATAAAGTTAATGGTGAAGGATCTCTGATTGGCAAAAAAGATAGCTACCCAGATTTTGGAATGGCATTTATCGGACTTCAAGATGAATGGCAAAAAGTTGAAGAAATACATCACTTGGTTCCCGTTTATCTTAAATCTGAAGAAAGTTATTTGGTAAAATAATGACAATGATGATCCGTAAAATGACAATGAAAGATATTGCAGAGATTGTCATACTGGAAAAAGAGTTATTTTCTTTACCGTGGCGAGCAGAAGACTTTGAGCGAGAACTTCAAAAAAATCAGTTTGCCCATTATTTTGTTGCGATAAAAGAAGGTGAAATTGTTGGTTATGGTGGAGTTTGGAATTTGTATGAACAGGCTCAAATTACAACGATTGGTGTTACTCGGCGACACCAAAGATTAGGAATTGCGACACAACTTCTTGAAACAATGGAAAGAGAATCTATAAAAAATGAATGTGAAACTTGTGCTTTGGAAGTAAGAGTGAGTAATCTTAGTGCTCAGGCGCTGTATGATAAGTTTGGATACATTAAGATTAATGTTCGTAAAGGGTATTATAGTGATAATCATGAGGATGCATTCTTAATGATGAAAACGTTAGGAGGTAATTATGAATAGTGTTATTTTAGCGGTGGAAACAAGTTGTGATGAGACAGCTTGCGCAATCGTAAAAAATGGAAATGAAATTTTATCTAATGTTGTATCAAGTCAAATTTCAGTACATAAAAAATTCGGTGGTGTGGTTCCTGAAGTTGCCTCAAGGCTTCATGTGGAAAATATTTCATTAGTGATTGAAGAAGCGATAAAGGTTGCAAATATATCATGGGAGCATATTGATGCAGTAGCAGTAACTCAAGGGCCAGGGCTGATTGGGTCACTTCATGTAGGTGTTCAGGCAGCAAAAACGCTTGCTTGGATGCATCAAAAACCATTTATTCCGATTCATCATCTGGTTGGTCATATTTATGCTAATTCTTTTGTGGATGAATTGCAGTTTCCGCTGTTGGCTCTGGTAGTCTCTGGAGGGCATACTGAACTTGTATTTATGAAAGATGAATGGAGTTTTGAAATTATTGGAGAGACTCAAGATGATGCAATAGGAGAAGCTTACGATAAAGTAGCTCGTGTATTGGGGCTGTCTTACCCTGGAGGGCCTGAAATTGATAAGCTTAGTAAAGTGGGAAGTGTGACTTATGTCTTACCAAAACCTAAAACGGAGAAAGCTATGGACTTCTCATTTTCTGGATTAAAATCGGCAGTATTACAATTGATTCAGCGTGAAGAAAAACAGGGTAATAAAATTAGAAAAGCTGATTTAGCAGCAACATTTCAAGAAACTGCAATGGATTTAATTATCGATAAAACAATGTTGGCTGTAGATACAATGAAACCAGTTCAGCTTGTTTTGGCAGGTGGAGTAGCTGCAAATTCAGCACTGCGTCAGAAGATGATACAGGTGATGGAGTTGAGAAAGGGGATTCATTTGACTATCCCGCCATTGTGGTGTTGCACGGATAATGCGGCGATGATTGCATCTGCAGGAGCTAAAGCTTTTGAAAAAAATAAAACAGGTGATTTTAAATGCAGTGCTATGCCGTCAATGGAAATGATGTAATATAGACTTTTACATACTAGTAAAATATGATATACTTTAGAAAGAATAATAAGAGGTGATGATAATGAAAAATAAAGTTGGAGTTCCAAGGTCAACACTACAACGCTATCCAATCTATCTTAAAGCCCTTCGTAAAATTCAATCGGATGGTGTTGAAAAAATCATGTCAAAAGATTTGGGTGATTATGTAGCTATAAAATCGACAACAATCCGACGAGATTTTTCTTTTTTGGGAAACCTAGGGCGACAAGGATACGGATATGATGTAGCACGTTTAATCGAGATTTTCAGTAGCGAACTGGGGTTAGGGTATGATGAAAAGATAATACTTGTCGGAGCAGGAAATTTAGGAAAAGCTCTTTTGAATTATAATCGCTGGCAAAATGTAGTGGGTGAAATAGTGTGTGCTTTTGACAAAAATCCAAACGCTGTCCACGATATCAGTGTTCCTGTGTATGATATTAAAGATTTAAAAGAGAAAAAACCAAAGGAGTGCACGATTGCGATTTTGTGCATTTCTCAAGATATTCAAGAAACAGTAGACCAACTAGTTGACAATGGTATCAAGGGAATAGTAGACTTTACACATGAACATTTCCATGTACCAGGAGGGATCCATGTGCGTCAAGTGGATGTTGTATCTAGTATTCAAGAAATTGTTTTTCAAACTAATGCAGATAAAAAAACTAAGATGAAAGACTTAAAATAAAAATCCTTTATAGAGAGCTTGGAAACGGTGAAATTCAGGCAAGGAGATTATTTAGAAGAACACTTTCGGAGTCAGGTTGGAGAAAGTAAGTAGACAACCTCGTGGGCGGCGTTATCGCATAAAAGGCACAGTAATGTGTGAATAAGGATGGTACCACGTTAGCAACGTTCCTAGTAATAGGAACGTTTTTATTTTAAGGAAAAGGAGAAATGGTATGTTAACATTTATGACAGTTAGAGAGATGTATGATCTTGCGGTAGCAGGCAAAGGACAAGAGTTAGACCAGATAGAGTATGTATCACTTGAAGGTTGGGTTAGAACAAATCGTAATAATGGGTCTGTGGGTTTTATTGAACTTAATGATGGAACTTATTTTAAGAGTTGCCAACTGGTTTATAGCAGCGAGTTAGAAAATTTTGATGAAGTATCAAAGTATTTAACAGGGACGGCGATTATGGTCACTGGAAAACTTGTAGTGACACCAGCAGCTAAGCAACCATTTGAGATTCAAGTAACAGAAGTGTGCTTAGAAGGAGCATGTGATCAAAGCTATCCTTTGCAGAAAAAGCGTCACTCTTTTGAGTATTTAAGAGAGATTGGGCACTTGCGTCCTCGCACCAATACTTTCAGTGCAGTATTTCGTGTGCGGTCAGCTTTAGCAATGGCTATTCATGAATTTTTTCAAAACCAAGGATTTATTTATGTGCACGCACCTATCATTACTGGAAATGATGCAGAAGGAGCAGGAGAGAGTTTTACTGTAACTACTCGTAATGATGGAAAGTATGAAGAAGATTTTTTTGGTAAGAAAGCAAATTTAACCGTTTCTGGTCAACTACAAGCAGAAGCGTATGCATTAGCATTTAGAGATGTTTATACTTTTGGACCAACATTTCGGGCTGAAAACTCAAACACAACTACTCATGCTAATGAGTTTTGGATGATTGAACCTGAAATTGCTTTTGCAGATTTAGAAGATGATATGAACTTAATGGAAGATTTAGTAAAATCGTGCATTGAGTATGTTTACGAAAACTGTGAAGCTGAGATGGAGTTCTTCAATGAATTTATTGATAAAGATTTAAAAGCACGTTTAGATTTAGTTCGTCAAGTTGAATTTAAAAGAATGACGTATACAGAGGCGATAGAAATTTTAGAAAAAGCATCAGTAAAATTTGAAAATAAAGTATCCTGGGGATCGGACTTAAACACAGAGCATGAGCGATACATTTGTGAAGAAGTGATAAAAGGACCAGTATTCTTGACGGACTATCCAAAGGAAATAAAAGCCTTTTATATGCGGTTAAATGATGATCAAAAAACAGTAGCGGCGTGTGATTTACTTGTGCCACGTGTAGGAGAATTAGTGGGTGGATCGCAAAGAGAAGAACGTTTAGAAATTCTTGAAAAGAGAATGGAAGAAATGGGTGTACACAAAGAGGGATTAGATTGGTATCTGGACTTGCGTCGCTATGGTGGATGTAAACATGCAGGATTTGGGATTGGGTTTGAGAGGCTAGTGATGTATATAACAGGGATGCAAAATATTCGTGATGTTCTGCCATTTCCACGAACACCAAAAAATTTAATGTTTTAACGAAAAACTAAAAAGGAGAAGAGAATGGAAAAATATGTATTGAAAACAAATGAGGATGGAACTGAAATTACGGTTGCCGATGTCCACCGAATATTACTGCCAATGTTGAAAGATATTGATGCCCTTTGTCAAAAACATAATATTCCGTATTTCTTAAATGGAGGATCAGCATTGGGTGCAGTACGGCATAGAGGGTTTATACCGTGGGATGATGATGCGGATATCGCCATGATGTTGGATGATTATAAACGATTTGTTAAGGTTGTTCAAACGGAGTTACCATCGGAGTATATCGCTCATTACTTTGAAAAAGACCAGCGGTATAATGTACTTATTCCAGCAATGAAAATAAGAAAAAAAGGAACGATGATTAAAGAAGTAAATTCATTGCTTCCAAATCGGTGTAGTGATAGCGATGGTCTTTTTGTAGATGTTTTTGTGTACGATTATTGTACTAAAAATAAAATAATCGATTTACCTTTCAGAATATTGAACCAGTGCTTAATGCCGGTGTTGATAGGCTTCGATATGCTCCATATTAATCCGGTGTTCTTAAAAAAATGGTTTTTGTCTAATGCACGGATGTATGGGAGGTTGAATAAAAATTCAAAGTGGATTGGCTTTGATTTAACGTGGACATTTAAAAGTCCGATGAAGCCGTTTATTTTTGATAAAGAGGATATTTATCCTGTGCAATATGTACCATTTGAAGATACAAGATTGCCAATTGCCAACAAAGCACATGAGTACTTATGCGTTGCGATTGCACCAAGTTATATGACTCCTCCAATTGAAGAAAAAAGAGCACCAAAACACATTAAGGAAATAGAGTTGTAGTTATGTTATATCAAATTAGTAAAGGAACAAAAAGTTTTGGAGCACAACAAGTTTTTGAAAACATACGTTTTGAAGTAAAAGGAGTAGAAAAAATAGCGATTGTTGGACGCAATGGCAGTGGGAAGTCAACGTTATTAAAATGCATTGTTGGTGAATTAGAGTTAGATCAGGGAGTCATTCATAAAGCAAATGGATTGAGAATTGGCTACTTATCACAAACCACTTTTGATGATGAGACACTAAGTGTTCAAGAAGAAATGAATTTGATATTTAAGGATGTCTTTGAGTGTGAAGCAGAGTTAAAGAAAATAGCTGAACAAATGAAAGAAGACCATAGTGATAAAATATTAGAAAGATATGCGGAAACTCAAGTGCGCTTTGAATTGCTGAATGGTTACAACATTCAGGATGAACTATTGAGTTTATTTACACGCTTTGGGTTCACTAAAGAGGACTTAAATCGTGAAATACGCTCATTTTCAGGTGGGCAAAGAACAAGAATTGCTTTTGTAAAACTACTTTTGAGTAAACCTGATATTTTGTTGTTAGATGAGCCGACCAACCATTTGGATTTGGAGACAATTGAATGGTTAGAAGGTTACTTGAAACGATATGAAAAAGCAATTATTTCGGTTAGCCATGACCGAACTTTTCTAGATGCGGTTTCAGATGTGACGTATGAATTGGAGTATGGGGAATTAAAACGCTATTCAGGAAACTATACTTTTTTCATGGAACAGAAAAAGAAGGATCAAGAAAGGCAAGCACAAGCTTATAGCAGACAGCAAAAGGAAATTGAAAGATTAGAAGCGTTAATTGAAAAGTTTCGTTATAAGAAAAATAAAGCGTCCTTTGCTCAATCTAAAATCAAGTATCTTGATCGAATGGATAAAGTAGATAAAGTTTGTACAAGTGATACCAAAAGCTTTCACTCTAACTTCACCCCAAAAACTAAAGGGGGCAAGCATGTCTTGAGTGTGTCTGAATTGGAAGTGGGGTATGATCATGTTTTAACTTATGTGAGTTTGGAGATATTGGCTGGACAGCGAGTGGCAGTGATGGGGACTAATGGTGTAGGTAAGTCGACCTTATTAAAAACCCTTGTAGGTCAAATGCCTGCGCTTTCAGGAGAAATGTTGTTTGGGCATCAAATAGAAGTTGGTTTTTTTGATCAACAGGTTGCTCAACTCTCTAGTCAAAAAACAGTCTTGGAGGAAATCTGGGATGATTATCCTGAACTGGATAGAACAGAGATTCGATCAGTACTAGGACGTTTCTTATTTAGTGCGGATGATGTATTTAAAAGTGTGAATGTTTTATCGGGAGGAGAAAGAGTTCGACTTGCTCTTTCAAAGTTGATGCTACAGCGACCTAATTTCTTAATTTTGGATGAGCCAACAAACCATTTGGACATTGTTGGAAGAGAGGCATTAGAGGAATCTCTTAAGGGTTATACAGGAACGATTCTTTTTGTTTCACACGATCGTTATTTTATCAAAAAAATTGCTAATTCAATTTTACTTTTAAATCAGGGTAAAAGCCAATTCTTCCCTGACGGATATCAACAATATCTCGGTGTTGTGGTAGAGGCTGAAGAGAAACGAATAGATGTGGCTAAGGAAGAGATTAAAGTAACAAGGATAGAAAAAATTAATGCCGAGAGGCGGATAAAAAAACTGGAAGGACTAATTCAAGAAATGGAAGAGAAGCTAGAAGATCATAGATCGCTACGCTTTGAGCCAGAGTACTACCACGACCATTTAAAGATGCAGGAATTAGACTTAGAAATAGATGAAATACATACCGAAATTGACAAACTGATGAGAGAATGGGAAGAATTGAGTAACCTTGTATAAAGGTATTTAATTCTTTTTTATTTTGGTGTATAATAATAAAGATTAATTAGGAGGAGAATTAAAATGGCAAATTGTTTAGTAGCACAATCGGGTGGGCCAACGTCAGTAATTAACGCAACTGTTGCTGGTGTTGTTAAAGCGAATCAAATGAATCAAATTTATGACATTGTTTATGGAGGACTTAATGGAATCGAAGGAATTCTTCAAGAAAAACTTGTGGATTTAAGTGCGATGACTGAAGAAGAAAATCGTGTTCTTCGTCAAACGCCATCAAGTGCACTGGGATCATGTCGCTACAAATTGAAAAGAGAAAATGTAGCGGATTTTGAAAAACTAATTCAAGTTATGGAGAAATATGACATTGAAACTTTGTTTTATACAGGTGGAAACGATTCAATGGATACAGTTGCTGCACTAAGTGAATATGCAAAAGCAAAAGGGATTACAAATCGTCGCTTTGTAGGGTGCCCTAAAACAGTAGATAATGATTTAATGGTAACTGATCATTGTCCAGGATTTGGTTCTGCGGCAAAGTTTATCGCAACAACTGCACTACAAACTTGGTTAGATGTTAATGTTTATACAAGACAAGAAGTTTTTGTTCTAGAAACCATGGGCAGAGATGCCGGTTGGTTAGCTGCATCGAGTTGTTTGAGTGGAATTGTTGACCTTGTGGTTCTTCCAGAAGTACCATTTGATAAAGAAGTGTTTTTAGCGGAAGTAAAGAAATGCATTGCTGAAAAAAATAAATGCTATGTAGTTGTTTCAGAAGGGGTACGCTATGAAGATGGACGCTATCTAGCAGCCGGAGAAGCAAAAAATGATGGCTTTGGGCATGCTGTACTTGGTGGAGCAGGAAACGCAATTAAAAATTTAATTCTTGATCATGGAGTTGCTGAACGCTGTAAGGTACAAGACTTATCAACCGCACAGCGCTGCCACGCTTCAGAACAGTCACTAGTTGATGTTGAAGAAAGTTTCCGACTAGGGATGAGTGCTCATATGCGTTCAGCTGATAAAACTTTTACAGGAAAAATGGTAGGAGTGAAAAGGAAAGATACAAAAAATTATGATGTTGAATTTTTTGCAACGGATGCATCAAATGTTGCAAATCATGTGAAAAACTTTCCGCAAGAATGGATGCTTCCGAACTACCGTGGAATTACCCAAGAAGCTTATGATTATATGCGCCCATTGATTCAAGGAGAACCTGTTGTATTAATGGAAAATGGATTACCAGCATTTGTTAAACCATTTTATATGAGATAAAGAAAGTGTCTTCGGACACTTTTATTTTAAAGAATGGAGGAAAAAATGGAGAAGATAAATATCGTTAATCGAAGTTTAATTAGCAATAAGGCAATACTTGAAGCAAAAAAACTGCCACTTTGGATCCCAATTCTGAGTTTCCTTGGAGCGGTTTTATTGACTGCAGCGCCTATCATTATAAGATCGAATGAAACAGTTGAAACCATTTTTCAACAGCATCCTGAAGTGATTGAAGAAATACAGCTTTTATTTGATGAAAATCAAACTTGTACAGTTTCAGATGGTGTTTTGTCAGAAGGCTGCCAACCAATAGTTTTAGAAAGTGAAAACTGGTTTGTGGGAATAGCTGGTTCAACACCAGAGAACATATCATCTGTAATGTTTGCTGAAGACTCACTTGTTGTTTTGATGAAAGAAAATGAAACAAGTTATCGTGTTCAACTGCCTTATTCGTTTGATTTCTCATTTAATCAAGTGGAGGAAAAGGAGATTATCAGCTATGAATTGGTTAACCAAATGATTTCTTCGGCACAATTCGCCAATGTGGTGAATGGGCTTATTGCTTTCGGTGCTCAGTGCACACTTTATTTAGGGGTAGGAATGATTTCGCTTTACTCTGCCTTTCGCTTTCAAGCCAAGAAGAAAGTAACGATGAAAGATCTATTTAAAATGGAGGCTATGATTAGTTTAAGTGGTGGGTTACTGGCATTTATTTTGTGTTTCATTATAGATCCCTTTGTGGCATTTGCACCAACGATATTTTTGTTTAATATTATCGCTCGAACATTTGCGATTACATTCAAAATGAAACAATTTACATTTTGAGTAAAAAGTTTCAAAAAACATTGACATCAAAAACTCTAAAGCTTATAATGGGAAATATGGAGGGGAAATAAAATTATGAAAAAATTAGTATGTCTTTTGACTGCAGGTTTACTAACTTTTGGTTTAGTAGCTTGTAGTAGTTCAACATCATCAGAAGATGGTGGATCAACATCGCAATTTGCGAATACACTAGTTGTAGGAGCGCCAGAATTAACAGGATCTTATGTTGATGGATTTGGGAATTCTGCCTATGACAAATGGGTAAAAGATTTAATTCATGGGTATGACCTTTACACAACCGATGAAGCAGGAGAATTCGTATTGAATGAAACTGTAGTGGATAGTGTTGAAACAGCAAGCGACTCAGCTGGAAACAAAACTTACACATTTACATTAAAAGATGGGTTAACATGGAGCGATGGAACACCAGTTACTGCCTACGATTATGCTTACCAAGTGTTATTAACTGCAAGTTCAGCTATGGTTAATGCTGGTGGGACGTTCACAGGATTAGAAGCTCTTTTGGGATATGCAGATTATACTTCAGGAGCGACAAACACATTCTCAGGAATTAAAGTTGCTGATGATAAAACAATCTCAATAACAATTTCTGCAGAGAATTTGCCTTACTTCTTTGAAGTGTCATTTGTGGCAATTGGATTACAATTTCCAAAACATGTCATTGATGCTGATAGCACAATCACATCATCTGATGCAGGTGTAACTTATGAAGGTGATTTAGATACAGTTGCAACTTATGTTGCAGAAACTTATCGTTTTAACCCAACGGTTAGTGTTGGTCCGTATACTTTTGTATCATTAGAAAATAATGTTGCAACGGTAAAATTAAACCCAACATTTGCTGGAGACTATGCTGGAAGAAAACCGGTAATTGAAACAGTAATCGTAAAAACAGTAAACCAAACATTAGATGCTGACTTGGTTATCCAAGGAGCTGAAAATGGTGGTATCGATATGGCGGCAGGAGTAGTTGAAGGAGCGAAAATCGAAAAAATCAAAGCGTCTGAGGATGCAGCATATACAAGTTATTACCGTAATGGATTTGGATTCTTAGCGTTCCATACTGATTTTGGAGCAAGTGCTAATCAAAACGTTCGTCAAGCCCTTGCGTATGTTGTTGATAGAAATGCTTTCGTTCAAAACGTTGTAGGTGGATACGGAACAATTATCAATGGAGAATTTGGACTTTCTCAATGGGTTTATCAAGACAATCAAGAAGAAATTGATTCAAGTTTGATTAACTATACATACAATGTTGAAAAAGCAAATGAACTATTAGATGCAACAGAATGGGTATATGAAGCTGACGGAGTAACACCTTGGGATCCTGCGAAAGCAGCGGATGGATACTGGCGTTATAACAGTGCTGGGGAAGTTCTTGAACTAGTCCATGCAGGATCTGTTGAAAACGTGGTTACAGATACAATTTCAATCGAAATCCCTAAAGGGGCAGCACAAGTAGGTATTAAATTTACAATTGAGCAACTTGACTTTGCAACATTACTAGATCACTACTATAAAGGGGCTAGAATGGGTGAAGATCGTCGTTATAATTCATTTAACTTAGCTGTTTCATTTGTTCCGGTTAATGATCCATATTATAGAATTCACAGTGATTTCTATGGAACAGATATCAATGCAACGCAAACATCAGATGCTGAATTGGATGCACTAATTGAAGCATTAAGAGAAACTGATCCTTCAGATGCGGATGCATTCTCAGCGAAATGGGTGGAATATCAAATAGCATGGAATGAATATTTACCTCAAATTCCACTATATGCAAACCAATATTTTGATGTTTACAACAGCCGTGTTTCAGGAGTTGAAACAGGACCAGATTGGTCTTGGGCTAAAGCGATTGTTAATATTCGCCTAGGTGAATAAATCTCATTGAAGATTTAACTGAAAATACCTGTCTTATAGATGGGTATTTTTCAATCTAAAACTAAAGGATTAAAAAAAGCTTTTTTGAAAAACAGGCCTGCAAAAAGTTGATTTTAAGGGCAAAATCAAGTATACTTATAAAATAAATGAGAAAACTGCTTGCTATAAGAAAGTTAGGAGACTATTCTTTATTATTAAATAGATGGTTTTAAAAGAAAGAGGGATGGGACAATGTTTAAATATATCTTAAAACGAATAATTTCGTTAATTCCGGTCGTCATTATTATTTCAATTATGCTGTTTGGAATTATGAAAATGATGCCAGGAGACCCAGTGTTAAGAATGATGCCAGGAGGCGGAGGAATGAGCGCTGAACGCTACCAAGAATTATATGATACATATGCGGAGAAGTTGGGAGTGAATAAACCAATTCATGAACAATATTTGCGCTGGGTGGTAAATATTGTTCAAGGAGACCTTGGATATTCATCACTGTATAAGCAAGATGTTAAAGATGTTATTGCCGAGCCATTAAAAAATTCTATTTTTGTTAACTTCTTTTCAGTGACACTATCTTTTTTAATTGCAATTCCAGTTGGGATACGCTGTGCGACAAAACGAGGAGGATTATTCGACCAATTCTGGCAAGTATTTTCTTTGATAGGGATAAGTATACCGACATTTTTTATTGGGTTACTGTTGATTTATTTCCTCGCGTTCAAGTTGAAAATATTTCCGGCGGGTGGAATGCCAATAAAGGCATTGTCAGCTTCATCTTTGAATTATGCACTATCTTGGCTATGGTATGCAGCGCTGCCAATTTTAACTTTAACCATTGGATCACTTGCAGGAACGATACGTTATGTTCGTAGTGCAATGATTGATGTTATTAACAAAGATTATATTCGTACTGCACGTGCAAAAGGATTGTCAGACAAGGTGATCATTTACACGCATGCATTTAAAAATGCATTAATTCCCGTTGTAACCCTGGTTGCAGGATCCATTGTTGCACTGTTTGGAGGAGCATCGATTACAGAGCAGATATTTTCGTGGAATGGAATAGGTTTTGTGTTAATTAAAGCATTAAATGCTAGAGACTTTCAAGTTGTTCTAGCTATGAACATGTTTTATGCTGTTATATCGCTACTAGCAAATTTAATAATGGATATTAGTTATTCCTTGGTAGATCCAAGAGTAAAATTAAATTAGGGGGAGTATAAAATGGAAAATAAAGAAAGAAAATCATTTTGGAACTCCTTGACGAGCAAGTTAAAAAAAACGCCTAAGACAACAGAAGAGAAATTAAAAGAAGAGGCGATTATTTCTCCTGGGCAACTAATTTTTAAAAATTTTATAACCAATAAATTTGCAATTGTTGGGCTTATCATGTTTGTTGGGTTATTAAGTGCGGTGTTTGTGCTTTCGTCAGTTTATAAGTTAGATGTTAGCTATACAAACCCTGTTTTGAAAAATATTTCTCCAGGCTTTGGATACATGAATTATCCAACTCAACTTGAGAAAGAAGGAGTATTACAAATTGATGTAGGAGCGTCTTATGGTGTTGGACTATCTGATGAGGGGAATGTTTTCGTTTGGGGTAAAAACCAAAGCAAAGTAGCTAACATCCCTACAGAAGTTCAAAATGCTAATATTGTTCAAATTGCATCAGGGGATAAGCACATTTTAGCCGTAGATGATCAAGGGAATTTTTATGGATGGGGAGATAATGCTTTTGAACAAAGTAAGCTATCTTTTGCCGATGGACAAAGAATCACCCGTGAAGGAATTTTAAAAATTGCAGCGGGAGACCAATATTCAGCAGTATTAACAGAGGAGCACAATTTATATGTTTGGGGATCTGTTTTAAGTAATGGATTAGATGTTATTCCAAAGGAATATCAGGGGCACATCCTTGATATAAAAACAACATCATTTAATATGTTACTTTTGTTGGATGATGGAACCGTAGCTGTGACTGGTGTTAAAGGGAATGAATTGTCAGCTATTCCAACTAAATTGGTAGATGGATCTGTTAATGTTGTTCAAATTGCGGTAAGTTACCGTAATGGATTAGCTTTAGACGACCGAGGTAATTTGCATGTTTGGGGTAATAACAGTTCAGGGATTTTAAATATTCCTGAAATCTCTGGAGAGCCTAAGACAATTCTTGCTGGAAGGGATAACTTTATAGTGTTATCAACTGATGGAACAGTGGTTAGTTGGGGCAATAATGTTTATGGACAATCTGATGAACCAGCACTAAAAAATATAGAAGAAGTGTATGCAGGATTTTATTCAACTTATGTTGTCGATGCAGAAGAGAACATTACTGCATGGGGGCTTGATGGGTTTATATTTGGTACAGATGAGCTAGGACGTGATTTATTTATACGATTGTTACATGGTGGAAGATTAACCTTACTTGTTGGAGCAATTGCAGTTATTATCACAACTATTTTAGGTGTAATAGCGGGGCTTATTGCTGGGTTCTATGGTGGATGGATAGATAATATGATTATGCGATTTGCAGAAATTATCTCTAGTTTTCCATTCTTGCCGTTAGCGATCACGCTATCAGCACTGATCAGCACATCATTATCACAAAATCAGAGACTGATTTTAATTATGTGCATTTTGGGTGTCCTCTCTTGGCCATCGCTTGCTCGAATGGTTCGTGGACAAATCTTATCAGAGAGAGAAAAAGATTATGTCCTTGCAGCACGATCACTAGGATTGAAAGAAAGTAAAATAATTTTGAAACATATTTTACCTAACGTTATTAACGTGGTTATTGTTAGTATGACTTTGCAATATGCACGTTCACTATTAACTGAAGCAGGATTGTCTTTCCTTGGGTTTGGAGTTATTCCACCATCACCATCTTGGGGGAATATGTTGACAGCAGCACAAAATTCAGAAGCTTTGCAAAACTATTGGTGGAGATGGGTTATTCCAGCTTTATGTGTTTTAATTGCTGCATTGTCTATAAATTTGATTGGGGATGCTTTGCGTGAAGCCATGGACCCTAAATCAAATGAGAAGTAGGAGGGTAAATTATGGCATTATTAGAAATTAAAAATTTACATACTTATTTTGAAACTAAAAGAGGACTAATTAAAGCCGTTAATGGTGTGACACTTTCTGTAAATGAGGGAAGGACGCTAGGCGTTGTTGGAGAATCTGGATCTGGAAAAAGTCAGACAGCCATGAGCGTGTTAAAATTATTTGAAAAAAATCAAAAAATTTATGATGGTGAAATTTTGTTCGATGGAAAAAATATTGCTGAATATAGCGAAGATAAAATGAGAGAAGTTCGTGGGAATGATATATCAATTATTTTTCAAGAGGCTATGACCTCACTGAATCCGGTGTTAACAGTTGATTTTCAATTAAGCGAAGTTATCATGCTGCATCAAGGATTAAATAAAGAAGAAGCACATATGCGGGTGTTAGAACTTTTGGCGGATGTAAAGATTCCTAATCCTGTGTCAATGGCAAATCAATATCCATTTCAACTCTCAGGTGGGATGTCTCAACGTGTTATGATTGCAATGGCGTTAGCGTGTAAACCTAAGTTATTGATTGCGGATGAACCGACAACAGCACTTGATGTAACAATTCAAGCTCAAATTTTAAAGTTAATGAATGATTTGAAAAAAGAAACAAATACAGCAATTCTATTTATTACTCATGACTTGGGAGTAATCAACCAAATGGCAGATGATGTTGCGGTTATGTATTGTGGACAAGTGGTTGAAAGTGCTCCGACAGACTTATTGTTTAGAGATCCTGAATACTCTCATCCTTATACAGAGGGACTGATGACTTCAATTCCTCGATTAAATACCGATCGATCTAAACGCTTGGATATTATTCCAGGACAAGTTCCGCATCCTTTGGATCTACCAATAGGATGTAAGTTTGCGCCACGTTGTAAATACGCAACAGAAAAGTGTAAACAAGAAGAGCCAGGATTGGTCGAAGTTGGTGAAAATCAAGCAATTCGTTGTTTCTATCCAAAGAAGGGAGACCGTGAGAATAATGTCAAACAATAAACCGATATTTAAAATCACCGGGTTAAAACAGTACTTTCCTTTGAAAAAGAAGTCGATTTTTCAAGAAGAACAAATGTATGTTCGAGCAAATGATGGCATAGACTTAGAAATATTTGAAGGAGAAACGCTAGGGATTGTAGGGGAATCAGGATGTGGAAAGTCAACCTTTGGAAGAACAGTGTTACAATTGTATAAACAAACGGATGGATTAACTTCGTATTATGGACAGTCTATTGAGGATGTAGCGCCTCAGTATATTATTGAAATTTTGAAAGGATTACCATCGTCGATTAAAAGTTTTGAAAGAAACAGACAGATTCGACGCAATGTTCGTATGAAATTAGAACAAAATCCAACGAGTGAAAAATTGCAAGAAAAATTAGCAGATATTGAGGAGGAAATTGATAGATACTTCGATAATACGGTTAAGATTTTTGGGGCATTAACACTTTCAAAGAATTTAGATAGAGTTTCAAGTGCTTATTTAGCGTGGTTTACAAAAGCGCAAGAATTACTGAAGATCCGCACAAAGCTTAAAGAAACACAGGTATCTTTTGAAGCGGATAATAAATTAGCGGATACAGGTAGTAGAAAGTATAAGTCATACCAAAAAAAAATTAATTCTATTCAAAAACGTGTTGATTCAAAAACGGCAGAAGTAAATGGAATTAAAGAAAAAATTGCCGCAATGAAAGAAGAAATCAAGGACAACCCAAAGTATGAACGATATGAAGAACGATGTGACTTGGGGATAGAATTGACAAAACTTAAAAAAGAAGAAATGCGTAGAGTGCGTCAGGATATGCAAATGATTTTCCAAGATCCTTATTCTTCACTGGATCCACGACTTACCGTTGGACAAATCATATCTGAGGGATTGGTTGCACATGGTCTATTTAAAGAAAATAGTCCTAAATTAGAGAGCTACATTCTGGAAATTATGGATAAATGTGGTTTGTCACCTTACATGATTCATCGCTATGCTCATCAATTTTCAGGGGGGCAGCGGCAACGTATCGGGATTGCTCGTGCGTTGGCCTTAAATCCAAAAGTTATCGTCTGTGATGAATCGGTATCGGCACTTGATGTGTCCATTCAGTCCCAAGTTATTAATTTGCTTAAGGACTTAAAAGAAGAAGGAAATTTAACCTATTTATTTATTACGCATGATTTGAGTGTTGTAAAATACATTAGCGATCGAATTTGTGTTATGTATTTAGGTAATGTGGTGGAACTTGCACCAACGGATGCTATTTTTGATGGCGCACTTCACCCATATACTGAAGCGCTATTATCGGCTATTCCAACAACCGGTGGAGATAAAAAAGAGTTGGTTTTATTGGAAGGGGATATACCGTCGCCAATTAAGCCACCACAAGGGTGTAAATTCCATACCCGCTGTAAGTATTGTATGGACATTTGTAAAAAAGTAACTCCGAATCTTGAAGAAGCTGCTTCAGGACATTTTGTTGCCTGTCACTTAAGAAAGGACTAAGATGTTCTCAAAAATCAAAAGAGTCTTCAAAAAGGAACTGACTGAAGAGGAATTAAACGAGAAAATAGCACAGTTAAACATGGAAAAAGAAGATTACAAGGCCATGGTTATAGCGGCGCTAGTTACATTAATGCCAGCAATTGTCTTAATTGCCTTAATTTTCTATGGAGTTATCTATTTATTATTTATATAAAGTTGAAAAGAGTGAGTGCCATGGTTTGGTATTCATCTTTTTTATTAAATTTATCGCAAAGAAAGGATATAAATTCTTGAAAAAGCAATTTAAAAGGAGTATAGTTAAGAACGTATAGAAAGAAGGCGTTAGAATGAAAATAAGGGATATGAAAGAGTTGATGGAGTTTGATAAGTCCCTTCGATCTGAAGCGGAAGTTGTTTACCAACGGAAGTACAACCTGAAACAAGAGATAGAAAAAGACAAAGAGCAGATTAGTAAGAAACTTTGGGATGAAGCTATAAAAGCGGTGAACTTAAAGAAAAAAGAGTTAGATTTAGCAGTTTTAAAAAATAATGAAGAGAGCGAAAAAGAGCTAAGTGAGAAAAAACGAAATCTTCAAGAAAAATATAATGAAAATAAAAAACAATGGATAGAGCAG
The DNA here is from genome assembly GCA_047974855.1 of Anaerorhabdus sp. Taxonomy (GTDB): domain Bacteria; phylum Bacillota_I; class Bacilli_A; order Erysipelotrichales; family Erysipelotrichaceae; genus CAYNRG01. The sequence continues at coordinate 18,164 of JBKECT010000027.1, forward strand.
ATTGTGTCTCAAAGTTGCAAATAGGAAAGAAGGCGATAGTGAATGGGGGCAGCAAGTGAAGTATTAAGTGCAAAAGCTAAAGCGATGTTTGGACAACGATTACAATCTGAGGATTATCAAGCTATGATGCAAAAGAAAAGTGTGGCAGAGGTAGCTGCCTATTTGAAACAGGAAACCTATTTTTCTGATGTGTTAGAAGGTATAAATGAACGCGCAGTTCATCGAGGACAGTTGGAAGCATTGATTCGGATGGATTTGTTTGACCGGTTTTCCAGTTTGATGCGTTATGTTGATAGGGATAGAGTTCCTTTTTATCGATATGGGATAATAGACCAAGAGATTAGACAATTGCTGGTGTGCATCAGATCACTCTTATCGCAAGATAAATTGTCATTTATTGTTAATGTTCCATCACATTTAAGTAAGCAAAGCACATTTAAAATAGAGAAACTGACTAAAGTATCAAGCTACGAAGAAATTTTAGAGGTTGTAAAAGGAACAATTTATGAGTCTGTACTACGGCGATATCAAACAGCAACATTAGATAACTTTGATTTTAATTCATGTGAAAGTGAATTAAGGAAAGTTTATTTAGAGCTGGTGTTATCGCAGATAGATCAAGGATTTACAGGACAACAAAGAAATAAAGTAAAAGATATTTTTTTAAGCAGAGAAGAGTTAATGAACGTTCAAAAAATATATCGGATGAAGAAGTACTTTAACTATGGCCCTGAAAAAATAAAACGCTTAATTCACTCAGAAAGAGCACATCTTTCTAAAAAAGAGATTAATGATTTAATTGAAACAGTACCGGCAGATGAATTTCTGATCTGGTTGAAGAAAACAAATTACAGGAAGTATATTGATGATAGTCAGTTCTTGTATATTGAGTATCATATGAAAAAAATTCTATACGTGATGGATAAACAGAAAATGAGATTTAGCACTAATCCGGATTTAGTTGTGCTTGCTTATATGATGATATCCGAAATGGAAATACAGAATATTGTGGACATTATTGAGGGGGTTCGATATCGAATTCCGTCTGATAAAATAGCACGATATTTGATTTATTAAGAAGGGAGAAAAGAATGGCAATAGTAAAAATGAACTTGGTTCGGATAGCAAGTGATAAGCAGCATGTTGATGAAATGCTGGAAATAGCGACATCTAAAGTGTTCCATGCAGAAGAAGCAATGGACTTTGTTCAGTATGATTCAGATGAGAAAGTAGTTGAGTTTAAAAATCCTTATGCAGAGTATGCCATAAGTTTAAAAAATATTGCACATAGTATTGGATTTAATCTTGGATTAGAACAGAATAATTCAAAAGAATATACTCAAGAGGAATGTGAAAATGTTGTTGCGAACATAGAAAAAAGATTTAGCTTTGTAAGTGAGGGAAATGTTGCACTAACCAAAGATGATGAAATTGCATTAGATGCACTCCGTGAATTGGATTATAAAAAAATGCATGAGTGTCAATATGTTTACTTCGGAATGGGAAGATTGCCTCAAAATAATGCGAAGAAAATCAATTTAGTGGATCACTCAAAATTGATTTATATGACATTGCACGAAAATAATCATTATAAATGGATTTGTTATGCGACATCAAATACTTATTTAAAAGAGGTGCAAAAATCACTAAGTGCACTCTACGTAGAAGATATAAAAATACCGCAATTAGACAGTAAACGAATTATTGGAGAATGTGGAGATGAAATTAAAAATGTTTATCACTTTTGTGAAAGAAAGAGTCAACTGGTAGAAATGTATCGCTACTTGTCGAAAAAGGATGAACAATATTCTATGGTTGGCTTTGTTCCACAAAAACAGATGAGTGAATTTGAAAGCAGCTTTGATAGTAAAACATATCAAGTAGAGATACTTCCATTTGAAGAATATCCGGATTTAAAACCACCAACACTATTAAAAAACAGTTGGTTCTTCAGACCATTTGAAATGTTTGTAAATATGTATAGCTTGCCAACTTATGGTGAATTAGATCCGACAATGATTGTTGGATTAACATATTGTTTCCTTTTTGGACTAATGTTTGGTGATTTAGGACAAGGACTGCTACTTTTCTTAGGTGGTGTTATTCTTGAGGCTAAAACTAAAAATAAGTTAGCTGGAATTATTGGACGAGTCGGAATCTTTGCGATGTTCTTTGGATTTATATTTGGCTCAGTGTTTGGAAATGAAGAAATACTCATACCAGTTCATCAAGCTTTATTTAATACCCCAGACAAACTAATTCATGTTATGGATGCTTCTGTGACTATGAATTTACTTCTAGGTGCTGTGGCGATTGGAGCATTTTTAATTCTGATGTCGATTGGTCTTAATATTTTCATCAATGTAAAGCGAAAACATTGGGGGGAAGTGTTCTTTAGCCATAATGGAGTTGCTGGATTTATATTTTATAGCTATGTAGCATTGGCGGCAGGGTTGATGTTGACAGGGTCAAGCATCAACTTATTGCAACCGATTTTGCTTGTAATTTTCGTTTTAGTACCTGTGGTGCTCTTCTTTATGAAAGAACCACTGACTCAATTACTAGAAGGAAATGGATTAACACCACATGCAGGGTGGGGGAATTTCATTTTAGAAGCTGTGTTTGAAGTAATTGAAATTTTATTAAGTTTTGTAACAAACTCATTGTCATACTTACGGGTTGGAGGATTTATCTTTAGCCATGCAGGGATGATGTTAGTTGTTATGACCCTTGTCGAAATGACGGGAAGTGCAGGACCTATGGTCTTTATTCTAGGGAATGTCTTCGTTATGGCGCTTGAGGGATTAATTGTAGGGATTCAAACTCTACGTTTAGAATATTATGAAATGTTTAGCCGTTACTTTGAGGGAAGCGGAAGAAAATTTGAGTTAATTTCAACAGAAAACAAATAGGAGGAAGAAAATATGTTATCAATGATTGAAATTTTATTGCCACTTGTGGCGGTGGTACTGGTGATTTGCCCATTATTTTTTATTGCAAAAAGAGGAGTGAGTGCTAAAAAAGCAAAATCTTCTTTGGTTGCACAAGTATCTATTTTTGTAGGAGTCTTTATTTTTGCAATGATTTTCCAATGGAGTAGCTTCTCTGTATTAGCATCAACTGAAAGTGCAGTAAATCCTATGACCGGAACAATTGCTCAGGGATTAGGGTTTTTGGCGGCAGCACTTGCAACATCATGTTCTGCAATTGGTGCTGGGATAGCCGTTGCAGCAGCAGCACCAGCTGCAATCGGTGCAATTTCTGAAAATTCAGAAAACTTTGGTAAAGCGATCATCTTCGTTACACTAGGTGAAGGGGTTGCTATTTACGGGTTGCTAATTTCTATTTTGATTATTAATAAGTTGTAGGATAAATTATGAAAGTCTTTTGCATTAGTGATAACATTGATACGCAAATGGGACTTCGTTTAGCTGGTATTGAAGGTGTGGTTGTTCATGAAAGGCAAGAAGTTTTAGATGAGTTGAATCGATGTTTAGAAAACTCGGATATTGGAATTGTTTTAATGACCACGAAAATTATAAATACTTGTCCAGAGGTTATTGCTGATTTAAAAATTAGCTTGGCAAAACCACTTTTAGTGGAAATTCCAGACCGTCATGAATCAGCAAAGATTGGTGAGACAATTGATAAGTATATAAGTGAAGCGATCGGATTGAAATTGTGAGGTGATGGAAATGGATGAAAAGAAAGAATTAATACAGTTTTTAGAGGATGATATGAGAGAGCAGTCTGCATTAGTTGTTGATCAAATTGGATATGAAATTAAAGCTATGGAAGAAAAGCAAATTCAACAATTTACAGAAGGACTGAGTAAAGAAATAGAATCCTATACAGAAAGAGAACTTAATGATTTGAAGAAATCATCAGCTACGCTATCTTCTCAAAATAAATTGAAAATTCAAAGAAATCTTTTGTCGCAACGTCAGCAACTTGTTTCTGAGCTGTTTTCTGAGGCAGAAAAAGAGATTCAAAAATTCGTGGCAAGTAAAGATTACAATGAATTTTTAAAGAAATACCTAACAGAGATTGAAGTTCAGGGTGGAATCTTTTATGTTCGTAAAGAAGATGAAGGAGTACTGAAAACGCTATTGAAAGAAATGAATTTTGATGCAGTAGTGAAAGAAGTACCATTAAAATTAGGTGGGTTTCGCTATGTTCATGAAAAAAATAGAATTGAAGTGGATAGTACATTAGATAAGAAATTAGAAAATCAAAAAGAATGGTTTGAAACTCATTCAGGATTGATTGTATAGAAGGGATGATGGAAAATGGCAGAAAATAAAATATATTCCATCAATGGACCTGTTGTTGCCGTTCGTGGCGCTAAGGATTTTAGTATGCTTGAAATGGTTAGCGTAGGGCATGCTAAATTGTTGGGAGAAGTTATTCGCATTACAGATGATGAAACAACAATTCAGGTATATGAATCTACAGTTGGATTAAAAGCGAATGATCCAGTTACAAAAAGTGGTTCACTTCTTTGTGCTCACTTAGGTCCTGGAATTTTAAAAAATATTTTTGATGGAATTGAAAGGCCATTAAAAGATATCAAATCAAAACAAGGCTCTTTTATTGGTGCTGGATATGCTGGAGAATCGCTTGACAGCAGTAAAAAATGGTCTGTTAGCATGGATGTCAAAGTAGGAGATCAAGTCAAAGGTGGAGAAATCTTTGCACGTTGCCCAGAGACGGCACTTGTTGAGCATCGCAGTTTAATTCCACCACACATTGCTGGTGAAGTTGTCTATGCAGCACAAAATGGTGACTATACGATTGAGGAAATTTTGGTGAAAGTACAAGACAGACAAGGTAAAATTCATGAAGTTCAGCTTGCTCAAAAATGGCCAATTAGAAATCCTCGTCCTTTAGCATCAAGAAAACCGATCTCAATGCCACTTGTCACAGGACAACGTGTCATTGATACACTCTTTCCGATTGCAAAAGGTGGAGCAGCTGCCGTTCCTGGTGGTTTTGGTGCTGGAAAAACAATGACGCAACATCAAATAGCAAAATGGTGTGATGCTGATATTATTGTTTATGTTGGTTGTGGAGAACGTGGGAATGAAATGACTCAAGTTCTAGAAGAGTTTAGTGAGTTGATTGATCCAAAGTCAAACAAACCTCTGCTAGATAGAACAGTGTTGATAGCGAATACTTCCAATATGCCTGTTGCAGCGCGTGAAGCAAGCATTTATACAGGGATTACCTTAGCTGAGTATTACCGAGATATGGGATATCATGTGGCGATTATGGCAGACTCAACATCACGTTGGGCAGAGGCACTTCGTGAAATATCAGGACGTCTTGAAGAAATGCCAGCAGAAGAAGGGTTTCCGGCATACCTACCATCTAGAATATCAGCATTTTATGAACGTGCAGGATATGTAGAAACACTTAGTGCCAAAGAGGGGTCGGTTACAATTATTGGTGCTGTTTCACCTCAAGGTGCAGACTTCTCTGAACCTGTAACTCAAAATACAAAGCGATTTGTTCGCTCTTTCTGGGCGTTGGATAAATCTTTAGCTTATGCAAGACACTATCCGGCGATTAACTGGAATATGAGTTATAGTGAGTACCAAGACGATTTAGAAGCATGGTATGAAAAAAATGTGTCAAAAGAATTTAGCCAATTACGTAAAAAAATGGTTCAAATTTTGCATGAAGAAAATCAATTGATGGAAATTGTTAAATTGATTGGATCAGATGTTTTGCCAGATGACCAAAAATTAGTTTTAGAAATTGCACGGGTGGTGCGAGTGGGTTATTTGCAACAAAATGCATTTCATCCAGATGATACGTTTGTTCCTTTCGAAAAACAATATAAGATGTTAAAGATTATTGCGTATTTGCATGAAGCATGTAAGCCACTAGTTAATAAAAAAATTCCAATTCGCAGCATTGTCGAAACAGGAATTTTTGAGGAGTTAATTAAAATTAAATATGATGTACCAAATAGTAATTTAGCATTATTAGATCAATACAATGAAAAAATTGATCAAGCCTTAGCGGCTGTAGAATAGGAGGAGAGAAATGGGAATACAACATTTAGGATTAGATGAAATTAATGGTTCCTTGATTGCTCTTAATCATGTTCAAGGGGTTGCTAATGAAGAAGTAGTTGAGATTGAGTGCCAAAATGGGGATGTTCGTTTAGGTCGTGTTGTTCAAATTATGGGAGAAAAAGCAGTGATTCAGGTCTTCGAAGGAACTGCAGAACTTTCAAAGATTAATACAAAGACACGCTTTTTAGGTCATCCTATGGAAATCGGGGTATCTAGAGAAATATTAGGACGAATTTTTGATGGAGCTGGAGAACCAATTGATGGACTTGGTCCTGTATATTCTGAAAAGTCTGCTGATATTAATGGGTTGCCACTTAATCCAGTTGCTCGTCAATATCCAAGAAACTACATCAATACAGGAATTTCTAGTATTGATGGATTGAATGCCTTAATTCGTGGACAAAAGCTTCCAATTTTCTCAGGAAGTGGAATGCCACATGATAAATTAGCAGTTCAAATCGTTAAACAAGCTCAAATTGCAGAATCAGAAGGAAAGAATTTTGGTGTTGTTTTTGGAGCGATGGGAGTTAAAAATGATGTTGCGGATTACTTTAAGCGATCATTTGAAGAAACTGGAATTATGGAAAAAGTATGTATGTTCATCAACTTATCCAACGATCCGATTATTGAAAGAATATTAACACCACGCTGTGCATTAACTGCAGCAGAGTACTTAGCATATGAGTGTGATATGCATATCTTAGTTATTTTAACGGATATGACTTCCTATTGTGAAGCACTTCGTGAGTTCTCTAGTAGTAAAGGGGAAATACCAGGAAGAAAAGGGTATCCAGGATATCTTTATTCTGAACTTGCATCACTATATGAAAGAGCAGGAATTGTAGAGGGGAAACCTGGATCAGTAACACAGATTCCAATTCTAACGATGCCAAATGATGACATCACACATCCGGTTCCAGACTTAACAGGATACATTACCGAGGGACAAATTGTATTAGATAGAAATCTTCACCAAAATGGTATTTATCCACCAATTGGATGTTTGAGTTCACTGTCTCGTTTGATGAAAGATGGAATTGGTGAAGGGTATACTCAAAAAGATCATCAAGATGTAGCAAATCAATTATTTGCATCCTACGCTCATGTACTTGATGTACGATCATTGGCATCAGTTATCGGAGAAGATGAATTATCTGATGGTGATAAAAAATTTATTGAATTTGGGAAACGATTTGAAAAAGTATTTGTTGGACAAGGATTTAATGTGCAACGCTCCATCGCCGAAACACTTCGCTTAGGCTGGGCGCTGTTATCCACGCTACCAAAGATTGCCTTAGATAGACTTGATCCTGAATTGATTGAAAAAAATTATGATGCAGCTTGGGGAATAAGCTTTATTGAAGGCATTATGCAGGAGCAACAATAATGGCTGGACAAGTTTTTGCGACAAAGGGAAATTTGATTGCCGCAAAAAAATCACTAACTTTGGCAAAAATGGGCTACGATTTGATGGATCGTAAACGGAATGTTTTGATTCGCGAGATGATGTTGTTAGTGGATAAAGTAAAAAAAATCCGCTTTGAAATTACAGATAGTTATAATGAAGCTTATTACAAGCTTCAACAAGCTAACTTATCAAGTGGTGTCATTACATCAATAGCAGAACAAGTTCCAGTGGAAACGGATATTAAAATTGTGTATCGGAGCGTTATGGGAGTTGAAGTACCCAGTATTATTTATGAAGCAAAAGAGCTTGATATTGCATATGGATTTGAAGAGTCTAATTCTCAAGTAGATGAATCTTATGTTCAATTTCAAAAAGTAAAAGAATTAACAATGGTTCTAGCAGAGATAGATAATAGTGTGTATCGCTTAGCTAATGCTATTAGAAAAACGCAAAAAAGAGCGAATGCGCTAAAAAATATTGTTATTCCAGATTTTGAAAATCAAATAAAATTCATTGCAGAAGCACTTGAAGAGAAAGAACGGGAAGAGTTTTCGCGTTTAAAAGTTATTAAGTCTCAAAAAGAAGAGGCAAGAAAGAACCTTAGGGATTAAGATCTGAGGTTTTTTTGTGTTTCTGTTGGTGAATAAAAAAGAATAAAATGGGTTGAAAACACTTAAATTGTGCTATAATATTAATGAAAGTAGGAGGTCAATATAATGGGACTTGTTGATAAATTTAAAGAGTTTGTAGCACCTGTAGATGATGATGAAATGGAAGAAGAGTTAGAATTCACTGAAGAAGAAGCTCGCTCTTTTAGTCAATATGAACAAGCGACGGCTAAAGGGGTTTCAAAGCAACTTTCAGTTAATACTAAAATGGTTCTTTTTGAACCACGTAGTTTTGAAGAGGCAGAAGAGATTGCACGTCACCTTAAAGAACGTCGCGCGGCTGTAGTTAACTTGCATCGTCTTCAAAGAGAGTATGCACAAAGAACAATTGATTTCTTAATGGGAACGGTATTTGCATTGGATGGGAAAGTACAAAAAGTAGGACGCAATGTTGTACTTTGTACGCCACGTACCATTGGTGTTGATGGGGAAATCAGTTTAGAACAAGAAGAATATTAATCAGTGAAGAATAAAAAAGAACAAACAAAGGGAAGCGATTCCCTTTTGTCTCGTCTTAGTGATTGGGTATCACAGGTAGAAAGAGACTATCGCTCTGTTGCTACACCTTTTCTAAATGAATCAGAAATTGAGATAGTTAAGCAATATTGTGGAAAGAAAATACCTTATTGTATTGATGGTGGTCATCTACAGTGTAAGCGAGCTAAAATTATATTTCTGAGCCAAAGTGAATGGGTCTCGGATATTGTATGCTTGAGCGCTAAAAGAGGGAAGATGGCACAGAGCACAATATCACACCGAGATGTTTTAGGCGCTCTTATGAATTTAAATATAGAGAGAAATCAATTAGGGGATCACTGGGTAGATGAAGAGCGAATAGTCATCTATACATCAAGACGCTTTGCTTCTTTCATTCAGCAAGAATGCACTCAAATTGGTAGGGAGTCTGTTCGGTTTGAAATTTCAGATCAACTATTCGAAAAAGAAGACGAAATCGAAAATGGCACAGGGTTTATTAGTAGTGAGAGAATTGATGCGATTGTAAGTTGTATGACGAAAGGGTCACGATCAAGTGCACAATTATTAATTCAAAATCAAAGGGTTATGATTAACCATATTTTAGTAACAAAAACAACGAAAACTTGTAAGGCAGGAGATATTATTTCAATTCGAGGATTTGGGCGTTTTATCTATAAAGGTATTTTAAAGATATCAAAGAAGAATAGATATATGATTGATTATGAAAAGTTGGTGGGTTAAGGCTTGATATTGGAGCTAAAAAATGGTAGAATTTAAAAAGAAATGTAAGGATCAAGACAGGCTAGTTTATTCTGATTATAGAGAGCTTATGGTGGGTGTAAATAAGTAGAAGAATAAAATAGATATCACTTGTGAACATCTTTTTTGAATAGAGTAGAAAAGGACGTATTCCGCGTTAAGGAAATGAAGTGCATAAGGTGTAGTTGCTTATGAACTAAGGTGGTACCACGCAGCAGCGTCCTTAGATAAGGATGCTTTTTTTTATTATAGGAGGATAAGAAAATGGATTATAAAGATACGCTATTAATGCCGAAAACAGAATTTGAAATGAGAGGAAATTTGCCGTCAAAAGAACCATTGATTTTAAAACAATGGCAAGAAAATGGACATTATGAACAGTTAATGAAAGCGCATGAAAATGATCCGGATTTTGTGTTGCATGATGGACCACCTTATGCCAATGCCAACCTACATGCAGGAACAGCGATGAATCGTGTTATTAAAGATATCATTAATCGTTCACATGCCATGAGTGGATACAGAACACCATTTTTTCCGGGGTGGGATACGCATGGATTACCAATCGAAAATGCAATTCAAAAATTGGGAGTTAATCGTAAAGAAATTTCAGCCTCTGAATTTAGGAAGAAATGTGAGGAGTATGCCTACCAACAAGTAGAAATTCAAAAAGAAACGATGGAAAGATTGGGCACAATCGCAGATTTTAAGCATCCGTATATTACCTTACAAAAGGAATTTGAAGCACGACAAATTAGAGTGTTTGCTAAAATGGCAATGGAAGGATTAATTTATCAAGGTCTAAAACCAATTTATTGGTCACCGGTATCAGAGACAGCAGTGGCTGATTCTGAAATTATATATAAAGATAAAAAAGACCCTACAATTTATGTTGCTTTTGATACGCTAGATGGTAAAGGAATTCTAAATGAAGCAGAACGTTTTGTAATTTGGACAACAACACCTTGGACTATTCCGGCCAATTTGGCGATTTGTTTAAATCCGGATTATGAGTATGCAGTGGTTAAAACAGAAAAAGGACACCTTATCGTTCTAGAAAAAAGAGTTGATGAACTATTAGCAAAATTCAAATTAGAAAATCTGGGAATCGTTAGAACATTTAAAGGGAAAGACTTAGAGGGAATAACAGTAACTCACCCATTTTATCCAGATAGACCATCGCTTGTTATTGTTGGTGACCATGTAACGGATGAAGATGGAACAGGTTGTGTTCATACTGCTCCCGGTCATGGTGCTGAAGACTTTGCGGTTGGGATGAAATATGGATTAGAAGCATATTGCCCAGTTGATGAAAAAGGATGCATGAAAAAAGAAGCAGGAGATTTCTTAGAGGGTCTTTATGTTGATGATGCTAATAAAGTAGTTGGTCAAAAGCTAGAAGAGCTAGGAAACTTATTGCATTTAGAATTTATTACCCATAGTTATCCTCATGATGAAAGAATGAAAAAACCAATTATTTTTCGTGCAACTGTTCAATGGTTTGCCTCAATCGACAAAATAAGGGAAAAGTTATTAAGTGAAGTTAAAGCTGTTCGTTGGGAGAATGAATGGGGAGAAGCAAGACTTTATAACATGATTCGCGATCGTGGAGACTGGTGTATTTCTAGACAACGCCTATGGGGAGTGCCAATTCCAATTTTGTATCATGAAGATAATTCACCAATTATGGAAGAAGCAGTGTTCAATCATATTGCTGATTTGTTTGAAAAGCATGGAAGTAATATTTGGTTTGATAAAGAGGCAAAAGAGTTATTGCCTGAAGGATATACAAATCTAAAATCACCAAATGGTAACTTTAAAAAAGAAACAGATATTATGGATGTTTGGTTTGACTCTGGGAGTTCACATAATGAATTAGAATCAAGAGGATTAAGTTATCCTGCAGATCTTTACTTTGAAGGATCAGATCAATATCGTGGTTGGTTCAATTCATCACTGATTTTAGGAGTTGCGACAAGAGGAAAAGCACCATACAAAGCAGTTTTATCTCATGGCTATGTTTGTGATGCCAAGGGAGAAAAAATGAGCAAGTCTGTGGGTAATGTTGTTAATCCATTAGATGTTATTGAAAAAAATGGAGCAGATATCTTTAGACTATGGGCTGCAACAGTAGATTATCGTCAAGATATGAGAATTGGAGATGAAAATCTAAAACAAGTTGCTGAACAATATCGTAAAATTAGAAATACATTCCGATTTATGTTGGGGAATGTAGATGCTCAAGATTTCGATGCTAACAAAGACCGTATTCCTTATGATAAATTAGAAGAGATTGATCGCTATATTTTAAACAGACTAAAAGAGGTGGCAGATTCATCGAAAAAAGCATATAAAGAATTTGATTTTCTTAATGTATCTAGCGGTCTGACTAACTTAATGATTAATGAATTGAGTAGCTATTATTTGGATTTCACAAAAGATATTTTGTATATTGAAAAGAAGGATTCGCTCCGTCGCAGACAAGTTCAAACAGTTATTTGGGATACAGTGGATACCTTAGTAAGATGCTGGGCACCAATTTTAGCGTTTACAACTGAGGAAGTTTGGCAAAAATTTTCTCAAGATGAATCCTCTTCAGTTCACTTAACCAATTTTAAAGAAGTAGAAAAAATTGAAGATGGAGAAAATCTTAAAGAAAAATTTAAAATGTTACATGAAATCCGTGAAGAAGTATTTAAGGCATTGGAAGTAGCCAGGGCTGATAAAATTATCGGGAAACCACTAGAAGCTAAAGTGGTGTTGTCATGTAGTGAAGAAGAAAAATCACTTTTAGAAAAAACACTTAACGGAATGGTGGCACAATGGCTTATCGTTAGTGAAGTGAGCTATAAAATAGCATCAACTCGTTTAGTGGAAGTCGAAGTGGCACAAGGAGAAGTGTGTCCACGTTGTTGGACAGTGAATGAAAGTCATGATGAAGATGGATTATGTACTCGCTGTCAAGAAGTGCTAAAATAAACATAAGAAAAACAAGACCACAAAGTCTTGTTTTTAAATGTCTAATGATAAAAATTATTGAATCAAAGAGAGAATAGTATGATAGACAGACCAGTCATTATTGTCTCCAATAACAGTGGATGCTAATGCTTTGATTTGAGGGTGGGCGCCTTTTGGGGCAAAGGAATGTGTGGATGATAAAATCATTTCTAAATCATTCAGATAATCTCCAAACACAGCCGTTTGCTCAGGTTGGATATTAAGGTGGCTTTGCAGCTTATTAACAGCGGCTCCTTTATTTACGAGAGGGTTGATAACATCAACCCATACATCCGCTGAAAGTAAGACAGAAGAAGCTTTTGGAATTTCTTTAAGAACAGGATAACAATTGTATTCAGCACCTTTTTCATCATAACAAGCTATTTTGATAATATTGTGCGTGTAGTTTTGTAAATTATCGACAGTATCTAAAATAGGATAGTAGTTTTTAATGTCTTCAAGAACTTCTGGGCGAAGTTGGTCATTTCTCTGCATGTAAGCTTGTTGAGGATCACTTAATATTGGAGTCACTCCATCAAGGTTAAGTGATGATTCAATAGAAAGAGCAACATCAGATTCTAAAATAGGGGTAACAGAAAACTCTTTGCCACGATGATAAATAAAAGCACCATTGTCACAGATTAAAGTTATGTGATCCAGTACAGGTTCAAAAAAACTTTTTACACTGGGAAACGAGCGGCCACTTGCAACAGTGAAGTGAATTCCTTTATCAATACATTGTTGAATTAAATCTAAACTTTGAGGGTGTGGTTGTTTGTTGTTGTTCAAAAAGCAACCATCCATGTCGGTAACAATTAGTTTAATCATTTTATTTCACTCTTTTCTAAGGGTTTAATTTTTTCCCATGGGAGATTTTCTTTCCCAAAATGACCATAATTTGTAGTTTGTGCATAAATTGGAGATTTTAATTGGAGCTCTTCAATGATAGATGAAACTGAAAAATTAAAGTTATGATGAACAATTTTCATTAAAGCCTCGTCGCTCATTTTTCCAGTTCCATAAGTATCAATGTAAATAGAAATAGGGCTAGGCTTTCCTATAGCATAGGATAACTCAATTTGACAGCGATCGCAAAGGTGATGAGCAACTAGGCTTTTGCAAACATAGCGCGCATAATATGCGGCACTGCGATCAACTTTACTAGGATCTTTAGAGCTAAAGCAACCTCCACCATTAGGGACAAACCCACCATAAGTATCAACCACAATTTTTCTTCCTGTGGTACCACTATCACCAAAGCTGCCACCAATGGTAAAGGAACCACTGGGATTAATTAAAATGGTAGTATTTTCATCTAATAATGTAGAATCAACAATCGGTGTAATAACATCTGTGTAAATTAGCTCTTTTAGTTCTTCTTGAGTTATTGATTCGGTATGTTGAGATGAGATAACAATGGTATCCACTCTGCTTGGCTTATTGTCTTTATACTCAATAGTTACTTGTGTTTTACCATCAGGTTTTAAGGCTGGATTTTTTTGACGAACTATTTCCAATTGTTTCGCAAGTTGATGAGCTAAATCGATTGGGAGTGGGAGGTAGTTTTTTGTTTCATTACAAGCGTATCCAAACATAATTCCTTGATCACCTGCACCAAGCACCTCTTGTTCGACAGCGTTTTGAATTTCGCGTGATTGCTGGCTTACCTTAACAAGCACTTGATAGGTCTCACGGTATCCAATTTTATACAAAACCTTTCTAGCAATAGATGCATAATCAAGGATTGCGGTGGTGTTAGCTTCACCATAAATCAAAATAAAATCATCTTTAATAGTGGCTTCTACAGCCATTTTGCTATTGGAATCCTGGGTTAGGGCGGCATCTAAAATATGATCGGCAATCCAATCACAAATTTTGTCGGGGTGTCCAGAAGTAACAGATTCACTTGTGAAAAAATAAGATTTCATAAAAACTCCTTTCCTAATACAATAAAAAAGCTCCAGAAAGAGCTTTTCAGACTTTCTTTATCAGTTAGTATTACCACCTTGCATTTGTGCAGGTTGGTATGGTATCAACGAGCTAACTCTCTAAACCATTCTTGATAATAGATAATAATAGTATATAAAAGTAAAGAATGATTGTCAAATATATTATCTTTTATGATACAATTATAAAAAGGAGAAAACGATATGAAATTTGATTTTGACAAAAAAACGCAGGAGATGGTAAAAGCCTTAGTTTTAGCAGGAACGTTATTGATGCTAGTCTTTTATGCTGTCTCAAAATTGGATTTTGTGTTTCTCATTTTAGGACAATTTATTGAGATTTTACTACCGTTTGTCTTTGGATTTGCAATCGCATTTGTTGCGGTTCCTATTTGCAACAAAATTCAACATCAATGGTTAAGAAAAACGAAGTTAAAAGTCCGTACAAAAAGGAGGATTGCAGCAATTGCATCTGTTGTTTTTTTAGTGCTACTTATTTTTATTGTACTTGCAATTATCGTTCCACAAATTACCAATAGTGTGATTATGTTATCACAAAATGTGACATTATACATGGATGACATTGATAAGGTGTTAGAAAACGCAAGTGATAGTCAAATCATTCGCGATATAGTGAGTTTTATTTGGAGTTATAGTGAAGAAGTAGTCACTTTTATTGTTGATGCACTAAAGGGATCACTTCCTCAAATCGTTAACTACTCTGTAGGATTTATAAAAATGCTGATTAATTTTTTCATAGGTGTTTTTATAGCGGTGTATGTTATGTTTGATAAGGAACGGTTTTCGACACAGGCAAAAAAAGTGGGTTATGCTTTATTTCCAAAGAAGCAAGTGGATTCAGCTGTTGAAGTGGGACGGTTGACAACTAAAATGTTCAATGCTTTTATTGTTGGAAAAACAATCGACAGTTTAATTATAGGTATCATTTGCTTTATCGGAATGGTATTAATGAAAATGGAGTATTCCTTGCTGATTAGTGTCATTATTGGTGTAACAAACATGATTCCAATCTTTGGACCGTTTATTGGAGCAATTCCAGGTTTTTTAATTTTATTTATTTTAAATCCTGCACAAGCCTTAGTTTTTCTTATTTGGATTTTAATTCTTCAACAGTTTGATGGCAATATTTTAGGACCATATATTCTTGGAGATAGTGTTGGACTTCCAAGTTTTTGGGTTATGTTTTCAATTATTGTTGGAGGTGGATTTTTTGGTGTTGTAGGAATGTTTTTAGGGGTTCCAATGTTTGCGGTAGTCTATATTTTAGTTAAAAACATAGTCGATCGCCGTTTAAAAGAAAAGGGAATAGTGGTTGAACAATAGGTAAAAAAAGAAAGTTCACAAGAACTTTCTTTTTAGATTGTTTCGTAGGGATTTTCTTCATGGAGACGTACACCATAGACACCCTCAACTTCGTCAATTAGAATAGATTCAATCCCATCTGATAAAGTACTATCAAGGGCAAGACAGGATGCACAAGCTCCCAACATTTTCACGCTGACAATTCCGTTTTCATCGACATCAACATATTCAACATCGCCACCATCTCTTTGAATGTAAGGGCGAATTTTTTCAAGTGTTAATTTAATGGCAGTTTCCATTTCTTGTTTATTCATATAGTATTCTCCTTTTATAGTATATTTAAAATTAGTGCAACTAATAAACCGAGTCCAATACCACCGATAATTTCAATCCATTTGTGTCCTAACACATCTTTTAAGTGGGTTAAATAAACGGGGTCTTCTAATCGTGTTTTTGTGAGCAATTGAATATCTTTAATTAATTGTTGGGTAATTTCTATATTTTTTCCTGCGTAATATCGAACGTTCCCGGCATCATAGATGACAACACAAGCGAAGGCAAGAGTTACAGCGAAAATAGAACTAGAAAATCCATCTTGTAACCCAACTGCAAGTGCTAGAGCGCTTACCCCTGAACTGTGCGAACTTGGGAATCGACCACTAGCATAAAACAAGGTGAAATTCCACTCACCCTTTCTTAGAAAGTAGAAAAACGGCTTTATAAGTTGGGCTAAAAGTACAGCAGTTAGAAATGACCAAAACGGGTACATGGCATTTACGTATTTTATCATATGGTTACCTCTTAGTTAGTATAGCACATCTGCAAGAAAATGTGGTATACTAATAATCGTATGGAGGGTATATGCAGTATCGAATTGGAGAGATAGTTGAGGGAACAGTGACGGGGATTCAACCATATGGTGCTTTCATTGTATTGAAAAACAAAACAAGAGGGTTAGTTCATATTTCTGAACTCAGCAACTTATATGTAAAAGATGTAGCTCAGTTTGTCTCAGTAGGAGATAAAATTTCTGTTAAAATCATTGATTTTGACAAAGAGACAAATCAAGCAAGACTGTCTTTAAAAGCAGTTCGTTCTGGACAGTTTAGAAAAGAACGAAACTATCATCGGTACAAAGCGACAATGCCACCGATGAAGATGGGGTTTAAAAGTATTGAAGAAAAAATGGATCAGTGGATCAAGAAAGCGAAGGAGGAGTTATGATGATTAAATTTGACAGTTCACATGCGTTTTTAAAAGAAGAAGAAATCTTTGCATATCAGGACAAAGTGTCAAAAAAACACCAAGCACTTATAGAAAAAACCGGGGCAGGAAATGACTTTTTAGGCTGGGTAGATTGGCCAATTAATTATGATACAGAAGAGTTTGATCGGATTTTAAAAACAGCAGAAAAAGTGAAAGAAAAGGCTGAAGTATTACTTGTGTGTGGAATTGGTGGGTCATATTTAGGGGCAAGAGCAGCAATTGAAATGATCCAAGGATTATATTCACAAAGCAAAACAGAGGTTATCTTTATCGGAAATACTTTTTCTAGCACTTATTTTAAGCAAGTAGAAAACTATATTAAAGATAAAAGTGTAGTTTTAAATGTTATTTCTAAATCAGGAACGACAACAGAAACAGCGATGGCATTTAGGATGTTGAAGTTGATGATGGAAGAACGTTATGGAAAAGAAGAATGCAAAACTAGAATTATTGCGACTACAGACAAAGTCAGAGGAACGCTTAAAGATTTAGCAACAAAAGAAGGATATGAAACTTTTGTCATTCCTGATGATATAGGTGGTCGCTATTCTGTAACGACAGCAGTAGGGTTGTTGCCTTTAGCTATTATGGGTGTTGATATACAAGCATTGATGGCAGGAAGTAAGAAGGCCTTTGATGACTTAGCGGATGATGATTTAAAAGTGAACACAGCTTACCAATATGCTGTGGCACGTCGAATTCTTCAAGAAAATGGAAAAGATGCAGAAATGCTAGTAACATATGAGCCGCAAATGGCAATGGTTGCAGAGTGGTGGAAGCAATTATTTGGAGAATCTGAAGGAAAAGATGGGCTTGGTGTATTGCCATGCAGTGCTAACTTTTCAACTGATTTGCATTCTTTAGGCCAGTTTGTTCAGGAAGGAAAAAAAATATTATTTGAAACTTTATTGTTAGTGGATAAACCAACAATTGATGGCAATTTCCCTACAACAGAGGATAATCAAGACGGCATGAATTACTTAGCTGGAAAAAGTTTGGATTGGGTTAATAAAATGGCGTGCAAAGGAACATTAGAAGCTCATGAAGTGGAAGGGCAAGTACCTAATTTAATTTTAACGCTTCCTGATATGAGCGCTCATACTTTTGGATACATGTGCACTTTCTTCTTTAGAGCTTGTGCGATGACTTGTTATTTATTGGATATTAATCCATTTAACCAACCAGGAGTAGAAGTATATAAGAAAAATATGTTTAGATTGCTTGGAAAAAAATAAAAAATAGTCTAAATTAAGGGTTGATTCCTGTATTGAGCAGGAGCTAACCCTTTTAATTTTTTCTTTAAATATAAGTAAATCCATGCTCCTTTAAAATAGATTTAATGCATGAAATCCTTATCATTATTGACAACGCTGCTATAAAAAAACCGCCATCCCTTATTTATTCAAAATTTGGGTGCGGTTTTAATCGTTTTTCATAGCTTTGGTTATTGCACGACTTCAATTTTTCCTTCTAAATCCTCTGTGTAAATACATTGATAATTTTGAGTATCAAGCGATAGGACATTATCAATTTTGTTTTGAATATCAACAACCCAAATTACAGAGATAGGATCATCAAGATGAGTTTCATTGTATTCTTGAACTAAGGCAATTCCATCTTCGTAAGATTGTGTGAATAATAAGGTGCTAAAAGCATCGGCAATAGCACTATTTTCAGTGATGATTGTTACTGAACGGAAGTAGTTTGCAGGATAACCGCTTTTAGGGTCGATAATGTGATGGTATCGAATTCCATCAGCCCCTATGAAAAAGCGTTGATAATCACCGCTTGTAACAAAAGAGGTGGATCCAGATTGAGAAACGACAAGAAGGCTTCCACCAGCATCTGGGTTTTGAATACCAACTCGCCAATCTGTGCCATCTAATTTGGAGTTAATGATGCGATTATTACCACCAGCATCAACAACTGCCATAGCAACATCCTTGGCAATGAGTTCTTGTGCGATTTCTTCAGTAGCAAATCCTTTAGCTATACCTCCTACATCAAGCGAAACGCAGGGGTTAGTGATAAATACGGTATTTGCATCATCATCAATTTCTACGTATTCCCATCCGGTACAAGCTTGAGCGGCTTGTATTTCCTCGATAGATGGAATGCTGCCATCATTTTGTTCTCGGTAGCGATGCCAAACTTGGAGAACAGCACCGATTGTAATGTCAAATCCTCCATTAGAAAGGTCGTGAAAGTTTTTAGCCATCAAAAGCATATCAATCAAACTTTGATCGACTTCTAAAGGCTGTATTCCAGCTTGATCATTAATGCTTTTTAGGTTATTTATCTCGGAACTAGTGTTATAAATGTCGAAAAGGTTATTGAAATTGGTGAAGTCATCAACTGCTTCGGAAAAATAAGCACTAAATTCTTCCTGTGACGTGGTGGCTACTTGTAAAGAAAAATAAGTGTCAAAGCCTGCAGTTACAGTTATGTTTGAAAATGTTTCAAGTGTTTCCTCTTTTGGAGTACATCCAAATAGGGAAAAAGTTAAGAAGATTAAAAGTAGTTTTTTCATATGTCACCCCAAGATAGTATAGCACAAAATATTGTCAAATAGGATAGAAAATAGTGGTTAAAAGTGCTATAATAATTTGGTAATTATTGAGACAGAGAAAGGGATGAATAAGATGTCATTTATTATTGGACCTATGCGCAAGCATCTTGAAGGTCACAAAGAACTCACAAATGGAAGTGATGTTACTCGATTAATAGCTCCTGAAGTGGTGTTTATTCCATTAGTTAATGGGAATTCAGTCGCTGAATTACTGGTTTCTGAGGGAGACAAGGTTAAAATTGGAACTAAAATTGCAGTTTGCAAGGGAAATTTTGAGGTTCCTTTGTTTAGCTCAGTTTCTGGAATAGTTAAGGGAGTTAAGCAAGTAATGCATTCTTCATTGAAACCAGTAGATCACTTGGAAATCTTAAATGATGGACTAGATGAAAAAGAAGATTTGCCAAAAATTGATTACACGAATGCTTCACCGGCTGAGCTTGTTGAATTCACTAAAAACTCAGGAATTATTGGTTGTGGTGGAGCGAGTTTTCCAACTTATGTGAAATATTTAAAACCAGAAAATTTGGACACGCTAATTATCAATGCGGTAGAATGTGAACCATACATCACTGCAGATTATAAAGAAATTAAGCATGCAATGGATGAATTTGTAGTTGGAGTTAAAATGATGATGAAAATGGCATCTGCTAAGAAAGCCTTTATCGGCATTAAAAAAGATAAAAAAGAATTCATCGCTTTAGTACAGAAAGCTATTCAATCAGATGAAACAATTGAAGTAATTGGAGTAAGTGATGTTTATCCTATGGGGTGGGAAAGAACCCTTGTGTATGAAATTACAAAAAAGCGATATGATCGTTTACCTGGAGAAGTTGGATGCGTTGTGAATAATGCAACAACAGCAATTTCATTAGCTCAAGCTGCTCTAAGTCATACGCCAATTGTTGAAAAGATTGTAACCGTTAGTGGTGATGGAATTAAAAATCCACAAAATGTTTTAGTTCGTGTAGGAACGCCTGTTAGCGCAATTATTCACCATTGTGGAGGATATGCAGCAGAAGATGTTAATCTTATTGCAGGTGGTCCAATGATGGGTAGAACAGTGACAAATGATGAATTTGTTGTAGGACCATCTAACAATGCTATTACAGTGTTAATAAATAAAGATATACCTTCAATGAGTTGTTTGCGATGTGGGAAGTGTACAGACCATTGCCCAGCAGCCCTTCAACCTGTGCGAATTAATCAAGCAGAGAAAACAAAGAATTTCGATATGCTAAATCGACTTGCCGTTGACCAATGTGTTGAATGTGGGATGTGTACTTACATTTGCCCGTCAAAATTGGATGTCACAGAGGGTGTTCGTCGAGCAAAACGCTATATGGCGTTGAAAAGAAAGTAGGGGATAGAAATGAAATTTACATTTAAGCCATCTCCAAACTACAATAACAAGCAATCAACACAATCAATTATGTTTGAGTTAACATTAGGGTTGTTGGTAGTCTATGCTTTTGCAGTGTACTACTATTATACGGAGTTTGGAGCATCATATGGAATTAGAACATTGCAACTTTTAGCGGTTTCTGTTTTGTCAGCAGTACTGACAGAAACGATTTGGTTTGCAGTAAGAAAACAAAATATCATTAAGGAGTTAAAAACGTCATTTCCTTGGGTAACAGCGATTATTTTAGCATTGATGGTTCCGGTAAACATGACTTTTTATGGACTTGCTGTTTCTACAGTACTAGCAATTTTATTTGGAAAATTAGTTTTTGGTGGATTTGGGAATAATATTTTCAATCCAGCAGCATTTGGAAGAGCAATCATTGCAGCAAGCTTCGCCGGTGCGGTTGCAACAGATTTTGTGACTGGTGCAACACCAACAGCAACAATGGCTTCAAGTGGATGGATTACATCATCACAAACAGCATTTGATGCCTTAATGCAACCATTTGGAGGATTGCAAAACTTAGCGGTTGGATTATACCCTGGAGCATTAGGAGAAACTAGTGCTATTGTCATTTTGTTAGTGGGATTATACTTGGCAGTGCGTAAGGTCATTGATTGGAGAGTTCCGGTCGTTTATATAGGTGTACTATTTGGGCTAACTTGGATGGTGGGATTAATGCATGGACAAGGATTGTATTATCCTTTATTCCACGTTCTTTCAGGAGGAGCACTGTTTGGGGCTGTGTTTATGATGACAGACCCTGTAACAAACCCGACAAGTGCAGCGGGTAGAATTATATTTGCTATCGGTTGTGCAATCTTGACTATTATTATTCGTCTAAAAGCTAACTTGCCTGAAGGGGTATTATACTCAATTTTACTGATGAATATGTTGTCACCACTTATTGAACAATTAACAGATGGACAACAGCTGAAAAAGAAGAAAAGAAATTGGTTGTTGGTTGCTGGAGTAGTTGCTTTTGGAATTGTAACTGTGGGTATTTCAGGAGCGACAATTGAAGCGAAAGAGGTTGTAATTGAAGAGCCAGCTGACGCCTTAACTTTTGGTGAAGCAGTTAGCTTAGATTCGGACCTTAGTCGATTTGATGCACAAGTAACAGATCAAGACAATGGAGTGTACGTTGTGGCGATTAAAGGATACGGGTTAATTGAGGGCGATCCAGAGCATGGAGACTATGCTCGTAATGAATTTGAAGTTGTAGTAACTGAAGGTAGTATAGAATCAGTAAAAGTGGTTACTTTTGGAGATACAAAAGGAATTGGGGATATCATTGAAAATGAGGCATACCAAGAACTATTTTCGGGGCTTGCAGTAAATGATTTTAGTGCAACAGTAGATACAATAACTGGAGCAACATGGTCTAGTAAATCAATGATTGCAGCTGTGCAAGCGGTCATGCAAATAGCAGAATAGAAGGAGGAGAGAAATGAAAAAAATTGCATATTTAGCCTGTTTTCTTGCAATTATTAGTGCAATTGCAGGCGGAGCATTAGCTTATGTTAATAGTTTAACTGCTCCTATTATTCAAGAAATGGGTATTGCAGCTGAAAAAGAAAATCTGGAACTAATTTTTCCAGGTGGAACATTTACAGAGCTTGAGTACACAGATGAAACCGGAATGGTAAAAGGTGTATACGAAGCAGCAGGTGAGGGATACGTGTTTAAAATTGAAGCAAATGGATATAGCAGTACGCCAATTCAATTTATGTTAGCTTTTGATTTAGATGGCAAGACGGTTGGATTTAAAGTTTTATCGCATCAAGAAACAAGCGGCTTTGGAGCTCGTGTATTTGAAGAAGATTACACTAATGAGGTATTATCTAGGACATCAGCAGATGCTTACCCATTATTGAGTGGAGCAACAGTAACATCGACGGCGGTGGTTAAAGGAATTGATGCAGCAAAAGGAATTTTCAATACAATGAATGGAATTGTGGTTGATCCTAATGAAGAAGCAGAGATAGAAATTCCAGCACTGACACTTGGAAATCCTGTAGCATTAAGTGAAGATTTGTCGCGCTTTGATGCTCAAGTAACAGATCAAACTAATGGTGTATTCCTTGTTGCAATTAAAGGGTATGGATTAATTGAGGGTGATCCAGAACATGGTGATTACATACGCAATGAATTTGAAGTGGAAATTGATTTAGAATCACGCCAAGTGGTTCGTGTGAGTTTAGTAACATTTGGAGATACTAAAGGAATTGGAGATAAAGTGGATACAGAAGAGTATTACGCTTTATTCGAAGGATTAAGTTTAGATGACATGTCACAATCTATCGATACAGTGACTGGTGCTACATGGACAAGCAAGTCTGTTATTGCTGCGGTTCAAGCTGCGATGACTACAGCTTCAGGCTATGTTGAAGAGTAGGGGGAAACAATGAATAAAATGACAAATTTTACAGCAGGAATTCTTCGAGAAAATCCTGTGTTTGGATTATATCTTGGATTATGTTCTGTTCTTGCGATTTCAACTTCATTAAATAACGCTCTTGGAATGGGTGTCGCCTTTACGATTGTGTTGATTATGTCTAACGTTATTATTTCTCTATTGAGAAAGATTATTCCAGATGAAATTCGTATCCCTGTTTACATCGTTATTATAGCGACATTGGTAACAATTGTTGAAATGCTGATACATGCTTATGCAGCTAGTTTATATACAGCATTGGGAGCATTTATTAATTTAATTGTTGTTAACTGTATTATTTTAGGTCGTGCTGAAGCCTTTGCTTCAAAGAATGGAATAGTTGCTTCGGCATTAGATGGATTAGGAATGGGAATTGGTTATACACTAAGTTTGACTGTCATCTCAGTTTGTCGTCAAATTTTAGCGACAGGAGTTTTAAACTTAAGTAACCCATTTAATAATCAACTTATCTTTGAAGTGCAATTAATTCCAACAGGGTATGAAATTTCTTTATTTACAACTCCTACGGGAGCCTTCATAACCTTTGCGGTGTTGGCTGCTGCTGTATCTGCATACAATACACATAAAACAACTAAGAAAGAAAAGGGGGCTGCTAAATAATGGAAACAATGTTTTCGATGTTTTTAGCCGCAGTGCTAATTAATAATATTGTATTATCAAAATTTCTAGGAATGTGTCCATTTTTAGGAGTATCAAAAAAGATGTCTTCGGCTATTGGTATGGGTTGTGCAGTTATCTTCGTTATTTTCGGAGCATCTGTGTTTACTTATGGACTATATTATCTTGTACTTGAACCGAATGGTTTAGAATACATGAAGCTTATTACATTTATTCTAGTTATTGCATCATTTGTACAATTTACAGAAATGATAATTAAAAAGTTTTCACCATCATTATATAAATCACTTGGAATTTATTTACCATTGATTACTACAAATTGTGCAGTATTATATGTCGCTTTAGAAAATATCAGTGCACAGTTTAATTTTGGTGAAATGGTCGTTAATTCAATTGCTGTTCCAACAGGATTCTTATTAGTATTGGTTATTTTCGCATCGATTCGTGAAAGATTAGAAGAATCTAATCCACCACTTGCATTTCGAGGAAACCCGCTAGCATTAGTAACTGCAGCCATTATGGCTTTAGCGTTTACCGCATTTGCTGGGTTAGTATAATGGCTATAGCATTACTTTTTATATTAGGACTGGCTGGCTTTTATGCTGTAGCATATTATTTGAATCATAAAACACCAGTTCCAGAAGGTTGCGAAAATTTAAAGGCAGAGTGTGATGGGTGTCACATTTCATCTTGTGGAAATCACCCAACTCATCAAGAAAGTAAAGGAGAAGAATAATGATTGAAGCTATTGTTATGATGCTTGCTATTGGAGCAGCATTAGGAATCATTTTAGGAATTGCAAGCAAAGTATTTTATGTAGCCCAAGACAATAGGATTGAGGATGTAACCGCACTTCTTCCAGGATATAATTGTGGTGGTTGTGGCTATCCGGGCTGCTCTGGGCTTGCGGAAGCTTTAGTTGGTAAGGAAGCAGAAGTAACGCTGTGTAAACCAGCTAAACCTGAGCAAAGAGAGCAAGTTAATGAATACTTAGCAAAATTAGGTTAATTTTAAACAAGGTGATAGCCTTGTTTTTATTATTGACTATCGTTGACACTTGTGAGTGTGCACAGCGAATTTACTGGGAAAAATAAAAAAATCCAGACTATTTGTGGAACAGGAAGTACTGAGAATGTAAACGGATTTCCGCTTTTGCTAAATGATTCAAAATGGTGCCAAAATAGTGCCAAATAAAACAAAAACCCCTATAAATAGGGGTTTAAATTACTATGGGGCGACCGACGGGAATCGAACCCGCGAATACTGGAGCCACAATCCAGAGTGTTAACCACTTCACCACGGCCGCCATTAGTGCAAGATTAATTTTACAATAATAAGAGGTATTTGTAAAGGGAAAAAGTGAAAATCGTTCACCTAGTTATCATTACCACATAGCGTATTTAGAGCAGGGATGATATAATTCATAATTGAGGTGGAAGATATGAAAAAATTAGCAGTATTAGTTGATTCTGCAGCCGATATTAGTAATGAAGAGGCAAAGCAGATAGGTATTCATGTAATAAGAATGCCTTTAATAGTGGATGATGTAGCTAAACTTGAATGTGATGAAATATCAGATCAAGAGTTTTTTGATAAAATGAAAGCTGGAGCCAAAGTAAAGACATCACAGCCTATTTTAGGTGATTTAATTAAGAAGTGGGATGAATTATTAAAAGATTATGAACAAATTCTTTACATTCCAATTTCTGAGGGATTGAGTGGTACATATTCAAGCGCACAAATAGCAAGCAAAGAATACAATAATCGAGTTGTTGTGGTTCGCTCTTTGCTTGTTGCATATCCAATACAAGAAATGGCAAGAGAAGCTTTAGTGATGGCTGATAAAGGAATCAGTACAGAAGAAATTAAGGATATTTTGGAAAACCAAAGTGGAATGTATGCAGTTATTGTACCTGAAACGCTAGTATACTTAAAAAATGGTGGGAGAATTTCTCCAGCTGCGGCAACGCTAGGATCTCTTCTTAAAATTGTTCCTTTATTAAAATTGGAAGATGGAAAAATTGATGCTTTGGATAAAGTAAGAACAATAAAAAAAGCATATCAAAAATCAGCGGAATATGTATCCGCTATAGAAAATAAAGAAGACTATATTTGGTATATTGTTCACTCGGATTGTGAAGATAGAGCACAAGAGTTTAAAGAAAGTATTCAATCATTAATTGGGCAAGAAGTCCACATTAGACCACTTCGTTCTATCATTACAGCACACACTGGTCCTGGAACATTAGCGATAGGGCGAGTAAAAAAACTAAAATACTAAGTTTGGTGGAAAAATGAAGATCCAACTAAGCACTAGAGAAGTTGAAGTTATTGTTGAACGAAAAAAAATTAAAAATATGTATCTCCGTTTAAACGGAGATGCATTGTATATTACAGCGAATAACTCGGTGCCACTTGAGAATATTGAAAGCTTTATTCTATCTAAAGAAGCATGGGTTGAAAAAGTATATGAAGATCAAAAAAATAGGAAAAGGACAATTTCAAAGGGAGTAGGAGGACCACAACTTTATCTTTTTGGAGAAAAGAAATTTATTCGATATGAACTAGCTAAAAAAAATTATGTTGAAATGAATGAGGACATCATAACGTTTTACTTGAAAGAAATAAATGATGATTTGATTCTATCAACCTTTGAGCAATTTGCGAAACCTTTACTCATGAAAGTTTTAGAAATTCAAAGAGAGCGATGGGATCGAGTTATTCAGGACTATCATTTGCATCAATTACCAACATTAAAAATTCGCACGATGACATCACAATGGGGAAATTGCATGACCAATAAAGCGATAATAACGATGAATTTGTCATTGGTGCATTATCCTGTGGAGTGCATTGATTCTGTTTTATGGCACGAATATGTGCATTTACTTGTCCCAAATCACTCTAAACGCTTTTATGAAATTATAGAATATCATATGCCTGAGTATAAAAAATACAAAAATATGTTAAAATAGAGTTGTGAAAGTGGGAATAAAAAATGAATATAAAAGAAATTTTATCTTATGGTAATGATATATTTATAAATGGATTAGTTTTAACTATTTTGATTTTTATTGGTCTCTTAATTGCTGGAAGAATTTCGAAAAGCATTGTTCGTAAAGCGATGAAAAGTAAAATGAATAAATCTAGTAAAGATACAATTACAGCTTACTCATTTACTCAAAAGATTATTATTTTTGTGATTAATGTTGTTATTGTGTGTATTATGCTCTTTCAAATTAGAGGGTTCCAGCAAGTTGGAGCTGCTGTACTTGGAGCATCTGGAGTCTTAGCGGTAGTTTTGGGTTTAGCTGCTCAAGAATCAATGTCGAATGTGATTGGTGGTTTTTTCCTTTCTTTCTACAGACCATTTAATGTAGGTGATTTAATTAATTTAGCAGAAAAAAATTTAAGTGGTGTTGTTTTAGAAATTGGGTTGAGACACACAGAAATAAGAACATTTAATAATTCAAGGATTACTATTCCCAATAGTATAATGAATAATGCGATTGTTGAAAATAAAGATAAAGATAATTCTTCTTTCTGCAATTTTCTTTTCTTTGATATTAGTTACGATAGTAACATTGATAAAGCTATTTCGATTATTCAAAAAAATTGTGAAGCACATCCTGAGTGTATAGATAATAGAAAGAAAAAAGAAAAAGAAAATAATGATCCAGTGGTTATGGTATTGGTTACAAGGCTAAAAGATTTCTCGGTAGAGTTGAGAGCTTCTGTTATTAGTAAAGATGCAGCAATCGGATTTAGAATGTGCTGTGACTTAAGAAAAATAATTAAAGAAGATTTTGATAGAGAGGGAATTAAAATTCCATTTCCAACACATACAGTGGTTACAAAAAAGTAAGTGAATAAAGACACTTACTTTTTATTTTGTGAAGTGATGAATTGTTGGGCACAGCGAATACCGTCGACAGCGCTTGAAATAATACCTCCTGCATAACCAGAACCCTCACCAACTGGGAAAACAAGAGGGTGGGATACACTTTCTAAAAATTCATTACGAGAAATGCGAATAGGGCAACTAGATCTTGTTTCTGGCCCGGTAAAAATGGCATCACTACTAGAGAATCCTTTTATTTTTTTATCAAAAGCTAATAGTGCTTCTGTAAGTGATTGATTAACTTCAGCACTAAATAATGAGCGAAGATTAGAAAGAGTGTATCCCAAGGAATAGGAAGGAATAATAGAGCCAATTGAAGTCGTTGGCGTGTTGTTGATATAGTCTTGAACCAGTTGAACAGGAGCTTTATAGGTTTCACCGGCAAGTTGAAAGGCTTGTTGCTCAATTTTTTCTTGAAAGATAAAACCATCTAAAGCAGAAGAAACATAGAAATCTTCAACTGGAATTTGAACAAGCAAAGCGCTATTTGCATTTGTATCAGCGCGATCACTTTTGCTCATTCCATTGACCACAATGGTGTTTTCAACATTTGAGCTAGGAATAACAACTCCACCAGGGCACATACAGAAACTGTAAACACCGCGGTTGTTGGAAGCAGTATGACTTAGACGATACTCAGCAGCACCTAAACGTGGATGACTAGCGTATTTGCCATATTGATTTACGTTGATAAATTTTTGTGAATGTTCAATTCTTAATCCCACCGCAAAGCTTTTAGGCTCAATATGGAGATGGCAATCCATTAATGAAGTAATGGTATCTTTAGCACTGTGTCCAAGACAAAGGAAAAGTGCATTAGTTGAGAAGTCACCTTGTGATGTATGAACTATCTTTTTATCATCAACGGATGTGAATGACTCGAATTTTGTATCGAAGTGAATTTCTCCACCGAGTGATATAATGCGATTTCGAATATTTTTGACAATATCCACTAGCTTATCAGTTCCTAAATGAGGATGAGATTGATATAGAATTGCAGGATCAGCTCCAGCATCAACCAAACGTTTTAAAACAGTGGAAACACGATGGTCTTTAATTCTAGTAGTTAGTTTTCCATCTGAGAAAGTACCAGCACCACCTTCACCAAATTGAACATTACTTTCTGGATTTAAGAAACCACTGTCCCAAAATTGTTGAACATCAAGTGTTCTCTGCTCTACACAAGCACCACGCTCTAAAATAATGGGACGACATCCTGCTTCTGCAAGGGTGAGTGCCGCAAACATACCAGATGGTCCGAACCCAATAACAATGGGTTGATAAGCTAAATGGTTCTCCAATTCTAATGGTTCATCATTTATAGGTGTGTGTTGTTGAACATCTAATAGAGAGTAATATTTTTTTTCATTTTTTATTTTAACTAGTACAGTATAGATAAGGTGCATTTTATTTTTTCTAGCATCTAAAGATTCTTTAAGTAGGCTAAAAGATTGGATATCTAGCACTGAACAGCCCAATTTTTTTGCTATGATTTTTTCTGACATTGTTTGATCTAGTGAGAGTTCGATATTTTTAACTTCAATCATAATGATCTCCTTTATTAAATGATTATGTAATATTTATAATTGCTCTATAAATAAAAACAGCCTAATCACCCGGTAGAGTGTCTAGGTAATAATCTATTTAATTGTACATTAATCTTTAGGTTTGTCAACAAGTTAGAGTGTTAGAAAAGTTTAGTTTAAATATTAAATGGAATTTAAAAAGGAAGAACGATCAGGAAAGAAAACAAGACTTGCACAAATGGTTGAGAAGGCCTTTAGGTAATGCGGTTGTGCAAAAGGATAGAAAGAGCCGATATACAGTGAAAGTAGAGAAAGCAAGATGATAAACATATTGATTTTAGAAGAACATTTAAATGTGTTGATCCTTGACTTTTAATATGACTATGATATTGAAAAACAGAAACTATTAATTAAGATGGACTTTAATTAAGTTAAATAATCTTGTAGTCTAGCGGCTGAATTGATTGTTGATGACTATGGAGTTTTGGATTTCGTAGATGGTATTCAATCTGACGGATACCAATGGGCTAAGGTTCGCTATCAAAATGTTGAAGGATATTCCCAATATGATAGCACTTGGTATTGGATTAAAGATTAAAGCATATTTCTGAAAGAATGTGAAGGATATGGTGTAATTTAGAAAACTTGTGTATACTATATACAAGGAGAGTGATTTATATGAAGAAATTACTTATTGTATTAATGATTTTAGGGATTGTAGGGTGTAGTTCGAAAGGAACAGAGCCACAGCCAAGTGAAACCCCAGAGGTTACATTAACACCAGAGCCAACAGAGGTTGTACAGGAAGATTTCACAGAAAGTAAGATTAATATTGAACTTTATAAAGTAGATGAGTATTACCCTATTGTGGATGGAGTGGTCACATATCCTGATGGAACTACTGAGGAGTTTAGTAACGGAGAAGATGTGTATCAACTGGATGGATCAGACACGTACATATTTAGGCTATATCAACTCATTGTAGAGGATGGGAGCAGATTTGTGCAAACGAAAGAAAATGCGCTTTAAGATGGGAATCCATACTATACAGAAAATATAAATGATGTTATGAATGTGGCGGTGAAAGTGGATATACCTGAAAACTATCATTTTGTGCAAAGTAGTGAGGTGGTTGGTGATTTAATGGATGGAGTATTTGGGATTGAAATGTACGATATAGATGGAAGAAAAATACCGTATTTGATTTATAGGTACTCAACACATCTTCCAAAAGGATATGAACTGAATGATTCATTTAGAATAATTGATGGAGAACAAACTTATTATATTTGGAGAATTAAAGAATATGATTATTTAAAGGGATTTTATGATGAGGCATATGGGGAGAATGTTAATGGTAGATCCTACGCATTATGGTGGGGAATTATTGATGGAGATAGATTTAACCCACATTTATTTACGTTTAGGTGAAATAGTATTCACCTTTTTATTATGGAAAGAAAGAGGAAAATTTAAATGAAAAGAAAAATACCGTGCGGAATGCACACATTGTATCAAACACAAGGTGGATTTGAAGGATATATTGAATATTTCAATCACAAACGACCATCACATAAATTACATTATACAAGGTTTCTATGAACTTTTGTTATTTTTAGGTGTCGCACATGGTAGCAATCAAAATAAAAACCCTTTAAATAAAGGGTTTAAATTGCGATGGTGGGGATAAAGGGACTTGAACCCTTACGATGTTGCCATCACCGGATTTTAAGTCCGATGCGTCTACCTATTCCGCCATATCCCCGGCTTATGGAGGTTCCTGCCGGATTTGAACCGGCGATCACAGAGTTGCAGTCTATTGCCTTACCAGCTTGGCTAAGGAACCGAAAATTCAATTCGTGCTTTTCTATTATATAGTACAAAAATGGAAAATGCAACAAATAAACAGAATAAAAATAGAAAAAGTTAGAATTTTCAAAATTTTGATATATAATAATGGTGGTGATAACAATGAAAGAAATTTATACAAGAAGAAGTATTCGAAAATACACGAATCAAAAAGTTGAGAAAGAAAAGTTGATTAAATTGCTAGATGCAGCGATGAATGCTCCAACAGCTGTAAATCGTCAAGAGTGGCGTTTTGTGGTAGTAGAAGAGCCATCACTTTTGCGTGAGATTGCAGAAAAAATGCCGAATGCGCACATGGTGAGTGGGGCATCAGCAGCTCTTATTGTTTGTGGGGACTGCACGGTAGCGACAGCTCCAGAATATATTTATGTTGATTGTGGCGCAGCGATTCAAAATATTTTGTTGATGGCTACAAAAGAGTTACTGGGAGCGTGCTGGTGCACGATTGGACCTAGTCAAGACAGAATTGTTTCAATAAAATCACTGTTAAATTTACCAGAAGAATTTTTACCTGTTGCTTGTGTGGCGATTGGATATCCAAATGAAGAAAAAGAAGAAAATAACCGCTACGATGAAGAAAAGGTAACATGGATGTAGGCTAAGTAACCTTCAAAATAGCTAATGATGTACAAGTTATTATTTATAAGGAAAATAGGATAAGACGATATGGTAAATAAATGCAACTTATTGTTGCATTTTTGCTTATACTTTGTTATTATAATATAGCACTGTAAAAAACAGCAGTGACAGATGCGCCCATAGCTCAATTGGATAGAGCGTTTGACTACGGATCAAAAGGTTGCGGGTTCAAGTCCTACTGGGCGCGCCATTTATTTATAGCATCGGGAAGTAGCACAGCTTGGTAGTGCACCTGGTTTGGGACCAGGGGGTCGCAGGTTCGAATCCTGTCTTCCCGACCATTTATTATCTTTTGGCGAGGTAGCTTAGTTGGCTAGAGCGTTCGGTTCATACCCGGAAGGTCGTGGGTTCGAGTCCCACTCTCGCTACCATTTTAAAGCAACTGCAGAAGGACCCTTAGCTCAGTTGGTCAGAGCTACCGGCTCATAACCGGTTGGTCGCAGGTTCGAGTCCTGCAGGGTCCACCAACTTTATTATATGGAGGAATACCCAAGTGGTTGAAGGGTCCGGTCTTGAAAACCGGTAGGTCGGGAAACTGGCGCCTGGGTTCGAATCCCAGTTCCTCCGCCATTTTAGATTTTAGATAGTCATTTTGATTATTTGAAATAGATATGCTATAATGATGTAGCACATAACATCGCGGGATAGAGCAGTCTGGTAGCTCGTCGGGCTCATAACCCGGAGGTCGTTGGTTCAAATCCTTCTCCCGCAACCAAGTGGTCCTGTAGCTCAGTCGGTAGAGCAATGGACTGAAA
>JBKECT010000028.1:0-19702 GCA_047974855.1 Anaerorhabdus sp.
AAAAGTTAGCAAATTAGAAATAATTGGAAAATCTACAAAGACAGGATCTAAAGTGAGATTGAAACCAGATGCTAAAATTTTTTCGACGACAACATTCAATTATAATCAAGTGTGTGACAGAGCTCAAGAAACAGCATTTTTATTGAATGACATAACTCTGGTTATAGAAGACAATAAAAGCAATAAAACAGAAGAGTATCATTATGAAGATGGATTGAGTGCTTTTTTGAATTACTTGCATGAGGATCGTGATACGTTTCATGAACCGGTTTGTTTTTCAGGAGAATACAAAGAAATTCAAGTAGAGTGTGCAATTCAATATACGGATTCTTATCAAGAAAACACGTATAGCTTTGTCAACTTAGTAAGAACACCAGATGGTGGGACTCATGAATCTGGGTTTAAATCGGCCATAACTAAAGCATTTAATGAATATGCAAGAAAAGTTGGAATATTGAAAGCCAAGGATAAAAACTTTGATGGGAATGATGTTAGAGAAGGGTTAACCTCTATTATTTCAGTGTCTATTCCTGAACATTTATTACAGTTTGAAGGACAAACTAAAGGGAAACTGGGAACAGCTGAAGCAAGAGCGGCTGTGGAACAAACAGTTGCGGATAAATTGATATATTTCCTTGAAGAGAATAAAGAAATCTCTTCAACACTAGTTAAGAAGATGCAAAAGGCTGCACTGGCACGAGAAGCTGCAAGAAAAGCACGAGATGAGGCAAGAAAAGGAAAAAAAAGTGGGAAAAGTGAAAAACTACTTTCTGGGAAATTAGCTCCAGCTCAGTCACGAGACAGCGCTAAAAAAGAATTGTTTTTAGTCGAAGGAGATTCTGCTGGCGGAAGTGCAAAGCAAGGGAGAGATTCAAAGTATCAAGCAATTTTACCACTGCGAGGAAAAGTTTTAAATACTGAAAAAAGTACTTTAAGTGATATTGAAAAAAATGAAGAATTGAATACCATTATTCATGCTTTAGGTGCTGGGATTGGTCCGAGCTTTTCAGCTGAAGATAGTAATTATGCTAAAGTGATTATCATGACCGATGCGGATACAGATGGAGCACATATTCAAGTATTGCTTTTAACGTTCTTTTATCGTTATATGAAAGAGTTAATTGAAAAGGGTATGGTCTATATTGCCCTGCCTCCTCTTTACAAAGCCAGTAAAGGGAAAGATGTGGTTTACTGTTACGCTGAAAAGGAGTTAGAAGAAGCAAAAGAGAAATACGGAAAAGTAGAAGTACAACGCTATAAAGGACTTGGAGAAATGGATGCGACCCAGCTATGGGATACAACAATGGATCCAGAAACAAGAACATTAATACAGGTAACAATAGAAGATGGTGTTATTGCAGAAAAAAGAGTATCAACTTTGATGGGGAATAAAGCGGATGTTCGTAGAAAATGGATTGAGGAAAATGTGGCATTTACATTAGAAGATTCATTTAAAGTGGAGGATTAATTATGGCAAAGAAAAAAATCAAAGATCATGTTTTGTTGCCGATGCCACTGGAAGATATTTTTGGTGATCGATTTGGAAGATATTCAAAATACATTATTCAAGAAAGGGCGCTTCCTGATGCTCGAGATGGGTTGAAACCGGTTCAGAGAAGGATTTTATATGCGATGCACAGTGATGGAAATACTGCAGATAAGCAGTATCGAAAATCAGCTAAGACAGTGGGGCTTGTCATTGGTAATTTTCACCCGCATGGTGATTCGTCAGTATATGAGGCTATGGTGAGGTTATCCCAAGACTGGAAAGTTCGCTGCCCCTTAATTGATATGCATGGAAACAATGGGTCAATTGATGATGATCCAGCAGCTGCGATGCGTTATACAGAGGCAAGATTATCGAAAATTTCAGGAACAATGATGGAAGATATTGATAAAGAAACGGTTGATTTTTCACCGAACTTTGATGATACAGATGAAGAACCAACTGTATTGCCTGCACGATTTCCAACACTTTTGGTTAATGGGGCAACAGGAATTGCGGCAGGGTATGCCACGAATATTGCGCCATGTAATTTAACGGAAGTGTTAGAAGCGACTATTTATCGGATCCAACATCCACGATCTTCACTAGAAAATATTATGGAGTTGCTTCCTGGTCCCGATTTTCCAACAGGTGGAATTGTTCAAGGGAAACAGGGGATTATTGATGCTTTTAGCACAGGAAAAGGACGTGTTGTAATTCGTGCCAAGGTTGAAGTAGTTGAAGGGAAAACAATCGATCAATTAATCATTACTGAAATTCCATATGAAGTAGTCAAAGCTAATTTAGTTCGTAAAATGGATGATATCCGTTTATCAAAAGAAATTGATGGAATTGCAGATATTCGAGATGAATCTGATCGTACAGGATTGCGAATTGTAGTGGATGTCAAAAAGGAAATTGATTCGCAGCTCATCTTAAATTATTTGTATAAAAATACGGATATGCAAGTTTATTACAATTATAATATCGTTGCGATTGTGAATAAAACTCCACGACAGTTGGGGGTATTGGATTTGCTGGATGCCTTTATTGACCATCGAAAAGATGTCGTTGTAAAACGAAGTCAATATGAATTAGCAAAGATGGAAAGAAGATGTCATATTTTAGAGGGCTTAATGAAGGCGGTATCGGTGATGGATGAGGTGATTAAAATCATTCGTCAGTCAAAGGATAAAGGAGATGCTAAAAAACACTTGTGTGATCGCTTTAAATTTAGTGATGAGCAGGCTGAAGCGATAGTTAATCTTCGGTTGTATCGATTAAGTTCAACAGATATCTCCTCTTTGCGAGAAGAGTTTGCTCAATTGGTAAATCAAATAGAAGAAATTAAAACGATTTTAGAAGATGACAATGTACTAAAAAGAGTGATTGTCAATGAGATAAAAGAGTTGAAAAAGGATTATGCAATTCCTCGTAAAACGATACTGGAAGATGAAGTTGAAGAGTTAGTTATTGATAAAACAAGCATGATTACAAATGAACGTGTTCGCATCACAGTATCAAAAGATGGGTATTTAAAACGTGTATCATTGCGTTCATATACAGCATCAGAGGGGCTTACTGGTCTTAAAGAGGGTGATGGATTGGTTGGGACATTAGAAGTAGATACACTAGATACCTTATTAGTATTTACAAGTCGTGGCAATTATGTTTATCTTCCTGTTTATGAGATTGAAGAAGCGAAGTGGAAAGATGTGGGAAGTCATATCAGCAACCGTGTTAAACTTGATCCAGAGGAAAAGATGATTAACGCTCTGATTGTTAAAAACTTTGACACCTATGCCTGGATTGTAACCATTAGCGAAGCGGGTATGATTAAGAAGACACCAGTGAGCCAATGGGCAGTTCAAAGAAACAACAAAACGTTCCCGGCAATGAACTTGAAAAAAGGGGATAAGATGCTTAAAGGGTTCTTGTGTTACGCCCATCAAGAGGTATTGGTAGTTAGCAAGTCCGGTTTTGTAACTCGCTATAACTCAGATTTAATACCGAGTACTAATACCAAGTCAAAAGGGGTTAAAGCTATGAACTTTGGCAAAGGAGATGGATTATCCAATGCTTGCGTTTTACCAGATGAGAGTTATAGCGTGTTTGTACTAACAACAAAAGGGGCAATGAAAAGGCTTCGATTTAATGACATTCCAGAAACATCAAGAACTGTAAAAGGTGAAATGATTTGTAAAAAGTTGAAAGCTAATCCATATGAGATAGCTGGAATTTCTGCAGTGACACCATACGATGAAATTACTTTCTTGAATGATGGGGGAAAAGTAATTCAAGCCAAGGACGTGCCACTGATGGCACCTGATGCAACATTTTCTACACCACTGCAATTCAATGAGAATTATAGCTATGTTCCAGGAATTGAAGAGTGTAAAATTGTTGATACTCCAGAGGGAGAAGAGTTAATGAAAGATCAAAGTGATGAAACAAACGAAAAAATGCACGAAGACTTTGAAATGATTGATTTATTCGAAGAATAAAAGGAGAAGAATATGAAAAAAATGTTGTATATTATGAGGCATGGAGAAACATTATTTAATGTTCGTAAAAAAATTCAAGGCGCATGCGATTCCCCGTTGACCGAAAACGGAAAAGAGCAAGCAAAACAAGTTCGGGAAATACTTAAATCGGTGGACTTTGATCATTACTATTCATCTACTGCAGAGCGGGCATCAGATACTTTAGAAATTATTATTGGTGATAAGCCTTATCAACGACTAAAAGGGTTGAAAGAAATGAATTTTGGGACATATGAGGGAGAGAGTGAAGACTTAAATCCGCGTTGGGAAAATGGATATGATGATGTATTTCCTAAAGTAGGTGGAGAGTCCACAAATGAAGTTTCAAAACGTTTGTTGGACACATGTACCGAAATTATGGAAAAAGAAGATCATCAAGTGGTTTTGGCGGTATCGCATGCAGGAGCATGTTTCCATTTTGCAAGAAACTTTGTAACTCCGGAAGAATTTTTTAAAGAAGGTATGTTCACTAATTGTAGTATTGTTAAACTGGAATATGAAAATGGACAATTTAAATTTCTTGAAATTATCCGATTAAGTTAAAAAATATGATATAATGAAATCCCAAGAGGGAACAAATATATTTCCTACATTGTGATATAAGGAGACTTGGATGTCTTTATTCAGTGTTGAAAGCTTGATGCGATTGAGAATCCTAATGAATGAAGCAGAGTCCCCACCTGTACAAAACAGGGATAAATATCAACCCTTTTGGGTTTAATATAGTAGAAAACATTGAAACATGACATAAAAGTGTTGTCAAAATGAATAAAAAAAGTTAAACTTAAACTAGTTAGGTGGTGGAATTATGAGCACTTTTTGGGCATCAGTCTCAAGTTTAATTGTAGGATTACTTGTTGGAGGTGGACTTGGTTTTTTCTTTACTAGTCGTCATGCACAAAAACAACAAAAAGAACAAATGAATGAGAAAGTAATTCGTGCAATGTATCGCCAGATGGGTCAAAAACCATCAGAAGCGAAGATTCGTGCAATTATGAAGTCGATGGGACAATAAAGGGATAAAATCCCTTTTTTAATAGGAGCTAAAATGAAACGATTAAGAAAAGTGGTAGTTAGACTTTGTGTCATTGTTTTTTTAGTGATAACAATTATAGCAGGAGTTATTTTCATTCAGGGATATCAACGCTACAAAGAAGCGATTAAAGAAACCACGATTGAACAAAAAGTTCAGGAAGTTATCCAAGGAAAAAACTATGTCCCCTATGAAGAAATTGATGAAGATTTTTTAAATGCTGTTGTAGCGATAGAGGATCACCGTTTCTTTACACGTCAAGGCGTAGATTTAATTGCAATTGGAAGATCATTGGTGGTTAATGTTGTCAGTGGAGAAATTAAAGAAGGTGGCAGCACCATCACACAACAAGTAGGGAAAAACTTTTATTTTTCTCATGAGCCATCAATCACAAGAAAAGTGGCAGAAATATTTCTGGTTGATGATTTAGAAGCGGAATATAGCAAAGAGGAGATACTAGCACTTTATGTTAACATTATTTATTATGGTGATGGATATAATGGCATTGAGGCAGCGAGCATGGGATATTTTGGAAAATCGGCAAGTGATTTAACATTATATGAGGCAACGCTGCTTGCGGGATTGCCACAATCACCTAGTCGCTATCAACTAAGTAATGGTTATGACTTAATCAATGAGAGACAAAAGTTAGTTGTCTTAGCGATGGTGAAAGAAGAAATGATTACTGAGCAACAAGCCAATGAAGTGCTTGCTCAACAACCATAGGAGGGGAAATGAAAGAAATTATTGATGCCATTGGGATGGACCGTTCTATTACGCGAATTGCCCATGAAATTATTGAAAGAAACAAAGGAGCAAAGTCACTTGTGCTTGTTGGGATCAAAACCCGAGGAGCAATTTTGGCAAAGCGATTAGCTAGTAAAATCTGCTTGTTTGAAAGTGTCAATGTACCTGTTGTGGAGCTAGATGTTTCTTATTGGCGTGATGATGAGAAAAGAAAAGAGGGAACTATTCCGACATTAGAAACAACAGTCAAAGGACTGGTGGTTGTAGTGGTGGATGATGTGTTATTTTCTGGAAGAACAATCAGAGCAGCGATGGATGGGATTATCCACTATGGTCGTCCACAAGAGATTCAACTTGCAGTTTTAGTTGATCGAGGACATCGGGAATTGCCGATTAGAGCAGATTATGTGGGTAAAAATTTGCCGACATCAAAAAAAGAGGAAGTTTTAGTGAAAGTTCAAGAAATTGATGGAGAAGATCAGATTTTTATAGGAGAATAGGAAGAAAGTTCCTATTTTTTATTTTGAAAATGAGCGTTTCGGTATTTTAAAATTGATAGAATTGATATATAATAGAAGAGGAAATACAACCACAAGGAGGCAAAAATGACAGAAACATCGAAAAAAGTTTTTCAATCCATGGATGGAAACACGGCAACAGCACATGCTGCTTACGCGTTTACTGAAGTAGCAGGGATTTACCCTATTACACCATCATCACCAATGGCTGAAGTTGTTGACGCTTGGGCATCTCAAGGGCGCAAGAACTTGTTTGACACAACGGTAAAAGTCGTGGAGATGCAATCAGAAGGTGGAGCTGCTGGAGCAGTTCATGGAGCATTACAAGGAGGAGCGTTATCAACGACATTTACAGCTTCTCAAGGATTACTATTAATGGTGCCTAATCTTTACAAATTAGCGGGAGAATTATTACCAGGAGTTATTCACGTAGCTGCTCGTGCGCTTGCAGGACGTGCGTTGAACATTTTTGGAGATCATGAAGATGTTTATGCATGTCGCCAAACTGGAGTACCAATTTTATGTTCACACTCTGTTCAAGAATGTATGGACTTAGCTGGTGTTGCCCATTTATCAGCAATTGATGCTTCAGTTCCATTTATTCACTTTTTTGATGGATTTAGAACTTCACACGAAATTCAAAAAGTTGAGGTTATGGACTATGAATATCTTAGAAGTTTGATTAGTCTTGACAAAGTTGCAGAGTTTAAGAAAAATGCTTTAAATCCTCATACTAATCCTGTAACTCGTGGTGGGGCTGAAAATGATGATATTT
The DNA here is from genome assembly GCA_047974855.1 of Anaerorhabdus sp. Classification (GTDB taxonomy): domain Bacteria; phylum Bacillota_I; class Bacilli_A; order Erysipelotrichales; family Erysipelotrichaceae; genus CAYNRG01. The sequence goes on from JBKECT010000028.1 coordinate 7,103, forward strand.
TCTTCCAAGGAAGAGAAGCACAAAATGAACATTATTCAAAAGTTACTGAAGTTGTTGCTGGATATATGAAAAAAATCAGTGACCACACAGGGCGTAACTATGCTCCATTTACTTACTATGGGGCAGCAGATGCAGAACGCATTTTAGTAGCGATGGGATCGGTAACAGAAACAATTAAAGAAACAATTGATTCTTTGACTCAAAAAGGAGAAAAAGTTGGACTAATTAAAGTTCACTTGTACCGTCCGTTTGCGACTGACTATTTAAAAAATGTATTACCTAAGACAGCTAAAAAAATTGCTGTGCTTGATCGTACAAAAGAAATGGGTTCAAGAGAACCACTTTACTTAGATGTACTACATGCTTTAAAAAATGAAGGGCTTACTATTGTTGGAGGCCGTTATGGTATGGGTTCAAAAGATACAAACCCAAGTCACATTAACGGTATTTTCGAAGAGTTGAAAAAAGCTTCTCCAAAAGAAGAGTTTACTGTGGGAATTGTAGATGATGTAACTTCTCTATCATTGGATATTGCACCACTTACATTAGAAACAGATTATACTTCATGTTTATTTTATGGACTTGGATCAGATGGTACAGTTTCAGCAAATAAAAGCACAATTAAAATTATCGGAGATAAAACAGAACAATATGCACAAGCGTATTTTGCATATGACTCTAAAAAAGCAGGAGGAGTTACTCGTTCTCACTTGCGTTTTGGACCATCGCCTATTCGCTCTACATATTATGTAACATCAGCGGACTTCATTTCTTGTTCATTAGATTCTTATGTATTTAAATATGATATGTTGTCAAATTTAAAAGAGGGTGGAACTTTCTTATTGAACACGACATTCCCAGCTTCAGAAATTGAAAAACATTTGCCAAACAAAATGTTAATTCAACTTGCTAAAAAGAAAGCAAAATTCTTTGTGATTGATGCAACAGCTATAGCACAAGAAATCGGAATGGGAAGAAGAACAAATACAATTCTTCAATCAGCTTTCTTTGCGTTGAATGAGCAAATCATTCCTTACTCTCAATCAGTTGAATACATGAAAGAGATGGCGAAGAAATCATATTCTAAAAAGGGTGAAGATGTTGTTCAGTTGAACTACAAAGCCATTGATGAAGGAAAAGGTGGATTAAAACAAATTACGGTTAACCCTGAATGGGCAAATCTTCCATCAAAAGAAGAATCAGCAAAAACTAACGATGTTTATTTTGATGAACATGTTGCAATCATTAATGCCTTAGGTGGTAATGACTTGCCTGTAAGTGCCTTTACAAAACATAATTTATTGGATGGATCGATCCGAAATAATGTAGCACTAAAAGAAAAAAGAACAATTGCAGTTCAAGTTCCAAAGTGGAATTCTGACAACTGTATTCAATGTGGCTTCTGTAGTTATGTATGTCCTCATGGAACAATTCGTACATTCTTATTAACAGAAGATGAAGTTAAGGATGCACCACTTCCAATGAAAACAATTCCTGCAATGGGTAAAGATGTTGCACAGTTGCAATATCGTATTCAAGTATCACCTGCAAACTGTGTGGGTTGTGGCCTTTGTGTTACGGAGTGTCCAGGTAAAGCTGGAAATAAGGCGTTATCAATGGAAGATATTAACCAAGAAATCGCCAATGAACCACTTGCGGATTACCTATACAATGATGTTGAATACAAAACAGAGTACTTCCCAACATCAACAGTAAAAGGATCACAATTCTTGCGTCCATATTTTGAAGTTTCTGGAGCTTGTCCAGGTTGTGGAGAAACACCATATTATAAACTAGTTTCTCAACTTTATGGCCGTGATATGTTAGTAGCGAATGCAACAGGTTGTTCAATGATTTACTGTTCGTCAACACCATCAACACCATTTGTAAATGACAAAAACGGTGAAGGGGTTGCTTGGGGAAATAGTTTATTTGAAGACAATGCTGAGTATGGCTTTGGTATGGCGGTTGCTCAAAACGTAAAAGAATCTCGTATTCTTGAAATTATGGAAGCTAATTTAGACAAAGTAGAAGCGCCATTAAAAGAAGCGTTCACAAGTTATATTAATGCAGCTGGAGATCGTGATGCTCAACGCGCTGTAAAAGCAGCAGTTGTTAAAGGCGTGAAAGAGTCGAAAGTGGAATCAGTAAAAGAACTTGCAAACTTTGAAAGAGACTTAGTGGGTAAATCAGTGTGGATTGTTGGGGGAGATGGATGGGCTTATGACATCGGATACGGTGGACTTGACCATGTTCTTGCAAATGATTTAGATGTCAATGTTCTGGTGTTAGATACAGAAGTGTATTCTAATACGGGGGGACAATCATCTAAAGCATCTCAAGCGGCATCAATTGCGAAATTTGCAGCTGGTGGAAAACCAACAGCGAAGAAAGACTTAGGGCAAATTGCAATGGCTTATGGACATGTCTATGTAGCTCAAGTTTCAATGGGAGCGGACAAAAACCAAACACTTAAAGCAATTCGTGAAGCAGAAAGCTATAAAGGACCATCTTTGATTATTGCTTACTCTCCATGCGTAGAACATGGAATTAAGGGTGGATTATCAAATCATCAAAGAACACAATCTCAAGCTGTTGAATGTGGCTATTTACCACTATATCGTTTCGATCCTAGAAATGAAAAACCACTTGTTATTGATTCTAAAGAACCTCAATGGGATAAATTCCAAGATTTCTTAATGGCTGAAACTCGCTTTAATCAATTAGTGAAGCTAAAAGGGGAAGAGGCAGCTCAAAAGATGTTTGATAAAACAAAATCAGATGCTCAAAAGCGCTATACAGCTTTAGTAAAAAAACTAGAAGATTAAGCATTTGTCAATAGGATACACGACAGTGAGGCCTAGCCTTCATAAGCGTAGTATGTAGTTGTAATTAAAAATATTGGTACAACAAGTGATATTGGATAACTCAGGCCAAAGTGGCAAAAGTTAACGGTAAAGACTGGTTGTACCTTTTTTATTACCTGATGGCTTAATAATGTATTCAAAGGTCTGTTCAATGCTTTAAAAATTAACAGTAAAGTTTCTTGCGTATAAAAATTTTATATAGTTAATAGATAGAATAAATTTGAATTTTAAGCAAAAAAAGGATATAATTAACATGGTGATTATTATGAAAGTTTTACTATATTTTGAAAGCGAAAAATTGCTCCAGAGTTCTGGTATTGGTCGTGCTTTAAAACATCAACAAGCAGCACTAGACTCTGTCGGGATAGAACATACCACAGATCCTTGGGATGATGAGTATGACATTCTTCACATTAATACATTTGGGCTTAACAGTGAAGCCATTATTAAAAGAGCTCGCTTAGATGGTAAGGGAGTTATTTATCATGCTCACTCGACAGAAGAAGATTTTAAAAACTCATTTGTTTTGTCTAATCAAATTGCTCCACTATTCAAAAAGAGACTATTGTCGGTTTACCCATTGGCGGATGAAATTATCACGCCAACACCATATTCTAAGAAGATACTAGAAGGGTATGGAATTAAACAACCGATTCATGCGATTTCAAATGGGATTGATTTGTCCCGATTTGAAAGGAACGAAGAGAAGATTAAGGCATTTAAAAAATATTTTAGCTTAAAAGATGAGGATAAGGTAGTTTTATCGGTTGGCTTATACTTTGAAAGAAAAGGAATTTTGGATTTTGTTGAAGTAGCGAAACAACTTCCACAATATAAATTTATTTGGTTTGGCTATACAAACCCTGTCCTAATCCCTAAGAATATTCGCGATGTGATTGAGGATTATCCACACAATGTATTTTTTCCAGGATATGTCAAAGGAGGAATTTTAGAAGGAGCTTTTATGGCTTCTGATTGTTTCTTTTTCCCATCTTATGAAGAAACTGAAGGGATTGTTGTATTAGAAGCTTTAGCTGCAAAGCAAGAGGTTTTATTGAGGGATATTGGTGTTTTTGATCCTTGGTTAGTTGATGGAAAAAATTGCTATAAAGGATGTACTAATGATGAATTTGTTGAGAAAATAGTGAATATAGTAGAGAAAAAGGTACCAAAGGTAAATGAAAATGGGTATCAAACGGCAAAGGAGCGAAGCATTGATGCGGTAGGGAAACAATTGAAAAAAATATATGAAAGAGTGTTGCAAAAGTAAAAATGATTGGGGAAGGTAAAGATTGATGAAAACTATAAAGAAATTAATGAAAAGTTACGTATTCAATATAGCGTTAGTGATTTTTTTTACAGGGTTTGTATTGTGGCTAACACTAAAAGATAACTTTAATGAAATCATGGGAATGTTATCAAAGGTTCAGATAGGATGGTTTTTAGTAGTTTTATTTCTAGTTATCTTGTACCAAGTAATAATCGGATGGATTTTGAAAAAACTGACAGTTCTGAGTAATCCACATTACAAGTGGTCACAGGGGATTGTTAATTCATTTGTTGCCAGTTTTTTTCACGGAGTAACACCAAGTGCTTCAGGTGGGCAGTTTGCTCAAGTGTATATTTTTAAAAAACAAGGTGTTGATTTGACTGATGCAGCAAGTATTTTGTGGATGGATTTTATTATCTATCAAGCGACAATGGTGGTTTCTGTTCTTATTCTTATTTTATTGAAGTTTCAATATTTCTTTGCAAACTTCTCTCAATTTTTCTTGCTTGTTTTGTTAGGTTTTTTAATTAATGGTGTTATCATCGTTGGTCTTTGGGCATTGGTGACATTTCCTAAGTTATATCGATGGATAACAACAAAGGGGATTCAAATTGGACATAAATTGCACATTGTAAAAGATGAAGCAAAAGCTTTAGAAAATTTAAATGGGCAGCTGGAACGCTTTGCGAAAGAAACATACAAATTAAAAACACATAAGAAAACAATTATTCAGAGTACACTAGCGAACGCACTTAGAATGCTTGTTTACTATTCAATTCCATTTTTCTGTGCTAAAGCCTTAAATATTGAGGTTGGAATGTCAGATATGCTAAATATTTTAGCACTATCTTCTTTTGTATCAATGATTAACTGTTTTATCCCAATTCCTGGGGCAAGTGGTGGAACAGAGGCGACTTTTGTTTTAATGTTTTCAACATTATTTGGGACAATATCGGCAACTAGTATGATGATTTTATGGCGAGTTATGACCTATTATTTCATTATGATTTTGGGAGGCATAGTGTTCATTTACGCCAAGTCTAGACCAGATATAGAGATTAAAGATTATAAAAAGGAGGAGATCGAATGAGAATTGGATTATTTTCTGATACTTATCTACCTGAGATTAACGGAGTAGCGACTAGCGTTCATATTTTAAGGGAGGCATTAGAAGCGAGTGGACATACTGTTTTTGTGATTACCACAAAGCCTAAAGAGTATGAGGAGGATAAAGAAGTATTAAGGCTGTCAGGACTAGAGCTAAAAAAACTTTATGGTTATGTACTAACAAGTCCAATTCATTTAAATGCTTATAATCAAATTAAAGAAATGAAGCTGGATATTATTCATGTACATACGGAGTTTAGTGTGGGAATTTTTGCAAGAATTGTTGCTAAAATGCAAGAGTTACCACTTGTTAGTACATATCATACAACCTATGAGGATTATACACACTATATTAATTTTGCTCATTTAGATGTGGTGGATAAAATCGCCAAGAAAGCTGTGTCAAAAATAAGCCGTCTTTATGTCGATTCAAGTTCAGCGGTTATCTCACCAAGTGAAAAAACAAAAAAAATGTTAGAAACATATAAAGTGAGAAAAACAATTTATGTTGTTCCAACAGGTTTGCCACTTCATCGCTTTTCACAAGATAATGAAAAAGATAAAAGAGCGAAGAAGATAAGAGAAGCGTTAGGGGTAAACGATAAGGAGTGTTTAATTGTGTATTTAGGGCGATTAGCTCAAGAAAAAAGCATTGACATTTTGATTGATGGAATTCATGAATTAAAGAAAAGAAATAAGCCATGTAAATTGTTGATTGTAGGTGCTGGACCAAGTGAGGAGAAACTCAAAGAACAAGCGTCAATGTTAGGCGTTAGCCAAGAGGTTATTTTTGCAGGCAAAAAAATAGCTGAAGAGGTTCCAGATTACTATGAAGCTGCGGATTGTTTTGCATCAGCTTCTACAACAGAAACGCAAGGATTAACATATATTGAGGCACTTGCAAGCGGGTTAGCTATATTTGCAAGACCAGATGAAATTTTAAAGGGGTTACTAGTTGAATCAGAGACGGGATATTATTTTAGTGATGAATCTACATTCGCTGATAAAATGGAACTGTTTTTGAACATACCGGAACAAGAAAAAGAAAAGATCAAAAGTAAAGCTCGTGAAAAAGTAGAACCTTATAATATCGAAAGATTTGCTGAAAAAATAACGCAGGTTTATAAATCGGCGATTGCACAGAATAAAGAGTTGTATCAAATTGAAAAAATCCAAACTAAAAATGACTATGTTCAATTAACACTATCCATCTCTTCTGCACAACCGATTAAGATTTTAATGGATATTGATGTTTATTTTGAAATGGGGTATCGCAAAGGACACTATTTAACTGCTGAAGAAGTAGCTGATTTAATTGAAATGGAAGAAGCTGTTAAGGCATATCAAATGTGCTTAAGAAAACTCTCTGTTAAAGATAGATCAAGAAAAGAAATGTATGACTGGTTGACACAAAATACCAAGCTAGGAATTGAAGATATTAATAAAATCATTGAGCGATTAGAAAAGTCGAACTTTATTGATGATTATCGTTATACGAAAGAGTCTGTGTTTAATTTAAAAGGAGCTTTGTCAGGAGAAAAGAAAATTTTTAACATATTGCGAAAAAAGGGAATAACACCGGACATGATTAATGAGGTGCTGGAAAGTAGTCGTAATGATAATGAAGAGTACAACAATGCACTTAAATGGGCAAAGAAAACACAAGGAACAATCCGCGATAAATCAGTAAAAATGAGAAAGCAAGTGCTATTTCAAAAACTAGTTAATCAAGGTTATAGTGGAGAAATCTTAAGTCGTGTTATGATGGATATTGATTTTGAAAAAGATGAACGTGATGAGATGGAAGTGTTAAGAAAAGTTGCTGGTAAATGTAAAAAACGAAATGAAAGAAAATATCAAGGAACGCAATTGAGAAATGTGGTTTATCGGTATTGTGCAACGCAAGGCTTTGATGTGGAAGACATTTATGTTATATTAGACGAAATGAGGTGGGATGATGACAAAGATTAAAGACATTCAAGAAAAAGAGAGACTAAAACAACCGATGCTAATTAAGTCACTAATTAAAGGGGTGACTCAGAAAGGATCTGCCTATGCGTCTATTACACTGCAGGATTCAACTGGAGTTATTGAAGGAAAGTTGTGGGATTTAACTGCTGAGCAAGAGGCTTTAATTGCGGTAGGAACTGTTCAGGAAGTAAGTTGTGAAATTTTACGATACAACAATGTGCTTCAAGCTAAAATTCATCAAGTGACACCTGTGGAAGAAGGTAGTGTGGACATGGACGATTTTTTAATTTCATCAAAATTGTCTGAAGAGGAATTAAGAAAAGAGATTGAAAGTGTTATAGCATCAATAAAAAATCAACACTATAAAGCGATTTTAGAAGAATTGATGAAAGAGTTTGGGGAGAGGTTTTATCAATATCCAGCAGCTACAAAAAATCACCATTGTTTTTTAAGAGGTTTAGCAACTCATGTATTAGGAATGCTTAAAATCGCAGAACAGTTGTGTATTCTTTATCCTCAGTTGTCTAGAGATTTATTGGTATCAGGAATTATTGCTCATGATTTAGGAAAAACGATTGAATTATCTGGAGCATCATCACCTGAATATACAATCGAAGGGAAATTAACTGGGCATATTTCAATTATGCATGGGAAGATTATGGAGATTGCTCAACGGTGTGGTTGTGAAGAATCTGAAGAAGCAATCCTTCTTCGTCATTGCGTGTTGTCGCATCATGGACAATACGAATATGGATCTCCTGTATTGCCACAAATTCAAGAAGCAGAAGTTCTATCCTTTATTGATAACTTGGATGCTCGATTAAACACATTAGAATCAGCATTGGATGGTGTAGAAGAAGGAAGTTTTACACCACGAATTTATGCGATGGAACAGCGCTCATTTTACAAGCCTAAAAGCAAATAAAAAATCTTCTTTTGAAGATTTTTTTTATTTATCTAAAATAGTATCGAGTACTTCGTTTAAATCAAGATGGATAGTCTCCTGTTCAATTTTGAAATTATCCTGCTCACTGTAGCGAGGGATGATGTGAAAGTGAAGGTGATCTACAAGTTGTCCAGAAACTTTTTCTGAATTACTTAAGTAATTAAATCCTTTAGCTTGGCAAGTTGATTTAATTTGATTAGCAATTGTTGGCAGTGTCTTTGCAAGGTGCATTAAACATTCTTCGCTTGCATGTTCGATGTTTTCAACATGATGTTTTGGAACGACAAGAGTATGCCCTAAAGTAACGGGGTTGATATCTAAAAAAGCAAGAACATACTCATCCTCATAAACTTTGAAACTGGGTAAATCGCCTTGAATAATTTTACAGAATATACACATAAGATCCTCCTTATTTATTATAGTATAACAGAAATAAAAAAAAATAGGTGATAAAATCACCTATTGCATAATATAGTCAGGATAGTTTATTTCGATTAAATCGTAGACTGCTTGATCATAAATTCTAAACTTGTATTGATCAAAATAGTATAAGTCTGATGAAGTAGAAACATCTGAAAGAGCAATTAGAGTTTCAATAACTTCTTCTCTCATTGCTTCAGCATCAGCTTCCACGACTTGAACAACAAAGTAACTTTCAACACTTGCTCCCATCATAACTTCTGATACTTCTGCTTCAGTTGCTTCAGAGATATAAGCTAAAACAGCGGTATCAAGACTGGAACTTGTTGTTACTAAAGTTTCGCTTCCATCAGATTCAGAAGCGTAAGTCTCAACAACTTCTGCAGCAGATGTACCACTTTCAAGAGCAGTTTTAGCACTGATGGCACTTGCTTCATCTGCGAAAGTGAAGACACGAACTTTTTTAGGGCGATGAGTCTCTACTAAAGTATCAAAGTTAATATCAACATATTTTCTTGATAATTCACTTAATTGTTCTGTTGCAAGAAGATTATTTTCATAGAAATCATCAATGTCAGCGAAACCACCTGATTGAACAACACTAAGCAGGGTATCACCGTAAAGAGATTCAAATGTTGCTAAAGTTTCATCTGCTGCAGTTCTCATAGCATCTGTTACTGGAGCTTCTTGATCTAAGATAAATTTAGTTGCTACTGAGATAACAGTGTACCCAGCATCTCTTCCTACTAATAACTCGTACACGTCACCTTTGGTTACGGTGTCATTACCTACTGTGAAGATTGTGGTAGAACTATCGGATAAATTTGCATTAGCATCCGTACATCCCACTAAAAGTAGAGCTGCTGCAATTAATAATAATTTTTTCATGTTATTCTCCCTCCACAAGATCAGCAATTCCTAATGAAGTTAACAAGTTTGCTTTAATTTCATCAGTTGCAAAGGTAACGCCTAATTCTTGAGCTTTTTCCCATAAAACGATTGATTTTAATGTTGGATTGGCGGTTAAAATAGCTTCATATAGAGATTCTGGTTCAGTTTCCATAATTTTTTCGTAAGCTGTTGATTCACAACGGATTAAATGGAACCCGTATTCCGTTTGAATCCAAGCACTTGTTTCGCCTTCAGATAAAGTTAGTGAGGCTTCTAGGAATTCAGTTACATAAGATGTAGAGGCATCAGAAAATCCTAAGTATCCACCATTTACAGCTGAACCAGTATCATCAGAATAAGTTGTTGCAACTTCTTCAAAGCTAGTTCCAGCAGCTAAAGCTGCATCAACTTCAGCCATTGTTGCTTCTGCTATTTCTAGCAGTTCTTCATCAGTTAGAGTTGTAGAATCCAGTTCTTCATCAGTTGAAGTTGCAGGAGCATATTGAACTAAAATATGGGACAGGATACGTGGCGAAGATGTTTCGAAATAAGGTGCAACGTACTCGTCGTAGTGAGCATCAATGTAAGTTTCAGACAATGTTGAAGTTTTGACGCTTGTTAGGAAATAGTCGTCAAGGTCGTCGATGGTAGAGTAACCGTATGCCTTTAAAACTGAGACAATTTGAGCATCTCCTTCCTCTTGTCCATATTGTGAAGCGTACCCACTGCGCGTATTATCGGCTAATAGCTGCGCACTTGCTTGCAGTTCATCGGTAGTTTCTACCGCTTGATTAGCGACAGCACTTTCGAATAAAGTTGCTACTGTAGCATCACCCATTAGGGTATAGACTTCATCATAGTATTCATTTGTGGTTACATTTTTACCATCTAGTCCAAAAACGATATCCTCACCACCTACACTTTTTCCTCTAAGTGTATTTTTTGATTCATCTAATCCAACAAAAATAAAAATACCAATAAAGAATATAGCTATTGCTAAAACAATGCCATATGATTTTAAAAATTTCATTTTTTTCTCCTCCTTTGAAACGCTATACTATTATAAGGTATTTGAATCTTTTTTGCAATTCTGAATATAACAATAATCAAAAACTTAGAAGAGAGTATAAAAGACAAACTTTGGGTAAATGTGCTATAATTAACTTGTTTATAGGTCTTAGGAAAGGAGATTTATGGTGAATCAATTAAAAATAGAGAATCTTCATGTTTCAGTGGAAGGTAAAAAAATATTAAAAGGAGTTAATCTAGAAATCAAAGCAGGGGAAATTCACGCTTTAGTAGGGCCTAATGGGACGGGGAAAAGTACACTTTTATCTGCAATTATGGGGCATCCAAAATATCAAATTACACAAGGAAAGATAGTCCTTAATGGTCAAGATGTTCTAAATATGAGTGTTGATGAACGAAGCAGAGCTGGTCTTTTTTTGGCGATGCAGTATCCGCAAGAAGTACCTGGAGTAACCAATAGTGACTTTTTAAGGGCTGCAATTAATGCACGAAGAGAAACGCCAATTCCGTTGTTTTCGTTTATTAAAGAGATGGAAAAGAGCATCCAAGCATTGGAAATGAAGTCAGATTTGGCTCATCGCTCTTTGAATGAGGGTTTTTCTGGTGGTGAAAAGAAACGAAATGAAATCGTTCAAATGAGAATGTTGAAGCCACTTTTTGCACTGCTAGATGAAGTAGATAGCGGGCTTGATGTCGATGCACTGAAGGTTGTGGCAAAAGTTATTTTAGAAACACAAAGTGAAAATCAAATGGGATTATTAATTGTGTCCCATTATGAGCGATTTTACCAATTGATTCCTCCAACACATGTCCATGTTTTAATTCATGGAGAAGTAGTGGTTGAAGGAGGGCCAGAACTAATTTTGAAAATTGACACGGAGGGATATGATTGGATTTATAAACAATTTGGAATTCAGCCGGTGATAGAAGAGGAAAAACCTGCGGTGTATAGCTTAGGAAGTTGTGCTGTAGGGAAGGATAAATCGTAATGGAAAGAATCGAAAAAGGAGGATTGTTTGAAGAGAAGTTACTTGAGGGATTACATCAGCGAACGATCAAGATAAATGAGCCTTTAGAATATCATCTTTCTTGTAAGCAAAATACTGATTTATTTATTCAAGTTGAAAAAGCGACACAAATAAAATTGATTGTAGAGATTTCTAAAGATGCCCAGTGTTCAATTTTTCTATGGAATGAATCCAGCGAGGACATTTTCCTTGACGAAGCCTATCAAGTGTTGGAGGGTGGAAGTCTTAGACTAGCTTACGGTGATTGCGACGGAAATAAAAGTATTCGTCATGTTCAAGTTAATTTAGAAAAAAAAGGAGCAGAAGCAGTCGTAAAAAGTACGGTGCTAGCTCAAGGTAAAAAAGAGTTTAAAGTGGTATGCACATCAAAGGCTCCTAATACAGAGTGTAGGATGGAAAACTATGGAGTGGTGACAGGTGCAGGATCGTATCACTTGGATGCAATTGGGGCTATAGAAAAAGGGTCTTATCAATCGCAATCCCATCAAACGTCAAGGGCTTTAATGGTTAATGGAGCACCAGAAGCTATTATCATTCCCCAATTATTGATTGATGAAAATGATGTGAATGCAAGTCATGCAACAAGCATAGGCCAGGTTGACGAGAATCAAATGATGTATTTACAGTCGAGGGGGTTAACTCAAAAACAAGTATTGGAGTTAATCACCGTGGGGTATTTGATGCCCATTGCTGAGTTTATAGATCACGAAGAGCTAAAAGAAATGCTAGCTAAAAAAATAGAAAGCAAGGTGAAGTTGGCGTGTTGGACGTAAAAAAAATTAGAGAAGATTTTCCAATTTTAAAAAATAATCCAGGTGTTTACTTGGACAATGCGGCAACAACCTATAAACCTCAATGTATGATTGATGCAGTGATGCGATATTACACGAATTTAAGTGTTAATGTGCATCGTGGAGACTATGAAGCAGCATACCAATTATCAAAAGAATACGATGAAGCACGTGAAGAGGTTGCAAACTTCATAGGTGCAAAAGCCAAAGAGATTGTATTTACTTCAGGAGCAAGTGAATCACTTAATTTGGTTGCTTATGGATATGGAAGAAAGTATTT
>JBKECT010000008.1:0-7626 GCA_047974855.1 Anaerorhabdus sp.
GGATGTATAAAGCACAAACCAATCATTTAATTTATATGGATGAGTGTAAAGTTCATGAAAAGGAATTGGATAGAGTAAGAAAAGAGATTATGAAGGTTCTTAATCGCTATGAAATCCGTGATTACAATGAGAAGATTGAAAGGGGGTTAAGAACGTTTGTTTTGAGAGGATTTAATGGAGAGTATCAATGTACTCTTGTCACAGGAAGAATGACACTATCGCCGGCAATGATTGAAGATTGCCTTAAGATAAAGGGAGTTGTGTCGATATATCAGAACATTCAGATAAGTCAAAAACAATATGAAGTCTTTTCTAATGAGTTTGTGCATCTTGGAGGAAAGAAAAAGTTGTTGTTAGAGATTGATGGCATTAAGTTGCATTTATCGCCTGCGTCATTTTTTCAATTGAACTTAGACCAAGCAAAAGTACTATATAAAAAAGTGGTTGAATTAATTGAACCATGCGACTTCTTAGTGGAGGCATACAGTGGAGTTGGAGCTATATCACTTTTTGCAAGCAGTAAAGCCAAGCGAGTATTGGGAATTGAAAATAATTTATCAGCAGTTAAGAATGCTAAAGAAAATGCCAGAATGAATCATTGTGATCATGTGGATTTTCTTTGTGGGGATGCTGCAAAAGTTCTGAGAGAGAAATTATCTGAAAAGGTAGATTGCTTAGTTGTTGACCCCCCACGCTCTGGACTAGATGATGCAATGATAGAGACAATTATTAAGGCAAAGCCTAAGCAAATTATATATATTTCCTGCAATCCTGCAACATTGGGCAAGAATTTGAGTCAGCTAAGTAAGAGATATGAAGTCGAGCGAGTTATTCCGCTGGATATGTTTCCCCAAACGCCTCATGTGGAAACGGTAGTACTTTTATCCAGAATAAAAGGATAAGTAGATATCGACTTAAACAAAGGTGATTTAACCACGACAGAGAGTAAAGCAACATATCAACAGATTCAAGAAGATGTAGAAGAAAAACACAATCTAAAGGTAAGTTCACTGTGCATTGCACAAGTTAAAAGAAAACATGGTATCATAGAATCAGAGAATTACAACAAGGGAACTAAGCAACCTAATGTTACCCTAGAGAAACAGAATGCAATAGAAGATGCGCTGAGCTACTATCAGATGATATAATTTTTTTGTCACAATGCTATGAAAATATATATTAAACAATATAGTTTAGCTTATAAATTGTAGTATAAAATAAATTTGATAGGAGGTTAATTATGATATACACTCATTTAATAAAACGAGCAATGAGATTGACGTTTGATGTCCATAAAGATCAAATAGACAAATCATGGATTCCATATATCTATCATCCAATTCACCTTGCCGAGCAGAAGGATGATGAAAATGCGGTAATTGTAGCGTTGAAATTACTAACTCATGACGATGCTGTAGATTATATAGATTACATCAAATCACTGTCGAAAAACGAAATTGCCGGAAAAGTAAAGCTTGCAGACTTGAGACATAATAGTGACCTGACAAGACTTTCAACTGTTAGTGAAAACGATATTCAAAGAGTTAAAAAATATAAGGAAGCAATCCTGGTATTATCGAATTTAATTGTGCAAGACTTAAAATTAAAAAATTAAATGGTTGTGTAGAAATAGTGATATCAAATATGAGTAGTTGTAAAGAAGTATTGTAAAGAGCGGAGAAGCTCTTTTTTAATACCTTATTTTATTGAAATATGAAAATATTACAATAAATGTATTGACAATCGTTGCTGATCCTGTTAGGATATTATTGTAAAGGTAAATCTTGTGTTATGAAAAGACACGAAAGGAGGTAGTAAATGAAAGTAAAAATCGATGAAATTGCAACACTGATTCCTGGTGTCAATCAATCTAGGACAAATATTAATTCTGATGAGGTATTTTATGATCAAACCATGTTTGAGTCAGATTCAATGAATATGTTTCTGCACAAATCTAACACTTCCTCTAAATCGTGCTCAAGTGATATATACCTGATGGAGGGGGATGTTGTTATTAGTAGTTCTACACAACTTGCAACTATAGTAGGACCTAGTGATAGGCAAGAAATTTTAACAGTAAACTTTATAAAAGTGAATTTGAAAAGGACTATTGATAAATACTTCTTTGTTTACTTATATAACTTTAATCAAAACATAAAAAGACAAAAGGAAAAGGCAACGCAAACTATGGGTCTTGTCCAACGATTGACATTGAAGTCAATTGGTGCAATCGAAATACCTAAACTCAGTATGGATAAGCAATTAGTAATAGGAAAATCTTATTTGGAAATGTTGAAGTTGCATAATAAGACCAGTCAATTTTCAGATTTATTTGAAAAATTGACATATTCAATACTAGAAGAAAATATGGAGGACAAATAAAAATGATAAAAAATCAATCGGAATTAATGTTTGAAAATGAAGTCATTGATTACTTAACGACCATTGGAGGTGTAAGGCAATGGGAGTATAAAAAAGATATCAAAACGACTGAGCAGTTATGGGATAACTTTAAGAAAATACTTGAACAAAATAATCGAGCTCGCTTGGAGTATTCATTGACGATGACTGAGTTTAATCAAGTAAAGAAAGTTATTAATATGATTGAATCACCGTATCAAGCAGGTCAATTCTTGTACGGTGTCAATGGTGTCTCTGAAATAGAAGTTGATCTTGATAATGGTAAGCACGTCTTCTTAACAGTGTTTGATCAAGCGCAAGTCGGTGGCGGATCGACTGTCTATCAAGTGGTAAACCAGATCGAAAGAAAACGTATTGTTGATGGAAAACAAGATCGTCGCTTTGATATTACACTTTTGATTAACGGCTTACCGATAATTCAAATTGAATTGAAAAAGTCGTTGCATAGCGCAACTGAATCACTAAATCAAATGGAGCAGTATATCGCTGAGAAACAATTCTCTGATATTTATTCGACACTTCAAATCCTTGTAGCGATGACACCACATGATATTCGCTATATGGCTAATACCACCTTAAGAGGATTTAATCGCTCATTTGCTTTTAATTGGCAAAATGAAGAGGATGCTAAACCTGTTCGTTCTTGGAAAGTATTTGCAGATAAAGTACTATCAATTCCAATGGCTCATGATTTAGCAACGCGTTACATGGTCCTTGATGGTACAAAAAACAAAGAGGGTATTAAGGTGATGAGACCTTATCAAGTTTATGCGACAAAAAGAGTTATTGATAAAGTGCGCAAACATGATTTCAGTTATGATGATGGTAAGCTAGGCTATATTTGGCATACAACCGGAAGCGGTAAAACAATTACAAGTTTTAAAACTGCTTGGCTTGCAAGTAGGTTGACCAATGTCGATAAGGTTGTGTTTCTTGTAGATCGTATCGCTCTAACCAATCAAACAGTAGATGCCTATCAAGCTTATGATCCAGTAGCAGGATTTGAAGGAAAAACAGGTGTAGTAGGAGATACTGCAAATATCTCGGATTTACATAATAAATTAACTAAAAAAAGTGATAAGAATATCATCGTTACAAGTATTCAAAAAATGTCACGTTATGTATTAAGAGAAAGTTTTAAACCATTGAATAAAAACATTCTATTTATCGTAGATGAAGCACATCGTTCTACTGGTGATGGAACTGAGAATGAAGGAATGCTTGAAGCAATTAGGAAAAAAATTAGTACGTCTGCTTGGATTGGATATACGGGTACACCGAAGTTTCCTGAGACAAAAGATATTTTTGGTGAATTATTGCATGCTTACACAATAAAGGAAGCAATTGCAGATCATAATGTTTTGGGATTCAATGTTGAGTTTAAGGAAACGATAAATGATATTCCTGAAAATCCAAGTCCTGAAGATATTGATGATATGATTCGAGGAAGCGCTTATGATACGAGTCCAGAGCATGTGAAACTGGTAGTTAAAGATATCTTTGATAATTGGCGAAAACGATCCAATGATCGAAAGTATAATGGCTTATTTACAGTTCACGTGGGTGGAAATAAAGCGAGTACACCGAGAGCAATGGAGTATTTTGACAAAATTATAGAAGAAAACAAAGAAAGATCGGAGCAAGACAGATTAAAAGTGGCAATCAGCTTTTCAGTAGATTCATCAAACGGCACAACTCAGTTAAAGACTAACATCAACTTGCACCGAGCAATTCAACATTATAATAAAATGTTTAACACCGTGTTTGATATGACAAGTGTTAAGGCGTATACAGAAGACCTTGTCAGACGTTTAAACAAAACATCTGATGACGGACAATACCTAGACTTGGTGATTGTTGTAGATCAATTATTAACGGGGTTTGATGCTCCAGAGTTAAATACCTTGTATGTAGATAGAACACTTAAGGGTGGAAATCTAATTCAAGCGTATTCAAGAACAAATCGAATTCATGATCGTGAAGCAAAGCCATGGGGGAATGTTATAAATTACCGATGGCCAAAACAAAATGAATACGAGATGAATCAAGCCTTTGCAGTATATTCAAATAGAGCTTCTGCAGATTACCAACTATCCCTAGAGGAATTGGAAGATCTAAATAAAGATTCAGGAATTATCTCAAGACCATTTAATGAAGTGAAACAAGAACTTCAACAAGTTATCTCAAAGCTTGCAGAGCTGACTGATGAATTTGTGATGGCCCCGCCAAGTGAGCGTCAACAAGATGAGGTGTTTGAAAACCTGAGAGAATATAATCGCCTCATTAGCCAGTTGAAACAATACAGCGAGGATGAAAACAAGAATCCTGTTTCGGCTTATGATAATCCTGAAGAGTTCTACAAACTCATAGGAATCACCGAGGATCAAGAAATCATACTGACAACAGTAATTGCAGATGAAATAAAGAGAAATCGTGCTAAGCGAGAAGATATTGATATTTCTCAAGTGAATCTATCGATGGTGCATATTCATGATGTTAAGATTAACTATGATTATTTAATTGACCTTATTGCTCAAATGGCAGATGAAGTCCAAGATAATAAAATGGATAAAGCAGAAGCAACCAGAGATGAAATTCATATGGAAATTGCGAAGTCAGACAATGAAAACGAGAAATCTAAAGTGAAGCAATTTGTCTCAAAAATTCTATCGAAAGAGTTTGTGTTTGATGACTATCCAGCACCAAGAGATGTGGATAAAATGAATCAAGCAATGGATCAGATGCAAAAAGATGCCAATATTCAATTAATCACAGCATTTATTAGAAAGTGGGGGCTTGATAATAGTGTTAAACCAAAAGAGTTGGATGAGCTAATAAAGAAGCATCAAATTGGACAAGAAGATATGGATAAACAAGGGGAACTTAATTACATCATCAATGAAGCAAAAGAAGATTACCAGTATATTGCAGAAGATTCTGTTAAGGAATTGTCATGGGTAAAATATAGAACCGCACTTCGTAAGTCATTATATGAAATAGCTGATGAAATAAAGAAAGGAGAGTGAGTTAATGAATGAGATTCAGTTTTTAATGTATGACAGTGATGAAACAGTTGAAGTCATTGTACGTGATGAGACACTTTGGGCAACACAAAAGTCAATATCTAAACTGTTTGATGTTAAGATACCTGCGATAAGCAAGCATCTAAAAAACATTTTTGAATCTGGTGAACTTAATGAGGAGCGAACTGTTTCCAAAATGGAAACAGTTCAAGAAGAAGGCAGTCGTAAAGTAAAAAGAGAAACAACTTTTTACAATTTGGACGTGATAATTTCAATAGGGTATCGCGTTAATTCACAGAAAGCAACAAAGTTTCGAATTTGGGCAACTGATGTTCTAAGAGACTATCTTCAAAAAGGATTCAAAATTGACGAAGAACGTATGAAACAAGGTGGAACAGTCTTCAATCAAGACTACTTTAAAGAATTGCTTGAAACTGTACGATCCATTCGAACTAGTGAACGTCGTATTTGGCAACAAATTCCATTATGCTATTACAGGTAAAACCGCTGCAGAGATTGTATACCAAAGCGCAAATAAAGATAAGATGCATATGGGCTTAACAACTTGGAAAAATTCGCCAGATGGAAGAATTCTGCAAAGTGATGTGGCAGTTGCGAAAAACTATCTTCAAGAAAAGGAAATACGTAGTCTTGAACGGAGTGTCTCTGCATATTTCGATTATGTCGAAAGACTTCTTGAAGATGAGACACTTCTAGGTATGGCAGATTTTGCGACTAGTATTGACAAATTCTTAGAATTTAATAGGTATGAAATACTAGAAGGCTATGGAAAAATTTCTCAAAAGAGAGCTCAAGAGAAAGCGATAGGCGAGTATCAAGAGTTCAACAAAAATCAGAGTATAGAATCTGATTTCGATAAGCAAATAAAGAAACTTCAAGGAGGAGATAATGAAAAATGATGATTTAGGTAAAATACCATCTATTAGATTCAAAGGATTTACAAACGCTTGGGAACAGCGGAAGTTAGGGGATTATATAATTCCATATAATGAGGTAACTACAAAGAATAATCAGTATCCAGTTTTTACTTCGTCTAGAAAGGGGCTATTTTTCCAAACTGATTACTACGATGGTAATCAGATAGCTTCAGAAGATAATACAGGATACAACATTGTGCCTCGGGGTTATTTCACTTATCGTCACATGTCTGACGATTTAGTATTTAAATTTAATATTAATAACTTGGCAGACAACGGAATCGTTAGTACTCTTTATCCTGTTTTCACTACCACGGAAAGTTTAGATCCAAAATATCTCCAATATCAGTTAAACGAGGGAGAAGAATTTAAACGCTTTGCTATTCTTCAGAAACAAGGTGGCTCTAGAACATATATGTATCTAAGTAAGTTGAAAGATATGATATTAACTATGCCAATCCTTGATGAACAAATTAAAATTAGCACCTTTTTCACCAACCTCGACAACCTTATCACCCTTCATCAGCGTAAGTTAGACAAAACAAAAGAATTGAAGAAAACTATGCTATCTAAAATGTTTCCAAAAAATGGTGAAGATAAACCGGAACTAAGATTTTCTGGATTTACTGACGCTTGGGAACTGCGTAGGTTATCAGAGTTGTTTTCGAGAGGAGGTTCAGGTGGTACTCCAAGATCAACTAACAAATCATATTATAATGGCAAGATTCCCTTTTTAGGAATCTCAGATATTTCTAGTTCAAACGGATTTATTGATAAAACTGAGAAGTATATTACCGAAGAAGGATTAAATAATTCATCAGCTTGGATTGTTCCAGCTGGTTCTATAAGCCTAGCCATGTATGCGTCTGTTGGTAAATTGGCCATCCTAAACACTGATGTTGCAACATCACAAGCCTTTTATAACATGGTCTTTGATGATGATAATTTGCGAAATTATATTTATCAGCGTTTAAGTAAAGCAAACGAGTCTGGGGAATGGACAAAGTTAATTTCCACAGGTACACAAGCTAATTTAAATGCAGATAAAGTTAAGAACTTTGACATTTCTATTCCAACCAACAAAGGAGAAATGTCCATGATTTCAAATTTTTTTATGGATCTCGACAATCTCATCACCCTTCATCAGCGTGAACTAGAACAACTCAAAAATATTAAGAAAACACTACTAAAACACATGTTTGTGTAAGAAAGGAAATTAGAAAATGAGTAATGCAAATACAATT
>JBKECT010000029.1:0-98729 GCA_047974855.1 Anaerorhabdus sp.
TTGGATGATTTGATTCAGTATTTACCAGAATTATTAGAAGAAACAAGAGGAGTAGTTCCTCGTATTATTGATGGTGTGGTGAAAAACAGTGTAACACTTCAATCAAAAGGTGTATCACTACACCACTTAGGATTAGAATCAAAACTTATGAAGCTTACCGATTCACTTGAAGCAGATTTAGAACAACTCCGTGATGGAAACTGTAGAGGGATTAAAGAACACTTAGTAAGTTATCGCGAAGAGCTTTCAGAGTTAAATGGTCAGATGGAACAAGAGGGATTGGCATACGAGTCGCTTCAAGCAACAAGAGCAACGCTTGACTCATTTGATGAAAAGGCAAAAGAAAACAACAATAGTGCAAAAGAATTAGCAAAAGTTATGGTTGCTCGTTTTGGATTTGAAGACTTAAGAGCAGATCTTGAGCAAATAGGAGTGAAATTAGAGGAGTTATCAGCTCGTAAGACTGAAATTATTGATGGAATTAATCAAGCACAAAGCTCTTCTTTGGAAAGCTTAAATCAGCTACAAAGTTTGCAAAGTGAATACAATGTATACCAAGGTGAACAACAAGAGATACAAGACAAAATGGATCAAGCAAGAGGGGATGAAGCTCGTGCTAAAAAACAAATTTTAAAATTGCAATTAATAATGAATGAAATGAAGGTTAAAATTCGTAAGCATCGATTACCCTCAATTTCCACAGCTTATGAATCAGATTTAACACAAGCGTATGAATATATTAATAGTTTAGAAAAATTAATCGAAGAAACGCCATTAAATGTTCAACTCCTTAATGCTACTTTGAAGGATGCTATCGATTTTATTTATAAATTATACAATAATGTCAATAATGTTGTGGGTATGGCGGTGATGGTTGAGAATACAATTGTGTTTGGAAATAAGTACCGTTCTACTTATCCAGACATTGACTCAGAACTAACTCGTGCTGAACTTTGCTTTAGAAATGGAGAGTATACACAAGCATTAACTATTGCAATCGCAACGATTGAAAAAATTCATCCAGGAAAATATGAAAGTTTGATTAAAGAAAATGCAAAAAGTGCAACTGCCTAGATTATATTTAGATTCTGCAAGTACAACAGCTATCCATCCAGAAGTCTTGGATGGATATTGTCGCTTGTTAGGGACTGAGTATTACAATACTGATGCTCTCTACGATGAAGCAACGAATCTTTCAAGGATGATGGAAAAAAGTAGGGCAAGTATTGCAGAAATGCTCCAAGTACATCCTGATGAAGTTTTATTTACTTCTGGAGCTACAGAGTCAAATAACTTAGCTATCAAGGGCGTTGCTTTTCAATATCCTGAAAAAAAACATATTATTACAACTCAAATTGAACACTCAAGTGTCTTAAATGCGGTTAAACAATTGGAGAAGGATTTTGGATATGAAGTAACTTATCTAGCTGCTAATTCAGAGGGAGTCATTTCAATTGAAGAACTTAAGCACGCAGTACGTCAAGACACTGCGATAATTTCAATAATGATGGTTAACAATGAGATTGGAAGTATCCAACCGATTAATGAAATTAAAGAATGGATTAAAAAAAATACGTCAGCATTTTTCCATGTGGATGCAGTACAAGCCATTGGGAAGGTTGATGTGGATATTCGACATATCGATCTTGTAAGTTTATCAGCTCATAAAATTGAGGGATTAAAAGGAAGTGGTGTTTTAATTAAAAAACGCCATGTAAAACTTAGTCCACTACTTAATGGTGGTCAGCAAGAGTATGGAATAAGGGGTGGAACTAGTAATTCCTTAGTAAATATTTTCTTTGCCAAAACGCTACGTTTAGCGCTGGAAAACAAAGAAAAATACGCAAAACAAATAAGAGAGATAAGGCAATATTTGAATGATGAACTTTTAAAAATTGATGGAATTGTCTTGAATAGTCCAATTAATGGTGTAAGTCATATAGTTAATTTCTCTTGTTTTGCGATTCCAAGTGAAGTGATGATGAATGCATTGAATCAAAAAGGAATTGCTGTGGCAGCTCAGAGCACTTGTTCAAGTCAAGAAAAGGGATCTAGGGTGTTAAGGTCAATAGGGTTGGAAGATCGAGCTAGCACATGCATTAGAATTAGCTTTTCCCATCATATTACTAAAGAGGATGTTGCACGATTCATCGAAAATTTAAAGGAGATCTGTAAAACTTATGGTAATTTATGACACAATCTTAGTTCGATATGGCGAATTATCGACAAAAGGGAGAAATAAAAAAGATTTCATTCGCCAATTAGTCAAAAATATTCGTTTAGCTTTACCAGAAAACAGTAGCGTAAAAATTGAATCAACTTACGATAGAATTTATATTCGGCTAAATGGAAATGATCCAGATCCTATAGTAACGAAATTGAAAAAAGTATTTGGAATCAGTTCTTTTTCATTAACACTTAAGATTCCATCAGAAATAAATGAAATTAAATCATGTTGTTTAAAATTAGCTCAAGATGAAGAAAAAGGAACGTTTAAAGTTGTAACAAAAAGAAATGATAAAAACTTTGAGTATCGAAGTGATGATGTAAACCGTCAAGTGGCGAGTGTTATTCTAGATGAAACAGATCATCAAGTGGATGTGCATCACCCAGATTTTAAATTACATGTAGAAATTCGCCAGGAAGCAACTTATATCACAAGTAAACTGATTTCAGGTGCTGGGGGATATCCTGTTGGTATAAATGGGAAAGCGCTTGTTTTATTGTCGGGCGGAATTGATTCTCCTGTGGCAGCACATGCCATTATGAAGCGAGGAGTTCGTGTAGAAGCGATTCACTTTGCATCACCACCATATACTTCAACCAATGCAAAAGATAAAGTGATTGAACTTGCTCGCATTGTGAGTGAATATCAAGGCGAGATGAAGGTCCATATTATCCCTTTTACAGAAATTCAAATGGAAATTTACAAGCACTTTTCTGAGTCTTATGCAATTACAGGAATGAGAAGAATGATGATACGTACAGCAGAAAAACTAGCAAGGTTAAAACGATGCTTAGTTCTTGGAACAGGAGAAAGTCTTGGGCAAGTGGCGTCTCAAACGCTTGAGAGTATTGCTTGTATTAATGAAGTGACGCAGATGCCAATTATTCGCCCATTGATTACATTAGATAAATTAGAAATTATTGATCTAGCTAAAAAGATAGGAACATATGAAACATCTATTTTGCCGTTTGAGGATTGTTGCACAATTTTTACTCCTAAAAATCCTGTAACAAAACCATTGATTGAAAAAGCAAAAGAATATGAATTACGATTTGATTATGAGCAATTGTTAGAAAAAATGATTACTAACACAGAAACGACAGTAGTATCTTTAAAAGAAAAGGAAATGTATCTATGACAAAATTAACTGCAGAGTTTAAAGAGTTACAACATAATATTGAAGAGCGTGATGAGTTGCGATTTGTTGTATGTTTGAATCAATTTTTCACTTCAATCCAAGACGATGAAAAAATTAAGTCAGAGAGAAAACTAAAAATTTATGATATGATTACTCAACTTGGAAATTGTGAAAAGGAAGAAAGAAAAAAGTACATTAGAAAAATTGAAAAATTATTATAAAAAAGCGGTATCGCTTTTTTTATTCACCAGCCTCTACGGTAGGTGTACTCTCTTCTTCTGGTAAACTTGTAGTGGTTGGAGTCGCTGCGGGTGAACTTGTACTGTTTAAAGTTAGAATAAGAACTTCAGGATTCGCTAAAAAGCGAATATCTTTATCAGTTGTTCCAAGACCATTGGTAATAAATAATTTTGTTTTATCAACGGTATGAGAACCCCTGTAATATCGGGTTGCACCCTCAATTGAATTAAATTCACTAAAAATAGGGAAGTAGACTTGTCCACCTAGACTGTGTCCTGACACCTGGACGTTTACACGATCGGTTGAAATTTGATTAATCATATCTGGTTCATGAACTGCAAGAATGGCAAAACTATTAGGAGAAAGTTGAGAAAAAACATCCGTCGAATAATCTCCGATTAAAAGAGAGTCCAAGCCTATTAAAGAAATTGATTGGGAACCGCGATTTCGAAGTAAGATAACTTCATTAGTTATCATTTCAAATCCTGAGCTAGTCAAGATAGTTTCAGTTGTTGATTTTGAGGTAGTACTCGATAAATCAGTATCTCCTAACACTGCGAATTTTCCTAAAGGAGCATTGATTGATTGTAATAATTGTTGTAGCGAATTATTTTCTTCTTCGGATAAGACCACACTATCACTTATCAAATCACCTAAGAAAACGACCACATCAACCGAGGCATCATTAATTAAGTTAATCGCTTTTTGAAATCGATTTTCATCCATATACTCTCCATAATAAACATCAGAGAAAAAAAGGATATTGATACCATCTAACTGCTCAGGAATAGTATCTGAAGAAACTGTTTTATAATTCACACCGAAACGAGATGGTGCTACAATAACGGCATCATAATATAAAAGCCCAGCTAAAATAGTGAAGAATAAAATTAAAGCTATTAAGATGTGAATTGTTTTTCTCATGGGAAGTAGTTCCTTTCGTACTTAAAAATTACTAATTTTATTATATACTATTTAAAGAAGAAAAGGGAATATTTCATAGTAAAACCGTTGCTTGTAGCGGTTGAAATGAAAAAGTGCAGGGTGTATTTTGTGAGTGATTTATTTAAAAGATCAAAATAACATAAAAGAGGATATTTATCGCTCAAATGTTTAATCATTATTGCATGGCATTAATCTTAGGGCTAATAAAAAGGACTAGGGGGTTACTAACATTCCCTGAGTCCAATTTTTTCTTGCCATTTGTTTATCTATTTCATTAATAGTTATTGTTTTTTTGATAGTCCATAAAGGGGCAATAAGGTCCTCTTTTTTTGCATCTCCAGTTAATCGCTGGACAATAATAGATGGATGAAGAAGTTGCAATTGTTTACAAACGATGTCCACATATTCTTCCTGAGACAAAATAGGGAATGGTACAGCAAGATATTGTTGAGTTAAAGTGCTTCCGTTTATTAAATGAAGCATATGAATTTTAACTGCATCCACTTTTAATTCATTGACTTTTTTAATCGTCTCAAGCATCATATCAGCACTTTCACCAGGGAGACCGTTGATGATATGTAGGCATATTTTACAGTTTGTTGACTGAATTCGCTGAACACAATCTTTTAATACTGAAAAATCATGCCCACGATTAATTTTTTTTGCAGTCTCATCATGAACCGATTGCAGTCCTAGCTCAATCCATATTTCTTTTTTATCAGAGCATTTGTTTAAAAATTCCAGTTTCTCATCTTCCAAACAATCGGCTCTAGTTCCAATTGCAATGGCTACAACTTCAGCATGGTCAAGAAAAGGGGATAGACATTGCTCGATTTTATCCAAAGTTCCATAGGTGTTTGTATAGGACTGGAAATACGGAATAGTTTTTGCATCAGGCCATTTTTTTTCCATCATTAGTTTTCCTTGATTATATTGTTCAAGCAGCGAAGATGATTTAAAAATGAAATCGCCACTACCTCGTTCACTGCAAAATGTACAACCTCCAGTACCACAATGACCATCACGATTTGGGCAAGTAAATCCAGCATCTAGAGGAACTTTGAAAACTTTTGATCCAAAATGATTTCTTAGATAATAATTCCAAGTGTGATAGCGTTTGTTATCATTGGTATATTGAAATGTATTCATAGTCCTCCTTTAATATAAAAGCGTGGAAGCCCACGCTAATTTTCGATAATTTGGATTGCTAGGCATCGCGGTCCACCTTGTGTAATAAATGCACAAGATAATTCAACAATTTCGATAACTTGTTGAGGGTAAAGAGAGGTAATCTTATCTTTTACTTTCGTAGCAAGATCTTTTGCGAAGGCATGAGAAATATAAACTCTCATGTTGTGCAATCCATTATTCTCATTTAGTGTACTCAAAATTTTGTTTACCGCAATATCGAACGAACGTCCTGTAATAAATTTGTCCAATCGTTTTCCATCAGGAGTTTGCATAACAACCGGTTGAAGTTTTAAAACTCCTCCGATAGTTGCCGCAAGAGGGGTGCAACGTCCACCACGTTTTAAAAATCCAAAGTCTGAAGGCAGTAGAAATGATTTTGCAGTAGCCAACTTCTTTTCAACCAAAGCTAAAATATCAGTAATTGTTTTATCTTCTGTAATCCATTTTAAAATCAATTGAACAAGATAACGATGAGGACCACAAAGTGTTTTTGAATTAATCACATGAATTTTCTTTTGGCGATCTTCAGGTAACTGAGACACAGCAGATAGTGCAGTTTGGTAAGTCCCGGACAAGCCATCAGCCAGACAAAGGTAAATAATGTCATCTTCAGCTGGAATAGATTCAATAGATTCTAGTACCATTCCCACAGAGGGTTGAGAGGATGAAGGAAAATCAGTTCCTTTTTGGATGAGTTCTAAAAATTCTTTGTCATTAATTTCTACATACTCAAGATAACTTTTACCTCCGATAGTAACAGAAAGTGGGTTAACAATAAAGCCTAGTTCTCTAGCCTCTGCAGGTGTGTAAAGGCTGGAAGTGTCTGTGATTAAACGTATCATAATAGATGTCCTTTCTATATTATGCAATCGTTAGTGCATAACCAATAAAATGAAAAAATGTACCTAATAAAATAAAAATATGAAATAGTTCATGAAAACCCCACTCAGCAGAAAGATTGGGTTTTTTTATCATGTAAATAATGGCACCAATCGAGTAAGACACCCCCCCTAGAATAAGCCAAAAAGTGATTGAAGAGGGCAGAGCCATTAAACTGTTGAAGTCAAAGAGAATGGACCAACCTAAAACAAGATATAAAAGCGTGGATAGTATCCTCGGCATGTTAATCCAAAATATTTTGGCAATAACTCCAAAAATAGCGATACTCCAAATAACAATTGGAAATATATAACGACTACTCCCTTGAAAAAAAGTCATGCAAACTGGAGTATAAGAACCCACAATAAGGATATAGATCATTGCATGATCCAATTTACGAAATTTTTCTTTGTTTGAGGCATTATCATCAATATAATGATAAAAACTAGAGGCGCTATACAAAGCAATAGTGGATAAGGCGAAGACTAGCAATCCTATATGTGTGAGCAAATTTTTTTGATGGCTATGTGCAATAACTTGTAGAACAACTAAATAAGCAACACCAAAGAGGGCACCAATAAAATGGGTAAGGCAACTCATTTTATCCTGTGCGTTAATCCAAAATTTTTTCATCAGTCTCTCCATCTAGTTTTTAAAACTACTTATAGTATAGCACTTTATTTTGTTTATATCAACAATCTTTAATTTAGGGAGATAGTAGTGTTGTTTCTTGACTTTTTCATAAGTTTTGGATATGATGTAAAAGCTATGAAATAGAGTAGTAGTTTGGATAACTTTTGTAGAGAGTCAAGGGCTGGTGAAACTTGATAAAGAATCAAATGAACTTACTATGGAGCTTTTTCGACATAAAGCGAAAACGAATTTCCACGTTATAGGAAAATAAGTGCATGATGACTATCTTAAGTAATCATGAACTAAGGTGGTACCGCGTGAATAACGTCCTTAGAGTTGAGGGCGTTTTTATATTTTTTAAGGAGGGAAAAGAAGATGAGTTATAATCACCAAGAAATTGAAAGAAAATGGCAAGAAAAGTGGGATAGAGAGCAAATATTTAAAACAGACTTATGGGATTTTTCTAAGCCGAAATTTTATGCTTTGGATATGTTTCCTTATCCATCAGGACAAGGACTACATGTTGGACATCCTGAAGGCTATACTGCAACAGACATTGTTTCCCGAATGAAGCGGATGCAAGGTTTTAATGTATTTCATCCAATGGGGTTTGACTCTTTTGGACTTCCCGCGGAACAGTTTGCGATTCAAACAGGAAATCACCCTGAGGCATTTACTAATAAAAATATAGAGACATTCACCAAACAGCTTAAAATGCTAGGATTTTCTTTCGATTGGGAGAAACAAGTCTCAACTTGCGACCCAAATTACTACAAATGGACACAATGGATTTTTAAGCAACTGTACAACCAAGGATTAGCAAAGTATGTAGAATTTCCTGTAAACTGGTGTGAAGAGTTAGGGACGGTTCTTGCTAATGATGAAATAATTGATGGGAAGTCTGAGCGTGGAGGCTATCCAGTTGTGCAGAAAATGATGAAACAATGGGTAATAGATATTGTAAGCTATGCAGATCGATTACTGGAAGGGCTAAATGATATTGATTGGCCTGAATCAACAAAGGAGATGCAGCGGAACTGGATTGGAAAATCTATAGGAGCGCAAGTGTATTTTAACGTTGACGGAGTGGATGAAAAATTTACAGTATTTACGACACGTTGTGATACCTTATTTGGTGCAACTTACTGTGTTTTAGCACCTGAGCATGCCTTAGTGGATAAAATCACAACAACAGCACAAAAAGCAGATGTCGATGCCTATAAAAACCAAAGTGCATTGAAATCAGAGATGGAAAGAACGGAATTAAATAAAGAAAAAACCGGTGTCTTTACAGGAAGTTATGCAATTAACCCTGTAAACAATAAAAAAATACCAATTTGGATTTCTGATTATGTCTTATCAACCTATGGAACTGGTGCGATTATGGCTGTTCCCGCACATGATCAAAGGGATTACGACTTTGCTAAAAAGTTTTGCTTAGAGATTGTCCAAGTGCTTGAAGGCGACGGAATTGAAGAAAAAGCAATTGAAGAAGATGGAAATCACATCAACTCAGAGTTTTTGAATGGGAAAAATAAAGCTGAAGCAATTGATACGATGATTGCTTGGCTAAATACCCACAAGGTTGGAGAAACAACAGTTAATTATCATTTACGTGAATGGGTTTTTGCAAGACAAAGATACTGGGGAGAGCCGATTCCTATTATCCATTTTGAAGATGGAACACAGGAAGTTTTAGAGGATAATCAATTGCCACTAGTTCTTCCGGAAATGGATCAATATAAAGGAGAAAACGGACAAGCACCTTTAGAAAGAGCAACACTTTGGAAAACTGGTGAAAAAAATGGAAAGAAGTTTAAACGAGAGACTTCTACAATGCCCGGTTCTGCGGGAAGCAGTTGGTATTTTTTAAGATATTTAGATCCCCATAATCAAACTAATTTTGCGGATAAAAAGCTACTTGAACACTGGCTTCCTGTCGATCTTTACATAGGAGGAACTGAACATGCGGTAGGTCACTTATTATACTCCAGGATGTGGATGAACTTTTTGTATGATCAAGGACTAGTTCCGTATAAAGAACCATTTAAAAAACTGTTTCATCAAGGAATGATTTTGGCAGAAAATGGTGAAAAAATGAGTAAATCTAGAGGAAATGTGGTTAATCCTGATGATATTATTGAGCAATATGGTGCAGATACACTACGAATTTATGAAATGTTCATGGGCCCATTAGAAATTGCAAAGCCATGGAGTGAAAGCGGTGTCGGAGGATCAAGAAAATGGCTTGAAAGAGTGTGGAGACTCTTGGTTGAAGAACGTTTAACTGATGAAAACAATGGAACACTTGATTTTATATATAACACAACCGTAAAGAAAGTAACACAAGATATAGAAACCTTGAATATGAACACAGCGATCTCGCAAATGATGATTTTTGTTAACGAGTGCTATAAACAGGAAAAAATTTACCGGCCTTATGCTTTGAACTTTATTAAGATGCTTTCATGCTTTGCACCACACTTATGTGAAGAAATCTATACTTCATTAGAAAAAAAAGAGACACTAACCTATGAACCCTGGCCAACTGTAGATAAAACAAAGCTAATTTTAAATGAAGTTGAGATAGCAGTACAAGTTAACGGGAAGCTAAGAGGGACTTTTACAGCAAAAATGGATGAAGATAAAGTGGAATTAGAACAAAAAGCACTGCTGATTCCAAGTGTTCAAGCACATTGTGAGGGCAAAGAAATCAAAAAAGTAATCGTTGTCCCTAATAAAATAGTTAATGTTGTTATTGGAAATTAATGATTTTTTATCCTTGGAACTAGTGAAAGAATAAAGATTTTGATATAATAGAAAAGAGGTGATTAAATGGCATTTACTGTAACAATAGATCAATTTGAAGGACCTTTAGCTTTAATGCTTCACTTGATCAAAGAACAAGAGCTGGATTTATTTAATTTAGATATTAGCCGTTTAACCGACCAGTATTTATATTATATAACGCAGATGGAAACGATGCATTTAGAAATTGAAAGTGAATATTTAGTGGAATTAGCAACTTTAATAGAATATAAAAGTAAAAAAATTTTGCCAAAGGAAGAAGCATTGTTAGATGATGAATATGAAGAAGATCCAAAAGATCGTTTGGTACGCCGATTACTTGAATACCAACAATTTAAAGAAATCAGTGAACAGTTGAATGATTTATATCATCAACGAAGTGTTCAATTATCCAAACCAATATCAATTGAAGTAGATGACTGGACTAAAACAAAAATTGAAGAAATGCCTTGGGAGGGAACTCCTATCGATTTAGCAAAAGCTATGGAAAAGTGTTTAAGACGGCTCCAATTATCAAAACCTTTAGAAACAAAGTTCACCACAAGAGAAATTTCAATGGAAGACCGCTCACTTCAACTACGTGCAAAATTGAGAACCTTGCCAGATGTGTTTACTTTTGAAACTTTGTTAGATGATTGCCATGATATGCCGATGGTCATCGCAACTTTTTTAGCGATTTTAGATCTAGCAAGAAAGCATACATTGGTATTTGATATTGATGAAAATGAAAAAATTTGGTTTAAGAGAGGAGTAAATGTAGACGATGACTCAGGAAGAATTAATGACTAATTCACAAGAAACAATAGCAGAAGATGGAAACCAAGGGAGTGCTATATTGGAAGGACTTTTGTTTATTGTTGGAGATGAAGGATTAACTTTAGAACAAGCAAAGGAAGTAATTGATGTTTCTGAAGAAAGGGTGTTAAGCATTATTGATGAACTTCAAAAACAATATAGTGAAGATCATCGAGGAATTGAAATTGTTAATTATGGAGGAGTTTATAAATTTTTGTCAAAGGCGATGATTCATCCGTATGCCGAAAAATTATTTCAAACAACAAAAAAGGTGGGATTGTCGCAATCAGCATTAGAAACATTAGCAATTATTGCTTACAAACAACCAATTACCCGTGTGGAAATTGAAGAAATTAGAGGTGTTGGGTGTGATATGATGCTAAGAAAACTTGTGGCTAGAAATTTAATTAGTGAAGATGGTCGAAGTGATGCCCCAGGTAGGCCAATTCTATATAGTGTGACAACAGAATTTATGGATAATTTTAAACTATTAAGTTTAGATGAACTCCCAGATTTACCGAATTATGAATCAAACGAAGAAACTGAATTGTTTGATTAGAGTTTAGGAAAAAATATGAATAAAAAAATAGTAAGTAATTATTTCTATAGTGTACTATACCAACTGTTGTTAGTTATTATCCCATTAATAATCACACCCTATACAACTAGAACATTAGGATTAACTGCATTATCTGTTAATACTGCCACTGCAAACATTGTACAATGGGTTGCTCTTTTTGGCGTTATGGGTATTAGTATTTATGGTAATCGTGAAATTGCTCGTGTTCGGGATGATAAAGAAGAGCTATCAAAAACTTTTTTTGAAATAGTTGTGATGCAAATTATTAGTTTGGTAATAATGATGCTATTCTTAGTTTTTTATATCATAGTTATTGGTGATGAATATGCTTCTATTTTAATTATTCAAGGATTTTCTTTAGTTGCGGTTGCATTGGATATTACGTGGTTCTTTTATGGTGTTGAAGATTTTAAAAAAGTTTCTATTAGAAATTGTCTTGTTAAAATAATTGGCGTTATTTTTATTTTTACTTTTGTAAAAAACCCTGAAGATTTGCCATTATTTGTTGTTATCAATGTTTCTATGAATATCATTGGACAGGGAATAATGTGGTTTCAAGTTAAGAACTATGTTCAACCTGAAAAAATAAAGTTTACCGGCGTTGCTCGACATTTTATTCCTAACATTAAATACTTTATTCCTCAATTAGCCATTAGTGTTTATTCTATTATGGATGTAACAATGTTAAGAAGTTTAGGGCCGGTATTTGAAGAGGTCTACTTGTACGAACAAACGCAGCGTTTCATCAAGATGTTTTTGTTTTTTGTGACATCAATTGGGACAGTAATGCTGCCACGCTTATCTAATGTTTTAATTAAGGGGGATGTAAAACAGCTACATCAATATGTAAATAAAACATTCCGTATCTCTCTCTATTTATCGATTCCTATGATTTTTGGAATTTGCGCTGTAATTAATGATTTCGTTAGTTGGTTTTTGCCATTAGAATTTCAAGTAGTTGGAACTTTAATTCAATCAGGATCACTACTTATTTTATTTATTTCATTAAGTAATGTATTTGGCGTACAATATCTAATACCAATTGGAAATACTAAACATTATACTTATTCCGTTACATTTGGTGCAGCAGTAAACTTTATTTTAAACTTCATTTTGATTCCTAAATTTGGGGTTTATGGAGCTTTGTTTGCATCTGTTATTGGCGAAATGATGGTGACACTATTTCAATGGATCATCGTGCGGAAAGAGATTACAATTACAATGCAATTAAAAGAGCTGTTTATTTTATTGCTTTCATCAACAGTGATGGGGGTGGTTGTTTTAGGTATAGGAGCTCTTACAGAAGCTAGCTTAGTAATTACTCTAATACAAGGATTGTTAGGGGCTTTATGTTATCTTCTGTTACTTATTGTCTTTAGAGCACCATTATTAGATGAGTTAAATTTATTAAAAAAATTGCACCGAAAATAAAATGTAATCTAATCAGAACAATTAAAAACTCTATTTTAAAGTTTGTATGAACTTTCATGGAGTTTTTTTTAGGATTTTTATGAACTATTGGCAATAATAATTAAAGAGAAAGGAGAAAAAATGAGAAAAATTTACGTAGATCCATCAAGATTAAATAACAACGCAATTAAAATCGAACAGGAATCAAGTGAGTACAGCCTAAAAATAAAACAGTTATTAGAAGAAGTAGAAAAAATGAAGTCAGCATGGCAAGGAAAAGATAATCTCGCTTTTACTAACAGAATTTACAGTATGGAACAAGATTTTAAACAAGTGACAATTTTATCTCGACAGTATGCTGAGTTTTTAAGAACATCAGCTAAGGCATATCAAGAGATACAAGAAGAATTAATTGCTCAAGCTAATCGGTTATAGAAAAGAGGATGACAATGGAAGAAATAAAAATTTCTTTATCTGATGTATCACTATGTGCATCAACAATCCGTAGTTTAAACCAACAAATGATGAACATCTTGCAAAATATAAAAAAAGAAATGAATGACTTAAACAGCGCATGGATTAGTGATGGCGGAGAGGCGATAAGGCAACAGTTTAATACGTTTTCAACACGATTTGATCAACAAAAGGAAATCATAGATCGTTACAGCACTTTCCTTGATTTTACTGTTACGAGTTATGATTCATTAGAAACGACAATTACATCAAATGCGACAAGTATTCAGACTTAGTATTAAGAGCTTAATTGCTGTTTTATGTTGTTTAAGTATTTTTGCAGGATGCCAAGCAGAAAAAAAAGAAATTCTAACTTTAGGAGAGTGGATTAGTTATATAGTTGAAAAGGTAGAAATTCCAGATGCGTTAGAATCATCTCCGTATTTTTTAAATATTCCAGCGGATAATAACAATTTTGCTGTGATCCAAGCAGCAGTAGAGTGGGGTGTAATTGGATTGGATAAGCATTTAAACCCTGATGATACACTAACAAAAGAATGGGCCGCTTATACATTAATGAATCTTTATCCAGCGGCTGAATCAAATCAAAAGATCACAGATTTAGCAAAATCGCAGTTTCCAGATCAAGTGGCTTCATCAGTGAGCTTTGGTATTTTGGAACTCGATTCGCGAGGATGCTTTAATCCAAAGGAAGAATTGGAAAAAGAAAAAGCATTACAATTATTAGATGCAATGGTTGAATACGTAAACAATTGGATTCCAACAGAAGAAAAAAATGAAATAGTTTTCACAGAGGATATGATGTGGGTAACAAAGGAGCCATTTGAGTTTGATGAAATTAACAAGATTGCACGTTTTGAGTCAGCAAGTATTTATTTTGAAGCAGGTGATTACATTTATTTAGATAGCGATGGAACTCAAATTTATAAAGTTATTTCCTTAGCGCCTAGCGGAGATGTGACAGATGTTTACTTGGATGTTGCACAAGCTAGTGATGTAATTGAAGAAATGGATGTTGAAAGTTCATTTGAAATTAATTTCGATGAAATTTTCTTTGAATCTGATGGTATTTTTATTGAAGAAGAGGATATGGAAGATGAAATATCATTTTCCAATCCTTTTTTTCAAAAATTATCAACAAAGGAAATGACAGTGCAAGGATTAAATATCGCTATTTCTACGACGAGCGCAGGAATCAAGGCGAAAATATCAAGAAATTTAGCACAGGGTGGAATAATCAACGCTGAACTGAATTTATATGATGTAAATCCTGTGGTGAAATGGAAAGCTAAAAATTTCAATATTGAAGAGGCCTATTTTAAATTAAATTACTCAACTTCTGCTGAACTTTCTGTTCAAAAAGGGAGAAATAAACATATTTATTCCGATTTTTCATTTTTAAACTCTGATCAATTGCTTGCTGCCATTCCCAACTCATTCAATAATGATTTATCTTATGTCAATGCTACAATAGATTTAGCAGAGTTTAGTGTCCCAATTCCTAATGTTCCATTGATGAAAGTAAAAGCAAAACTACAGTTGTATTTATATGCAAATGGAAAAATGGAGTTGGCTTTAGCGAATAATTTTGGAGTTGGAGCAGAAATAAAGAACAATAAACTCCGTTTCTTTTACGATCACAATGATAAGCAAACTTTTTCATTAAGGTCAAGTGCAGGGATAGTTGCAACTCTTAGTGCCGGGTTAGATATATTTAATACAATGCTGATGGATATTTCGCTACAATCAGGGATAAGAGGGAAAGTAGAAACATCAGTCCAGGTTAGAGATGAACCCTATCCACGGATGACGGAGATTGCTTATGATTCACTTGAAAATATAAGCAAATCCAATAAAAATATTAAAGCTTGTGGAGAAATTAGTGCATATTGGGTTATGGATGTTGTCTTAAATTCTGAAAAAACCCTTGCAAATAAATTAGGATGGAGTTTAAAGAAGTCATTACTGAGAGAAAAAAATGCAAATTTGATCCCAAAAAATATGAGATTTATAGAAAATGGAAAACTTGTCGAACAATGTTTTAAAGAAAGTAATGTATTGGAAGAAATGGATTATCCTAATTTAATGTCTGATAAAATTGAACTAAAAGACTATCAAAAAATTCTACACAAGGGAGATGTGTCACAATTAGAAATTGTTTCACTTCCTAATGGATATCGAGATACAGATCTTTTTTTCAGCTCCAATAACGACATGGTAGCAACCATAAACGAGAAGAATGAAATCAGTGCTAAAGTAGCTGGATCTGCAATTATCACTGTTCAAACCATGGATCATAAATATCAGGTTAACTGTCATATTCTAGTAACGGATGTAGATAATGAAAAAAGGTTATTACCGTAAATATTGTAATCAGAGATTGATTAGCATTGGAAATTCTTCATCATGCGACATTCAATTTTTATCAAATGCCATCGAATCTTTTCATGCTGAAATTGATTTAGAAAATAGAATGATCAACTCGCCATTTAACCCTTATCTATTAGTAGATGGAGAAAGAAGGACAATCTTTAATTGGGGTAGTAAATTGCAACTTTTTGAGTTGGTGCTTATTCCAATGCCGCAGTTTTTAATGGTGATGCAGGTGCCACAAACGACGATTAATTTATCACTATTGAAAGTAACTAAACCACAGACAGCACCTTACAGCCCATTGTGGTACAGTAAAAAAAAGGTTCGCTTTTTAACAGCGTATCCAGCATGCGATTTGAAGTTTAAATCTATATGTGAACTTTCTAAACCACATAAAACATCGCTACTGATTTCGATAGCACCAACACTTTTAATGTCAGTTGCTGCACTTTTAAGCGGTGGGATATCTGCTTATAATGGTTATCAAAGAGGGAGTGGATGGCAAGAAGTAATGCCTATGATGATTCTTCCAATGGTTATGATTTTTAGTATTCTTTTAATTCATCCACTTCAAAAATATTATGAAAAAAAAAGAAACAATGATTTATTGCTAAGACGAAATAAAAAAATAGAAAATAGTTTAGAACAAGTGACAAATCAATTAGAAATCTATAAAGAAAAAATTAAGCATTGTGATAATCAACGATTCTTCTCTATGGAAAAGTTATCCCAATGGCTTGTAGAACATCAACAAAACTTATTTTTTAAAGAAAAGCAACATGATGATTTTTTAAAAATTGGATTAGGATTTGGGAAAATAGAGAGTGGTATTTCTTTTTCAAATTTACCAAATGATGAAGATTGTATTTACTATTCTCATGTTCAAAAAATCATGAGTGAGTGGGAATTCCTTTATGAGCGTTGGATTTTTCTTGATTTGAAGGTTACATCTTGTTTGGCAATAGTCGATTCAAGTGAACTTTGGTTTAATTTTATATTGATGCAACTTGTCATTTATCATGATCCACGGGATATCGAGATTAATTTTATAGCGACACAACAATGGATCTTTAACCATTCTTTTATCTATGGAATTCCGCATAGCAAAAATGATGACGGAACTCGTAATATCATCACAAATTACCAACAATTCATTAATTTACAACGACAAAAAAATAACAAGAAAAAAATCTATTTTATTCAAGATACATCTATTTTGAACGCTGAAAGTATAAGGGATGATATTTGCTTTTTTATGGTTAAAGAAGAAGGGGATATTCCGTTCGCATGTCAATCTTATTTGTTACATTCACACTCCACTATTTTGGTTAATGAAAATGGAAAAACACAGATTAATTTTGTAGGAGAAAAACTATATAATAAAAATGTGAAAGAAATAGCTCAGTGCCAAATAGAAAGAAAAAATCAGAAAACAAAAAAAACATTATTTGATTTATTTCAAGTAGAGGATGCTAAAAGTTTAAATATTTTTAGTAGATGGAATAAGGAAAAAACAGAATTGTCTGTTCCGATTGCATTTGGAGATCACGAACAGATTTTTAACTTAAATCTTCACGAAAATCAACACGGTCCACATATGATGATTGGTGCAACAACAGGTGCAGGTAAGTCAGAATTTCTAATTACGTTCCTTACATCCCTGATGATCAATTTTTCATATACACAAATACAATATGTTATTATTGATTTTAAAGGTGGTGGATTAGCTGATTCCTTTAAACATAACAACAAAGTTTCGCCACATTGTGTTGGAGTTCTTACTAACCTTGATGATTATGAAATTGCTAGGGTGCTTGTTTCATTTAGGATAGAGTGCAAGAGGCGGCAAATATTGTTTGCACAATTAAAAAAACTGAAAAATTTATCTGCTATGAATATAGATCTGTACATTCAGTATTGGGATAAGTCATTGAATCTAGATTATCTACCACATTTATTTGTCGTCGTTGATGAGTTTGCAGAATTGCGGCAACAAGCTCCTGAATTTATAGATGAACTAATTAGTGTGGCGCGACTTGGACGAAGCTTAGGTATCCATTTAATTTTGGCCACACAAAAGCCAAGCACTGTTGTAAGCCCAGAAATATGGTCAAATGTTCGATGCAAGGTTTGTTTGAGGGTACAAGAAAAACAAGATAGTTTTGATATGCTTCAAAGTGATAAAGCCTTCTATTTGAGCAAGGTTGGGGAGTTCTATTGTAAAGTGGATCAAAAGGAATACCATGCAACCTGTGCTTGGAGTAATGCGAGTTCTATTATTGAACAGGATGAAGTAGCCTTGGTTGATGAACAAGGTGTCGCATTAAAAAAATATCATCAATTCAATTCTTCTCAAGTAACTCAATTGAGTCAAGTCTTAGAAATTATTAATGGTATAACATTACAGGAAAAACCTGCTCCATTATGGTTGAGTCCTCTTGATAAGTTAGAAGGAGTACAAAAGAGTGAAGATGGTTTAGTATTAGGGAAAGTAGATAACTATTATGAAAAGAAACAAGAATGGTTGACTCACCAATTTGAGCAAGATAGTCATGGATTATTTTTCTCGCTTAGCAGTGATGAAAAACATAAAATGATTTTAACAATTTTAACAAGTCTTAGTTTTCAAAAAAGAAAGGTTACTTTTATCGATTCATCTTCAAATTTTGAATATATAAATAAGATTAATAGAATAAACTATATAAATTTAAAAGAAGATATAAAAGGGTTTTTTAAGAATTTAATAATTACGTTTCAAAGCAATAAAAATCCGCATTGTGTCATCATTTCACACTTTCCTCAATTTTCCGAGAACCAGCAAGATTGGATTTATAACTTTGAACAGTTATTGAGAGATGGACCGAAATATCAACTTCATTTTTTAATATTTAGCACAACGGCAACGACTATCCCATATCGCTGGATTTCTTACTTTGGACAAAGATATTGTTTGGCTATGAAGCAAAAAGATGAAATCTGTGCTATTTTAAATTCTCGGATAACCTTTAACGAAGTCAAACTAGACTTTGGATTAGTGAGTGGAAATCCAATCATGCTTTTTCGAATTTTGAATGTATCAGAAAAAGAGATGCTAGATGCATGGGGAGAATACGATGGATAACATATTACTTTATTTTCAATGTGCACCATGTAAAAAAATATGGACACTTTCATTTGCTTCCAATATGATGATTCAAGATGGTATTCATCAAGCCTATAAATTAGTACAACATGAATTAAAAGAGGAGTATGTTTTTAGTGAACAACTTCTCATTTTAAAAAGAAATGGGTGGTCTATATTAAATCCAAATAGCTCGTTTTTACAAAGTGGTCTCTGTGATGGAGACACATTGATTCTTTTTTAATCAAACCGGTTACGATAATTACAATTCAAGCATAAAGGTTCAATAAATTTATTTCGACTCAAACTATTCAAAAATGATTGGTATTGGTTTCCACTAATAATCTGATTGATTGGAGTTTCAAATATATTTCCAAAAACGATGTCTCCACGGCAATCTAAACAACAAGGAGTTACAGTGCCATCCACTAAAATAGCCATCATTTTCTTACCGCCCAAGCAGGTTCCGTAGGGTTTACTATTTTGTGAAGTGCTAGGCCATTCAAATGCTTCATCAAAGTGAATAAAAACTTGCCTATCAATTTTAAACTGGTTTGAAGAATAAGACTTAAAATTGTAATGAGATTGCAATTCAGATAAAAGTGCTATTGCTTTTTTACTTAACTGATTCTTAGTCCAAAAACGGAGTTCTAGGTATTGACCATCTTTCTTCTTAACAACATTGATATAATGTGTGATGTTTTTTAACAACTCATTTGCATCTTGTTGTTGAAAATCAATGCTATGCACAGAAATGCTTAATTTACGAAGAGAAGGATGGTCAAAAATAGACAGGTAGTGTTCTAAGAAACTTCCATTTGTTACAAGCTGAACATGAGCTTGTTTGCTATCGCAGTAATCTAAAAATTGCTCTAATTGGGGGTGCATCATAGGTTCACCGTGAACATGAAGATAAAAATATGATGTTAATGGTAATAAACTATCGATGACTTTTTTAAAATTATTAAGTGACATGAACTGATACGTCCGATTATGGGGAATACAAAAGGAGCAACGTAGGTTGCATTGGTTTGTTATCTCGATATAGGCTCGTTTAATTTTCATTATTTTTGTCCTGTCCCTTTGTCCATAGGGATAACTTTTCTTGGTTATGAAGCATTAATAAAAAGTTATCTTTAGCAGAAGGAAATTGGGTATAGATATTATGGAGTAACTCCTTTATATCTTGTCTTTTCGTTACACCATCCATAGGACAAGTGCTTTGAACAATAGGGATATCTACTTCATTGAAAGCTTTGATAATATCACTTTCAAAAGTGTATACAAAAGGGCGTATAAACGTCATTTGCGTATTTGTTAAAAACATGGTTGGAGAAAAAGTTGCTAGTCGTCCCCCATAAATCGTGTTTAGAAATAAAGTTTCTATTGCATCATCGGCGTGGTGTGCAAATGAAGTTTTATTGCACCCAAGACGGATCGCTTCTTGGATGACAGCTCCTTTTTTTAATTTGGAACAAATACTGCATTTTAGGCTTCCGTCATCATTGGCTTGGATTTTTAAAATATCATATATTTTTGAGTCGATCTTGTGAAATTCGATATCATGTTTACTACAAAATTTATCGACAGAACTGAAGTCCATATTGGGAAAACCCATTTTAATATGAATACCAACAAGTTCAAAGTTTCTGTTGAAATGTTTTTTTGCAATATTTCGATATAACCAAAGGCAGTATAAAAGCATCATACTATCTTTTCCACCGGAAATTCCAACAGCGATACGATCTCCATCTTCAATTAGTCCAAAATCAAGATCAGCTTTTCTAATTTTCCCTAAAATTCGTTTGATTATCATAGATTTACCTCTTTATTTTCTTTGCTATTATATCATGAAGTTGTTATAATAGACATAGAATTGAGGTAAAGATGGACGGAGTTTTTTATATAAATAAACCTAAAGGAATGACATCATTTGATGTTGTTGCAAAACTTAGGAAACAAATCCACCAAAAAAGCATAGGGCACACAGGGACTTTAGATCCCAATGCGGAAGGACTATTAATTGTTCTGGTTGGAAAAGCTTGCAAAGCTCTTCCCTATTGTAATCACGATCAAAAAGAATACATCGCTCAATTAAGTTTTGGTAAAAAAACAACAACTGGAGATCGATGGGGAGATGTAGTGGAAGAAAGAAAAGTTACAGCTATCTCTAGGGAAGCTCTTGAATCAGTGTTGCAATCGTTTATAGGTGAAAGCTTTCAACAACCACCAATGACCTCAGCTATTAAAGTTAATGGGAAAAAATTATTAGAATATCAAAGAGAAGGTAAAGTAGTTCAAGTCAAACCAAGAAAAATTAGAATTGATCACCTTACGTGTTTAGCCTTTGATGGATTTAGTGCAACAATTAAAGCAATCGTAACACAGGGGACGTATATACGAGTTTTATGCGAAGATATCGCTGAGAAAACAGGGAATATTGGGACAATGACAGAGCTTTGTCGAACTATGATAGGACCTATTTCCCTAGATCAGGCAGAGAAGATAGAAGATATCACCGAAAAATCTACTCCTCATCCCATAACAGAGATTTTACAAGGAACACTACCGATGTTTGAAAGTGATAAAATTAATGAGATTAAACAAGGAAAGCGTTTGTTTTTAAATTCTACAGAAGAGTTGGTTTTATTAACCCATCAAAATGAAGTAGTTGCTGCTTACGAAAAAGTCGAGGGTAATGAATATCGCTGCAGGAGAGGATTATGGTAATGGACTATATCACACTAAAACTGGATGAGATAAATTTTTTAGAAAAAAGGGTAGCCTGTATAGGCTTTTTCGATGGACTTCATTTAGGACATCAGAGGCTCATAGAAAAAACAAACCAACTAGCAAAAGAAACAGGGTGTAAAAGTTCTTTAATAACATTTTCGCCAGACCCATGGGAAGTCATCAAAAAAATGGATCATATTGAACATCTTACGCCATTGAACAAAAGAGTAGAACTGGCTAAAAAAATGGGGATAGATGAAGTAATTGTGGTGAACTTCACTGAAAGTGTTTCTCAACTTTCTTCAGAATCCTTTGTAAAGGAGATTCTAATCCCTTGCAATTTAGAAACCTTGATTTGTGGTTTTGACTATCATTATGGCTTTCGTGGGCAAGGCGATTCAGAATCACTTCAAAAAGAGGCAGAAGGGACTTTCGATGTTATAATAGTGGAGTCCATTAATCAAGAAAATAAAAAAATAAGCACAACCAGAATTTGTGAGTGCCTTGAAAATGGAGACATCACCGAGGCGAATCAGCTCTTAGGCAGAATGTATGAAGTTGAAGGTATTGTTATATCAGGAAACCAAAAGGGAAGAGAAATTGGCTTTCCAACTGCTAATATTCAACTAAACGATTCCTTTCTATTACCACACCCTGGAGTTTATTGTGGGAAAATAAAATTAGATGATACATTATATATCGCAATGATTAATATTGGACATAATCCAACCATGAATTTACAAACTAAATTATCTTTAGAAGTTCATATTTTAAATTTTGATCAATCTGTATATGGAAAAAAAATATCATTGTTTTTTGATAAATTTCTTCGTTATGAAGAAAAATTTCCAACACTTCAAGAACTTATTTCACAATTGGAAGCAGATCGAAAAAATATCGAAACTCATTACCAGGGAGGACAAAATGAAACTAGAATTGTTTGATTTTATAGAAAAAACAGCTGTACTTCTTCAGAAAAATAAAGATACTTATATTGAAGTAGAAAAGGAGCTAAAATCAGGATTTCGCAGCATATTTGAAGAAAATGATTTTTTGCTTAGTCTTTCTTCACGAATTAAGGAAAATGAAAGTTTAAAAGAAAAGATTATAAGAAATAAATACTATCTAAAATTTGATTCACCTGAAAAGGTGATAGACTACTTACCTGATTTAATTGGTATTACATTGGAGTGTCGATTTATAAATGATGAAAATAATCTTTACAAAACTCTTTTTAAGCATTTTAAAGAAACCGATAGTGATTTTTATCAGTGTGTCACATTCCCAAACTTTTATCTAAACTTATCGCAACGTCAACCACAACGTCAAAGAAATGGATTTGTCATTTACAGAATGGATGGTTATATTGTATATCAGGGAAAGAAAATCAACTATGAACTGCAGATTAAATCCCTTGTTCATCGCTTTTGGGGTGAAATTGAGCATCAAGTTGTCTACAAAAACAATCAGTTTATTCTCTATGATCATTTTATGAAAAATATTTTGAGTTCCATTTTGGATAACTTAGAGGTTGTTGACCATCAGTTAGAAACCGTTTATCAACAAATCTCAAACGATAAGGCTACCTCTGATGAAATCGGAATGGGAGAGAATGGATTTAAGTTATTTATTGCAAAGTCAATCAATGATTTAGTAACAATAAAAATGAATGAAGTTGTAGGGTTTAGCACGAATTTTAAAAAGTGCAGTTCCATTTTAAGTCAATATGTCTACATCAAGGATTTTATGAGATCGGAGTCCCCACAATATAGA
The DNA here is from genome assembly GCA_047974855.1 of Anaerorhabdus sp. Classification (GTDB taxonomy): domain Bacteria; phylum Bacillota_I; class Bacilli_A; order Erysipelotrichales; family Erysipelotrichaceae; genus CAYNRG01. The sequence goes on from JBKECT010000029.1 coordinate 23,321, forward strand.
ATGGCTGAATACATTGAACACTTTAATGTACTAAAAGAAAGTGAGTTTGATTTTACTGAACAAATTATGCTAGAGAAAGCATATGACCACGAAAATGGATTTTGCAAAGTACTTGGGGAGTATTGGGAGAAGATATTGAACCAAGATTACGAATGGCACATCTTTTTCATAATGGTATTCATTATTCAACCTGGAAACAATATCCAAGACTTTACTCAGTTTGTAGAAGTTGTACATACACTAATCTTTACATCGACTTGGATGAATCTTGAATTAAATCCAACCCTAGCTGAAAAAAAAGATGAATTAGAAACTATTTTAGCCCGTTGTCTTGTTAAAATTGGCAAAATCGATATCATTCATGAGGAAAATCTATTTATGATATCAACTGTTTTTAAGTCTGTTGTGATGGATTTTAACCAAAATAGGAGCTTTTCGAATATTGAGTTTGAGACCTTATTGGAAAAACAATTGCTAAATTTGTTTTGAAAAATCTAAAAAAGTGGTATAATTTAAATGGAAAAAGAGGTGAATTATATGGCACAAGAATATGTAAATTTAAGTGAAAATGCAGGAATAGGGACTATAGCATTATCCAAGTCTGTTTTTGAGTTAATCACAGAAATTACAGTAGATGAGCTTAAAGGAGTAGAAAAATCTTCCGTTGGAAAGTTTTCTTCTGCAATCCATTGTAAAATAGAGAAGAACAAACTAAATATTAATGTTAATGTAAAAGTTAAATATGGTGCAAATGTAAATAGGGAGTGTGAAACACTTCAACATCGCATTCAACAAAATATTTTAGAAATGACAAATTTAGAATGCAATAGAATCAATATTACAGTTGGAGGATTTGAAATTGAATAAATTCACTATTTTTTCTTGACTTTCTTGAAATAATAGTGTAAATTAAATAAGTAATTAAATTGTGGAAAGTAGAAGCACCTCTTCTCACCTGATATCCTGACGGATTTGGGTTCACGCTACTCCAATAACGAGTTGATGTAAGCAGGTGCACTATGTATCTGCTTTTATTTGTGAATTAGGAGGTGCTGTATATCACAAAGAAAAACATGACTGATGAATTAGTTAATGAAAACATTCGCTTTAAAGAAGTTTTAGTAATTGGAGCTGAAGGAGAGCAATTAGGTACAATGTCTCGTAGAGAAGCCTTAGAAAAGGCCTATGAAGCTGATTTGGATCTTGTTTGTGTTGCTCCTAATGGAACTCCACCTGTATGTAAAATTTTAGATTTTGGAAAATATCGCTTTGAGTCTCAGAAAAAAGCGAAAGAAGCTAAAAAAAATCAGCAGGTTACTGAAGTAAAACCATTACGTTTATCGCCCGTTATTGATAGACATGACTTTGAAACCAAACTTCGACATGCTCGAAAATGGGCAGAAGCAGGATTAAAAGTTAAAGTTGATATGCGTTTTAGAGGGCGTATGATGACTAGAGTATCAGTAGGGAAAGAAGTCATGAATAACTTTATTGAAGAAATTTCTGACATTATGGGGGTTGAAAAACCACCAAAGATGGAAGGTAATACGATGTCTGTGGTGTTATCGCCAAAGAAAACGAAATAACAAGGAGGAATGGCATATGCCAAAAATGAAAACCAAAAAAACGCTAGCAAAACGCGTTAAGAAAACAGGAACTGGAAAGTTAAAAAGAAGCCATGCTTATGTTTCTCACTTTGCAGCAAACAAAACTCACAAGCAAAAAGTAAAACTTAGAAAATCAACACTTGTTTCTAAAAGCGACATGAAAAGAATCAAGCACTTGATTCAAGATTAAAGGGAGGAAGTAAATAATGGCAAGAGTAAAAGGTGGGACTGTATCACGTGCCCGTAGAAAAAGAGTTTTAAAATTAGCAAAAGGATATTTTGGTGCAAAACACTTGCTTTATAAAACAGCTAATGAACAGGTAATGCATTCATTACGCTATGCTTATATTGGAAGAAAACAACTTAAACGTGAAATGCGTAAATTATGGATTGCACGTATCAATGCAGGAGCAAGGCAGCATGATATGAGTTATTCAAAACTAATGCACGGTTTAAAACTTGCAGGAGTACAAGTAAATAGAAAAATGTTAAGTGAAATTGCAATTCATGATCCTAAAGGATTTGAAGAAATTGTAGACACAGCTAAAAAGGCATTAGCATAAAATTTAAAAACTCGGAAATGTTTCCGAGTTTTTATTTGTTTAACTTATTCTGTATAAAATTTAAACACTCTTGTACAGTAATTTCTTGATATGATTCTTCATTTCGTGCTTTAAATTCAATTATTCCATCAGCGGCACCTCGTCCAACAGTAATTCTAAACGGCACTCCAATTAAGTCCATATCCTTGAATTTGATACCTGGACGTTCATTTCTGTCATCAAGGATACAAGATATACCTGATTGACTAAATAGGTCATACAGGCTATTTGCTAGTGTCATTTGTATTTCGTCTTTATCAGAAATCGCAACAATCGCAACTTTAAATGGAGCGATATGAATTGGCCAAGCAATTCCGTAATCATCCGCTTGTTGCTCAGCAATAGCGGCCATACTGCGTGCTAACCCAATTCCATATGATCCCATCCAAACAGGCAAATTCTTATTGTCAGCATTTAGAAATGTTAAGTTCATAATCTCAGAGTACTTTGTTCCTAATTTAAATGTATTTCCAATCTCAATTCCTTGTTTAAAATGAATTGTTCCACCACACTTAGGACAAGTGTCTCCAACTTTTATTTTGCGTACATCACCAACTATAAGTGGCGTAAAGTCATCACTATTTACATTAACAATATGAGTATCTTTTTGATTAGCACCAGTTGTGAAATTGCGCAATGTACATACATCATTATCTGCTATGATATCGCACTGAATGTTCAGTGGACCTACAAAGCCGATAGGGGAACTAGTTGTCAAAAGAACCTCCTCTTCTGTAGCAAGACGGATTTCAGAAGCTCCTAGTAGTTTTTGAACTTTTACTTCGTTCACTTCATGATCTCCACGCACAAGAACAGCATAAATCTTTTCATCTGCTACATAGACTAATGTTTTTACAAGTTTTTCAATAGGTTGACTTAGAAATACAGCGACGTCTTCAATTTTTTTTACATTAGGAGTTGACACTGTTTCTTTTTCCTTTTTAACTTCCTCGTGAAGTGAAGAAGGGGTGCACTGAGCAATTTCTAAGTTGCTTGCGAAGTCACAAGTATCACAAAGTACTAAAGTGTCTTCTCCAATATCACTAACAGCTTGAAATTCTTCTGACAATAATCCACCCATCACTCCAGTATCTGCACGCACAATTTTATAATCTATTTCTAAACGATCAAAAATATTTTTATAGGCCTGAAATTGATTGTTGTAGGATAAATTTAATCCCGTTTCATCGATATCAAAACTATAAGCATCCTTCATGATAAACTCTCTCACTCGTATTAATCCAAATCGTGGACGTGGCTCATCTCGAAATTTATTTTGTATTTGATAAAGAGAAAAAGGCAAATCCTTATATGATTGAACACCAGCTTGAGCAGCCACAGAAAATAATTCTTCATGAGTAGGTCCCAATACAAAAGGTTTCCCAAAGCGATCTTGAAGGGAAAACATTCCTTTGCCGAAGGCACTTCGACGACCTGAAGCAATGTATACTTCCTCTGATATCAAGGAAGGCATTAAAACCTCCTGGCACCCAATCGCAGTCATTTCTTCACGGATAATGGTTTCAATGTTTTGAAGGACTTTCAGTCCCAATGGTAAAAACATATAAACTCCCGCAGAACTTTTCTTAATCATCCCAGCTCTTACAAGAAGGTTACTACTTGTTGAATCTTCATCTTTTACATTTTCTCGTAATGTATAAAAATAGCTATTTTTAAGTTTCATAAACACCCTCACTTCTTGTAATTATACATCAATTTAGCTTTACTTAAAAGAAAAAATGTAATATAATCAGATAAATTTAGGAGGATAGAGACAATGGCATTTTATTACAAAGAAGCAAGTCATACGTTCAGTGAGTATTTACTAGTACCAGGTTATTCTGACACATTGTGTATTCCAACAGAAGTAAAACTAACAACCCCTTTAACAAAATTTAAAAAAGGTGAAACCCCAGACCTGCATTTGAATATTCCAATGACAAGTGCCATTATGCAATCTGTATCTGGTGAAAAACTGGCTATTGCTTTAGCAAAAGAAGGTGGAGTAAGTTTTATTTTCGGATCTCAAAGTATTGAAAATCAGGCTTTAATGGTATCAAAAGTTAAGAATTATAAAGCTGGGTTTGTAATTAGTGACTCCAATATTACACCAACCCAAACATTAGAAGAAGTTTTGAATTTGCTTGAAAAAACTGGTCATTCAACAATGCCGGTAACTGAAGATGGAACAGCGCAGGGAAAACTATTAGGCATCGTTACAAGCCGTGATTACCGAGTTTCACGTATGTCACTAACATCCCTAGTCTCAGAATTTATGACACCTTTTGAAAAACTTGTTGTAGCAAAGGATACAATGACATTAAGCGAGTGCAATGATATGATTTGGGATAATAAGCTAAATTCTCTTCCTATCGTTGATTCTAAGGGGTTTTTGAAATACTTGGTATTTAGAAAAGACTATGATGATCATAAAGAGAATCCACAAGAGTTACTCGACCAAGAAAAACGTTATATTGTGGGAGCTGGAATTAACACTAGAGATTATGAAGAAAGGGTTCCTGCTTTAATAGAGGCCGGTGTGGATATTTTATGCATAGATTCAAGCGAAGGCTTTAGTGAATGGCAGTCTAAAACTATTAAATGGATTAAAAACACCTATGGAGAAAAAGTAAAAGTAGGAGCAGGTAATGTCGTAGATAGCGAAGGATTTAAGTTTTTAGCTGAAGCTGGTGCTGATTTTATTAAAATCGGAATTGGCGGAGGATCAATCTGTATTACCCGTGAAACAAAGGGGATTGGGCGTGGGCAAGCAACTTCAGTTATTGAAGTTGCTGAAGCTAGAAATAAGTACTTTGAAGAAACAGGAATTTATGTTCCACTTTGCTCTGATGGTGGTATTGTTTATGATTATCATATTACTTTAGCACTTGCAATGGGAGCTGATTTTGTTATGTTAGGTCGTTATTTCTCTCGTTTTGAAGAATCCCCAACAAATAAACTAGTTGTTAATGGAAACTATGTCAAAGAATATTGGGGTGAAGGAAGTAACCGAGCACGGAACTGGCAACGTTATGACTTAGGGGGAAAAGGACAGCTTACTTTTGAAGAAGGAGTAGATTCTTATGTTCCATATGCAGGGCCTTTAAAAGATAATGTTAATGCTTCGCTAGCAAAAGTGAAATCAACAATGTGTAACTGTGGGTGCTTAACCATTCCACAACTTCAACAAGAAGCAAAGCTAACTTTAGTAAGTGCAACATCTATTGTTGAAGGCGGAGCTCATGATGTTATAATCAAGGAAACAACGACAAACACAAACTAAGCTAGAAAATCACATAATATGTGATTTTTTCATTATAAAATATATGAAAATTGACCAATTTTGGGATTAACAAAAGTCTTTATTTATGGTAAAATAACTGTTATGGAGGTACCCATGAAAAGACATACAGAGCGAGAAAAATCAATGATTTGTTTATATCAAATTTTATTAACAAATCGTGATTTAAAAACAGTTGCAGAAGATATTTATTTAGTTCCTTGGGATGAAATTAGTGAGTTTTCCAAAACTTTGCTGACTCATAGCATGGGAAATAAAGATCGATTTATCGACTATATCAATAATGTCTTAAAAAAATGGACTTTCAACCGTTTGAATTATGTAGATCAGGCTATCTTACTCATTGCATGTACGGAATTTGACCAACAATTGGCTGACGCTCCAATTATCATAGATGAAGCCATTCTATTATCAAAAAAATATAGTGATGAAGAGTCGTATAAGATTATTAACGGAGTATTAGATAACCTATGAGTACCACAGTTATTAAAGTTAGTAAATTAATTAGCTATTTAAAGGCAACTTTAGATAATGACCAACGAATTCAGCAGCTTTATACTTCAGGTGAAATTAGTAATTTAGTAAAACACCAAAATGGACACTGGTACTTTACTTTAAAAGATGATGCAGCCTGTGTAAAATGTGTTATGTTTTCTTCATCAGTTGCACGTTGCAATGTTGATGTAAAAAATGGTGATCAAGTTATTCTGCAAGGAAATGTCTCTATTTTTGAAAGCAGCGGTCAGTTACAACTTTATGTTACGGGACTAAAACTTGATGGGCAAGGGAATTTGCAATTACAATTTGAGGCGTTGAAAAAAAAATTGTTTGAGCTTGGATTTTTTGATGAAAATCATAAAAAAGCATTACCTCGATATCCTGAAAAAATTGGACTTATTGCAGGAAAAAATACAGCTGCTAGAGAAGATGTTCTTACAACCCTTTCAAGAAGGTGGCCAGTTGCAACAATTCAAGAAAAAAATACTTTGGTTCAAGGAGAAATAGCTGCAAAAGAAATTATAGAAGCTTTAAAAAGCTTAGATGAATCTAATCTTGATGTTATTCTACTGGTTCGAGGTGGGGGATCGATAGAAGATTTGTGGGCTTTTAATGATGAAACTTTAGCCCGAACAATATTCGAAATGAAAACACCTGTCGTGAGTGGAGTGGGACATGAGATAGACTATACCATTGTTGACTTTGTTGCTGATTATAGAGCACCAACACCAACTGGTGCTGCAGAAATTGCAACTCCAAGCCTAACAGAAGAGCGTGCTAAAATTAATTTACTACAGCAATCACTAATTCAAATTTATTCCAACGTTTTAAAACTGAAACGTCAAGAGTTGAATAATTTTATAAATAGTAATTCCTTTAAAAAACCTTTTCAATTCTACCAACAGCAAGTATTGCTAGTCGACATGAAGCGACAACAATTATTACAGCATCGACAACGACTTATGGACCAACGAACTCAAATAACTGAATCTATTAATCGCCTTGAATCTATGTCGCTTAAAATGCTACATGCTGCAAGGATGGATTTAAATGAAAAAGAGATAAGGCTATATCAATTAGTTCAAGATAGAAGACAAAAAGAACGTTTTCTGTTAATGAAAAATATAGATTTATTGGATGCTTATTCACCAACGAAAATATTAAAAAGAGGATATTCGTTAGCTTACCAAGAAGATGCTCTTATTTCTTCTATTCATCAAGTTAAAGAAAAAGAAATGCTTCATATTAAACTAAGCGATGGTGAATTAGTAACACAAATCATAGAAAAGAGGATAAAATAAGATGACAAAACCGACTAAACAAACCTACGAAGAATCACTAGACAGATTATCCGAAATATTAGATCGTTTGGAAGAATGTTCTCTTCCGTTAGACGAAGTAGTTGCATTATTTGAAGAAGGAGTAGAACATGCTGAAAATTGTGATCATCGACTATTAGCTTTTGAAGCAAAAATGGGTGAATTAGTGGCGAAAAAACAAAAGGAACAAGGAAAAAAGTAATGAACTTATTAGATGACGAGTATAAAAAACTATCAGCAAAATATATCAATTCAAGAGTTCACTCGGCTATGGATTATTCTTTCTTAATGGGAGGAAAAAAACTTAGACCTCAACTCTTATTTGCGGTATGCAATGGATATGGAGTAGATAAGAAAAGAGCAATTCCTTTTGCATTAGCATTGGAAATGATCCACACCTATTCTTTAATTCACGATGACTTACCTGCTATGGATAATGATGATTTGCGACGTGGAAAAAAAACATGTCATCTAGAATTTGATGAAGCAACTGCAATTTTAGCAGGTGATGGTTTATTAACAGAAGCGTTCGCTTTAATTGCTAACACGGAAGAATCTCCTGAAATTAAAATTAACGCTATTCAATTACTAACGGATGCCGCTGGTATTAACGGAATGATCTTAGGACAAAACTTCGATATGGAATCAGAGAATAAAGTGATAAATTGGGAGCAGTTAAAGGAGATTCACCAATATAAAACTGGGAAGTTATTTGCTGTCGCCTGCACACTTGCAGCGCTATTAGCACAAAAAAATCACTATGAAAAATGGAACAAGATAGGTATTGAATTAGGGTTAGCTTTTCAAATTCAAGATGATATTTTAGATGTTGTCAAAAGCTCAGCAGATTTAGGAAAATCTACAAGTGATTTAGCCAATAAGAAATCCACAAGTGTTTCGTTGCTGGGATTAGATAAAGCAAAAGAGGGAGCAAAAGAATATTTTCAATTAGTTTATCATCAGTTGAATCAGTTTGACGAGGATATGTCAGCGGTTCAATCATTAATAAATGATATTGAAGCTAGGGGCAATTAGGAGGATATTCACATGGAAATCAAGGATATTCAATCACCATTATTTTTGAAAAATATGAGTGTTGAAGAATGTAATAAATTGTCAAATGATATACGTAAGTTTTTAATTGAAAATATTTCAAAAACTGGTGGACATTTATCAAGTAATTTAGGAGTTGTTGAATTAACAATTGCAATGCATAAAGTTTTTAACAGTCCTGAAGATAAATTTCTTTTTGATGTCGGGCATCAATCCTATATCCACAAAATTTTAACAGGAAGAGCTTCAAATTTTTCAACCCTACGTCAATATGGTGGAATTAGTGGATTTCAAAAAAGAAATGAAAGCATTCATGATTGTTGGGAAGCAGGGCATAGCTCTACAGCGTTAAGTGCAGCTTTAGGAAAAGCGATTGCTCGTGACTTGGATGGTGAAAATTATCAAGTTATTCCCATTGTGGGAGATGGTTCAATAGTTTCAGGAATGTCACTTGAAGCATTAAATCAAATTGGAACTGAACAGCGAAATATGGTCATTATTTTTAATGACAATAATATGTCTATTTCTCAAAACATTGGAGCTCTTACTACTGGTTTTTCAAGACTTCGAACATCCGCTCCCTATACCACAGCAAAAAAAGATATTAAAGACTTACTAAATAAAAATGCAGTAGGTAAAAATGTTCTATCTTCTATTAAGCAAATCAAGGACAAATTTAAAGATTCTATTATTGATCAAGGAATATTCGCAGAGTTTTCCATTGAATACTTAGGCCCCGTAGATGGACATAACATAAAAGATTTACTTTCTGTTTTAGAAAGTGCAAAAAAACATGAAGGGCCAGTCGTTGTTCATGTCATCACTAAAAAAGGAAAAGGATATGAACCATGTGAGAAAGATATTAATGGACAATGGCATGGTGTTGGTCCTTTTGATATTGCGACAGGGCAACAACTTGGGGGTCTTCCAGCAAATATGTTAAGTTGGTCTGAGGTTATTAGTGAAACAGTTTGTAGCCTTGCTAAAACAAATACAGACATTGTAGCGCTAACACCAGCGATGATTTACGGAAGTAAACTAGCTAAGTTTTTTGCCGCATATCCTAAGCGTAGTTTTGATTGTGGTATCGCTGAAGATCATGCCGCTACACTTGCAGCAGGACTTGCTTCCTCTGATAAAAGACCTTTTTTAGCAATTTATTCATCGTTTTTACAACGCTGTTATGACCAAATTAACCATGATATCGGACGCATGGATTTACCTGTAGTTATTGGTGTCGATCGTGCAGGACTTGTTGGTGAGGATGGAGATACGCATCATGGAGTTTTTGATATTTCAATTTTAAAAAGCATTCCTAACCTTATTCTTTGTCAGCCAAAAGATGCCGCAGAAGCTCAACTTTTATTAACGACAGGATTTAGTCAAAATCATCCGTTTCTTATTCGCTATCCTCGAGGATCGGTTGCTTATCAGCAACTTGAAACCTTTACTCCAATTACAATCGGAAGTTGGGTTAGTGTCTGTAAACCAACAAATCCCCAGGTTGTAGTTTGTGCCTACGGACCAGAAGTAGATAAAATAGCACAGAAAGTTAGCAATAATGACTTAGCTGTAGAAGTCATTAATTGCCGTTTCTTTAAACCGCTTGATGAATCTATGCTAAATTATTTAGCTGAGTTGAATTGCCCAATTATTGTTTATGAAACTGATATGTTAGAAGGAGGTCTTGGAACAAGTATTTTAGAATGGTCTTGTGATCAAGTGAAACCTTTACAAATTCATAGATTAGGGATTCCCGATCAATTTATTCAACATGGTGCAACTTCACAACTGAGAAAAGAGATAAAAATTGACACAGAATCCTTATTTAAAAAAATTCAATCACTACTTTAAGGGAGGCTCACATGCTTAAACATCTGTATATTAAAAATTTTATTCTTATTGATGAAATTCAACTTAATTTTGAATCTGGTTTTAGTGTGTTTACAGGTGAGACAGGGGCTGGTAAATCCATTTTAATTGATGCATTAGGATTATTAACAACAGAACGTGCTAGCCCAACGATGATAAAAAAGGGCAAAGAGTCTTCGCTAATTGAAGGGGTTTTTGATTTATCTTCAAGTCCTTCTCGAAAACTTCTAGAAAATGAAGGTTTTGATTGTAGTGAGTCCATAGTAGTTTCAAGAGAAATTAAAAGTGACGGTAAAAATATTGTTAAGATTAACTATCGTGTAGTCACTTTAGCACTTTTAAGGCATTGCTTAAGCGATGAAATTGACATTCACAGTCAACACGATCACCAATATCTGTTAAATAAATCTTATCATCTTTCACTATTAGATCGTTTTATGGGTGAGCAATCCTTGCTGAATCAATGTGAAGAGTTATTTGAAATATACAAAGAAAAAAAGACATTACTTTTCCGAGCTGAAAATGAAGATTTCAATAAAGATGATTTAGAATTTTACAATTATCAACTCAATGAAATTGATAGTGTAAAGCTTTCTATTGAGGAAGAAGAAACGCTCACAGCGCAAGAAAAAGAATATCATAGCTATTCTAAAAATTTAGAAAAATATCAACGACTAATTCAGATATTTGATAATAGCGTTGAAACTCCACTATACGAAATTAAAAAAATATTAGAAGGAATGCAAGCAACTGAAATTACAACTGCAATCTTAGAAAAATTAAATACAGTTTACTTTGAGCTAAGTGATAGTTTTGATGAATTAAAGCACTACTGTAATGAATTAGATAGTGGAGACATCGATATCAATCACATTGAAGAACGACTTTTTGATTTTCAAAAGTTAAAAAGAAAATATGGCCCATCAGTTCAAAATGTATTAGATAAAGCGATTGAATTTAGAGAAAAAATCAATTTATTCGAACATCGGGAAAGCGTATTAGAAAGTCTTCGATTTGAAGAAAAGAATGCCTACGATAATTACCTAAGAATTGCAACTCAATTATCTGAAAAGCGACACTCAGCAGCAAAAAAATTAGATCTAGGTATTATCAAAAACTTACAAGATTTAGAATTACAACAAGCCCAATTTTTTACATCTATAAAACAATCAGATACAGCACATAGTACCGGAATCGATGAAGTTGAGTTTTTGATTTCTATGAATCCTGGAGAAGACTTAAAATCACTCTCTAAAGTAGCATCGGGTGGAGAATTAAGTCGACTAATGCTTGGATTAAAAGTAATTTTTACTCATCTTCAGGGTATTCAGACCGTTATTTTTGATGAGATAGATACAGGAGTTAGTGGAACAGTAGCGACTGCAATTGGATTAAAAATGAAAGAGTTAGCTAAAACTGCACAAGTATTTTCTGTTACCCATCTAGCTCAAGTTGCTGCTTGTGCTAAACAACACTATCATGTTCAAAAAGATCAAAGTGACCACTCAACTGAAACTAAAATAATCCCTTTATCGGATGAAACTCGTATTGAGAAGCTAGCATTAATGTCTTCAGGTGGAGTAAGTGCAGTAGCACTTTCTGCAGCTTCTGAACTTTTTAGAAAAAATCAAGGATATTGATCAATGGCAAAAATTATTGTGCATGTAGATTTAAATTCTTTTTTCGCCGCAGTGGAAGTGATTAAAAATCCCAACCTAAAAGGGAAACCAATTGCTGTGTCAGGATATACTCGCCGTAGTGTTATTTCTACCGCTTCTTATGAAGCTAGAAAATTCGGAGTGAATTCTGCTATGTCAACTCAATTAGCACAGCGACTTTGTCCTGAATTAATTATTGTTCAAGGAAACTATAGTGTTTATAAAGAGTACTCTAAAAAATTTATTGAGATTATTAGCCGTTATTCCTCGCTTATTGAAGTTGCTAGTATTGATGAATGCTATGCTGACATAACTGAAACTATGCAGAAATATAAAAGACCATTGGATTGTCTTGTCAATATTCAAAATACTGTTTTTAATGAATTAGGTTTAGACTGTTCTATTGGTGTTGGACCCAATAAGTTTTTAGCTAAAATGGCAAGCGACATGAAGAAACCGAAGGGGATAACCGTTTTACGAATTCAAGAAATTCAAAAAAAATTATGGCCACTACCAATAGAATCAATGCGTGGAGTCGGAAAACAAACTGCACCATTATTGCATGATATTAATATCCATACCATTAAGGATTTAGCAGTGCTAACGGACACTGATTGTTTGTTACCGATATTTGGAAAAAATAGCGACTTGATGATTGATAGAGCCAATGGGATAGATAATCGAGGAATAGAGCTTGAGAGAGAATTAAAATCAATGTCTCAATCGACAACACTTTTAACAGATCTTACTGATTATGAAGAAATTAAGCAAACAATTTACGAATTACTAGAGAGCTTGTCATTTCGGTTACAACGCTATGATAAAGTTGGAAATCATCTTTCATTAACTATTAAGTACTTTGATTTTACCATTAGAAATTGTTCTAAGAAACTATCTTTTTATAGCTCCCAAAGTGATGAACTTTTTCCTTATGTATTGGAACTATTAGACGAAAATATCACAGATAAACCAATCCGACTTTTAGGCGTTAGCGTAGGTAGTTTAAAGGAAGAAAAAGATATTTTTATTCAACAAAGACTATTTGATATTTAATAAAAAAAGGAGGGTCTATGAAACTAGAAAATGCATTAAAGGAGTATCAACTTGAAATTTCAATTCGTAACCCCAAAGCTGCTAAAACTATTATTTCTTATTTAAAAGATGTTCACGATTATTTGAACTATTTAACTCAAATAGGAATTGAAGAAATCGAAGATGTAGAGTATCAACAAATTTCAACCTATATCCTTCAATTTCACAGTTTGCTATCGGATAATAGTATTGCGCGAAAAAGCGCTTCTATTCGAAGTTTTCATCAGTTTCTAACTTTCAAGTATGAAATCGATAATCCCGCCGCTTATTTGGCAGTAAGCAGAAAGAAAAAATCCTTACCGGTATTCTGTAGTCTGCAAGAAATTGATAAAATTATGAATTATTTTGATTCTGATTTACCTATCGATATCTTCCATCACGCCATACTAGAGTTAATTTATTCATGTGGTCTTCGAGTAAGTGAGTGCGCCAGACTCAGAATTAATCAAATTGATTTTGAAATTAACCTTGTAAGGTTAACAGGAAAAGGGGATAAGGAACGAATCATTCCTTTGCCGTTAGCCTCAGCCAAGGTGATCAAAAAATACCTTGATTTAGTTCGTCCTGTTTGGAATAAAAAAAATCAATCGCTAATTTTTGTTAATCAACGTGGAAATCATGTCACTACCGAATATATAGAAATTATGGTAAAATATATATGCAATGAAGTGGGAATAAAAAAGCATATTACACCACATAAATTGCGACATAGCTTTGCGACACATTTATTACAAGGTGGTGCAGACTTACGAGCAATTCAAGAACTATTGGGACATACCAATATTCAGACCACCGAAATATACACACATGTTCAAAGTGATCGAAAAGTGTCAAGTTACACTAAGTTTCACCCCGGAAATCAAGGAGATGATAATGATGATGAAATTTAATCGAATTTTTACAATTGTAATTGACTCACTAGGCGTTGGTGCATTGCCTGATGCTCAAAAATATGGTGATGAAGGCGCTGATACACTTGGCCATATAGCTCAAGCTGTAGGAGGATTAAACGTTCCAACTCTGCAATCTTTAGGACTTGGCAATCTGCATCCCACAATGGGAGTAGCTGCAAGTCTATCACCACTAGCTTACTATACAAAATTATTAGAAAAAAGCGTAGGAAAAGACACAATGACAGGGCATTGGGAAATGATGGGGTTACACATCGATTCACCGTTTCAGACATTCACTGATACTGGGTTCCCTCCAGAACTCATTCAAGAGTTAGAAAAACAAACAGGCCATAAAGTTATTGGCAACAAGTCTGCAAGTGGAACAGAAATTCTTGATGAACTTGGTGAAATCCATATGCAAACAGGGGACATGATTGTTTATACATCAGCAGATTCGGTGTTGCAAATTGCTGCACACGAAGAAACTTTTGGATTAGATGAGTTATACCGTTGTTGCGAAATTGCACGAGAAATCACAATGAAACCTCAGTGGAAGGTAGGTAGAGTTATCGCAAGACCTTTCATAGGGGCTAAAAGTGGACAATTTGAAAGAACTTCAAATCGTCACGATTTGGCACTTAAGCCTTTTGGAAAAACAGTTTTAAATTCACTAAAGGAAGCTGATTTTGATGTTATTAGTGTCGGTAAAATCAATGATATTTTTGTTGGGGAAGGGATTACAGAGTCTTATAAATCAAAAAGTAGTATTCATGGCATGCAAGATACCATTGAGATAGTAAAAAAGGACTTTAAAGGACTTTGTTTTGTTAATTTAGTAGATTTTGATGCTAAATGGGGACATCGCCGAAACCCTCAAGGCTACGCTAAGGAAATTGAGGATTTTGATGGCTTGTTAAAAAAGTTAATAGACAAACTTAAAGAGGATGATTTATTGATTCTCACAGCTGATCATGGGAATGATCCAACTCATCATGGTACAGATCACACACGTGAAATGATTCCATATATTGCATACTCAAAAAGTAACAAAGGATCAGGATTACTTCAACAAGGAGATACATTTGCAAATATAGGAGCAACTATAGCGGATAACTTCGAAGTAGAGCTACCGGAGCATGGCATAAGTTATTTAAATCAACTGATATAAATCGTATAATATACATTATGCGAAGTAAAGCATTATATCAATCATTAGTATAATATTAAAAAATAGCCTTAAATAAGGCTATTTTTCATTTTCATCTTTATGGATTTGAGTTATGATTTCATCTATTTTTCTGCTTTTTTCAAAAGTCTCATCAAGCTTAAAAATTAAATCCGGAATCTTTCTTATCGTTAATTTTTTTGCTAGCTCGCTGCGTATGAATCCTTTGCTGCGTTGTAAAGCTTTAAGACCAGCTTCATTTCTCTCTTTCTTACCTAAGAATGAGACATAAATCTTAGCATAAGAATAATCATTAGTTACTTCAACATCCGTAATCGTTACAAACCCAATTGATGGATCTTTTAATTGAAATTGAATTATCTCAGTGACTTCTTTTAATACAATTTGATTTAATCTTTCTACTTTTAATGCCATAATTTATACCTGTGGAACTTCTTTCTCTTGGTACGCTTCAATTAAGTCGCCTTCTTTTAGATCATTAAAGTTTTCAATTGTTAAACCACAATCATACCCACTTGCCACTTCTTTAGCATCATCTTGGAAACGTTTTAATGAACTTAATTTACCTGTGTAAACCACTACACCATCACGGATTAAACGTACTCCACAATGACGAACAATTTTACCATCACTAACCATACATCCAGCAATTGTACCAATTTTAGAAGCTTTATACAGTTGTCGAACCTCAGCCTGACCAATAACAACTTCTTCAAAAACTGGTGCTAACATTCCTTTCATAGCTAATTCCATTTCTTCAATGGCCTTATAAATAATGGTATGCAAGCGAATCTCAACTTTTTCTTCTTCTGCTTTTTTACGTACATTAGCCACCGGACGAACATTAAACCCATAAATAATACCATTAGATGCGCTTGCTAACATGACATCTGATTCAGATATAGCACCTGCATTGGCACGAATAATTTTCACTTTTACACCATCTACATCAATTCTTTCAAGAGACATTTTTACAGCTTCAGCAGTTCCTTGGACATCGGCTTTTACAATAACAGGTATTTCTTGAACATCTCCTGCTGCAATTTGAGAAGCTAGATCATCTAAGCTCATAGCCGCTGTACTGCGACGATCTTGCTCAATTTTTGTTTGTGCACGATTATCCGCAATAGCACGGGCTTGCTTTTCATTGTCAAAAGCTTTAAACACGTCTCCTGCTTCTGGAACATCATTTAACCCAATAATCTCTACTGGCATTGATGGTAGCGCATTTTTAATTTCACGTCCACGATCATCCATCATTTTTCTGACACGCCCAAAGCACGCACCGACAACCACTGAATCTCCATGGTTTAATGTCCCATTTTGAACTAACAAGGTTGTTACTGGCCCTCGACCTTTATCTAGCTTTGCTTCAATTACTGTTCCTGATGCTTGTTTAGATTGGTTTGCTTGTAAATTTTGAACCTCAGATAAAACTAAGATAGTTTCAAGTATAGATTGAATACCATCACCAGACTTCGCACTACATTGAACAAATATAGTTTCTCCACCCCATTCTTCAGGCATTAATCCCAATTCTGACATTTCAGACATAACTCGCTCAGGATTAGCTTCAGGTTTATCCATTTTATTTACTGCTACAATAATTGGAACTCCTGCTGCTTTTGCGTGGTCCACTGCTTCTTCTGTTTGCGGCTTTACACCATCATCAGCAGCAACAACAATAATACACAGATCGGTAATTTTGGCTCCACGAGAACGCATAGCGGTAAAAGCTTCATGTCCAGGAGTGTCTAAAAACGTAATTTTTTTCTTATTTATTGTTACTTGATATGCACCGATATGCTGCGTTATTCCACCAGCTTCACCACTAACAACATTAGTCTTTCTAATAGTATCCAATAGCGTCGTTTTCCCATGATCAACGTGTCCCATTATGGTAACAATTGGAGGTCTTTCTTGAAGTAATTTTGGATCATCTTCTTCTATATCTTCCAAACTATTTTCATCAACAACTTCCTCTTTGATACACTCAATTCCATATTCCATACAAATTAACTCAACAGTTTCATCATCCAATGAAGTATTAATAGTCACCATTTTTGACAACATAAATAATAATTTTACGATATCACTTGATGCCTTGTTGCACTTCTTCGCTAAATCACCTACAGTAATTCCTTCTGTATAGGAAATTTCATTGACAACAACACCAGAGTTTGGAACAAATCCTCTTTGTTGCTTGGCCTTATTGATTGCTTTTCGTTTTGTTTTTCCTGTTTTTCTTGTTTTTACTGCCATACTTCCACCTCATTTCACTTATTTTTCTTTATTGCTTCTGCAAACCCTGAGTCACAAATTGCTACAAAAGCCACACTTGATCGTCCGATTGCAGAGGATAATACCTCACTTTGCTCAATTTCTAAAATCTCAATATGATATGTGTTGCATTTATCATTCACTTGTTTTTTCGTTCTCTCTGAACAATCTTTTGATAAAATTACCAACTTAGCATCTTGCGATCTAATCATTTCGATTGCTGTATCACCAATAGCTGTTTTACCAGCTTTTTTTGCCATTCCCAACAATCCATAAATCTTATTGTTCATGGATGATCTTCAAGATTTCTTCATAAATAGCGTCACTAATAGGAGTTTCTAAATTTCTTTCCAGTACTCCTTTTTTCTTTGCGAGAAGTAGGGCCGTTTCATCTTTTTTTAAATAAGCACCACGCCCATTTAACTTTCCAGTGATATCAACCTTTACTTCTCCCTCAGAAGTCTTCACGATGCGAAGTAAATCTTTTTTTGGTAATTGTTCCTGTGTCGCAACACACTTTCTCATTGGTATTTTTCTCATTGTGACCTCCTAGCTAATCTTCATCGTAATAATCTTCAAACTCATCATAATCGATTTCACTGTAGTTATCATTAGATTCTAATTCTTCACGCATGCGAATTTCTTCTAATTCTTCCTCTGAATAAACAGGTTTTATTTCATAATCTTTATCTTTCTTTAAATCAATCGCTCTTGATTTACGTTCCTCTTCGTCTTTTTCTTTCTTCTTCTTGCGTTTATCATCTTTCTTTTCAAGTGGTTTTGTTTTAGAAGTGTCCGCTAGTTTTTCAAAGACTGAAATGTACTCCGTGCGATTCTTTTGCTCTTTTTTCTCTTTCTTTTCTTTTTTATCAACCTTATCAACTACTTTTTCTTTGGTTACCACTTTCTCAGTTGGAGTTTCAATTTCACTTTCTTGTTGATCTATGAGAACAGTTTCATTTGCATCCTCCGCAATTTCATCATCAACCACTTCTTCTGTTTCAAACTTTTCAATCGCTTTTGAAGCTTCTTCTCGACGAAGCTTTTCTTGTGCTACTTCAAAGTCAAAAATCATTTTATCTAAATCCATACCTTGTTCTTCTAACTCTTCACGCGTTTTAATATCAATTTTCATATTTGTTAGGCGAACTGCAAGTCGAGCATTTTTCCCACGGCGACCAATAGCTAAAGATAGTTGGTCAGTAGGCACAACTACAAGCAATGAACGTTCTTCTCCCGTTGGTAAAACAGCACTTACCTCTGCTGGAGCTAATGAATTTTTTACTAAGTCAGCCACATTACTGCTCCATTCAAAAATATCAATTTTTTCTCCATTTAGTTCATTAATGATTTCAAGAACTCGAGATCCCCTAGGTCCAATACATGCACCAATCGCATCGATATCTGGATTTTTTGAGTACACAGCCATTTTAGTTCGTTCCCCTGCTTCACGAGCGATAGCTTTAATTTCAATAATTCCTTGATAAATTTCAGGAACCTCTTTTTCAAATAATCGTCTAACTAATTTTGTATCGGCCCTTGAAACTAAAATTTGAGAACCTTTTGTTTCTTTATTACATTCTGTAATAACAACTCTAATTTTTTCTCCCTCAACATATCGTTCACCAGGGATTTGTGCCGCTTTTGGCATCAAAGCCAAAGTCTTTCCTAAATTAATTAAAACAAATTTTTCTTCAACTGATTCAATAACACCAAGAACCATCTCATAAAGTTGATCAATATACTCATCGTAAACCGCTAACTTTTCTGCTTCTCTAATTTTTTGTTTAATCACATTTTTAGCTAAAGAAACCGCAGCTCTTCCTAAGTTATCAATGGATACTTCTCTTTCAACTAAGTCTCCTAACTTGATTTCAGAGTTTTCTTTTTTAGCTTCTTTGAAATTTATTTCTAACTCTTCATCTTCTAGCTCATCCACAACGGTGTATTGTTGGAATACTTTTATAACGCCACTTTTTTTGTTGATATCGACACGCACTAAAATATCTGGGATATCTACATGTTTACGATATGCTTTTGCCAATGCCTCTTCTAAGGCTTCAACGACGATTTCTTGAGAAATTTTGCGATCACTTTCGATCATTGTCATTGCTTTTAGTAAGTCTTTGAAATTCATTTTCTTTCTCCTTCTTGAATTTATAATTTTACTGCTAAACGGCAGAAATCAATATTGTCTTTTTCAATAACAGCCTTTTTTGTTAAAGCTTTATCTCTATAATTCATCTCTATTTCATTTTCTTCAGCCCGAAGTATTTCACCTGTAAACTCCATAAGCTTGTTCACTGGATGTTTTACCCGAACATAAACAAATGCACTAACCAAATTCTGAAATTCATTGTAATCCTTGATTTCTCGTTCAGCTCCTGGTGAACATACTTCTAAGAAGTATTCATGAGAAATTATCTCTGTTTCATCTAAGCTTTCCGATATTTTTTCTGAAACAATAGAACAAGTTTCAATATCCATGGATCCATCTTGCTTCATTATAGCAATTTGTAGGATTTTATCCTTTTGTTGCTGAGCCCATGATAAATCATACAGCCTAATGCCTAAAGATTCTAAAATCGGTTTAATCAATGCTTTAATTTTTTCAAGTTGATCCATTTCTTCTCCTTTTCACAATAATTAAGGAGTGGTTTTTCACCACTCCTTGCTTTCTTATTAAAAATATCATATCATAAAGCTCCTCAAAATGCAAGGAAATCCAAAAACTTTAATAAATTTGGTTTCGTGTTATTGCAGCACGCTTTTCTAAGGAAAGATGGTTTGGACTCCATCCATGGATATCACTAATTATATAAATCACCACTAGCGCTGTATATCATAACTTAAAAAAAGAAGGCCTTTCCCTTGGCAAAAGCATATCTTTTAAGAAATATCTAAATTTTAATAAATGGCGTCCTCGAAAGGATTCGAACCTTCGACCGTACGCTTAGAAGGCGTATGCTCTATCCAACTGAGCTACGAGGACACTTTTCCATAATAGCAAAACTACGCACAATTTGCAAGGCTAAATATAATCTTTTCTTTCCACTTGGATACAACCATCATTAATGGTTACAATTGCATATGATGGGTTGCTCCTATCACGGTTATAAGACAGGCTCCCAGGATTAACAAACCAAATACCACCCTCTTGGCTGTTATCAAAAACATGGGTATGTCCATAGAAAACAATCCCACATTCTTCTCTCTTTGCTTCTTCAACTAGCTTTGATTTCCCAAAAAAACTTAAACCAGGATATTGGTGTCCATGTAACACAAGAGCTTTAATCCCTTTCATTTCCACGATTTGTTTTTCCGGAAAAGAAGTATCATAATCATTATTGCCTTTCACCACAACAAAGTTAGCTAGTAGCTCTTCTTCCATCACTGCATCGCCACAATGGATAAACCAATCTGCATCAAAATGCCGTTTTTCTATTTCTTCTATTCCTTTTTTATCTCCGTGGTTATCACTGACAACTACAATTTTTGTCATATTCCATTCTCCATATTCTTATTCAAAAAATTTTATTAGTAAATAATACTAGAGTTTGATATAATATATCCATGAGGTGACCAAAATGAATGCTATTTTATCCACAATTAACCAATATATAGGCTTTATATATGCCATTATAGGCACTATTACTATCACTTTGCTTGTTATTTTTTTGGTCCGATTATCTGGCCTTTTGAAAACTTTAAATTCATCAACAGCAGCAATCCATCATATTCAAAACCAAATTCAAAATGCCCAACAGTCTGTAATCGATACACAGTCAAATATTCAAAAAGAAAAATTAAAAATTCAGAAATTACGCTCTAACTTTAGGACTGTAGGTCTTGTGGGTGGAACTTTAGTTTCTTTCAAAAGTAAGAAGAGGTAGTGTTTAATTGCACCACCTTTTATTTTGCATTATATTCAGAAAAAGAAAGTGTTTCATTAAACAAGTAAGTAGCTAAATCCACCCCTACATAGCGTAAATGATTGAGAGCAGGCACACGATTTATAAAAGTTGAATCCTTTAGTGTGTAAGATTGAATAAAGCCATAAAGATGTGCCTTTTCCATTAACCATTGATATTGTATTGCATCTGTTTGCTCTGCATCTTTTACACCTCGAATTGTGAAATCAATTGCTAGTCCTAATTGATTTTCACTATGCCCAGGATAGTCCACAAACTTTAATGCCTCATCTCCATATTCTGCAACTGCATTTTGATATTGTACGACTTGTTCTTCATAAGAAACAAACCCTTCTTCTATCACCAACCCAGCACAATTCTTTATGGATAATTCTGACTCAATATCTACACATAATTGCTCCCAAGACTTTAAAACATCAGCTGTCACCTTTATTTCATCACTCGAATTTGTTGGAACTAAATCATCTAAAGATACTAAATTTTTAGGTTCATATCGAAAAACAGATAAATCGGAGTTCATATAAGTTTCAATGCGATTTGGACTCTTAATCAAAGTGCTTTCGCTATTATAAATTTCTTTTTTATCAAACCACTCTTCCATGTCTTCAAAGCCATAATGACTCAAATATACACCCAACTCTTCCTTTGAGATTTGACCCCATGTACTTTCAACAATAGAGACTACATCGCTAGGATCTGGATATTCATATCCGTCAGTCCATAAAAAATTGCTAATGTATTTGTACTCAGTGGCATGATAAATATTAAATCTATTAACTTCTATATAATCTATGAATAAATCCGGATTAATGGAATATTCAATAATATACTCCATTTCTTTACGTGTTAAATTTTCTCTTATCGTCTCTCGCATTTCTTCACCTTGATATGGATACCTCGCCAAAGGATCGTATTTTGAATTCATATATGCCATGCAGAGTGTCACAATACCTAAAACACATAGTACAAAAATCAATCGTTTAATTTTCATATGTCACCTCTTTCACACTATTTTAACATGTTAAAGCTACTTATATATTACTATAAAATTATATTTTGTGAAGTGTTTTTCTTACTATTAATCTTGATATCCTTTAAATAAATTTAAAATGGATTGGGCAACTTGTGTTGGTACGACTTCCTCTAATTCTTCTAATGTCACCGTTTTAAGTTTATTTAGTCCCCCAAAATGTTGCAGCAATTTCTTTTTGCGTTTATCCCCTATTCCACTCACCTCATCTAATATAGATTTTGTCTGAGCTTTTTTTCTTAATTTCCTATGATAACTAATCGCTACACGATGAGCCTCATCTTGCATTCTCGCCAGTAAGAAAAACAATGATGAACCACGGTCAATTTCTATCATTTCACCTTGATCATTCATTAGATTTGAAGTTTGGTGTTTTTCATTTTTAACTAAACCTAATAGACAAATGGGTAAAGATAATTGTGTTAAAATGTCTTTTGCTGCATTAATTTGAGGCAATCCTCCATCCACGATAATACAATCAGGCAGCGGTTGATTTTCTTTAATCAAACGAAAATAACGGCGATACAATACCTCTTTCATTGAATCCACATCCGAGTTTTCTGTATGAAGTCTGTAGGTGCGATAAGCCGCCTTGTTAGGAATTCCATTATCAAATACAACACAGGATGCTACTGTAAATGCTCCAGCCGTATGGCTGTTGTCAAATACCTCAATTCGATTTATTTCAGTATGGGCAAGATCCGATAATTCTCGCATGCTACTTTCATCAGTTTTCTGCTTAGCCTCAACAATATCAAACTTTAGTTCCAGTTGCCTTTTAGCATTATCATGTGCCATATCTAATAATTTCTTCATCTTCCCCTTCTGTGGTACATGAATTTTTACTTCTAAAAGTTCACTAAGTAACGCCAATGAATCTATTTTTGGTAATAAAACTTCATAAGGAATTGGATTTTTTTGATAATACTGAGATAGAAAAGATATGAACTCTTCTTCTACATCACCATAAACAGGCGATAATGATAATTTTTTTTCTAAGAGTTGGCCAGAGCGTAGAAAAAAGCCTTGTATTGACAAATAACCTCGATCTACATAATAGGAAAATACATCAATCGGGTGGTTATCATCAAATTGTACTTGTTGCTTTCCTACCGTATGGTTTATTGATGAGATATAATCACGGTATTCAATGGCCATTTCATAGTTCATCTTTTCCTGTGCTTCATCCATTCTTAATTTTAAATCTTGAACAATCATTTTAGTGTCACCATTAAAAAACTGATGCACTTTTTGACTGTATTCTTGATAGATTTTTTGATCAATATCTAGCTCACAAGGACCTAAACATTGTCCTAAGTGGTAATACAAACAAAACTTCTTAGGCAATATTTTGCAACGTCTAAAAGGATATAAGTCCTGCAGCAACTTTAAAGTTTGATGCGCAGCAGCTGCATCCGGAAAAGGTCCAAAGTACTTACTTTTTTTATTCTTTCGTGTTTCCCTTACAACCTCTAGTCGTGGATAATTTTCTTTAGTTAGGCGAATATATGGATACGATTTATCATCCATGAACATAATATTAAATCGTGGACGATGTTTTTTAATTAAATTTATTTCAAGCAATAATGCTTCTTTTTCAGTTTTAGTCACAATAAAGTCAAAATCAACAATACTCGCCACTAATTTCGTCGTTTTAAAATCATGAGCTCCAATAAAATATTGGTTGACCCTGCTTTTCAATTTTTTAGCTTTCCCTATGTAAATGATGTTTCCTTTTTTGTCCTTCATCAAATAACATCCAGGTTCAGATGGAAGCATCTTTAATTTCAGCTTTAAATCACTCATCCATTTTTCTCCTTCAACACAACCACTGTTGCACCTGTTGATCCCTCTTTAGGAGACCCCAGCCGAAAAGAATCCACATTCTTATTTTTTTTCAGCCATTCATGAATTGCTTTGCGTAAAGTGCCACTGCCATCACCATGAACTAAACAAACTTGTGGATAATGGAAAAATAATGCATCATCCAAATGCTTTGAAACCATTTCCAACGCTTCATCTACTCTAAGCCCGATCACATTACATTCTGGATTAAACTCATGAATTTTATTTGTTTTTACTGAAAATAATGATTTCGCTTTTTCTTTTTTTCTATTGCTTGGTTTAATTTGTGCAAGTTTTGCATGAATTGTTTTTCCATTTAAATCCAACGTTACTCGAGATTTTTCAATTGTACTGATTTGCGCGAGTTGACTTGATTGAATTAGCTCAACAAAATCACCAACTTGATAAACATGCTCACTATCAATATGTTGCTCATCCATCTCCAATGCATTTAATTTTTCTTTCACTTTTAATGCTTCATGATACTTTATTGTTTTCGATACTTCTTTTAATTCTTTTAAAATATTCTCTGATTGTGTTTTTGCATTCATTATTATTTCTGAAGACTCTTCTTTAGATCGGCTTATAATTTTTTCTTTTTCTATTTCAATATTTTTTCTTAACTGATCTAACTCCATCATTTTTTCTTGTGTTAATTTTATTTTTTCATTCATCTCTTGTTTCAATTTTTCATTCTCTACAAGCTGTGACTCTAATTTTTCAATCAATCGTTCTTCATCCGGTTTTTCTTCTTCTTTTAGTTTGCGAGCATGCTCAATCACACTTTCTTGAATCTCAAATCTTTTCGCGATATCAAACGCATTACTTTGACCAATAGACCCTTCAATATAGCGGTAGGTTGGCTTTAAAGACTCCATGTCAAATTGAACTGACGCGATTAATATGTCATCATGTTTATTTCCATAAACTTTTAACTTCCCATAATGTGTGGTTGCAATGACGGTCGTTTTTCGACATCTTAACTCATCTAAAATTGCAATCGCTAAGCTTTCTCCCTCTTTGGGATCCGTTCCTGAACCTAACTCATCTAAAAGAACTAAGCTATCTTTTGTTGCTTCTTTTAAAATTATTGCTAGTTTAGACAAATGAGCGCTAAAAGTAGATAAAGATTGTACAACTGATTGGTCATCACCAATATCGATAAACACTTGATCAAAAATTGGAATTAATGCTTCATCACAACAAATTGGCATACCGCAATATGTCATCAAAACAGATAGTCCAACACATTTCAGACTTACCGTTTTTCCCCCTGTATTTGTCCCTGTAATCAATAATGTTGAGAATAGATTTTGGATAGTGTAGGTATTGAAAATTGCATCCTTTTTTGAAATTAGTGGATGACGAGATTTATTGATTATAATCTTCTTTTCTTTAGTTAGCTGTGCTACACAAGCATCCTCACTTTTACCCCACTGAGCTTTTGCGAAAAGAGCATCCAATATCCCTAAAGTTTCAATGTTGTTTAAAAGCTCATCCGCTATGATTTGAATTTCATAACTCACTCCTTGTAGTATACGTTCTATTTCTTCTTTTTCTTTTGTAAGTAAACTTTGCTTCTCATTGTTAATCGCAATAAAAGCTGCAGGTTCAACATAAACCGCTTGTCCTGAAGCACTTTCCCCATAAATAAATCCACCAAATTTATTTTTATCACTTAATTTTACTAAGACAACATTACGATCGCTTCTTGAAATAATAAGAGATTCCACCAAAGATTCTTTATTTTTTTGCAAAAAGGATGTTGTGATTTGTAAAATTTCGTTTTCAACTCGTTTGATTTGTCGTCGAATCGTATTTAATTCTGTACTTGCAGTATCTAAAACCATTCCATCTTCATTAAAACAGATTTCTAGCTTTTCTTTAACTGACTTATGAACTATTAAAGAATCTATGAGTTCTTCTACCGATTCATACGTTTTATCCATATTGCTGTAGTAGTTGTGAATAGCAACGGTCGCTTTTAAAACCTGCAAGATTTCAACACATTCAAGAGCAGATAAGCACCTTCCTTTTTTAGTTGCTTGTAACGTGTTAGAAATATCATTAACACCAAAAAAAGGCATAGAACCATAAGTTATAGTCATTTCTAGTGCCTCTTTAATTCTTAAATTTTCTCGGGTTAAGACTAATGAATTAAATTCCGGTTCAAGTTTTAAAATATGTTCTTCTCCAAGACTAAAAGAGCAAAATTTCGCAATTTGCTCCTTGATTATCTCTAAGTCCAGCCCTTGATATCCTTTCATATAATCCTTCTTTCAACTTATTTTAAAGATTCAATCCATTGTTCAAATCTATCTAACTCTGCATCAGTTAGTTGGTCAGCATTTTCAAAAAAATTCTCTAATTCCTCATTAGCCAACAATGGTTCTTCTAGTATTTTTACCATTCCAATTGTTTTATCTGTAATAAACTTAATGATTCCCCCATTAGCGATTTCATTGCCAATTTTAAATCCTGGGAAAGATAAAATAGTCGCTAAAATTAATATCCATATTGTGCTAATAACAACACTAAATACACAACCTAAAAGTCCATTTAATTGTTTAATAATTGGTAACTTCTGGATTGCTTTTACCAACGGTAGAACGATAAAGGCTAAAATAATCTTTAAGACAATCACCACAATAACAAACCATATAATCTTATCAAGGTAGTGTTGAATATATGATGCAATACTTGTACCTGCTAAAGGTATTGCAGATGCTGGAAGAATGGAAAAATGAGTTGCTAAGATTGGCGATATTGCCCACCCTATATATAATGCTAAAAATAAGCCTAATAAACTAATTAATTGTGCAATAAATCCTTTGCGATATCCTTTAATAAACATAATGACATAAAACCCAATAACTGCCAAACCTACAAAAAACAACATAACTTGATTCATCTTATATATCCTCCACTATTTATCTCTATTTTATCTAATTGTATCACGAAATACAAACTTATGGTAGAATAATAAAGAGGTACGCCTATGAAAACATTCACTCGCATATTAACTGATATACAACTAGACCTACTTAAAAAATCACTTCTTAAACAGGAAGTTAAACCATCTTCACCTTATATTGAATATCAGTGGAAAACTGATGGCTGCACTATTACCGCCTATAACTCTAAAAAAGTTGTTTTCCAAGGGATAGATGCTAGTTTTTTTGCTGAGCAATTCCCTGATGAGACCACCTCTTTAATAGAAACTCATGCTGGAAGTGATGAAGTCGGAACAGGTGATTATTTTGGCCCTGTCTGTGTTTGTGCCTGTTTTGTGGATGAAACGTCAAGTTCTAAATTAAAAGCTTTGCAAGTACAAGACTCAAAAGCTATGGACGATACAACGATTTTGAAAATTGGTGAGCAAGTAATGGCACTTTGTCCACACAGTCTGCTCATCTTAACTAATGATAAATATAATCAAATCCAACCAGAAAACAATATGAACAAAATAAAAGCAAAACTGCATAATCAAGCTTACCTTCATTTATCAAAAAAAATACAATTGCCCGATATGGTGATTATTGATCAATTCACACCAGAAAAAAACTACTACAGCTATTTAGCTCAAGAACCACAAGTGATAGATCATATCCACTTCGAAACCAAAGCAGAAAGCAAATATTTAGCTGTTGCCTGTGCTTCTGTCATTGCTCGCTATGCCTTCTTAAAACAGTGGGAAATCATGGAAAAACAATTCGACTTTTCTTTTCCAAAAGGTGCTGGAGATATTGTAGATCAAAAAGCTGCAATCTTTGTAAAAAAATATGGTAAAGAAGCACTAAAAAAAGTAGCTAAAATCCATTTTAAAAATACAAAAAAGCTATCTCAATATCTTTAAAGACTGTTATTTTACAAAATAACCCTGAGAGTTTTTATATGGTTTTGCATCAATTCCATCTCACTAAACAATTAAAAATAAGTTGTGAATGAAAATTCACAACTTATTAGCATTTTTATTCATTTGTAAAAGATGTTTCAACTATCATTTTCTTATCCAGTTGACGATACGTCACTCCAGCTGCATCCATCATTTTTTTACTTGCCTTCACCGCTTCTGTATCACTATACTTATCACATTCGTAAATAATCTTTTTGATTCCCGATTGGATAATAGCCTTGGCACATTCATTACAAGGAAATAGTGAAACGTATAAAATACAGTTTTTCACAGGTCTTGGTGAGTTAAGAATTGCATTTAATTCAGCATGAACAACGAAAGCATATTTGCTTTCCAACATTCCACCTTCTCTTCCCCATGGAAAAGTTTCATCTGAACAACCTCTGGGTAATCCATTATAGCCGATACTAACCACTCTGTTTTCTTGATCTACAATCACTGCGCCAACTTGCGTCGATGGATCTTTTGACCGAAAAGCTGATAAATGAGCCAATCCCATAAAATATTCATCCCACGTTAATACATTATCCCTTTTCATTATCTCCCTCCCAAACTGTTGTAATAGTTTGTCATATTTTCGTTACTCCAAGATTCATAAAAGTCCAGTCCCACAGCATCCATTATACTGTACACATTTGCATCCGTTCCTCTATAGATTTGTGATGTTGGAATTTCATGTTTTGCATAAATTAAAAATGGTATAGCGACACAAAAAAGCAATCCCGCCAATTTTGTATTTCTTCGAAGAATATCCCAACTTGGTCTTGTTGAAAATAACACGCTAAGTACTCCTCCTGTAATAAAACCACCTAAATGGGCAGATACAGCAATACCAGGCATGAAATTGATTAGTAAGTTCATCATCAGCATTGAGATAATGTTGTTTCTATATACTGGGTTATTCATAAAATTATTTTCGATAG
Organism: Anaerorhabdus sp.; assembly: GCA_047974855.1. Lineage (GTDB taxonomy): Bacteria > Bacillota_I > Bacilli_A > Erysipelotrichales > Erysipelotrichaceae > CAYNRG01. The sequence goes on from JBKECT010000029.1 coordinate 52,328, forward strand.
AGAAAGTAAGCATTGCAGCCATCAGCCCATAAAGCCCCCCACTCAATCCAACTGCTAAGGTATTTCCACCTAGGCAATATAAGAATAAACTTCCACCAACTGTTGAAAGTGCCAGCATGATTAACGTCTTTTTACTTCCATATGCAGCCTTGCAAAAGTTGTTTAATTGGTAAAGAGCAACCATATTAACAAACAAATGGAGAAAATCAATATGAGTAAGTCCTACTGTTAAAAATCTAAAAAACTCATATGATCCACTAATAAACGCTTTATAGTAAGCACCCATGAAAATTGCTGAATCAACTGTCGTTATATTATTAAATACAAATGGCAATCCATTAATTAGCAAAAAATTAATGATACAAATGATTCCAATTATCTCTACCCCACCTAATTTCAGTTTAAGTGATTTCAAATTATTCATCATAGCTTCCTCCTAGTTCATGAATTAAGTCACTTATATATTGCGGCAGTGGCGCTTTAAATGTCATTCCTTGTTGTGTTGTGGGGTGAATTAAATGTAGCTCTTTAGCATGCAACACTTGCCCCTGCGTATCTTGCCTAGTGTGGCGATAAGAATACTTAGGATCCCCAACTAGAGGGAATTTAATGTATTTCATATGAACACGGATTTGGTGCGTTCTGCCAGTTTCAAGATGAAACTCAACCAACGTGTTTTCTCTATACCGTTCCAATACTTTAAAATGGGTCACTGCATCACGACCATTTTTATCAGTAACACACATTTTTTGACGATCGGATGGATCTCGCCCAATTGGGGCGTCAATTGTACCTTGCTCATGCGAAATAACTCCATGAACTAATCCTATATAAATTCTTGTGCATGTCTTATTTGAAAGCTGCCGTGATATCATCTCATGAGACTTGTCATTTTTACAAGCTACAATGCATCCTGTCGTATCTTTATCAATTCGATGAACAATGCCAGGACGGAGAGTGCCATTAATTCCAGACAAGTCCGTGCAGTGAAAAAGTAGTCCATTAACTAGCGTTCCATCTGGATTTCCAGCTCCTGGATGAACTACCATTCCTTTGGGCTTATCGATTACGATAATATCTGAATCTTCATAAATAATGGATAAATTTAAATCTTGAGGAATTGCTTCCAATTCTTTTGATTCAGGTATCGTCATTTCTATTTTATCTTGTCCTTGAACCTTATACTTGTTTTTTTTCACTTCACCATTAACTAAAATACAGCCATCATCTAATAGTTGCTGAATTCGAGAGCGTGAAAAATCCTCTTCAACATTTGCCAAATATTTATCCAATCGTGTTGCAGTTTCAATTTCCTCAACTATCCAAATTTTCTTTTCCATCGTCTTCTTCTTTCTTCAATAATGTACATATCATCAATAATACTACCCCAAGACACAATGAAGTGTCCGCTACATTAAAAATCGGAAAATCATAATTAAAAATAATGAAATCTAAAAAATCTCTAACATATCCCAGTACTAAGCGATCATAAAAATTTCCAAATGCCCCTGCTATCATCATAGTAATCGCTATCTTTTCCCATCGATATTTTGAATCTGTCATTTTGTATAAGATGCAAAATCCAACTATCCCTACAAAAGAGATAAGTGTTAAAATTCCAATTCTCCCTGAAAAAAGACTCCACGCAGCACCTGTGTTTTTAGCATATGTTAAAGAGAAAAAGCCACTAATCACCTCTACTGACTCAAACGATTCTATATTTTGTGATACTAGGTGTTTTGTCAATAAATCTAAACTGACAATAATTAAAAAAAGTAATCCGTTTTGTTTTTTCATTCCATATTCCTCACTATTCTATTATAACAAAAAAAACTGATTTCTCAGCTTTTTATTTCAAAATATTTCCTATAATTTTCTCACTAAAAACAACGAATTCTGTCAGCTCATACGGTTCATAGCGTTTTTGAAGTTTTGTAAGTGCTATATTAAATCCTTTTAAATCATATTGATTTTGTCTTTGTAAGCGAAGTGAAGCTTTTATTTTTTCTGACATCAAATTGCTCATATTTCCTTCTTTACGTACCAAAATTTGATTGTTTTTGTCAATTAACAACACCATTATTTTGTATGTTTGCTGGTCTTTCAATGTATTGAAAAAACCTCTAGTTGCTTCAAGAAGGCAAAACGGTGTATCCGATATTTCCAACATATCATTAATTTCAATTAAAAATCCGTCAATAATTCCTTTTTGAAAGTAGCTCAACTTTATTGGTTCCTCTTTAAATTTCATGATTTCTTCATCTGCCCAGCAATCATCTTTAATCATGAAAATCCAAGTCTGTTCAAAGAACTCTAACCAGATTCCATTTTCACTTTCTCTGTTCAATGTTTCCATTGTTCTATATACACTCATAACTACTCCTTCTTCAACAATTTCTTTTCTAATTCGTCATTAAATTGATTCATATATAGTTTATAATAGCGCTGTTTCTTGGCAATTAACTCAGCATGTGTTCCTGATTCAACAACAGAACCCTTATCTATTACTAATATTATACTCGCATTTACTACAGTTGACAAACGGTGAGCAATAATAAAACTTGTTCTGTTAGCCAAAACTGTATTCAAGGCTGCTTGTATTACCTGTTCTGTTTCTGTATCTACAGATGATGTAGCTTCATCTAAAACTAATATCGCAGGGTTCGCTAACAATGCTCTTGCGAAAGAAATTAACTGTTTTTGACCAGTCGATAAAGAACTTCCCCCTTCACCTACTTCTGTTTGATATCCATTTTCCAAGTTTGAAATAAATTCATGGGCATGAACTAAGCGACACGCATTTTCAATAGCTTCTTGGGTTAGTTGATGATTACCAAACTTCAAATTCTCCATAATAGTTCCAGAAAATAAATGTGGAGATTGTAATACATAGCCTAGATTAGAGTGCAACCACCCAATTGAGCGTTCCCTGTAATTTACTCCATCAATCAAAATTTCACCATTTACTGGTTCATAAAATCGACAAAGCAAATTTACAATGGTGCTTTTACCAGATCCTGTCTCTCCGACCAATGCAACTGAATCTCCCGAAGAAACCTTAAGATTGAAATCTTTAAGTACTGGTTCCTCTGGATTGTAGTAAAAATCAACATGTCTGAACTCGACATCCCCTTTGATTTCCTCATAAGCGTCCACTTTAGGTTCTAAAATTGTTCCATATTTTTCAATTACTTCTGCACTATCTTGAATATCAGGTTCTGTATCTAATAAATCAAGAATTCTCTCTCCATTTGACTGAGCCACTTGAAGTTCTGCTAAAACTGTCGAAATTATTTTTATTGGCATAAACATCATCGTTGCATACTGAAAGAACATAACAATCGTTCCTAATTGAATTTCTTGTAATAACACCAAATTTCCACCTGTTATAAGAACTCCAGCCAAAATTAGTGATGTCAAAAAAATCAATACTGGACTAAATAGCGCTGAAAGCGTAAGTGACTTAATACTTGATAGTTTTAAATCTGCCGACTCTTGATGAAACTCACGATACATCGCCGATTCTACCATCAAGGACTTACTTACTTGTGCTCCGCTTATTCCTTCATTAAATGAACTTGTGATTTTTGAATTTAACTTTCGAACTTCACGAGAATTTTTTAATACCCTAGTTTGAAACCACAGACTTGTCATGACAATAATTGGGAAAATTGCAACAGCCCATAATGATAGCTTCCAATTCACAAAAAACATAACCATAATTGCCCCAAGTATTTCTATTACTGAAGTAACCATATCCATAAACGCCCAAGATAAAATTTCTGATAACCGTGTTATATCGCTAGTAACTCGGGCGATAAGCCATCCTACCGATGTTCGATCAAAAAATGAAAATGATAAGGTTTGAAGCTTTTGAAATGTTTTCTTTCTAAGTTCATAGGCGACACCCATCTCCACTCGCCCAGAAAAGATGAAAAAGCCATAAGCACCTAATGATTGGAGTACGATAAGCATAATAAATAAAATCAAATATGAAGTAAGCTCAACTGCACTCCTTCCGGCAATAACAAATGTATCAATTGCTAGTTTTGTTAAATACGGAAATAAGACACTTACAATTGAAATGGTAACCGTCGATATAAACAAGAAAATCATATTAATTTTTTGAGACTGCATGTGCGATAAAATCTTTTTCCACAAGGAGAGATCAAATGAGTCAAATTCATATTGTTTTTCTTCTATTTTTTTACTCATAATTTCCCTCACTTTCTAATCTCTGTTTTTGAATATCATAAATTCGACGATACAACCCATCTTCTTCAATCAGTTGTGTATGATTACCCCACTGTGTTACTTTACCGTCTTCTACCACTAAAATTGCATCTGCATCCATCATTGTTGATATACGTTGAGTGATGATCATTTTAGTCGGTTGATGATCCAATGAATTTAAATGTTGACGAATGATCAAATCGGTTTCACTATCCACAGCACTTAAACTATCATCAAGTACTAAGATTGGTGTCTTTTTCAGCAATGTTCGAGCCATTGAAACTCGTTGCTTTTGACCACCGGATAATGTCACCCCTTTTTCACCAACCAAAGTTTCATATCCTTGGTCGAAAGAAGAAATTACTTCGTGAACTGCAGCTAGGTTAGCGGCATTTTCAATATTGTGGATTGATACATCATCCTGACCTAGCTTAATATTATCCAAAATTGTTTTTGAAAACAAAAATGGTTCTTGCAAAACCAATCCTATTTGGTTACGTAAACTAGATTTATTGATATCACTCAAAGGTATTCCATCTATTTTAATCTCTCCTGATGTGTTCTCAAAAAAACGCATCAAAAGATAAATAAGTGTTGATTTACCAGATCCTGTTGGACCTAAAATCGCTAAAGTTTCACCAGCATTAATTTTAAATGAAATATTATTTAGTCCCTTTTCCTTTGCATTTTCGTAACTAAACGATACGTTTGAAAATTCGATTTCTCCTTGAATTTTAGTCTCTATACCACTAACTAAATCTTCTTGTTCCATATTTAAAATTTCGTTAATTCTCTCAATGGAAACACTCGATTTTCCAATGTCTGCAATCAAGCGGCCTAAGTTTCTAATCGGCCACAAAATTGAACTAACATACGAAATAAAGATAAATAAACTACCGACACTTATTTCTCCTACCGTCGCAAAACTAACACCAACAAAAATAACAACTGCAATTTGCAACATGCAAATAAAATCACTTGTTGCCCAATACTGTCCAAGTATTTTTGAAAAATTTAGCGTCACTTTTCGATGATGTTCACTTTTAATCCCAAATCGTTCCAATTCATACACTTCGCGATTAAACGCTTTTACGACCCTTACTCCGGATAAATTTTCTTGCACAAAAGTAGTCATATCTGCTTCCGACTCATCAAATTCCGCAAAGACTTGTTGTGTTTTATCAAATAATCGGTAAGCGTAATAAATAATAAATGGAACGCAAGCTAGCGAGATAAGCGCTAATCGTGGATTAATTGAGACCAGCACAATTGAAGCAAATACTGCCAGTGCAAAAGAATTAAATAGACTTCCTACCTGAGTAGAAACTGTTCTTCTTATTTGATCTAAATCACTAGTACAGCGTTGAATCACATCGCCAATCTTCAATGAAGACATTGTTAAAAATGGCAAGTGCTGAATGTGCATATACAAATCATTACGAATTCTATAGGTCATCTCTTCAGCAGTTGAACCACTCATATAACTTTTCAAAAACATCACTAAGCTATTTATGAAATAAATTGAAATAACAATGATGGCTCCAATCCACAGATTTTGTTGAAGAAACTCTTTTCCACCGAAAAAGTTAAGTATTTCCTGTATGTATATATGATTGCTAATTTCAGATCCCAAAACATAGTCTAAGAAGAAACTAAAAACTAGTGGTGTCAGCAAGCTTAAAAATGCATCCAACACCTCGAAAATCCAAGCCGCTATTAGTCTAACGTTATTTTTTTTTATGTATTTTTTGATAAATTTAAGTTCTTTCATCCATTCCTTCCTCGCTTCTATAAAATAAAAAAACACAGCTGTGTTTTTTATTCATTTGTGAAATTATTTTTTAATGCTTGAGCTATTTGATCTGGACAGGATGTATTCCGTGTTCCACATCGAATGCCCTCTAGCACTGAGACGACTTCTTCTACTTTTCTTCCTTCAATTAGTTTACATATTCCTTGTAGGTTTCCAGAACATCCAGCGGTGATATTAACAGCCGTAATTACATCGCCCTCATATTCAAAAGTCATTTCTTGTGCACACACACCATCAGGTTTATAAGTGAACTTGCTCATCGTTATCACCCTTTCTATTCTTATTGATTGAACGTTTTGTCAAATTGCTGGAAAACTTCATTTTCAGCGATAACCAGCATTAAATCACCATTCTCCATTTTGTAATTAGCATCAGGAGAAACAGATAATCGCTCCCCTGGTTTTTTTCTAATTCCTAATACATTTATTCCAAACTTTTGTCTTAAGTCTAAGTCCTTTAGTGTTTTCCCAGTCCAGCTTTCTGGTGCAAGAATTTCAATAATACTGTATTCTGAATCCAATTCAACTAAATCCACAATATTGGATGAGACTAGCTGTTTTGCAACCCGAACTCCCATTTCTTTTTCAGGTCGTATCACGCGGTCCGCTCCAACTTTTTGAAGGATTTGCATATACTTTTTATTTTTAGCTTTTGCTACAATGTATGGTACACCTAATTCTTTTAGGTTCATGATTGCCATAATGCTATCTTCTAAATGTGATCCTGTCGCTACTACTGCACACTCACATTCTTGAATTCCTAGAGATTTTAATTGAACTCCGTCTGTAATGTCCCCTTGTACCGCATTAATACCTAACTCTGCAATGCGCTCAACACAAGTGATATTGCTATCCACAGCTATAACATCATAATTGTAATCTGACAGTGTCTTCGCTATAGTAGATCCAAATATTCCAAGTCCAAGTATTGCGTATGATTTATTTTTTTTCGCCATAGTTCCCTCCTAGCCGATAAGAATCTCTCCGTGTGGATAAGATACTTCGCTATTTTTTTGTTTCCCCTTTTTAAGTACAGAAAGCAAGATGGTTATTGGGCCTACACGTCCAATAAACATTAATACAATGATAACAGTTTTTCCAACATTTGACAACATAGAAGTGATTCCCGTTGATAGTCCCACCGTTGCGATGGCTGATACCGCTTCGAAGGCCAAGTCCAAAAATGGAACTGTTTCAGTTAGTGTTAAAATGAAAATAGCTGCAATAACGACCGTTAACATCGTTAGAAAAACTGCATATGCTCTCATAAATGTATAACGAGAAATTTCCCTTCTAAATACATTAATTTTATCACTTTCTTTTAACACCGATAAGGCAAAAATGAAAAGCATTACAAAGGTTGTCGTTTTAATTCCCCCTGCAGTTCCTCCAGGGGATCCTCCAATCATCATATATATTAAAGAAATAAATTTAGTTGATGGGTTAATTGCACCAAAATTGATAGTACTAAAGCCAGCTGTTCTATAAGTCACAGACTGAAAGAGTGATACCATTCCTTTTTCAAGGAATGTGAAGTTACCAATTGTCCTACTATTTCCATATTCTAATAAAAAGAAAAACGTTGCTCCACTCAAAATTAAAACCAGCGTTACCATCAGAACAAAACGGGTGTGAACAGTTAAAGCATTAAATATTTTTTTAATATTTATTTTTTTCTTAAATAAAGCAGGAAGTGATCGTCTTAATTCAAACCAAACTACAAAACCCAATCCTCCAGTAACAATAAGGCCCATAACAGTGAAGTTAATCAATGGATCTGTAGCAAAGGCCGCAAGGCTGACTGATCCCAAATTATCAATACCCGCATTGCAAAAAGCCGAAATTGCTAAAAATAGGGATTTAAAAATACCATCACCAAATCCATATAAGGGCACAAATCGCATCGCAATTAATAGAAAGCCAATTCCCTCAAAGAATATGGTATATTTTATAATGCTACGAATAAACTTCGGAATATCTTGTAAATCCCCTTTGCTAAGTGAATCTTGAATCATTTTTTTCTCCGCAAAGAAGAGCTTGTATTTCATGATGGATAAAATTGATGCCAGTAGTGTCATAAGACCCAATCCACCAATTTGCATTAAAATCATAAGAACGATTTGTCCTAAAAAATTATATTGTTCAACGACAACAAATGGAACAAGTCCAGTAACACAAGTTGCACTAGTGGCAACAAAAAGGTTATCTAATATACTTTGAGGAGTCCCATGATTTGTAAATGGCAGTGATAGCAAGATTGTCCCAGCTAAAATAACAAAAAGAAAGCTTAAGGCAAGTAATGGCATTGCTCCAAATTTTTTAAATACTTTTTGTCGAATTGACATTCCGTTATTCATTTTTATCCCCTTTCGCAATTTAGCACGCTTGTTTAGTTTACACCTAACCACATCAATGAGCAAGCAGAAACTCAACGATTTTCACAAGATTATCGCTTATATGATGATGATACAACTTATTGCTCCAATTTTCAACGTACATCACTCAGCAAAATGACAATAAATGCGGTTTTTGTATACTTTACGAAAATGCTATGGTATAATACAAATTCGAGGTAAATTTTATGAAATTTAAAGAATTAAACTTATCCAATGCACTTTTACGTGCTATTGAAGCTTGTAATTACGATGAAGCAACTTACATTCAAAGTGCGGGAATTCCACTTCTATTAGAAGGAAAAGATGTCATTGGTCAATCACAAACTGGGACTGGTAAAACAGCCGCTTTTGCTATTCCATTAATTGAAACGCTTGAAGCAAAAAATGAGAAAAAGCCTAGTGCACTCATTTTAACTCCAACACGAGAGCTAGCACTACAAGTAACTGAGGAAATCAGAAAATTCGCAAAATACAAAGAAGGAATTCGTGTTGTGTCTATTTATGGTGGTGCTCCTATCCAAAAACAAATTCAAGAAATTAAAAAAGGATGTAACATTATAGTTGGATGTCCAGGAAGAGTTTTAGACCATATCCGTAGAAAAACACTACGATTTGATCAATGCACTAAAATTATTCTTGATGAAGCTGACGAAATGTTAAATATGGGATTTAGAGAAGATATTGAAACAATTTTAAAATCTCTTCCAGAAGAAAGACAAACCGTTTTGTTTTCTGCAACCATGCCTAAAGCAATTTTAGATTTAACAACAACTTATCAAAAAGATCCAATCCACATTAAAACCCCAAATAAAGAGATGACTGCCTCTAAAATTGAACAAATCGTTTATGAATGTAAGCAGCACGATAAATACAACTTGCTAATCCAGCTGATTGAGCTTCGAAACCCAAAATTAGCTATTGTTTTTTGCAACACAAAGAAAATGGTAGATGACCTAACTAGTGATCTAGTATCAAAAGGCTATCCTGCAGCTGCACTTCACGGCGATATGAAACAAGAAGCAAGAAGCAGTGTTATGCAACGATTCAAAGCTAAGAAAATCAATATCCTGATTGCTACAGATGTTGCAGCACGTGGAATTGACGTTGATAATATGGATGTTGTATACAATTATGATTTTCCACAAGAAACTGAGTACTACGTTCATCGCATCGGTAGAACTGGTCGTGCTGGGAAAAACGGTGTTGCAATCACGCTACTTACACCACGCCAAAGTGGTTTAATTAAAGACTTAGAGAGAATTACCAAAGCCACTATTCAAAGAAAAGAGCTCCCAACCGCAAAAGAAATTTATGAAACTCGTCTCAGCCAAGCCTTCAACGATATTCAAAATATGCTTGAAGCTCCAATTTCAGAAGATGTTCAACGGCTAGTAGAAGAAATTCATCACCAACATATATCCTACAATCAATTATCACTAGCTCTAGCGAACCACCTTTTCTCAAAAAGTTTAATTGTCCCAGTTATTGCACCAGCTTCTTCATCTTCAAAAAAAGGAAAGAAGAAGTTAACTTATGAAACTGTAGAAATCAACTTAGGTAAAAAACATCGTATGAAAGCGTCCACTCTAGCTAAGATTGTTACTGAAGCAACTGGGTTATCCGCAAAAGAAATCGGAAATATAGAGGTAAAAGAAAGTTCTTCTTCCATCTCTCTTCCAAAACATAGCCTTTCTTCACTTAATGATTATTTCAAAAAAAATAAAGTTCAAGGAAATAACGTGAAAGTTCAAGGCGTAAATGCCGCTAATAAAAAATCAAAACAAAAAAAATCAGGAAAACGCTAATCCTGATTTTTTAATAGTTTTCTGGATGAATCATAAAATGGGCTTGTGGATGATCACATACAGGGCAAACTTCAGGTGCCATCGTTCCAACGTGAATATGTCCGCAATTTCGGCACTCCCATACCACTTCATTCCCTTTAGCAAATACTGTGTTATTTTCAATATTATTTAATAACTCTTTGTATCTTTTTTCATGCTCTTTTTCAACTGCAGCTACACCCCGCATTTTTTGAGCAATTTCTGGAAATCCTTCTTCATCTGCCTCTTTTGCCATTTTTTCATACATGTCGGTCCACTCATAATTTTCACCCTCAGCAGCATCTTTTAGATTTTCTGCCGTTGTTTTAATCCCATGTGCTAATTTAAACCACATCTTTGCATGCTCTTTTTCATTATCAGCTGTTTGCAAAAACAAAGCTGAAATTTGCTCATATCCTTCTTTTTTTGCCTTGCTTGCGTAATAAGTATACTTGTTTCGAGCTTGGCTTTCTCCTGCAAAAGCTTCCATTAGGTTCTTTTCCGTTTTTGTACCTTTTAAATCTTTCATTCCATTATCCTCCTTTTCTATATTATACCCTAACATTCATCATAATATCTATATTATTTTAATCACTTGATATTTTCCCACTAATTTTGTCAACAACTTCTTTAATTTCTTTTGTTTCCACTTGTTCAAAATTACCTTGATCACTAAGAATTGAAAACATCGGATTCAGTGGCAACTTCCCTAAAAAGTCTACCCCATACTCTTTCGCTGCGGCCTCTGTCTTGCCCTCTCCAAATGGATATAGAATTTTACTACACTCATCACATTGAATATAGCTCATGTTTTCAATCATTCCTATAATTGGAACATTCATCATTTTAGCCATACTTACAGCTTTTCCAACCACCATTTTCACAAGTTCTTGTGGACTTGTCACCATAATGCAGCCATCAATAGGTAAAGACTGGAACACGGTTAGAGGAACATCCCCCGTTCCAGGTGGCATGTCAACAACTAAGTAATCAATATCTTCCCACAGCACATCACTGTAAAACTGTTTAACCATTCCTGCAATGATTGGTCCTCTCCATAGCACTGGTTCTTCATCATTTTCTAATAACATATTTACCGATATAAGTTGAATTCCACTAACTGTTTTATGAGGGTAAATAGTTGTTTCACTACCGCTCGCCTTAGTTTTTACACCAAACATCTTACCAATACTTGGGCCAGTTATATCCGCATCTAAAATCCCAGTACGGTATCCTCTTCGATTTAACTCAACAGCCATCATACTCGTGACTAGACTTTTACCAACACCTCCTTTTCCACTAATAACACCAATTATTTTCTTTATGGAACTCTCAGGGTGTGGCATAACTAATAAATTTTTCTCTGTACGGTCTGTACAAGTTTTTGCACAGGAATTACATTGATGATTACATTCTACCATTTTATTTCTCCTTTTCATTATTAGTATACTTCAAAACATATCGTTCATATACACAAATGCAAAAAAAAAAAGAATCTCTCTTCTTGATTTTTATCTGGGAAAAGATACTTGTAGTCCACTATATAGGCAAGTGGGTAGAAACATATCAGCCATATTTGATATTTATACAAGAAGTAATCAATCGATTACTTTTTAATTATAACTTATTTATTATTTTTTGCAACTAAAATATAAAGAATTTAAAATACTGTTTTACACTATTCCTATCGATGAAACAGAGAAAATAAAAAGACTATAACATGGTGCTATAGCCTTATTTAAAGTCGTTAGTTTAAAGAATCTTTTAATACTTTTGATGCTTTAAATCCAGGTGCATTAGATGCTTTAATTGTGATTGTTTCTTTTGTCGCAGGATTAATACCTTTTCTTTCAGGACGGTGTTTTACTTCAAATTTACCAAATCCACTAATATCAACTTTATGTCCTTTTTTTAGAGCTGCTGTAATTGAATCAAATACAAAATCAATTGTATCTCCTGCTGCTTTTTTTGTCATTCCTGTTTCTTCAACAAGAGCATCAATTAATACTTTTTTATTTGTTGTTTCCATCTTGAAAACCTCCTATTTCTTTTTATATTCTAGCACAAATGCTTATCTTTTGCTACTTTTTTATAGATGAAGTGCAATTTTCATCCATTTTCCTTATAATTTCATGAACCTTTTCAAAAGTTAGCCCTTTAACACCACAAGCATTCTTATGTCCGCCACCTTGGTATTGAGATGCAATTGGTGTTAAATCTATCACCTTTGACCTTAAAGAACCTTTGAAATCATCTTTATCTTGCTCACTTTGTGTAAATAATGCCCACGCTTGTAGTTCAACAATATTTCCAAATTCTGCTACAAAGCCTCTAGCTTGACCCATAGTCATATCAAATGGTTCTAAATCTTCAACTGTCAAAATTGCGTATCCTATTTGACCATTAAAAACTTCTAGCTTTCTTCTTAAAAAGGTAAGAAATTCAAACACATCCATTGGCTTATCCAAAACCTCTCTTGATATTTGAGAGATATCAATTCCTGTTCTCGTCAAAAGAGCTGCAACCTCAAATGTTTCAGAAGTAGTATTATTTGTTTTAAATGACAGCGTATCCGTTAATATTCCTTGATAAAAATAAGTTGCTGATTTTTTGCTAAGTCCACTAGGTTTTAACTGTTCTAAAAGCTGTGGTACATATTGACAAGTTGCTGCTTTCGCAGTATCTACAAATTCCAAATCTGCAATTTTTTCTACTTGTGGGTGATGATCAATTTTAATTTTTCGGTGTGCCAATACAAACCGATCATCATCAACTCTTTCCTTGGTTGGTGTATCAAGTATTATTGCTAAGCTTTGTTCAATGTCACTATCATTAGCATAATCAATGTCAAAAGTTTTGTATCGTTCCTCTCCACAGGCAAATACTTTTTTATCTGGATAATTTTCTTGTAGCCACGCTTTCAACCCTAATTGACTTCCTACGGCATCCAGATCAGGATTTTCATGCCGAAAGATGGTGATAATTTTGGCTTCCTCTATCCATTTTTGAAGTTGGGTAATCATAAACTATAGCCCTAAAACGCGTTGTGTATCACGTGCGATAACTAATTCCTCATTTGTAGGAACAATCCACACTTGAACCTTTGATTCTGATAAAGAAATACGGCACTCTTTCCCTCTTGTCCCTTTGTTTAATTCATAATCAATTTTTAAATTTAATCCTGCTTCAATTTCTTTTAGCACTAATTCACGTAAGAACGTATCATTTTCACCAAGTCCAGCTGTGAATGCTATCGCGTCTACTCCGCCCATTTGCAAGAAATAACCACCAATGGTATTAATCACACGATTTACATAAATGTCATAAGTTAGTTTTGCCTGCTCATTTCCTGCATACACTGCATTTTCAATATCGCGTGCATCACTTGAAATACCAGATACTCCTAGCATTCCTGATTTTTTATTTAGTGCTTCATTAACTTCATCCGCTGACATTTTTGTTTCATTCTGAATGTAAGTAACAATCGCTGGGTCAATATCGCCACATCGTGTTCCCATCATAATTCCTCCTAGTGGAGTAAATCCCATCGATGTATTAACACTTTTTCCATCTTTAACTGCTGTAATTGATGCCCCATTTCCTAAATGACAAGTAATAATTTTTGAGTTTTTTACTTCTTTTCCCATCAGTTCTGCACAACGCTCTGCAACATATTGATGGCTTGTTCCGTGTGCTCCATAGCGACGTACTTGGTATTTTGTATACCATTCGTAAGGAACTGGATACATATATACTTCAGGACTCATCGTTTGGTGAAAAGCCGTATCAAAAACAAAAGTATGCTCTACACCAGGTAGTGCTTCTTTAAATGCTCTGTATCCGATTAGATTCGCAGGATTGTGTAATGGTGCAAGTTGTGATAACTCTTCTACTTTTTGAATTGTATCTTCAGTTGCTTTTACAGACTCATCAAAAAACGATCCACCTTGAACAACGCGATGACCTGCTGCTGTAATTTCGCTTAAGTCAGAGACAACTTGATATTCTATCAATGCGTCCAACAACATTTTTACAGCTTCAGTATGGTTATGTATTGATTGCTCCTTAACGTGTTTTTCACCACCGACACGGATTGTGAAAATTCCTTCTTCTAATCCAATTCTTTCTGCAATTCCCGATGTTAACACTTCCTCACTAGGCATATCAAAAAGTTGAAACTTAAGAGATGAAGACCCAGCATTTACTGAAATAATTTTGCTCATGTATTTTTCCTCCTTATTCTGTTTCTATACACGACTCAATCAATTGGTTAATTTCCGAATGATTGTATTTCTTGATTTGTCGATAAAGCTCTATTCTTTGCTTAAACGATGCAACATCTTGTAACTTATCTTCTAGCTCTTCTAAAAGTGATGTGCTTTTTTTTATTGCGTCATGGACTGCTGAACGAGATATCTTTTCTAATTCTGCAATCTCTGATAGTGAATAATCTTCACGATAATAATAATCGCAAATTTTTTGTTGTTTTTCTGTTAATAGTTTTTCATAGAAATCCAAATATAAATTTATTTTTTCTTTATTTTCCATCTTGTAATCCCTCTGAAATGCTATAGAGATAAGAAGATAAATCAAACTCTCGTAAATCTTGGAGTTTCTCTCCTAATCCGACAAAGTAAACAGGAAGATGGAGCAAATTTTTTATAGCTAAAATTACGCCTCCTTTTGCTGTTCCATCCATTTTAGTTAGAATAATGCCACTAACTTGTGTTGCCTCTTTAAATAGTTCAGCCTGTGATAATCCATTTTGTCCTGTCGTCGCATCCACAACCAACCAAACATGATGTGGCGCACCAGCAATTTCTCGTTGGACAACCTTATGCATCTTGCTTAACTCATCCATAAGATTTTGTTTTGTCTGCAATCGCCCAGCTGTATCACAAATCAAAATATCTACTTTATTTTCTTTTGCCCAGCGACACCCATCAACAAGAACACTACTTGGATCACCATTTTCTTTTCCTTTAATACAATGAACATTTAATTTTTCTGCCCAAGATGCCAGCTGATCCACTGCTCCTGCTCTAAATGTATCCGCTGCGACAACCGCTACTGTTTTTCCAAGTGATTGGTAGTGATGTGTTAATTTAGCACAAGATGTTGTTTTTCCACTACCATTAACTCCCACCAAGAAAATAACAGTTACACCATCACTATTATAAGTAATTTCTGGTATTGGTGTTTCATTATAAATTTCTTCCATAACTTCCAATAAAAATTCCATTGCTGTTGAAAATGACCGAATCGTAGGATATTTCTTTGTTTTTTTTCTTAATTGTTCACAAATCTTATCCGCTGTTTGAATTCCAACATCGCTTTCAAGTAAAACAATCATTAATTCTTCTAAAAATTCATCATTGATTTCCTTGTATTTAAATGAAATCCCTTCAAGTCTTTTTCCCAGCTCTGCACTTGTTTTCTTAAATCCATTTAAGTAGATTGCCTGATCATCTCGCTTCTTGAAATTTTCTTTTATTCTTGTAAAGAAACTCATGCTTCTACCCCAGAAGAAGATGCTTCATCAGCCAAATCAATTGCATCTTTCAATTCAACATGCAACATCTGTGAAACTCCTTGTTTTTGCATTGTTACACCATACAAGATATCACATTGTTGCATTGTTCCTGGACGATGAGTAACGACAATGAATTGAGTTGTTTCGCTAAAGTTTTTAATATATCTTGCAAACCGTTCTACATTTCCTTGATCTAATGCTGCTTCCACTTCATCGAATATGCATAATGGTACAGGACGAACTTTCAAGATTGAGAATAAAACACAAATAGCTATCAAACTCTTCTCACCTCCAGAAAACAGGCGAATGTTTTGAACTGCTTTTCCAGGAGGTTGCACATCAACATCAATCCCAGTATTTAAGATGTCATTAGCATCTTCCAACACTAATTTTGCCTTTCCTCCTCCGAACAAGGCTCTAAAGGTATCATTTAATTCACTATTTATCGCATCAAACATTTCTTTAAATTGGCGACTCATAACATGATCCATCTCATCAATAACAGCCAATAGTTTATCACGACTATCTATTAGATCCTTTATTTGTTTACTTAAAAATTCAAAACGTTCATTTACTTCTTCAAATTCTTCTGGAGCATTCATATTAACATTTCCCAAGCGATCAATGTCTTGTCTCAATTGCAACACTTCTTCTTTAGCATTATCATATTTTTTATCGCTGACTTTTGTTTTAGCAAATTCAAAAGTTAATTGATACGCTGTTGCCAAACGTTGTAAATCGTTTTCAAGTTTAGTTTCCAAACGTGCTTGATCCACCTGAACAGCTCCACGACTAGCAATCGCAGTATCAAATTCTTTTCTAATTTGCTTTATTTGTTGCTCTTTTCTTTCAAATTCTTGTGAAAGCTTCATTCGATGTTCTTGTTTTGAGCGAATACTTCCTGTTACTTCATCCCGAGATGAGTATGCTTCATTCAACTTAACAATAATTTCATCTGCAAAAGAATTTGACTCGACACTGTTGTCTCCATTAGGGCGTATTGTTTCATAATCGTTTTGTAATTTTTCGTATTTTGCTCGCTTCGCATCAACTACTGGTTCTAGTTTGGCTGCACTCAAACGTCTTTCCATCAAATTTCTTTCCACTTCGTCACGTTTCTTTGAAGCCTCTTGGTGAGCTTTGGAAGCTAGAAGATATGATGCTTCTTGAGAGTCGATTAATCGACTAATTTCTTCTAACTCTTTTTTCACCGTTAAAAGAGATGTACTATTTTTAATCTTTCCTCCCGTAATTGATCCGCCTTTATGGATAACATCTCCATCTACCGTAACAATTTTATAGGCATAGCGAAGCAATCCTGCCAAGTTATTTCCATTTTCAAGTGTATCCGTAACTACTACATTTTGTAAAAATGCTTCTTTGACACTCATGAAGCGATCATCACAACTCACAAAATCACTCGCAACTCCTAAAAATCCTTTTGTATTCTCGCACACAATCCTATTTTCTTTAGATATTCCTTTTGTTTGAAGAACTGTCAATGGCAAAAATGTCGCACGCCCACTTTGATTTTTCTTCAAAAAGTTAATTGCTCCACGTGCTGACTCTTCATCCGTTGTAATTATATTGTACATCATTCCACCAAGCGCAACGGTTAGAGCTTCTTCATATCCCTCCGCTGGCTTAATTACTTGTGCAACAACACCTAATACTCCCGCTAAAGACTGTTGGTTATCCATTACGGATTTAACTCCTGCTTGACTGTTAAACGGGTCTTTCAACAAATTGTTTAAAAAGTTTTGACGATTTTGATAATGTCTTAATAAACTTTCACTTTCTTCTTTTTCTTGTGAACGATCTGTAATATCTAAAGCATATTGTGACAAATTTTCACTGAACAAATTAATTTCTACGTTATATTTTGTTAAACGGTCTTGTCTATCTTCGTACTCTACTTTAGCTTCTTCTAGTAAACTTTGAAGTTGCTTTGCTTTTTCTTCACTTGTTCCAATTTCAATAGCATATTTTCTTTTTTCATCAAGTTCAATTTTCCGAGTCTCTAATTGCTGAATTTCGTTAATTACATTCATTAACTGATTTTGAAACTTATTAACATCCTTTTCCAGTTCTAAAAGTTCTTTTTTAGTTTCTGAATTTTGAGTTTCATGAACTTGAATTGTTGTCTGGTGCATGACCGTTTGCGCTTCGATATTAAATAATACCTTTTTTGCATCTTCAATTTGTGTATGTAAAGAATCAATTTCATCTACCAATACCGCAATTTCAATTTCTTCTAATCGTGTTTTCTTTTCTCTATAAATTTCTGCTTTCTTTGCTTGCCTTTTAAGTGGTAACACTTGACGTTCCAATTCATTCAAAATGTCTTGTGTTCTTTCGATATTCTCACGTGTTCTGTCCAATTTTGATAGGGACTCCATTTTACGTTTTTTATATTTACTCACTCCAGCAGCTTCTTCAAAAATTGCACGTCTCTCAATTGGTTTTGCTTCAGCAAAAGAGCTGATATTCCCTTGCGAAATCATAGACAGTGAATCTTTCCCCAACCCTGAGTCTAAAATTAAATTTACTACATCTTTCAGTCTCACTTGATTTCTATTTATCAAATATTCTGCATCTTGTCCCTCACGATATAATCTTCTTGTAACCTCAATTTCATCCAATTCACTATTTAAATAGTGCTTTGTATTATCGAACACAAGTGTTACCTCTGCCATATTCACCATTTTTCGGTCTGCACTTCCTGCAAAAATGACATCGGACATATTTGATCCTCGAAGCGACTTCACAGATTGCTCTCCCAATACCCAGCGAATTGCATCCGTTATGTTACTTTTACCACATCCATTTGGTCCAACAACTCCTGTTACAGAATGCTCAAAATTAATGACAACTCTATCTGCAAAAGATTTGAAACCTTGCATCTCTATTCTCTTTAGAAACATGGTTTTCCTCCTTATTTTTCATCTTATATTATATCAAAAAAAGCCCTTTAATAAAAGGCTTATTTATCGGTTAATCAAAATTCAAAAACTTTGTGAAATTTATTTCACAATGCCATCAAAATACTGGTACCAAGCACTTTGAAGTGGTTTATTATCCAGTTGATACACTCTTTCTTCCACAACATGTTGAATGCACAAGTCATCACCTTTTAGATAAAACCGTTCTTTTTGATTGTTTTGAAGCCAATAATCTTGCTTTTTGCATAAATCACAATCTACTTTCTTACCATCTAACAAAGCTGAATTTACTGGGCAGTGTTTTAAAATCATTAAGTCCCTTTGCCCATAAGCATAGTCGATAATAATCGCTTCTTGGTGGTTTCTCTTTTGGAAAGCTTGGAGGGTTTGATTTCGTTGTTCTTTGGTCATTTCATGTGAAAACATCACAATATCAACCGCATGTTCATACAAAAATTGCAAAGCATAACTATTACAAACATTAAAATGCGAAGAAGCAATAATTACCGTCGATGGTTCTTTATGCTGCAAGCTACCTAATTCATGAGCTACGATAAAGTCTCCCTGAGGATAATATCCAACTTCATTAACCACAGAATGAATAGGGTTCACTTTAAACTGGGTTATCAACTTCTTCCTGTTTGAGAATATTTGAATTGATTTTGGCTGTTTCATTAATTGATAATACTGTTTTTCACTAGTAATCTCAACTGCACAAATGTCTTGCGAAATTAGTTTCATCTGTAGGCTTCGATACCCTTCTTTTCCCTTTCTATTTTTATGTCTTATAGCTCTCTCTTCATTAAGAAGTTCGACCGCTTGTCGACGAAGCTCATTGATTTCTTTCACAGGAAGAAAAAACGGTTCAAATACACCACTAAATTCTCCAACTTGATAAACACTATCCCCCAACTTCCCTAACATTTCCTCAAGCTTTAATTTAGTTATTGGACTGTTTTTTGCAGTCATGCACACTTGCTCACTAGTTGCTTCAACCACATTCCCATCATTATCTCTCATCGATAATTTCAAAGCTTGATTAAGCTTAACCTCATAATTAATATCAACCTGAATCCGTTTGTAATTTTTTTCATCTTGTTGAATTCGCTTATTTAAAAGAATATCCGTTGTTTTCACAACAGCATCATTCACAAATACTTTACCAGAGTGATAAAATGTAATGCGATCTCCTTTTTTTGCTGTCGATACTAATTTTTTTTGAACTTCTAATTTTGTTGTGACTAATCCTATATCTTCATATTTGCTGATTATTCTCAATCCATCTCCTTGATTAACTTCACCATCTATTTCAATTTCAATTATCCCATTTCTTGCAAAAACAACTCTTCCTATCGAAATTCCCATATGGTTTGGACGAAATGAGTTCATTAACGTAGCACCATTTGAAAATAAAAAGCCTTCAGAAAAACCTCTGTTAAACATTAACTTAAGTTGATCTAATCTCTTGTTTTCTAGCGTGTATGTTTTTTGTGCATAGTAATTATCAATGGCTTCTCTAAAGGATTGAACCGCTAGTCCTACATATTCTGCTCTCTTCATTCGGCCTTCAATTTTTAAACTTGTTACCCCCGCTTCAATCAATAACGGCAGCTTTTCAATCACATTTAAATCTTTAGGACTTAATAAATAATCTCCCTCAGTTGAAATTTCTTGGTTTTCATTGAATAGCTTATATTTCATTCGGCAACATTGAGCACACATTCCTCTATTTCCTGAACGATTTTGTGTAAACTTACTGATTAAGCATTGTCCTGAATAACTAACACATAGCGCTCCATAGGTAAAAACCTCAATGTCCATGCCTAATTTTGTACATTGTTCTAGCAATTCGATTGGCGTTTCACGTGCTATGACTACTCGTTTCACACCGAGTTTTTTTAACAATTTTATTTGAGAAGGATTATGAATATGCATTTGTGTTGATGCATGCACTTCAAAGTCTGGATATTCTTTACAAAGTCGGTCCAGTAATCCTAAATCTTGAACAATTAAAGCGTCGACATCATTTTCATAATAAAATGCAACTTCTTCCATCGCTAAATCTATTTCATTTTCATACAGTAATGTGTTCATTGTGATATAAACTTTAACTCCTCTTAAATGGCAAAAGCGAATAACCTCTCTCATTTCATCATGGCTAAAATTATTCGCATACGCACGAGCACCAAATTGTTTTCCACCACAATAAATTGCATCAGCACCATGAAAAACAGCCGCATACACCGCTTCTATTGTTCCTGCTGGTGCTAATAACTCAACCCTTTTCACGATCAAAACTCTTTTCTTTTTCATCATGACAACTGCTATATTCCTTAGCTAATCCTCCTAAAGAAGTTTCTCGTAATTCTGGTGTCATCTTTTTCCCTGTATAATCCATTGTTCGCACTACCATATCAAAACTAATTCTATTTCCTTTTAACTTACTCATGTATTTTGATAATAAGCATGCATCTAGTGCTCGTAAAACTGCAATCGCATTTCTCTCAATGCACGGAATAATGACATATCCACCAACTGGATCACAAGTTAATCCCAAATGATGCTCCATCCCGATTTCTGCAGCATATTCAATCTGTTTCATATTCAAGCCTTCCAAATAAGCACAGGCTGCACTTGCCATTGAGCAAGCTGTCCCAACCTCAGCTTGGCAACCACCTAACGCTCCAGAAATAGTGGCATTCTGCTTAATTAAATTACCAAATACACCAGCAACCATTAAGGATTTAATTAATTTATCTTTAGAAACGCCTACATCATTATAAAAGTAATACATCAACGCAGCCATCACACCACAAGATCCTAATGTTGGTGCTGTTGCAACTTCACCTCTACTCGCATTTTCTTCTGATGCTGCATACGCGTAGCTCATCAACAACAAGCGATCTTTTTCAATTCCTACCGATAAGGTTGAAGCTTGAAGGTATAATGATTTTGCTACTCGTTCAATATGAAGTGATCCCGGCAACTCACCACTTGTACTGATACCACGTTTCACTGATTGAAGCATTACTTGAAGAACTTCATTTAAGTATGGTTCAATATTATGCTCATTTTGCAGCACATAGTCTGGAAGTCCATATTGTCTTTGCTTGCACATTGCTTTTATTTTATCCAATGAATCTTCACTATAAATTTCATGGTGCTTCATTTCTGGTTTTTCTTTAACTTCAATAGCACCTCCACCTAAAGAGAAAACTGTCCAAGCTCCAACTAACTCTTGTCCCCGATATCCTTTTAAGTAAAATCCATTTGGTCTTTCTTCTTCCCATTGATCTAAAAAATTAATCACTACATCTGCAGGGCTTAGCGTATTCTCAATAATTTGGTCTGTAAAATGTCCTCTTCCCGTTAAAGAAAGAGAGCCATATAAATCTATAACGTATCGTTCACACAATCCAAATTCAGCTATAAACTCTTCACAAGCTTTTTTAGGCGCTAATGTATGACTACTGCTAGGACCAGGTCCAATACGATATAATTCTTTTAATGATTTCATAATTACCTCCCCGCTGTTTTAATTAAAAATAGTTCAAATCCAATATTTTTGTCCATTGTTCCATTTTTAAATCCTTGATCACATATCGCTAATTCATTTAGTAAAAATAAACATCGTTCCTTTGATAATCCCCGTAACGCTTCAATTGCCTTTGTAACACGAAAGGGATGAACTTTTAATTCACTTTGAATCTCATTTTGTGTCATACCCATTTCTAAAAACACACTAACTTGGTAAAGTAAACGAAACTGAGATGATAAAATCGAAATCAAATAAATTGGATCTTTATTTAATATCTGTAAATCTTTCCATCGTGTAAAAGCTTCTTTCATATTTTTTTGAACAACTGCATTAACCAAATGAAAAACATCTTCATCTAATGGTCTTGTCACTAATTGCTCAATTATTTTCTCATCCAACTGTCCTGAATACAAGCTCAGTTTTTCAAGCTCCATGTGAAAGGCTTGTAGATCGTTGGATAACTGTTTCATTAACGTTTCATTTGCTAATGATGTCAAGTCGATTCCACGTTCTTTAATTGAAGTTAATACATAATTTCTAAACTCTTGATCACTCAATTTTTCCATCGTATGATAGCGGCATTGTTTTTGGATTAGTTTTACAAGTTTCTTCCTTTTATCTACAGTAATATCACCATAAAATATTAAATCACAGTGCTTTGGCGAATTTTCCAAATAAGCTTGCAAAAGACTAGCCTCTTTATCAGATAATGATTTTAAAGTTGAAAGAAATACAGGATTTCGCACAAGAACCACTTTCTTTTCTTCCAAAAAAGGCAGTGTATTGCAGTCATCAATCACCTCTTGGATTGTGAAATCTTTAGTTGACGCATTAAAATGAACTACATTAAGGTCATTTTCCTTAACTCCAGCAGCTTCTAATATTTCATTCACTTTTTTCTGGATCAAATATAGTTCTGATCCAACTATGCAATAGTTCATTTTATCACCCATTTAATTATACCAAATTTTTGACTACTCGTTAGCACGAAATTAAAAATTGAGGTAAAATAGAGCGAAATATCGCCATCATTTGCAGTATTCAGCATAGATATCTTTAAGTTTTCCAATCTTTTGACTATTTCAAGACTTGGGTGAGAAAAACTATTATTTACCCCACTGCTTACAATAGCCAGCTTAGGTTTCAGATGATCCAAAAAAGTTAAAGAAGAACTAGTCTTTGAACCATGGTGTGCTAATTTCAATACATCGACTTCCAATTTCGGCCACTTTTGCACGATATTTTGTTCTATCTCTACTGGTATATCGCCCGTTAGCAAGATTTTCAAACCGTTAATCTTAAGAAGATGAACTAAAGAATTACTATTTGTACTATCTTCTTGGATATCGTTTAGTGACTTAAAATAAATGTCACCTTCCTCATAATCTTGATGATTCCTTATTATTCTAACTACTTTAAAATCATCTTGAAGCTGTTTCAGTCCTCCATTGTGATCCTCATCATCATGAGAAACAATTAGAGCATCAATTTTTGAGATTCCTCTTGCTTGCAAATTACTTCTCAACAGAGCATATTGCGATGCTTTTCCCGTATCTACAACCACCGTTTTATTATAGATTAACGAATGAATTAAAATGCTATCTCCCTGACCAATTTGCAAAAAAGAAACTTCAGTCAACGGATGAAATAATCCACCCCTTAAAAATAATAAAAATGATAAACTAAAGTACAATCCTTTTCTCTTCTGTTGGTTTTGTAGAATACAAAACGGAATTATTCCCCACCCCACGCAGTTACCGTGAATAATAAATAGTGATGAAATTTTCTCTACTGCTTGAATAAAGATAATAAAGGCCAAATGAGAATTAAATATCTGAACGTAGATTTGGCACCCAGCCAAAAGATATAAAACCCCCATTACCTTCAAAATAGCGCGATAAAATAATGAAAAAAATAAATTTACTTGATTAAAGCTAATACTCTGAATGACAAAAATAAAATTAAGGGATACTAAGCGATTCTTATTAAATGATAGCACTTGAATTAATCGAAATCCAAAAGGAATTAAAAAAGTTAGTGACATCATTTTTTCAGGATAAAACAGCCAACATAGAAAACCAAATAATGCCACTTTATCTTGTCTTGTGCAAGATGAATATCGAACTAATTTTCCAATTAATACTCGCGCGATAACAAATGTCCAATGATAAAATAATCCAGAAAGAACAATGAAAACTAATTCTATCCTATCGACTTGCTTTTCTATAAAAAAAGTGGCTAAAATTTTCCTAAGTAAAATCAAAAAACCATACCATCCAAATCCTAACTGATACAACAACTCAAATCCGCTCTCTTTTCGATGAATATTGAAAATTAATTTAAGCAAATAATCCTGCTCCATTTGATTCGTTCTTTTTTTTATTTCTCTATAAATTTGTGCTCTTAGCGTTTTACCATGTCGTACAATTTCATTATCCGTTGCATAAATTGATGATGATACACGATGTTGTTTAGTCCAATCACTAAATTGAAAGCCAAAATTGGTTTGTGCACTCTCTATTGTTTTTATTTTACCTTCTACTTTGATTACATCATCAAATGTACAGTTATGACAATTTGAAACCAATACCCTTCTCCCAGCAGATTGGATAACTACCGAGTTTGATGACATCTCAACAATTGTCCCCACATTAAAGTCTCCTTGAAGAAAATTCGGTAAGGACATAGCAAAGCAGCACAAAATCATTAATCCTAGTGTTTTCCACTCATAAGTATATAACCACATCACAATTAAAACACTAAGTAATACTACTTTATGGGCATCTAGTGCTGCAAAAGAAAAACCAAACAAGAAAATAGCTAATCCTCTATTTTTCACAGAATAATCTCAGCTTTAATTTGTTCAAATTTTTTATCGCCTATTCCTTTAACTTTTTTTAAATCTTCCAATTGCTGAAAATAGCCATATTTTTCTCTATATTCTACTATTCGCTGAGCCATCATTTCACCTATGCCTCGAAGTTTCATCAGCTCTTCTTTGCTAGATAAATTGATAGAAATTTTATGTTTCTCTTGTTTTTCTACAATAGTTAAAACATCTCCATCATGAAGTGCTACAGCTCCATTCAAATGTCGCAAATCTGCATTTTCATAGATGTTGAGTTGTTCTAGAAGATCTTGTGTCAAAGTAAAATTTTTTACTGTATACTTCCCAGGTTTTTCTAAAAATCCATTTACTGTAACAACTATATCGACATCCCGTGGATCTTCTAACACTATCCAACTAATCTTAGATAGACAAATAAAATAGAAACATAAAAAAATAAGCAGTTTCATAGTATCTCCCTCTGCTTATTTTTATCATTATTTTTCTGTTTCCCTATTTCACTGAAATAATTTTTACTTTGTATGGTTTTTCTACTTCAACTTCTACTGTCGCACCAACTTTTTTATCCATCATCGCCATCGCTAAAGGTGTCGCATTTGACAATTTACCTTGAAGCGGATCCGCTTCAACAGATCCAACGATAATAAATGTTTCAACTTCTTTTGTTTCTAAATCTTCAATTTCTACAGTTGAACCGAGTTTAACAATTTTAGAATTTCCCTTTTTCTCTTTAATAATTTCAATGTTATCCAGCATTACTTCAAGATCACGGATTCTCGCTTCAACTTGCGCTTGACGATCTCTCGCTGCATCATAATCAGCGTTTTCCGATAAATCCCCCTGTGCACGTGCCGCCTTTAAGTCTTCAATAACTTCATTTTTAACTACATGCACTAAATTTTCATATTCTTTCTTAAGTTCTTCTAACCCTTCTTGGGTTACATAAACCTTTTCATCCATTACCATAGTTACACACTCCCAACTTTTCACATTATAGCATATTTGCTTTGATTATACTACTAATTTTTGTAATTAAAAGGTCTACTGCAACTTTATTACGTCCACCTTCAGGGATAATTAAATCTGCATACCTTTTACTAGGTTCAATAAATAAATCATGCATTACTCGAACTGTTTTAATATATTGTTCAATTACAGAATCCAACGTGCGACCACGATCTTCTACATCTCTTTTCAGTCGCCGAATAAATCGAATGTCCGCATCCGTGTCTACAAAAATTTTAATATCTAGCAACTCTCTTAATTCCACATTTTCAAGAACAAACAGTCCTTCCAAAATGATAACATCGCACGGTTCAATAAGGTCGCACATTTGAGATCGTGTATGATTCACAAAGTCATATGTTGGTTTCTTTACATTTTGTCCTTGCAGCAAATCTTTCAAGTGGCTAATAAGAAGTTCTGTTTCAATGGCAAGAGGATGATCATAGTTTGTCTTAACTCTTTCTTCCATTGGCATTCCATCTTGCACACGATAATAATCATCTTGCCGCAAAATTGTTACTGATTTTGATCCCTCAAAGCTCGATTTAATTGTCGATGCTACTGATGTTTTTCCAGAAGCACTTCCTCCTGCAATCCCAATAATAATTGGTTTCAATCCACTCTCCTCCTTATCGTAAATATTGATCTACATTTGCTTCATGTTCTTCTAAAGTTTCTGCATAATACACTTGTCCATCGCCATATACATCTGCCATAAAGTAAAAATAATTACTTTCTGTCGGATTTAAAACTGCTTCAAGTGCCGCCTCTCCAAAATTTAGAATTGGACCTGGAGGAAGCCCAGCATACATATAAGTATTATATGGCGACTCATAAGAAGGATTTGTTTCGCAAGCTTTCCAATCACTACCATCTTCTAAATCAAGTGCATAACATACCGTAACACTACTTTGCAACTTCATCCCTATTTCCAAGCGATTTAAAAATACACCAGCAATTAATTTCATATCATTTACTGATCCAGCCTCATATTGAACAATTGAAGCTAAAGTGAAAGCATCATGCACTGTATATCCCTTTGAAGCAATTTGACTGGCATAAGTATTATAAATTTTTAGTGTTTGATCCAACAATTTCTTTGTAACTGCTTCAGCAGTTGTATCACGATAAAAATCATACGTACTTGGAAATAAATATCCTTCTAAAAGATATCGTGAATTTTCATTAAAAATCTCTTCTGTTAGAAATGGATAAGATGTCATTAATGAGCGTACATATTCTTCGTTATTCCACAATTCTAATAACTCTTCGCTGCTCACGTTGGTATTCTCTTGAACTTTGTCAGCCATGTGTTTCAGCCAATCTCCTTCAATAAATGTAATGCGTACATCATTAGTAAGTGCAGCAGTTGGATCATTTAATTGTTCAAAAATTTCTGCGATAGTCCAACTTTTATCTAACTCATACATTCCTGCCTTAACATCAGATAATCCATTTATTTTTACATATAAACTTGCCATTAATTCATTTTTAATTATTCCATTATCCTCTAAATTACTTAATACTGTTTTTGTACTTTCACCCGAT
The DNA here is from genome assembly GCA_047974855.1 of Anaerorhabdus sp. GTDB lineage: Bacteria > Bacillota_I > Bacilli_A > Erysipelotrichales > Erysipelotrichaceae > CAYNRG01. Next base: position 80,006 of record JBKECT010000029.1, read on the forward strand.
TCTACAGTAAAAATGACGATTTCTGAAACAGTCGAAACAGGTTTTGTTGATTGTTTATAGTAGATGAATAATCCTCCGCATACAAGAAGTAACCCCGCTAAGATGACAATCAATAAATTTTTTACATTAATCTTCCGCTTCTTCTTCACTGTCGCCATTTTCAAATTCCTCCATAAATGCTCCAAAAACTTCTTCAATCATTTCCCACTCTTCCATATCATCTTCTGGAGCAAGTAAGGTAATCTCTCCTTCATCATTATACACCCCAACAAAAACATCTTCCGTTTCTTCTTCTGGATTTGTAAAAAGGACATATTTTTTATTCCGTGTCTCTTCTTCAAAAGTAAATAGAATCTCCATCTCTCTTTCAATTCCATCTTCGGTTGTGATAAAAAAGCTATTTGTACTCATGTCCATCGTCTTTCTCCTTCTCAAGCGAAAGGGCGTAACACGCCCATTTCTATTTTTTATCTAAATATCCTTGTAAAATATGCACTGCTGCAATTTGATCAATCACTTTTTTTCTTTTTTGCCTTGAAACGTCTGCCGATATTAAAAATTTCTCTGCTGCTACAGTCGACAGTCTCTCATCCCATAATATAACGGGAAGATTCACTTCTGCTTCCAGCATTTCTTTAAATTGAATCGATGCTTCTCCTCTAATTCCTATGTCACCATTCATGTGTTTTGGTAATCCCAAAACAACTTCAGTGACCATTTCTTTTTTAATGATTTCTACAACTTTCTTAATTGCTGTAGCATAATCTTCATGATCAAACCGAAGTGTTTCAACTGTTCGAGCAAGCATTCCCAGAGGGTCACTAATCGCAACTCCACATGTTACTGTCCCTAAATCTAATCCTAAAACTCGTCTCATGAGTCACTTTCTTCTTCAAGATAGTAGCGAACAAGCTCTTCGATAATTTCATACCTTTCAACAGATTGGATAACGCTTCTAGCATTTTGGTGGCTTGAGATATACGCCGGATCATTTGAAATCAAGTATCCTGATAGTTGATTTACAGAGTTATATCCTCTTTCTTCAAGTGCTTCTTTAGTCAAACGTAATACTTGACGAATATTGCTTCTTTTTATTTCCTCAGATTTAAAACTTCTTGTTTCGGTAAGTTCCTTTGACATTAACTATCCCTCCCAACTTCCTTACTTTAATTTTATATCAATTTTAATAAAATTGGTAGTTATTCCATTATTTTTGCTTCAATTGTGGCGAAAATATCCTGAATTTTAACTCCTTTTCCCCCGCCTTGAGCAATATCTGGTCGTCCACCACCTTTTCCATCGCTCATTTCAGCGGCTATTCTCACCAAATCACCAGCTTTTAAACCCATATCTATGGCCACTTTACTTGCTGCAGAAACAAATGTCACCTTATCTTCTTCAGTGGTATTTGCAATAAATATCAATGACCTTTCGCTTTTATTTCGCAAAATTTCTGCGTATTCCTTCAATTGTGACGAATCTTCATTCTTCATTGCAATTAAAAGAACTTGAAGCCCATTCATCTCTTTTACTTTTTCCATCATTTGGTCTGCTTCTAAAACTAGCATTCTACTTTTTTGCTGTCCTAACTCTTTTTTTACTTCTGACATTTCTTCCAGTAAACTTTCTAGCTTCTCACTAACAAGGTTCACAGAATTCAATTTCATTTTTTCTGCTAAACTCTTCAATAATTTTTCAGAAGAAGCAAAATCAAAATAAGCACTCAGCTTCGTTTTTGTTGTTAATCGACGAATTCCAGATCCAATACTTTCCTCTGACTCAATTTTAAATATTCCAATTTCCTGCGTGTTTGCTACATGGGTTCCTCCACATAGCTCTTTTGATACATCTCCCATTGTAACTACGCGGACAACATCCCCATACTTTTCATCAAATAAAGCTAATGCTCCTGATTTCTTTGCGTCCTCAATTGATAAAATTTCAGTAATAACTTGATTACTAGCCATAATCATTCGATTCACTTCCGTCTCAATCTGAGTTAATTGTTCCTCTGTTAACTTTTCAAAATGGGTGAAATCAAACCGAGCATATTCCTCAGTCACATAAGATCCTGCTTGAGTAACGTGTTCTCCTATAACTTTTCTCAAAGCGCTTTGCAACAAATGTACAGAAGAGTGGTTTGCTTTAATATTTAAGCGTCGAGTCAAATCAATTCTCCCATCTAGCTCATCGCCTACTTTTAACTCCCCATTTTCAACTTTGACAAAATGGAGATGCTGTCCATGTGGTGCTTTTCTCACATCTTCCACCTTGGCCTGCATGCTTTCACCTATCAACAGACCAGTATCTGCTATTTGACCACCGCTTTCCGCATAGAAGCACGTGTTATCAAGCAACACAAATCCACTACCACTTAGTGTATCTACTTTTTTTCTATCTTTAAATAGTCCAATAATTTTAGACTTGCAAGTCACTTCTGTGTATCCGATAAACTTTGATTCTTCTAAGAAATTCATTAGTTCTTCAGATTGGCTAACCATAGATTGTTCATCGACACGAGCATTTCTTGCCCTCTCTTTTTGCTGTGCCATTTCACGTTCAAACTCGTTCAAATCAACTTGATACCCTTTTTCAGCTGCAATCTCTATAGTCAACTCTTTAGGAAATCCAAACGTATCGTATAGTTTAAACACCGTAGATCCGCTTAATTTTTTGCTTACTTGAGCTTTTTCAAGTTCTTCAAATAACAACTTTTCTCCATGAGTTAGAGTGGAATGAAAAGCTTCTTCTTCATTTTTCACTAATTTTGCTACTAATTCTTCTTTTGATTTCAAATTGGGATAAAATTCATTCATTGCATTCGCTACTACAGCAACTAATTGATGCATAAAGACACCTTCAATTCCCAATTGAAAGCCATAGCGAACTGCACGACGCAAAATACGACGTAGCACATAGCCACGACCTTCATTAGAAAATAAAGCCCCATCACTTAATGCAAATGTTACTGTTCTAATATGGTCAGCAACTACACGATAAGCTTGGCAATAACTTCCTTCATATGGAAATTTAGCATAGCTTTCTGTTGCTTTAATGATTGGCATAAAAATATCTGTATCGAAATTGGTTTCTCCTCCTTGAATCAATGACACTAACCGCTCAAGTCCCATTCCTGTATCAATATTTCTCTGTGGTAACTCCTTATATTCTGCCCTTGTTTTTCCTTCTTTAGCATCAAATTGTGAAAACACAACATTCCAAACTTCAATGTAGCGATCATTTTCTAATTCCTCAAAAAATAATTTTTCACCTAGCTTTTTAGGATCATACTTCTCTCCACGATCATAGAATATTTCACTATTGGGTCCGCTTGGGCCTTCACCAATTTCCCAAAAATTATCTGGTGTTCTTAAAATACGTTCAGGTTTAATACCACATTTATTAACCCAAATATTAAAAGCCTCCTCATCATCCGCGTAGATAGAGATATAAAAGCGTTCCTTATCCATTCCCAACCATTGATCCGAGGTTAAAAATTCCCACGCAAATTGAATCGCTTCTTCTTTAAAATAATCCCCAATTGAAAAATTTCCTAACATTTCAAAAAAAGTATGATGTCGTGCTGTTTTTCCAACATTTTCAATATCGTTAGTTCGAATGCATTTTTGCGAATTTGTAATTCTATTACATGATGGTTTTTCTGATCCATCAAAATATTTTTTTAATGCCGCAACCCCTGAATTAATCCATAGTAAAGTTGGATCTTTATATGGAATTAAATTAGCACTTTGCTCTACCATGTGACCGTGACTTTTAAAATATTCTAAAAATAGTGATCTTACTTGATTTCCTGTTAATTGTTTCATTGCCATTTCCTCCTAAAATATAAAAACGCTCCTGCAATTGTGCAGGAACGTTAATTAACGCGGTACCATCCTGATTCACACTTTATTCAAAGCGTGCCCTTACTTAATCGTTAACGCCGACTTACGATGACTATTAGTCATTCTCCAAAGTAGCAACCATTAATATGACTGAAGACTTTCACCATTCATCTTCTCTCTAAATAGCTTTTTTATATACTGGTTTTATCTTTATCTACGATATCTTCAATCATATCACAATTATGGAGATATTCAAGCATTTCTTACTCAATTTCTCAACTTATTAATCATCTAGAACAAACTCTTCTGTGATTCTTTTACAGAGAGTTGTTTTTCTATAATGTATTTCAATTTGATCTATTCCCTTTTGTAATGCTTCTGTTTCGCCTAACAAAACTAGCGACTTCTTCGCTCGGGTGATTCCTGTATAAATAAGTCGTCTTTGAAGCATTCTTGCATAGCTGTGAACGACAGGCATAACGACGATAGGATACTCACTCCCTTGGCTTTTATGCACCGAGATGCAGTAAGCGTGGCTTATTTTATCAAAGTCATCTGGACCGTATTCCACAAAGATACCATCAAAATTAATCAGAAATGTCACTTGTTTACTTTCACTTTCTGAGACATAAATAATATCCACTAAAGTTCCAATATCTCCGTTATAAACATCATCATCTGGCATATTTTTTAATTGCAATATTTTGTCTTGCTCACGGTATGTTTTATAACCCACCTTCCATTCTCTTTTTTCTTTATCCGCTGGGTTAAAGCACTCCTGCAATGCGTTGTTTAAACGATCAATTCCAGCAGCCCCTTGATACATACACGCCAGAACTTGAATATCTTTTAATTCAAACCCTCTACTAAGTGCTTGTTCAACAATACTTATGACATGTCTTTTGACATCGTATTGTGTACAGGAAAAAAAAGCCACATCATTAGTCAATGATGAAAAGTCAAAATAGCCATCTCTAATTTGCGAAGATAGTTTCACAACATCAGACCCACTTTGTTGTCTAAAAATATGACTTAGTCGAATGAGTGGAAAACACTTAGAATCAATCAAGTCTTTCAATACACTTCCAGGACCAACACTTGGAAGTTGATCTTCATCACCGATAATACATATTTTTTTTATATGTGCTCCAGCACAAACTAAATTATAAAACAACCAATTATCGACCATTGAAAATTCATCAATCACAAGCAAATCTAAGAAAAGCGGTTCATTTTGATTTTTACCAAAGGTATTGGTCTCTAAATCCCATTTCAGTAAGCTGTGGATGGTGTAAGCAGGTACATCCGTTAACTCCGATAACCTTTTTGCTGCTCTTCCTGTGGGTGCGCAACATGCAATCAACGCCTGTGGATACAGTTCCTTAAAAATTGAAATCATTCCTCTCACTACCGTTGTTTTCCCAGTTCCTGGCCCCCCTGTCAAGATCATAAAATTCTTTTCAAAAAAACAATGAATTGCTTCAATTTGTTTTTGATCATACTCGATATTTAGTTTTTCTTGAATTTGACTCAGTGCTTTCTTTAATTTATCATCTTGATACGGATCTAGATGCTCCTGTGGGAAAGTCGCAAGATATTGGGCAATGCCGCTTTCTGAATCATATTGTGATATAGGATAAACTCGATTATCTTCCAACTTTATTTGCCTTGAAAATTCCAATTCACTCAAAAAGAAATCAACATCATCTACAACAATTGGATAAATCCGTCCCCGAAACTCAGCCACTAAGTCTTCTTGGTTCATATAACTGTCTCCGGTACTCATACACATTTCCATCAACACAGAAGCAAGCAATGCCTTTAATCGAAAAGGATGATCCAACTCAAATCCCATAGATAGTGCAATCTTATCTGTCGTTTTAAACCCAAATCCATCAACTTCTTCAACAGCGCGATATGGATTTTCTGACATTTTAGAAATAGCATCTTTACCGTAGGCATGATTTAATTTCAAAATATTCCTTATCCCTAATCCGTGCTGCATGAAAAATTTAGTCATCTCACTAAAGGCATCTTCTTCTGAGCTCACTCCATCGATCAATGCTTTTTTCTTCTTGTCATTCATCTTATCTATGCCATCCAAGCAAGCGGGATTGTCTCTAATTTTTTCAATAACTTCTTCCCCTAATGCATCCACTACTATTTCAGCCATCTTTTCGCCAATACCAGGGAAGATAGAACTTGAAAAATAGCGAATCAAAGCATCTCTATCCGTTGGCTTAGCTTTAGTCAGATAATACACTTTAAATTGCATTCCATAACGTGGATGTTCCACGTATTCACCTTCAAGATGATACAAGATTTCTTTATCTAGATTCTCAATATGTCCTGTAACTAAAATAGTCTTTTCACTTGCGTCATGAAGTTTAAAGCGAGCTACCGTAAAAAAGTTTTCCTCTTGACGATAAATTATATGTTCAAAATGCCCACTTATTTTTTCCATAATACCCTCTCTAATCCATTACTTTATTTTTAATTTTTGTTTCTAAATTTTCATTGCCGTTAAAGATTTTATCAATAACGCCGCCTGCCAAAACAGTCTCTCCCGCATAAAGAACCGCTTCTTGTCCTGGCGTTACCCCTTTTACCCCTTGAGGATACGTACATACTATTGTGGTTTTGTCTATTTTTTTTATACTTACAGGGTGATCTTGCTGGCGATAGCGAAATTTTGCAGTACATTCAAACTGTTCCTCGCACTCTTTTAACCAATGCACATTAGAAACTAAGCAAGAAGTACTTACAAGCCAAGGATTATCATCACCACTTGCAACATACAACTGGTTTGTTTCGACGTTTTTTCCCACTACAAACCATGGTCCACCAACACCCCCTATATCTAATCCTTTTCTCTGCCCTATAGTATAATATAAAACTCCTTGGTGTTCTCCTAACTCTTTTTTAGTATCCACATCAATTATTTTCCCGTTTTTTGCCGGAAGATAATTCTTTAAAAACTCTCTAAAATTTCTCTCCCCAATAAAACATATTCCCGTTGAATCTTTTTTCTTGGCAACAGGCAAATCTAATTTATCTGCTATTTCACGAACCTCTGATTTAAGTAGTTCGCCTAAAGGAAATAAGGTTTCATTCAATGCTTCTTTTGGAATTTGACATAAAAAGTAACTTTGATCTTTGTTGCTATCTTTAGCTCTTAACAAAAAGCTTTCATCTTCTGTATGTTCAACTCTTGCATAATGACCTGTAGCTAAATAATCAAAACCCTGCTGTTTTGCATAATGATAAAAACTATGAAACTTAATGTGCTGGTTGCATAAGATATCCGGGTTGGGAGTTCTTCCCTTTTTGTATTCCTCAAGAAAAGTCATAAAAACTTCATCCCAATATTCCTTTATAAAATCCACTCTTTGAATCTCTAATCCTAATTTTTCAGCCACTGCTTTTGCATCCATCCAATCCTCCTCTTGAGGACACGCATCATTTTGCAAGGTTGGATTCCCTAGAATATCTTGATTAGCAATTGAATCCCAGTTTCGCATAAAAGCACAAACAACATGATGTCCTTGTTCTTTTAGTAAATGTGCAGCCACCGCTGAATCAACACCACCTGATAAGCCGACTAGTATTTTCATAGGAACTCCTTTCTTATAAAAAATAGAGCAAAGCTCTATTCTTCTCTTAATTTTCCACAGTTGCAGTAAGAAGGACAATCCTCAGTACACGCTTCCGAAGCAATATGTCTCAACTCCGCTGGAATAAAAGCATCAATTTCTTCTTCATCATATCCCACTTGAAATACTTTTTCATTTAAAATAATCGGTCTTTTTAATACTGTTGGATTATTCCTTACAAATTCAACCAATTCATTAATTGATAATTGATCCAAATCAATTTCTAAATTTCTTATAATTTTTGAACGTTTTGAGATGATATCATCCGTTCCATTTTCACTGCGTTGTAATAAATGTTTCACCTCTACTTCATTTAGAAGTGTTGTAAAAATATTTTTTTCGATATAAGGCAATTTTTTTTCATTCAGCCACGATTTCACCTTTCGGCAAGACGAGCAACCTGGCGATGTATAAATTACAATCATATAATGGTTAACTATGCTAGGCACAGTTTCTCCTTTCTACTAAATTAACTACCCCTATTATACATCTTTTTTAAACATAATAAAGAAAAAATCTTGACAAATCTCCTTTTTTTTAAGAAAATTTAATGAATATACGGAGGATGAATCATGAATACTATAACGCCGAAAAGAAAGTTCAATTTGTTGACCACTATTTCAATGATTGTTGGAATTGTAATCGGATCTGGAATCTTCTTCAAAACATCAGAAATTATCAAATTAACTAATGGAAATATACTGGCTGGGATGGGGGCTTTCCTTATTGCGGGTTTTGGAATTATCTTTGGTAGTTTAACAATTGCTAATTATGCTCAAATTGATGAAAAAGCTGGTGGACTTGTTACCTATTGTGAGCTTGCTTTCGGTAAAACCTTGGGGTTTTTAGCTGGATGGTTTCAAACTGTCATCTACTTCCCAGCAATTTGTGCTATTATCGCTTGGGTTGCAGCGAACTACACGCTTAGCCTTTTTGGACAACCTAACCTTTTAACAACGTCCGAATTTAACCCTTGGGTATGGCCAATCGCTATTATCTACGTTCTTTTTTTCTTTGTTACCAACCTTATCAAAACTAAAGGAGCTGGGAAATTTCAAGAAATCACAACTATTATTAAGCTAGGAGCCCTACTTTTACTAGCTGCTACAGGTCTTTTCCTTGGAAATCCAATTGCGGTTGTTAGCAGTTCTGCCACACGAAACTTTGAAATGTCTGGCTTTTTATCCGCATTAATTGCAGTTGCCTTTGCAACTGATGGTTGGATGCTAGCACCCTCTGTTGCTCATGAAATCAAAAATCCAAAAAGAAATTTACCACTTGCATTAATCATTGGACCGCTTGTTGTCATTGGATTTTATCTTTTCTACTTCTTTGGTGTAGCTTCTTCTATCGGCACAGAAGCTATCTTAAATGGAGTTGACCCTATCTCATCTATTGCCATTAGCTTATTTGGATCAATTGGCCCAAAAGTCGTTTATCTTTTAGTTTTAATATCAATATTAGGTACACTAAACGGGTTAGTGTTAACATTCATTAGGACTCCTTATTCTTTAGCTGTTCGTAATCTTTTGCCTAAAAGTAAAGCACTTTCTGCTATTCACCCCAAATATGATACGCCAATTAACGCTGGGATTCTATCTTTAATTTTAATCCTGATTTATCTTGGATTCCACTTTTTATCATTAGATGGTGCATCACTATATGGCTTTACCCTCTTCAAAGGATTAGAAGTAGATGCCCTTCCAATTGTTGCTAACTACTTCTTCTTAGTGTGCCTTTACATTGGTGTTTTAAAGGACAATAAAAATTTTGTTAGCAGCAGCTTATTCCAAACAAAAATATTCCCTATTTTAGCCCTTGTTGGAGCCTCATTCATCATTTACGGTGGAATTACAAAGCCACAATTTAACGTGTATTTACTTCTTTGTTTTGTAATTATTTTGTTTGGGCTATTGATAAGACCAAGAAAAAATGTTTAAATAAAGATAGCAATGAAAAAGATTAAGTAGTTTTTATTTCCTCTTTGCAGAGATATGGCGGTGGTGCAAGCCATAAGGAGCATAAAAATGAATTGGGTCTTTGGAGCATAAGTGTGCAACACTTCGGTCATGGCCGTTATCCATAAGTGACTTTATATGATAAAGTAAACAAGGTGGTACCACGCATCAGCGTCCTTATTAGAGGGCGTTTTTATTTTTTAGGAGGAGAGAATTATGAAACGCATGTTAAGCGGAATTAAACCAAGTGGACAACTAACTTTAGGAAACTACATTGGAGCATTAAAGAATTTTGTGCAATATCAAAATAGTTATGAAATGATTGTTTTTATAGCCAACTTACATTGCATCACAACCCAACAAGAACCGAAAGAATTACGAAAAAACTTAAAAGATGCCGTAGCTTTGTATCTTGCTTGTGGCCTTGATCCGGAAAAGAGTACAATTTTTTTGCAGTCTGATGTTTTAGAACACGCTCAGCTTGGCTATATTTTAAATTGTATGACTTATCTTGGCGAGTTGAACCGTATGACTCAATTCAAAGATAAGCAAAGCAAAGGTGAATCCAATTTAACTGGAGGATTTTATACTTATCCAACTTTGATGAGTGCCGACATTCTTATGTATGATGCCGACTTCGTCCCAGTTGGGGAAGATCAAAAGCAGCACGTAGAGTTAGCACGAGATATTGCGAATCGATTTAATAATCGCTATAGTGATACATTCACCATACCAGAACCACTTATTCCAACTGTAGGTGCTAGAATCATGTCATTAAGTGAACCTAGTAAAAAAATGAGTAAATCAGACCAAGGCGATAAAGGATGTATTTATCTTCTTGATGATTTGGCAGTTGTCCGTAAAAAAATTATGTCCGCAGTTACTGATGACCTTGGCAAAGTGAATTTTGACCCGGTAAATCAGCCTGGCATATGCAACTTACTACAAATTATGTCTAGCCTCACCAATACTCCTATCAAAGACTTAACTGAACTCTATCAAGACTATGGTTACGGTGAGTTTAAAAAAGCGGTCGCAGATGTCGTATGTACTGAAATTGAAAAAATTCAAACTCGCTACAATCTCATTATCAACAGTGACATCCTTGAAAAAACATTAATCAACGGAGCTCAAAAAGCACATCAAATCGCCTATAAAAAACTTGCAAAAGTACAAAAGAAAATGGGATTAGAAATTAAATAGGCTCTCATTATAGAAAAAGCAAGCATGAAATCATGCTTGCTTTTATTAATCATCGTTTCTTTTATCCGAACTAATCACTTCACCAGTTGACGCGTTTACTCGGTACTCGTAATCAAACCCAGCCGATTCAAAGTCTACTTCATAAATCTTAACTCCATTTTTTTGTTCTAAATCAACATCCAAATCATAGATATTGACTTCTGCTACCCCTGCGTGAGTAAACACTATTGTTTTAACATCAGCAATTGTAAGCAACGTATCCGTCGATGGAGTTTCATCTGTCACATTGTCTCTACTGTCTTGGTAAAAATTAATAATATTTCCTGTTGCTACGTTTATTTCATAGCTGTATGATGTTGTACTCGTTACAAACTCAACATCGTACAAAGTGACTCCTTGCGACTCGTATGTCGCTGATTTTCTTACTTCAACTTCTTCTTGTGTCAAGTTAGCGTGAGTAAGTGCAATTTGAAGCGCTTCATCAGCCGACTGAACAGACTCCTCTGTTAATGGAGAAACTGTTGGGAGTTGAGTTGCCTCATTTTGTGCTGGCGCAGCACTCGTACATCCAACCATTAAAAAAATTAACGCCATAATTCCATATTTTTTTTTCATAATTTTCCTCTTTTCTATATCAGTCTAATGGCAACTGATAATAATTTCCAACAACTTTTTCAGTTGTTGCTATATTGATAAATGCATGAGGATCTACATGTTGTATAATTTCTATTACATCATGCACCTGATATGCATTAACAACCATAAATAATAAATTTTTTTCACGATGAGAAAACATACCTTCCCCTGTGAAATTAGTAATTCCATGCCGACAATGTTTTAAAATTTCATCACTAACTTCTTTTGGACTCTCAGTGATGATGTATAATGTTTTCAACTTATAACGATGGTGCAGCGATGAAATAACTTGAGTGTTACAAAATTGATAAATAATTGAATAAAAAGCTTTATCCCATCCAAATGTAATTCCAGTAATTAAGATAATTCCTGTATTGAACAAAAATACATAATTCCATGTTGAACGATTGTATTTGCTTGAAACATAAACAGCGATAAAATCAATCCCTCCGCTGCTGGCATTGTTTCTTAGTGCTAAGGCAACAGCTCCACCACTGATAATACCACCAAATACTGCAAGAAGAAGGACATCATAAGTAAGAGCACCTACTGGGAATATCCACGTAAAGATACTTGTTAAACTAAACCAGTATACAGAATATAAAGCAAACATTTTACCAACATGGCGATATACAAATGCCGTAACTAACAAATTCAAAACTAAATAAATAATGCTAAAACTTATATTAATTCCTGTCTGAGCCAGTAGTCGAGATATCAACATAGATACTCCTGCAAATCCACCAGGGAATAAATCGGCAACTTCAACAAAAGAGTTAATAGCATAGGAGTAGCACAGTGCAGATATTGTAACTAGTACAATGATTTTTGGCGATAACTTAGTTTTCAATGTTTTCATATTGATTTTGATTATCCTCTTCTTTTTTTCTGCTTTCATATTGTCTTGAAGGAGTATCAGCATCAGATTCCACTCTATTTAAAGAATCCAACTCCACCGCTTCAATTTGTTTAAACTGTTTCATTATTTTACCAGATGTAATTTCAACATCTCTAATATCCCTTTGTGTTTTATCAAAATCTTTTACTACTGAGTTAAAACGAGTATTAAATCGATCAAATTCTGTTGATAATTTTGAAAACTCTTTTTGGATTTCTTCCACCTTATCGTTTCTCTCTTGACCAAGGTAGATTGCCTTAATTGCAGTAATATAAGCCATCAAGGTTGTTGGTGATACCAAGTAAACCTTTTTCTTATACGATTCTTGAATTACTTCATCAAAATGTCCATAAATTTCTGCAAACACAGCTTCGGCAGGAATAAACATGTAGGCAATTTCTGCTGTTTCACCAGCAATAATATATTTTTCAGAAATATCATTAATGTGCTTTAGTACATCTTTTTTAAACAGCGTGCGAACCCTTGCTTCTTCTTCTTTATTATCACGTGCTTCCATTAGGCGATTATAATTTTCTAATGGGAATTTAGAATCTATCATAATTTTACCAAGTGGATCTGGTGCAAACAACGCACAATCCACAATCGCTCCATTAGAAAGTTTATGCTGTTTTTCAAACCGGTGAGGATTGTTTCCAAAGGTACTTTCTAATATTGAATATAATTCTACTTCACCCCAGGTTCCACGCGTTTTTTTATCAGTTAATACATTTTGTAAATTTGTAATATTAGATGATAACGATTTTAGATTCTCTTGTGTTTGATTAATCTCTGACATTTGTTTCATAACCTGATTAAACGCTTCACTATTTTTTTCAAATCCATGCAGCAATCCATCTTTCACATTTTTTTCAATGGTCACCAACCGATTAACTGTATTCTCACTTAATTGATTTAGATCTCCTTTAACTGTCATCGACATTCTATCTTGAAATTGAATTAATTCTTTTTGGAGTTGTTGACGCAAATCATTAATATCTTGGCTACTTTCTTTATTATTTTGATACAACGTTTCTTTCAATATACTTTCCTGTTTTCTCATTACCCGTGAAATTAAAGTAACCGACAAAATAACCACAAGCAAAAGAACAACTAACGACATAACGACAACTAACACAAATAAACTATCCATTTTACACCTCATTTCTTACCTATTTATTATAGCACATAACTAAATTTCAAATAACAAAAATTTTTGCTCTGTTAACTTTAATTTTTCTAAAAGTTGTAATGACCTCTTATATTGGCGATTTATAATACGATAGTCCAATAAGATAATATAAGCAGATCCATCTTGCATCACTATTCTCGTTGCATTTTCCTTCGTTTTTTTAATTGATTGAATCCCCCTTGATTGAATAAATACGCAATCCTCTGTGGTATGTGAAGTTGTAGTCATAAAAACTAATCGCTGCCTTTCAGAAATTAAAATAGGTGGTTTTTGAACTATCTTAAGCAAATGACGGCAGCTTTTCAGCCGCCCTTCCATTGTTGATCCATTTTCCAAACACCAACATTTTATGAAAACGACAGGTTTATCTTTTTTTCTTCCAATTTCTTTTTCTCGATACACAAATACCGTTTCTTTTGTCTGTGTATCATAATAAAATAAATGACAATATTTTTCCACAATAATCCCCCTCATCTATTTTACTTATTTCTGTTTGATTATTTTCCCAAATTAGCATAAAAAAAAGACTTTCGTCTTTTTAATCGCAATCGCCACCACAGCATCCTCCGCTGCAGCCTTCTTCTTCACCACCGCAACATCCACCATCGCATCCTTCATGTGAATGAGCCATTTGTTTCTCATACGCTAAAGTATCAATAACTATGCACTCTATTTCTATCTTAGCACCTTTTGGAAGTGCTGCAACTTGTACTGTTGAGCGAGCTGGATAAGGTTGTTGGAAATAAGTTCCATAAATTTCATTCATCCCATCAAACTCTTTTAAGTCACTCATAAACACTGTCGTCTTTAACACATGACGCAATTCCAAATTCAATTCCATTAATACAGCTTCAATATTTTTTAAAACCTGTTGAGTTTGTTCTTGAATTGTAGTCCCTACAATTTCTCCTGTTTCTGGACTTAATGGTACCTGCCCAGATAGATAAACAAAATCTCCTAATTTAACCGCTTGTGAATATGGCCCCAATGCTTTTGGCGCATTTGGGGAAGAATATGCTTGTGTAAACATCGTTTTCCTCCTTGTTTAGCTTTTAGTCATCACTATCTGAATCCGATTGATAGTATTCTGACTCCAATTGTTGCATTCTATTTTCATGATGCTGTACAAAAATGCGATAAGCACCATAAAATGAAGCTAAGATAATGACCGCTAAAGATGCAATAGTCATAAAATCATTAATGTTCTCAATCACTAAAAGCCACCTCTCTTTTACTATGTTATTATAGCTAATTGTTCAATTTTTGTCTAATAAAACACTCTATTTATTTAACCAGTCCTCTCCTTTAAGTATTTCAACACTACTTAGGTCAAGATACCCTTGCTGGCGATGAACCTCATAAACACAAATGGCGACACAGTTTGATAAATTCAGTGATCTTGCATGCTTTACCATAGGCAATCTAGCACACCGCTTTTGATTATCCTTTAAAATTTCTTTGGGAATGCCTGTGCTTTCTTTTCCGAAAATAAGAAAGATTTCTCTATTGCTATCTGAATAATCAAACTCTGTAGGTGATTTTTTCCCATATCTACTGATAAAGTAATAATCGCCAGTATTTTTAGATATAAAATCTTCCCATGAGGTATAACGGCAGATCGACAGATCGACTAAATAATCCATTCCAGCTCGCTTTAAATGTTTTTCATCTAATGAAAACCCTAATGGCTCAATAAGGTGTAGTCGGCAATTTGCAGCCATACAAGTTCTCATAATATTTCCGGTATTTTGAGGTATTTCCGGTTCATATAGTACAACATTAATCATCTTCTTCTCCTCTCATAGACACACGCAGAAGCAAAAATTGCGATGCCAAGTGCAAAACTAATTACAATCCTAAATACAAGATCAAAGAAAAACTGACTAGGTACCATTTTAATGAGAATGTCTGTGGCAGGGTTTAAAAGAAATAAATCATTCGTGAAAAAAATATAGTGAAATTGAAGCCAAAAGGAATTAAAATCAACTACTGCATATAGTCCAATTAAAAATAAAATAGAAAAAGTTGCCAATAAAGCCTTCGAAGCCATATCAAAAAAACTTCTTGCTGCTTCTCTCCTATTTAAAGCTATCCCAATCACCAATAATATCATCCCCAGGATTCCGCTCACCCACTTGACTTGCATTGCATTTAAATACAGCACTCTTACATCAATCATATGCAGCTTTTCTTTTTCATTAAATACTTCCGTTTCAATTCCATCAATTGTCGCCACAACATTCAAGTCATCTCTCTTTGCTTGAATATAGTCCAAAAGAGTTGTAGTTGCTTTGTCTAAATCATCCTGACTCATCCCAATTTCTTCTGCTGTATTGAGCTTTACGTATTCCTTTTTAAAAAAAGTGGGATTAAAGCTATTTAAATCAATACACATTAAGAAAAATGCAACTAGAAAACAAACTGTTGCAAAAAAGAAGCAAAATTTAGATATCCATTTCATGAAGATACCTCACAAGCTTAGCACAAGCTTTCCCACGATGCGATATTGAGTTTTTTTCTTTTTCACTCACATTGGCCAACGTTGTCTTAAAAGGTTCATAATAAAACAAAGGATCATAGCCAAATCCATGATTTCCAATTGCCTTGTTCGCCACTGTGCCTTCTACAATATCCTCAAAAATAATTGTTTCTTCTCCTGGAACACTTAATGCAATAGCACAAACATAGCGGCATACACGATTTTCTTTTCCTATCATTCTTTCTAAAATCACTTGATTTTTGTAAGCATAACTTGTGTCATGTCCTAAATATCGAGCCGATAAAACACCAGGCTCTTTATTAAGAGCATCAACTTCAAATCCTGAATCATCGGCAATACAAGCAATATTAAACTTCTTCGCTATCGCCTCTGCTTTAATTTTGGCGTTATCTGAAAAAGTCTTTCCTGTCTCTTCAATATCCATTATCTCCTCTAAGTCATTCAAACTTTTAACAACATATCCCAACGGTTCAAGAATCCCTTTAAATTCTTCAATTTTATGAGCATTAGTTGATGCGATAAATAATTCCATTATTTCTCCTCCTGTGTAATCCAGACTCTTTTTGGGAGCTGCTGCTGTGCATTATAAATTAATACTTGCCATTGTATTTTATTCTGATTATATCCTAATTTTATCTTACCATATTTGTAAAGTTCTTGTTCATCAAAAATTCCAAGTTTAACCCATTCCTTCTTATATCGTTTAATTTCCATTTTCGATAAATCTTCATTAAATAATGATGGAGGAGCTTGCTTAAATCCCATATAATAGTCATTATTCAACAACGCTTGTAGCTCTTTTTCATTCATATTTGAGTGTTTCCGTAGTGATTGATAGAGCATCAAAAACATATCTTTTACTTGAACTTGCCCTTTAAAATTTAAAATCGCTGATCCTACATCTTCAAAAACATCAACGATACTAATCCCCTGTTGAAAGCAAAATAATAATGTCTCTCTAGCACGTTGACTATTATATAGTTTCTCTACCCCTTGGTAAATTTTTTCAATTTTTCCCACATCTTCTGTTGTCATCCAAGGTGTCTTCTCGATCGTATATGGTGCTTTATAATTATAGACCAGTCCTAAGGTTTCAGCTTGTTCTCTAAGCGGTGTTCCCTTCAATAATTTTAATAATCCTACTTGAATTTCTTCTGCCTTTAAAGAAAACAATTCTGTAAAAGAGGCTTTAAATGACTTTAAATCCTCATAAGGCAACCCACCAATTAAATCAACGTGCAACAAACATCCCACTTCTACTAGGCGTTGAATGTTTGTTTTCAATTTTTCTTTGCTTTGAATTCTTCTTACATTTTTCAAGGAATCTTTATTAAACGTTTGAACTCCCACCTCAAACCTGAATCGCTCTTTTGAACTTTGAGCAAAAAAAGATAAAAGATTTTCACTTAATGAATCTATGACAATCTCAAATTGAAAACTAAAGTCAACCTTTAGTTCCTCAATTAGCTTTGCTATGTTTAACGCACGTTCGCTATCCACATTAAACGTTCTGTCCAAAAACTTAACTTGCTTACAAAATCCAGGTGTTAGCTGTTGCAATTGTTTTCTAATATATTTTTCTGAAAATAGTCTGACTTGGTTATCCATCGATGATAAGCAGTAACTACATTGATAAGGACACCCACGGCTAGTTTCAAAGTAAAGGTATCGATGCTGGCGATGATAATCGTCGATACTTAAATAATAAGGGCTTTCTAACTGTTCCAACCAAGCCACATCAACTTTTGCATAATGCGTAGCCGATACTTCTTTTTTTGAAACATATCCATCAATGTTGGACTCTCCACGACATGCTTGCCAAAATACCTTTTCACCTTCTCCTCTTAAGATTGCTTCAATCGGATACTCAAGCCACTCCTCAACATCAAAAGACACCTCAGGTCCTCCAAGTATAATTTTCAGCTTCGGCATTTTTTCATGCAGGTGTTGAATAAGCACCTTTGTTTCTTCACAATTCCAAATATAAACCGATATCCCCACAATATCTGGATTTGCTTTTTCAATTTCACCAGCAACATGAATCAAATCATCTTTGATTGTGTATTCTTTAATTTCCACATCAAAAGACTTGTCTCTGGCGACATACAACCACCTCAAGGCTAGATTAGTGTGAATATACTTTGCATTTAATGTTGTTAGTACGACTTTCATAAACTCTCCAATTTCTATTTCATTATATAGCTTACAGTTCTTAATCTTTTAAATCATAACCAATAGATTTTTTAATCTCATAAGTCTTCCAATTTTTTACCTTTATGCTCCACCACTCCTTTGTGCGCATACGCTCCTTTTCTTTCATCCTTAAACCAAGATGATGACATCCCCATTGCGGACGTTCCCATCTTTTAATGTTTCTCGCTGGGTCAATACTTTCCCACTTCGCTTTATTTTGACTAAAATGTTCTCAATGCTGGTGAGTGTTAAATTTAATCCCTTTAATACCTCAAGAATCATCTCATTTATTCTCATGTTTTCATTCACCGAAATGTCCACGCTGATTCCATAATGATTTACTAACTCTTCCATACACCCTCCCAATGATAAATAAAAGGCAATCACATTGCTGCAATTGCCTTTTTCAAATTATGTTACAACCCTAATTTGCTAGCGATTGCTTGATCTTGGTCTTGCATTGTCGTTGCAATTGTGGTTAACTGTCCGCCTATAGTATTTAGTAGCTCTCCTAGTGCTTTTACACTCGGCTCGATTTCTCTATATTGTTCTTCAAAGGCTGCTGATGCATCCCCTTCCCACGTTTCTCTTAAGGTGGTGATCATTGTATCTAAGCGTGATACCATAGCTTCTACTTCACTTGATTCTG
>JBKECT010000048.1:0-4255 GCA_047974855.1 Anaerorhabdus sp.
TGCTGATTAAAGTTAAGTTTAATCCCTTTAATACCTCTATGATCATCTCATTAATTCTCATGTTTTCATTCACTGAAACATCGACACTAATTCCATAATGGTTCACTATATCCATTGTAACTTCCACAAACTCGTCCATATATCCTCATATCCTCCTAATTATAATAAAAGGCAATCACATTGCTGCAATTGCCTTTTCAAATTATTCTACAACCCTAATTTGCTAGCGATTGCTTGATCTTGTTCTTGCATCGTCGTTGCGATTGTGGTTAATTGTCCACCTATGGTATTTAGTAACTCTCCTAGTGCTTTTACGCTAGGCTCAATTTCTCTATATTGTTCTTCAAAGGCTGCTGATGCATCCCCTTCCCACGTTTCTCTTAAGGTGGTGATCATTGTATCTAAGCGTGATACCATAGCTTCTACTTCACTTGATTCTGATGTGAATTCTGCTGACTTTGCATACAACTCCTCAACATCCATTGCTATTCGTCCAGCCATTGTTATTCCTCCTTATTTATCGTCTAAATTTTACACCCTTAACAGTTTATTTTCAAGTTTTTTTTTGCATATTGTAGAATTAAGCTAACCACCTAGACTAAAAAAGCATCATTAAATATCCTTTAGGTAACCACATAAGAAAGGAAGACATTGTACCTATCCTGAGAGAATTCTTATCCATCTCCATGAATTCAAAAAGCAAACCCCTTCTACTACAAGCTTCATCTATTTTCCGCCTTGACTACATCCCATCATTCCTACTAGCAGCAGGAGGACTAGCCCTTGTTTTTTCATTGTTTTGCTCCTTTATTGGTTTGTTGGATTTAATATACTCAAATTATCATCTATTTCCCGTAAGACATCCTTAAACTCATCGTATCTTTCCACAATCTCTTCTACACTCAGTTTGCTCATCTCTTGCAGTTGCTCGTTGTATTGAGAGATGTTGGCAGAATATCCTTCAGAAAAATTTTCATAACTCCTTGCATCTCCATTCGCCACTGCCGTTGCATAGGACGCTTCCATCGCTTCCTTATATCCTTCTGCTTCTTGTCCTTGGCTGATGATGGCTGCTTCTGTGATAGCTTTCTGCTGCTTTGTACTATCTACTGTCTCATAGATCAGGAGGACTTCATTGCCTAAATTCATAAACACGATTGCTCCACTTTCCTTATGGCTACTATAGGGTGATGGGTAGCTTATTTCTCCCTCTGACACATCATAATAGAACCCTAAATCTAAGATATACAGTGGATACACTTTCTCTTCTTCTTGCTTTGTAAAGGTTTCCTTTGCATACCCTCGATACTCTTCTACTTTCCCTTCTACTTCTAAAGTATACGCTACATTGTTTACGGCCTCTGTTGTGTACTCACTCTCTTCCATGTACGCTACTAAATCGCCATAGCTTGTATACGCTATGACTTCTTTCTCTTTACTGTCTACTTCTTCTTCTACTTTACTACATCCCATCATTCCTACTAGCAGTAGAATTACTAGTCCTTGTTTTTTCATATCCTCACTCCTTTATTAGTTATTTTTTATAATTTTTAAATTATCATCTATTTCCCGTAAGACATCCTTAAACTCATCGTACCTTTCCACAATCTCTTCTACGCTCAGTTTGCTCATCTCTTGCAGTTGCTCTGCTTTATCTATTGCAAATCTTGTATAACTACCTTCAAATTCTTCGCGCGTTGCATAACTTCCATTCTCCACTGCCGTTGCATAGGACGCTTCCATCGCTTCCTTATATCCTTCTGCTCCTTCTCCTTGGCTGATGATGGCTGCTTGACCCGCTGCCTCTTTCAGTCTTATTGCATCTTTTGTTGGGTGGATGCTATAGTCTTCGGTAAATGTTTCTCCATTCACATTTGTTAGAATGAAAACATATCTTTGTGGAAAATACTCATAATTATCATCCGCTAACTCACTTTCGTTATCATTGCTTTCTGTCTCGTGTCTTACATAATATTCATTTTCTTCAATTTCCTCTAGGATTTCTCTTTTTCTATCTTCTATCGTTTGGTAATAACTAAACAATACAGTGACCAGTTTGCCATTCTCCCCAAAGGCGTCTTCTGCAGCATCTTTCACTGCCTGTTCTGCTAATCCTGCTGCATTTTGCGCCAAATATTCCCAGATGGCATCAACTTCAACATCACCATATTCTTCTTTTAATTGTTCTATTTTTTCACATACCTCTTTTATCTGAGTATCATTCTCATAGAGTCTTATATAACTTACAGCGTTTTTTCCATCATTGCTAGAATGCACAGAAAAACTTTCACTATACTCTGCTCCCCAACTCTGACTCAGTACTGAATACGTGTACGTAAAAGTATCATTTACTTCCGAAATACTAATCGCTGTGAATTTTGAAAAATCAATGGCAGCTAAGTAATCAATCGCTGCTCCCCACTTGATAAATTGAATATATTGATTTTCATCATAATTTTCTGAATTAAATGATTTATTGATGCAGATATCTAAAAGCCATTGAATGCGTTGAGATTTTTCCATAAATAGTCCTGCATCTAACGTTAAGTGTATCAAAAGCTGTTCTCCTGAAAAATTATCTAAATTAATATACTCTTCAATGTTCTCTTCAGTTAGTTCATCAAATGACACGTCACTATCAATTAATCCTATATTTTGACCTAACTGTAGCGTTGCATTCCACTCTATTTGCTTTACATAGTTCTCATCTTTTAGCAGGATTGAATTTGCACTTATTTCACTAAAATTTCCAGCTCCAGATTGCATGTAGTTGTCCATTGCCAGCTTTACAATCTTATCAATATAAGTCTCTTCAGTTTCAAAGGTTAAATTTGTGTATCCATTAATTACTAAGTTTGAATCTATAACTGCATCCTCTAAGTTGACTATCAACGCTTCTATTGAAGTAATTACTGACTCCACTTCCTCGTTAAGTTTTGTCAAATTGTCGCACTCATCAACCATTGAATCAACAGATTCTTTAATTTTAGTAAAGTTATTTTTCAAATCGTGAATTGCTTCATCTCTATATTTTTTTGCACGGTTTACATATTCTACCATACCTTTAGGGGAAAAGAATCCGTACTTCTCTAAATCCTTACATCTATCTTCAATTGTTTTCTCTTCACGCTCCAGCCCATCGGTCAGATTGTTTAATTGTGATTTTAATAAAATCAATTCCCCGCCATCGCTTTGGTATCCACTATTTAGCACAATCTTTTCATTCAATTCTATCGTGCTTTCCAATGTTTCTATAACAGCTCTCATGTGTTGAAAATAACTGCTTTGATCTGCTGTGAATATATCTTTTAAATAGTTCTTTCCCGATATCATAAACACATCATCACTTTCACTAGAATAAATTTTGTTTTTATAATATTCGTTAATTTCTTGCGCATCCGTTTCATAGGGTTCATACAGAATTCCCCTGACATCCGTTGTATCCATGCGAGTGAAATTTGCATTTAATTTAATCATAGTGAAATCATTTTCTTCTATTTTTGATACACTTTCTTCCTCGCCGTTGTTCAGTGTTGCTCGTATTCTTTCATGAAAAAACTTTAATACATCAGAAGTTGTCGTGAAATAGGTATCAACTGAGTCGCTGTAAAGCTCCGTTCTTACTCTCTCATAGCACTTCTTAATTTCATTATCAACAGCTCTTTCATATCGAATGCAATCGTCTTCGTGATCATCATAAATCGTTTCGAAAACTTCAATAAAATAATCTTTTTTTGTCACTTGTCAATCCTCCGCTTTCTTGAATTTGCTTCTTTGCGTTGGCTTCTTTCCCCCTAATTTCATATGTGATTTTTCTAAGCATTTCATTATGTACTTTGTAATATGCTAAGATATTATTACAATAACTCGCCAAACTCAGCGACAATTTTGTCGCTGAATTGACATAGGTTCCAGATATTCCTGCATCTGTCGTTTCTGGTAATATAATATTTTGCAAGTGCGCTGTGTACAACAATTCCAATTCACTAATTTTTGCCTCTACCTCTGTAATCATTGCTTCTATTTCATTATTATTTATTTTTATACTCATGCTCATTTCTCCTTATATCTGAAAAAGGCAATCACATTTCTGCAATTGCCTTTTTCAAATTATGTTACAACCCTAACTTGCTTGCGATTGCTTGATCTTGATCTTGCATCGTTGTTGCGATTGTGGTTAATTGTCCACCTATGGTATTTAGTAACTCTCCTAGTGCTTTTACGCTAGGCTCAATTTCTCTATATTGTTCTTCAA
>JBKECT010000020.1:0-39352 GCA_047974855.1 Anaerorhabdus sp.
AGGAGCATCCATAGTAGGGAAAACACAGGATACATACAAGGATTATGTAACAGATCCGAGTGAAGCGTTGTTAAAAGCAATCGATGATGCAGCAATCATCAGCCAAGGGAAAGGCACTGTAGGATATGAAGAAGCGATGCAAGCATCCTATGCAACGGCAGTGGCGAATGGGAGCTTGTTAAATTATGAAGGATTTGAATATGCTTATTACACCAACATCTCTCAATACAACGAGCAACTGCAAGAGATGAGCGAGCTGAGCTTAACAGAGCTCGTTGAAAGGTACGGGGAGTTTAAGGATATGTTGCGGATAATCAACGATAATGTATCGGTTATAAAAGATTAAAATCAATAAAGGAGTAAGAGAATGAAAAAATATAGATTAATCCTCCTACTGGTAGTGGTTATTACTAGTATATAGGTATAATATCGGGTGTTAAGGGTATGTTTTAATTTTTGGAGTTCATCCAAATGTGATTGTGTATACTCTATCTTGTGCAATTTGAAAGAATCTCTTATAATATAGATATACACTAGAACATTGTGTATATGCATATCAGTAGGAGAGCTTTTATGAAAACATCAAAAGAAATAATTTACGAATATATTGAAAGAACCTTTTACATACAAGGAAACAGAAGTAAAGGGATTGAAACAAAAGAAGTAGCAGATGCATTAGAGATGCAGCGTTCTAATGTAAGTTCACTTCTAAATGAACTAGTGAAAGACGGGAAACTAGAAAAAACAGCGACACGCCCAGTATTATATGTCCTACCTCAAAATAATAAGAATGCGGCAGAAAAAAGTTTTAGCAGATTAGTTGGATCAAATGGTAGTTTAAGAAAATCAATCCAGTTGGCACAAGCTGCCGTTTTGTATCCAAAGAAGAGCCTGAATGTTTTGTTATCATCTAAAATAGGATGTGGAACATCAGCATTTGTTTATGAGATGTATCGATTCGCAGTTGAAAATGAAGTTATTGCGGAAAGTTCTCCCTATATAAAGGTCAATTGTCGTCATTTCTCTAAAAGCATAGAGATTTTAAATGATGAATTATTTGGAGTGAACAATATTGAGGAATGTGCTTTTTCAAAAGCACAAGGCGGTATGCTGTTCATTGATAATGTAGATTATTTGAACGCTAAGCAACAGAATATGTTATTTAATTTTTTAGAGAATTTAACAGTTTATAGTGAAAAGAATAAAAATGAATATAGATTCGAAGATATTTTGTTGGTGATTTCTTGTTCACCAGCATTGCGTGAAGAATATGAAAGACGGGTTCCTGTTATTGTGACGCTCCCAGAATTAAAAAATAGGGATTACAGTGAACGATATGAACTAATAAATCGTTTCTTTTTTACAGAAGCATTGAATTCGGATTGTACCATTGAGGTCTCTAATGAAGTGATCCAAACACTTCTGTTGGCTGACTTTCAATATAATATTAAAGAAATATACTTCGAGATCAAATCGGCTTGTGCCAATGCGTACGTTAGAGCGGTAAATGATCAAGAGAAGAAAATCTATGTTTTACTAGATGATTTTAAAACAAAGATTCAAAAAAAGCTGTTTAGACTAAGCGAGATTGAACCAGAGTTAGAGCTGATATTAAATGCAAGAGAGACGACTACCTATGACAAAGAGGACCATTCAGGCCGTCATGAAGATGATGTTGCTACGGAGTTCTATGTGGAAATCAGAAAGCAATATGACGAACTTGCGCAAAGAGGAATAAATAAAGCGGGTATTGCAGGAGTAATTGACGCGCATATCAAGTCCCTGTTTAGACAGTATAAATATGAGTATACTAGAGATAACGCGCAAGAAATGGAACAGCTTGCCAAGATTGTGGATAGCCGAATTATCGAAATTGTGCAGAAGTTTTTAAAAAAGCAAAGCGGTAGTAATGAGAAAATTTTACAAAGAAATGTTGTTTATGGTTTGTGCTTACATATTAACTCTTTATTAACGCTAAACATAGGACATCAACGGATAGACAACCAACAAATTGTTGAGCTTATCCAAAACTATCCACAAGAGTATGCAGCGGGTTTGGAGTTGGGACAAGAATTAAAAGTACATCTAGGGTTAGAACTTCCACTAGAAGAAATTGCAATCATTGCCTTGTTTTTAATTGAGCCAGATGAGAGTGAAGAAGTGTCGGGGAGACCGGTTTTATTGTATATTCTACATGGCTCTGATACTGCGCGCTCACTTTGTGATATCACCAATGCCTTGACACATTGTCAAAACGCGTATAGTTATGACTTGGCTTTAGAAATTGAAACAGCACAAGCTTTAAGTGATATCAAATCATTGATTCAAAAGATTGATCAAGGTCAAGGTGTCATTGTTATTTATGACATGGGATCAATAAAGACGATGTTGGACACAATATCAGAAGAAATCAATGTGAAGATTAGGTACATGAACATTCCGATAACTCTGGTTGGAATCGATGTAGCCAGAAAATGTTCTATGGAATCAGATGTAGATTACGTGTATCACATGGCAAATTTGGAAATTAATAAATTGAATTCTTCTAATGATCGTTATCGCAATGTTATCGTGACATTGTGCCACACGGGAGGAGGTGGAGCGGTACAGTTAAAACAATACATTGGGCAGTACTCAAGGCTGGGGATGAAAATCATTGCTCTTGCAATATCAAATCGTGATGTCTTGCTGGAAGAAGTTATGGCGCTAAAGAAAGTGTATAACATTCATGCCTTTGTAGGAACATATAACCCCAAGCTATTTGGAATACCGTTTATATCCATTGAAAAAATATTTGAGCATCGCAGAGAAGATTTAGATCGAGTTTTATTGTTTGAGCCTGTGCAAGTTATGGGGATTAATTTTGAGGAGGTTTATTCTTATTTAGGTGAGCAGTTCAAATACACATCTATACCTAAACTAAAATCTGCACTTCCGGATGTTGTGGATGAACTTACGTTGATTTATTCGTTACCTGAAGTTAAGACGGTGGGATTATTTATGCACTTAGCTTGCTTAGTCGAGCGATTGCTAGAGGGTGGAACACTTGTTGATAATCCTCGAAAAGAGAAATTTTTGGAAATTTTTAAAGAAGAGTGTAGAGTTATTGGCAAAATAGTAAAAAAACTTGAAAAGAAATTTAATATTTTGATTGATGACAATGAGATTGCAACAATACTCATGATTATTAAGGAACTATAAAAAAAGAACTTTCGTTCTCTTTTGGAAACTGCCTAGGAGGGCAGTTTTATTTTGCTTTGATGCGTGAGTCAATGATTTTGTTCTGGATACCATAGAGGACATCACTCATCCTGCCCAAATAGATGCCTTCGCTAAGTGCTCCCATTAGTTTGTTGTGAGCCGATTTGTTAAATGATGCGACAGTTTGATGAAGCGTTACTTCCAATCCTTTTTCAACAGGATTAGTTTCATAAAAAAGGGAGAATGTATCGGCGATTGACCTGGCTTCAACAGCATAGCTTACCCCGCGAGTGTAGTTTGTAACAGTGTAGGTAGTTCCAGCCGGATTTTTTTTGGATGTTTGCACATATGATAATCCTTTCTTAAAGTCAGAGATTTCAATCTCTGTGCCAGTGCAATCCTTGAAATTCTGGATGAACTCTTTTTCGATGTGATCATAGAACTCTTGTTCAGTAATTTTTAATAGTCTTTTTAATTTCATGGAGTTATTATAACACAGCTTAAATTAATTGTGTTGAGATAGTGAGAAATGAGTGCAAAATCGGAAAGTGTATACGCTTTCTTTTTAAGTTAAACACTAGCTTGTAAAGAATGACTTTAAATATACACTAGAGGCAAGATGGCTAAAATATGGACCAAATTTTAAAAAATTGTGGCATACAGTTGTTAAATTGTGTATAAAAATGCTCTTTTTTAGCTTTTGACAACAATATAAGAATGAAATAAAATTCGAATGTAAGTAGGGTAACAGAGAGGAGGATTGTATGGATGAGAACAACGCACTGGACTTAGTGTCAATGACTATTATTGCTAATTCTGGTGATGCTCGTTCGTTTGCGTTTCAAGCTTTGGAAGAAGCTAAGGATGGAAAGCAGGAAGAGGCTGAACAACTTTTAAAAAAGGCGGAAGAGTCAGCACATCTTGCACACAAGGCACAGACAGAATTGCTGTTTGCGGAGGCAAATGGAGAAAAGAATGAGATTAATGTATTGCTAGTTCATTCGCAGGACCATTTGATGACAAGTATGTTAGCTATAGAACTGATTCGCGAAATTGTATTATTGCATAAAAAGATTGCATAGAAAAGGAGATGTAATGAAAATTTTATTAGTATGTGCGGGAGGTATGTCTACTAGTATCTTGATGAAAAAAATGGAAACATATTGGAAAGAAAATGGAGAAGAGCTTGAAATTAAAGCGGTAGGACTTGGAGCATACCAAGATGATTACAAAGACTTCGACATTGTTTTGATGGGACCACAAGTTTCATACCGATTAAAAGAAGTAAAAGAAAATACGGGGTTACCAACTGCTGCAATTCAATCATTTGATTATGCGGTAGCAAATTGCCCAAATATCATGAAGCTTGCAAGAGAGCTTTATGCACAAAAATAGTAATCAAATAAGGAGAGGATAAAATTATGGAAAAACTATTTGAAAGTAAAATTATGATCAAGCTTCAGGAGTTTGGTCAAGCTTTAGGAAGAAACACTTTCTTAGCCGCTTTACAAGCGGCAATGATGTCGCTTATGGGAGTTATTATGGTGGGTGCTATCTCACAAATTCTAAGTACTGTAGGAAGTGAAACAATTCTTGGATTATTTACAACAGGGGATCAAATATACAACATTTTATATTTACCATATCAATTCACAATGAATTTATTATCGCTGTGGGTTGTGGTGCTATTAGCCTATTTCTATGCTAAAAACTTAAAGATGAAAGCACCAATTATGAACGCAATCGATGCGACAATCTGCTTTCTTCTTGTTGCTGGGGGTATCCACAGCGTTGAAGGTATTGGACTATTTGGATCAGCAGGATCAGCTATTGGGATGATGTACCTTGGAGCACAAGGGATGTTTGTAGGATTTATTGTTGTATTCTTCTCAGTTCAAATTGAAAAATTCTGTGCTGATAAAAATATTCGTATTAAAATGCCTGATGTTGTTCCACCGTTCTTACAAGATGGGTTCTCATCAATTTTACCATTACTATTCAGCGTTATATTCTTCTCAGCTGCAGCACTAATCGTTTCAACTGCAACTGGTGGAGTTCATAATTTAGCGTCTGGATTAGAGGCAGCTCTTGCAATTCCTCTAAATGGACTAACATCTGTTCCAGGAATGTTTATTCTTTGTTTCTTTGCAGCTTTCTTGTGGTGCTTTGGTATTCATGGAACAATGATTATCGTTCCAATCATTATGCCATTAGGAATCCAAGCAGCTACCGCAAATGGAGCAGCAATGGCAGCAGGAGATCCACTTGTGTTCTACCCAATTGCATTATTTGGTGGTATGGCACTTTGCGGTGGGTCAGGAAATACATTACCACTTGCACTTATGGGGATGTTCTCTAAATCAAAACAAATTAAGGCAGTTTCAAAAATTTCGGTTGTTCCAGGATGGTTTGGAATTAATGAACCGATGACATTTGGAATGCCTATCATGTATAATCCAATTCTATGTATTCCATATGTATTCAATATTCCAGTAGTTATGTTACTAACCTATTTTGCATATCAAATAGGATTTTTAAAACCGGCGTGGATTTCGATGAGCGCATTGTTACCAATGGGATTTGCGGCATTCTTAACAACACTAAATTGGGGGAATGCAGTTTGGGATTACTTAATGATTATCCCGGTAGCATTAATTTATTTCCCATTCTTTAAGCTATATGAAAAACAATTAGTAGCAAAAGAAAAAGCTGCAGAGCTTGAAGAAACTAATTAAATAATTTAAATAAAGTGCTAGATAAAACTAGCACTTTATCAAATGTTTAGAAGACGAAAGAGAGGGTGAAAGCATGAATAAATTTCCAAAAGATTTTTACTGGGGAGGAGAAACAGCTGCAAACCAATGCGAAGGCGCTTACAATGAGGATGGTCGTGGGATAATTAAAAATGATTTTTTAACGGGTGGGACACACACGGAGCCCCGGAGTTACACTTATAAAACTGTAAATGGAGAGATTAAAAAGTCATCATTTTTTGCACCGTTGCCAGAGGGTGCAGAGTTAGTTATAGATCCTAATGAATACTATCCAAATCATGAAGCTATTGATTTTTATCATCATTATAAAGAAGATATTGCTTTATTTGCGGAGATGGGATTTAAGATGTTTAGAATGTCTATCTCATGGTCACGTATTTACCCAAATGGGGATGATGAAAAGCCGAATGAAAAAGGATTAGCATTTTATCGCTCTATGTTTGAAGAAATGAAAAAGCATGGAATTGAACCATTAGTTACATTGCATCACTTTGACAGCCCGTATGCGATTGATACAAAGCATGGTGGATGGAATAAACGTGGAGCAATTGATTTGTTTGTGCGCTACGCAGAGACGGTATTTAAAGAATACCAAGGATTAGTAAAATATTGGTTAACATTCAATGAAATTAATAACTTAACAATGATGTGTGAAATGGCTCCAGGAATGGTGTCAAAAGAAATGGCCAATGAAGCTTATCAAAGCCTTCATCATCAATTCGTAGCGAGTGCAAAAGTGGTTCAAGTTGCGCATGAAAAATATCCAGAGTACAAAATAGGATGTATGATCTGTGGACTTTGTTCATACCCACTAACATGTGATCCAAAAGATGTCTTGAAAAACCAACATAAGATGGAAAGTATCTTCTACTACGCTGCAGATGTTATGGCACGCGGTGAATATCCGGCGTATGCTAAGCGTATTTGGAAAGAACGTGGTGTAGAGATTGTGATTACTGATGAAGACGTTGTAGATTTGAAAAAAGGAAAAGTAGACATCTTTACTTTCTCCTATTATTCAACAAGCTGTACAACAACTCATGAAAATGCAGAAAAAACTAGTGGGAATTTCTCCACAGGGGACAAAAATCCTTACTTGACATATTCTGAATGGGAATGGTCAATGGATCCTGATGGATTACGCTACTTCTTAACTGAAATTTACACACGTTACCAAATACCTGTGATTGTTACTGAAAATGGGCTAGGCGCTGTTGATGAACTTACAACAGATGGGAAAGTACATGATCCATATCGTATTGAATACCTTAAAGGACATGTGAGAGCTATGGCAGAAGCGTTAAGTGATGGAGTTGATTTAATAGGTTATACTTCTTGGGGGTGCATTGATTTAGTGAGTGCTGGAACTGGTGAAATGAAAAAACGATATGGTTACATTTACGTTGATCGAGATAATTTAGGCAAGGGAACAATGAAACGCTACAAGAAAGATTCATTTGATTGGTATAAAAAAGTAATCGAAAGCAATGGGGAGATTATTTAACAGCAATACATAAATAAGGAGGGCATAATGAGAAAACTAGGGATTTCAATTTATCCAGATTTAAATGATATTGATAAAATTAAAGACTATGTTCAAAAAGCGGGTGAGCTGGGTTATGGTAGAATTTTTGTAAGTTTACTTCAAGTAAAGGAGTTTACGGAAGAATTGACTGAATTATATCGTGATTTGTTTGAGTTTGCTCACCACTATAATTTTGAAATTTTTGCTGATGTTAATCCAATGGTTTTAAAAAAAATGGGTGGAAAGAAAGCCGAGAATGAAATTGTACAACTATTTCTTGGAACAGGCTTAAAAGATATTAAAAAGTTGGGGGTTGATGGCTTGCGTTTGGATATGGGTTCAAGCCCAATGGCAGATGCCAATCAAACACAAAATCAAGATGGTGTTATTATTGAATTTAATTCAAGCATGACACCAAAAATTGTAGATAGTTTAATGCCATTTGGAGTGAACCGCCATCAAATGGCCGTATGTCATAACTTTTACCCAAGAAAATACACAGGTTTGGATTTAGATTTTTATAAAGAGTGTAATAAGGTGGCAAATCAATACGGTATTCGTTCTGCGGTATTTATTTCATCACAGAATAAAAACACCAATGGACCTTGGCCTGTGGCGGAAGGATTATGTACAGTTGAAGATCACCGATTTTTACCAGTTGAGACGCAGGTCGCCCACATACTTGCTATGGATGATGTTGATGATATCATTTTTGCAAATTATCCCGCTTCTGATGAGGAGTTAAAATTGGTGGCAAATTTAGATAGGTATCAACCAACACTAAATGTGCTGTTAGATAAAGATGTCACATCACAAGAAAAGGAGATTTTGTTTAATCAAGGTCATTTTGTTCGTGGAGATATTTCAGGAAGAACCCTGCGTGCTATGACACGAATGTTTTATACAGGCGCTGACATTCCAGCAAGGAATACCAAAGATATCCATAAAGGGGATATCATCATCGACAATAATGATTATGGGCAGTATAAAGGAGACATGCATATTGCATTGCGTGATATGAAAAATGATGGAAAATCTAATGTAGTTGGACGAGTAAGAGAAGATATGTTGATGGTTTTAGATGAACTAAAGCCATTTGGACACTACCGATTAGTTGAACAAAAATAAACTAAAGAAGAAGGAGGAGCTTTATGACGATTAAAGGATTTCCTAATAACTTTCTATGGGGTGCAAGTACATCAAGTGCTCAAGTAGAAGGTGGTTATGATCAAGGAGGAAGGGGTTTATCTATTTGGGATGTAAAGAAATTAAATGATGGCACATGTTCATTTCATTATGCTTCAGATTTATATCACCATTTTAAAGAAGACATTGCCCTTATGGCTGAGATGGGATTCAAAGCGTACCGGATGTCTATTTCTTGGTCACGCATTATTCCAGAGGGTGAAGGTGAAGTTAGTAAAGAAGGAGTGCAATTTTATAAAGATTTGTTTGCAGAGTGTCATAAATATCATATTGAACCTGTAGTGACTATTTTTCATTTTGACTTACCTCTGAAACTACAAGAAAAGTATGGTGGGTGGAATAATAGAGCATTAATTGATGCATATGAAAACTATTGCAAAGTTTTATTTGAAAACTATAAAGATGATGTCAACTATTGGCTAACTTATAACGAACAGAATATGTTAATTTTCTTTGGAGCTGTGGATATGATTGGTGGAAGTGGAAAACTTCAGACGCCAAATGAATTATATAACCAAGCCCATATTCAACATGTTGCTCAAGCAAAGGCGATACTTCTTTGTCACAAGATGTGTCCTCAAGCCAAAATTGGACCTGCACCTAACATCACAACATCTTATCCAAAAACATCAAATCCAATTGATTTCTTAGCGGCGATGAATATGGATGATTTAAGAAACAATTTCTATTTAGATGCACTTGTCTTTGGGACATACCCACAAAGTGTGTATCGCTATTTTGAAAAAAATAATGTGGTTCTTGATGTTCATGATGGTGATTTTGAATGCATGAAAAATTGTCATCCAGATTTCATAGGATTTAATTGCTATGGAAATGATACAACAGAATATTTAGAATATTATGATATGGATTATGAAGAACTGCAGAAAGGTGACAACAGAGATTTAAGTTACTTGATTAAATTAATGGAAAAACCAGGAGTTGGAAGATCATGTACAAATGAATATTTTCCTTTGAATCCTGTGGATGGAAAGGCATTTGATCCTTATTGTATTCGTGTTACGGCTAGAAGATTAACGGATCGTTATCATTTGCCTGTAATTATTACTGAAAATGGATATGGAAGACCAGATACACTTGAAAGTGATGGGCGTATTCATGATCAATATCGTATTGAACACTTGAAATCAACGATTGAACAAATTAAAATAGGTATTGAGGAAGGTGCTGATATTTTTGGATATTGTCCTTGGAGTGCAATTGACTTAGTTTCAACACGAGAAGGAATCACAAAGCGCTATGGCTTTATTTATGTCGATCGTGATGAGGATGACAACAAAGCGAAAACTTCTGAAATGAAGCGATATCGTAAAGATTCATTTTACTGGTACAAGAGAGTTATTGAAACAAATGGCGAAGACCTAGAAGGAGAATTAAAATGAGTTTAAAAGAAATTAAAGGGTTTCCAAAAGGATTTTTATGGGGAGGTGCGATGGCAGCGAACCAAGTTGAAGGTGCTTATGATCAAGATGGAAAAGGCTTAAGTGACCATGACTTTAAGCAATGTAAAGGAAATGTTGCAATGGCGGATATGGGAGATTTCCATTTAACTTCATTTGCTGAAAAAGATGGTGCTTATTATCCATATCGACAAGCAGTAGATCATTACAATCGTTACAAAGAAGATATTGCATTGTTTGCAGAAATGGGATTCACTTGCTTAAGAACATCAATTATGTGGAGTAGACTTTTCCCTAAAGGAGATGAGACTGAAGTTAATCAAGCAGGACTACAACACTACATTGATTATATTGATGAAATGCTCAAGTATGGTATTGAACCAATTATTACTTTAAATCACTATGATACGCCAATTTACCTTATTGAACACTATGGTGGTTGGGAAAATAGACAACTTGTAGATTTCTTTACAAGATTCTGTAAGGTGATTTTTGAAACATTCAAAGGAAAGATTAAATACTATACAACATTTAATGAAATTAACACGTTGTCATTTTTTGCGATTTTTGATAAGTCAGGCAAAGGGTATCAAGTAGCTTATTCAAAAGCTCATAATCAATTTATTGCGGCAGCTAAAGTGGTTAAAATGTGTCATGAAATAGATCCTGCTGCAAAAATTGGAATGATGCTTGCAGGCGGACTTGGAATTACTTATCCGTATTCTTGTCATCCAAGTGATGTAGAAAAAGTACGCTTAAGCCAATGGCCTAGTGAATTATTCTCTGATGTTCAAGTTCGTGGGAAGTATCCATACTATGCTCAACGATTCTTCGCAGAAAACAATGTTGAACTACCATGGGTAGAAGGTGATGATGTTATCTTAGCTGAAGGGAAAGTAGATTTCCTATCGTTCAGTTACTATATGAGCAGTGTTGCAAGTAGTAATGAAGGGAAAGAAATGAGTGGTGGTAATATGATGTTTGGAGCAAAAAATCCACATCTTAAAGCAAGCGATTGGGGATGGCAAATTGATCCTCAGGGATTAAGAACATCATTGAACTACATGTACAATAAGTATCAAGTTCCATTAATGATTGTTGAAAATGGACTTGGAGCGTATGATAAAGTTGAAGCAGATGGATCAATCAACGATGATTATCGCATTGACTATTTAAGAGAACATGTAAGACAAATGAAGGAAGCGGTTAAAGACGGAGTAGATTTACTGGCTTATGCTCCTTGGACTGCAATGGATTTAGTAAGTGCGTCAACTGTTGAAATGGAAAAAAGATATGGTTTCATTTATGTTGATTTAGATAATGATGGTAATGGAACAATGGAGAGAAAGAAGAAAAAATCATTTAACTGGTATAAAAAAGTAATTGCTTCAAATGGTGAAGATATAGAGTAGCCTAGAGAGAAGGAGAAGAAAATGAGCTTTCCAAAAGGATTTTTATGGGGTGGAGCAACCGCCGCAAATCAATGTGAAGGAGCGTGGAACGTGGATGGGAAAGGTGCAAGTACATCAGACCATTTAACAGGAGGAACGCATACAACACCAAGAGAATTTACAAAGAATATTAAAGAAGGGGTGTACTATCCATCACATGAAGCAATAGATTTTTACCATCACTACAAAGAAGACATTGCATTATTTGCAGAGATGGGATTTAGAATGTTTAGATTGAGCATTAACTGGGCAAGATTATTTCCACAAGGAGATGAGGCAGAGCCAAATGAAAAAGGAGTAGCGTTCTACCGTTCGCTTTTTGAAGAGTGTAAGAAGTATGGAATTGAGCCATTGGTTACAATTTCTCACTATGAAACACCTTATGGATTAACTGAGAAATACAATGGTTGGGGAAGTAGAAAAACAATTGATTTTTATTTGAACTATTGTAAAACATTATTTACAGAGTATAAAGGTTTAGTAAAATATTGGCTAACTTTTAATGAAATAAATATCTCATTATTTCCATTTGGGAAATACATGGGAATGGGAATGCAAATAGAAGAAGGACCAATGATGGATTTTGGGAAAACAGAAACTGTTCAAGAGCGATGTGATAGGTTTCAAGGGTTGCATCACCAATTTGTGGCAAGTGCAAAGGCGGTTCAATTAGCTCATTCTATTTCAGAAGATTATCAAGTGGGATGTATGATTGCAGGGTCAGCTGTGTATCCATATAGCTGTGCTCCTGATGATGTTCTTGCAGCCCAAAATAAAATGCAAATGGGCAATTACTTCTGTGCTGATGTTCAAGTTCGTGGAGAGTATCCATATTTTTCAAAACGCTATTTTGAAGAAAATGAAGTTGTGATAAAGATGGAAGCTGACGATGCACTGATACTAAAAAATGGTACAGTGGATTTCTATTCATTTAGCTACTATATGTCAAGTTGTGCTGCAACAGATCCTAATGTGCTAAAAGCTGGTGGGAACATGATGACAGGAGTTGCAAATCCGCACTTAAAGTCAAGTGATTGGGGATGGCAAATTGATGGAAAAGGGTTACGTTTCTATTTAAATGAACTTTACGGACGTTACCAAAAGCCAATGATGGTTGTTGAAAATGGGCTGGGAGCCCATGATGAAGTTGTGGATGGGCAAATTCACGATGATTATCGTATTGACTACATGCGTGAACACATTATTCAAATGGAAGAGGCAATTAAGGATGGAGTTGATTTAATTGCGTATACAGCCTGGGGCTGTATTGACCTTGTAAGTGCTGGTACAGGAGAAATGAAAAAACGATATGGGTTCATTTATGTCAATAAAGACAATGATGGTAAGGGAGACTTATCACGAATGAAGAAAGATAGTTTTAATTGGTATAAAAAAGTAATTGCTTCAAATGGTGAAGATGTAGAATAGAAAAAAGCGGGGTTTCCGCTTTTTTTCTTTCTATAGACCTGTTTATTAAGCTTGTGGTTTGATGATGGATATAACTTCATAGCCAGCTTCCTCTACAGCAGCGGATAAAGTATCATCACTAACTTCTTCTGCAAACTTAACAGTAGCTTTTTTAGCATTTAAATCAACGGTCGCTTCAACACCTTTAATGGCATTTAGCGTTTCTTCAACATGTGCCTTGCAATGTCCACAAGACATGCCTTCAATAAAGATTGTTTTCTCCATAATATAATCTCCTCTTCTACTTTAATCATAGGGAAACAGAACTGCGGTGTCAACTGAGATGCTTATGCAAAACGACGATCACTGATAACAAAGGATAGCCGACCAACGATTTTAAATTGCTCATTGTCTGCTTGAATAATAATTGGTTCATAGCGATCGTTAGCGGGGTTTAGAATGATTGTATTTCCTGATTTACTAAACCGTTTGCAAGTGACAACGTTATCTTCAATAGAGAAACAACCAATTTGTCCATTGGAAAGAGATTCCGTTTTCTCGAAAATTAGAATATCTCCATCTACAATTCCAGCATTAATCATGGAATTGCCTGCTGCGTATTGCCCAAAATAATGGTCGGCACTCTTTATTTTTGAATCAGGAATGGAAACATAGTCGATGATTTCATCATCTACAAAGGCACCAGTACCACAGGAGATAGGGCTATAAACAGGAATACTAACCAGATGCTCAATGGCGGCAATCCCTTCAGTTGTGTCACTTAGTCCAAGTAAGAACTGTGGTGTAACTTTTAGAGCTTTGGCAAACAATTGAATTTTAGATTGGGGTAAATCAACATCTCCAGCTTCAATCTTGGCAATACTGCTTCGAGAGGTATAGCCTGTAGCATCAGCTAAATCCCCTTGAGAAATTCCTTTTTCTAGCCTTAAACGTTTAATTTTGGCATAAATTGACTCCATATCATCACCTCTTGAAAATAGAATAACACAAAAGTGAATTAAATTCAACAAAAAGTGTTGACATCTTTGAAAACAACGGGTATAGTAAGAGTGTGAATTAAATTCACTACTCTTTGGAGTACCACGAGCGAGAAATCGCTCAAAAAATTAAGGATGATGGTGAATTAAATTCACCATAGAGGAGGATAATCAAAATGACAACAGCAAAAGTAATGAGAAGAAGAAAATCTGGGATAAGATCTTTTCTGGAGGGAATAATTCAAGTGGCAATAGCATCAGTAATTGTTGTTACGGTCTTTTGTATCTGGTGCTTATCGGCTTATGATCAAGGAAACTACTACCGTGAGTTAAGCAGAGAAGGTGATCTAAGCGGGGAGATAATAACAGAAAACTCGAAGGTGGAGATTATTTATAGTAATGCATCAAACTCAAAGTAAAAGAGAAAGTTAAGCTTCCTTTAAGCTTGTGGTGATACCATGAGATCGTAGAAAAGGAGAGATTTATGGATAAGAATATTGAAACAGTATATAACTTTATTATGGATAAAGTTATAGGAGACAAACAAGAAGAGGCAAAAAAATTATTGGATGGAGTATTTTCTGGAGCTAGCTTAGATAACCTTGACATGAGTAAGGTGAAAGAAGTCGGAGAGAAAATCTTGACAATGGTTAAACCGGATTCATTGGATGAGGTAAAAGGAGCAATTGAGACATTTACAACAGGTAGTGCAGCTAAAGGACTTTTAGATAAAGTTAAATCATTATTTTAAGGAAAGTAGCGAAAGCTACTTTTTTA
Source organism: Anaerorhabdus sp. (assembly GCA_047974855.1). Classification (GTDB taxonomy): domain Bacteria; phylum Bacillota_I; class Bacilli_A; order Erysipelotrichales; family Erysipelotrichaceae; genus CAYNRG01. The sequence continues at coordinate 14,761 of JBKECT010000020.1, forward strand.
TATGGATAAAAGTGATTTTATTATTACTGAATAGTTACCAATAAAAAAGATAGAGTGTTTGACGATGCAAGGGTGATGGAATGTGATAAACTAAAGGCAGAGGTGATGAAGATGAAAGGATATTGTGGAACATATACAACAGGCAGAGGAGAGGGCATTTATACCTTTGAATTAGATGAAAAAACAGGACAGTTGTCTAATCTAGTCTGTTTTGCGAAAGTGCAAAGTGCCAAAACAATTGCGGTTGAAGGAGAATATATTTTTTCTGTGTTTGAAAATGCAGAGGGCGCAGGGGTTTGTGTTTTAGATCGTAGTGGAAAGATACTGGACTCTTTAGTTATAGAGAAGAGCACATCATGTCATATTGCGATAAAGGATAATCATATCTTTACTGCTAACTATCATGAGGGATTATTTAGCGTATGCAAATGGCAAGATGAAAAATTGACGTTAGCATTTCAAGATAAGGTACAAGAGAAAGCTGGCTGTCATCAAGTTATGTTTGTGGAGGACATGATTTTAGTGCCTTGTCTTTTCTTAGATCAAATTGTAGTCTATGATAACCAGTTTAAACAAATGGCAAGAATAGAAACTCCAAAAGGAGTTGGACCTCGAAATGGTGTTTACAATGATAAGACGAAAGAATTGATGGTGCTTTGTGAATTAAGTAATGAACTCCTTTTTTATCACTTTGAAAATGGTCACTTTATTTATGACAAGAAAAGTACAATATTAGAAAATGATGAAACCTTCTTTATGCAAAGTTCAGCATTAAGAATGAACCATGATCGCACACTTTTTTTTGCAGGAACTCGTGGCAAAGACCAAATTAGCGTTGTGGATTGCAAGGGAGAAATCAAACAAATTGTATCAACTCAAGGGAAACATCCCAGAGAGTTTGTACTATCGCCAAACGGACGATTTTTAATCGTGGCAAATAAAGACAGTGACACACTAGTTTCTTTTCCACTAAATGAGAAGATAGAAGAAGCTTGTTCAACGTTGGATGTGTTTGAACCTGTTTCTATCGCATGGGAGAAAAGTAGATGAAAGAAATTGGATTAATTGGGCTTGGTGCTATGGGAAGAAATTTAGCTTATAATTTCCTGTCTCATGGTATTAAGGTTGTAGGCTATAACCGAACAACAACACTAACAGAAGAAATAAATTCTGAAGAAAGAAATGGGTTTCATGGTGCAGTTACACTAGAAGAGTTAGTGCAACACTTGCCGAAACCACGTCAGATTTTTTTAATGGTAACAGCAGGAGAAACAATAGATAAAGTTTTGTCAGAGCTATGTCCATTATTAGATGAAGGAGATATTATTTTAGATGGTGGGAATTCTTTTTTTGAAGATACTAACCGTAGAGTAGTGCAGTTGGCACAACAGGGCATTGTTTATTATGGTGTTGGGCTCTCTGGAGGAACTAAAGGAGCACGCATTGGACCGAGTTTGATGCCAGGAGGGGATAAAGAGAAATATCATGAAGTTCAAGATATTTTAGAAATTGTGGCAGCAAAATACCATGGAGAAGCTTGTTGTAGCTATATTGGTCCTGAAGGCTCTGGTCATTATGTTAAAATGGTTCATAATGGAATTGAATATGCCGATATGCAGCTGATAGTAGAAAGTTATTTGTTGCTTAAAACAATTGGAAAATTTAATAATCAACAAATTTCAGAAATTTTTGATAATTGGAATCAAGGGAAATCAAAAAGCTATTTGTTGGAAATTACAGTGAAAATACTTCGAGAAAAAGAAGAAAATATGGGGCTTTATTTGATTGATTTAATTCAAGATAAAGCGTCACATAAAGGCACAGGAAAGTGGACTGCAATTGAATCTATGAAGCAAGAAGAGAATGCAGCAATGATTAGTGGTGCTTATTTAGCTCGTCTAGTATCAAATGATAAAAGAAGATTATTATTTACAGAAAGTTTACCATCACCAAAGGGAAGAAATGTCGATCCTATTATTTTTACGGAGGAGTTAAAAAAAGCCTACTATTTAGGGAAAGTTATGGCTTATGCACAAGGGTTTGACTTGATGAAGAGTGCATCAGAGAAATTTAGCTGGAATTTAAACTTAGCAAACATTGCATCGATTTTTAGGGCAGGTTGTATTATTCAATCTGAGATTCTAGAAGAAATTAGAAAGTCCTATCAGCAAGGTGAAGAATTAAAAACATTAATAGAATATCCTTTATTCATAAAAGAGGTCCAAGCAAGGATTCAATCACTTAGAGTAGTTGTGTCACTTGGGATACAGTATGGACTGCCGCTACCACTTTTCACATCGGCACAAACAAGTTTAGATCAACTTAGAAGTCCACAAGTAGGAGCGAATTTAATTCAGGCTCAACGGGATTTTTTTGGGGCACATCAGTTTAGACGAATAGATCAAGAAGGGGATATACATTATGAATGGGAAAAGGAAGATTAATTTTACCATTTTTGGAGGTACTGGAGATTTAACATTTAGGAAATTAATTCCTGCACTATATCACTTGTATTTAAGATATCGGTTGGATAAAGAAGCGAAAATCGTGGTGGTGGGGAGAAAAAATTATACGAAAGAAACTTATTGTGCAGAAGCAAAAAAATGGATTAAGAAAAATTCTCGTTTTCAGTTTGAAGAAGGACTATATCATGCATTTTGTGAATGTATTCAATACTATCAAATGGACTTTACCAAAGAGGAAGAATTTAAGGCGTTTTGTGACATGATGAATAAGCAAGATATAGAAACTCATTTAATTTATTATGCAGTAGCACCACAATTCTTTGAAGTGATATCGGATGGACTAGCCGGTCTTCGTCAACAAGGCGAAATAAAAATAGTGCTAGAAAAACCATTTGGCTCCACATTGGAGAATGCTAGAAAGTTGAATGAACAACTGGAAAAACGATTTAGGAGTAATCAGATTTATCGCATTGACCATTATTTAGGAAAAGAAATGATTCAGAATATCCAAACAATTCGATTTGCAAACCCACTATTTAAAGATGGTTGGAATAGAAACTACATTGAAAAGGTAGAAATCATAGCATCGGAGGAATTGGGAGTTGAGAGCCGTGGAGCGTATTACGATCATAGCGGAGCATTGCAAGATATGGTTCAAAATCACTTGTTTCAAATTTTAAGCATTGTTGCAATGGAAAAGGCCAAGGATGAAGAGGATGTTGCGTCTGAACAGTTAAAACTGCTGAACTCAATAAGAAAAATAAGTCAGGATGAAATTGAAAAAACCATGATTCTAGGGCAATATGATGGGTATTTAACTGAGGCCAATATTGCGGCAAATAGCACGACAGAAACCTTTGCAAAGTTATGTTTGTACATTGACAATGAGCGATGGCAAGATGTTCCGTTTTTCGTTGTAACAGGAAAGAAAATGAAAGAGAGAACCATGGAAGTAGTGCTTACTTTTAAAAATGATAAAAAGGAATGGGCAAATAATGTGCTTAGGATTAAGATTCAACCTCAAGAAGGAATTCAATTTAGATTTAATATTAAACGTCCAGGGAATACAGAGGAGGTTATTTTTACCGAGATGGACTTTTGTAAGACTTGTGTGGATCATTACCGTCTAAATACACCAGAAGCATATGAGTGGTTGATAGAAGCGTGTATTCAATCTAAAACAGCATTATTTTCAAAGTGGAGTCAAATTGAAAAAAGTTGGGAAATTATCAATCACTTAAAATCATTATATAGAGAGAAAAAGTTGCCCGTGGTGGTTTACCAGCAAGGAAGTGAGTCTCCAATGGATTTGAAGAGATAGCAATATCTCTTTTTAATTTACATAAAAAAAGAACAATTAAGTTCTCTTTGTAAGTCTATTGGCGATGATACAAGCGGTCATGGTGCCATTAACATTCAATAGGGTTCTGCCCATATCTAAAATTGGATCTATCGCTAAGACAAGAGCAATTAAAGGATAATATTCAGCTAGTCCCATCCCGCTTAAGACAACGGCAATAGACATGGTAGCTGCCCCTGGAATGCCTGCGATGCCAATGGAACTTAAGGCGACAACAACTATTAATGTGGCGTAGAATGAGAAGTTGAGCGAGATTTGTAGAGTATTTGCTAAGGCGACAACAATAAGTGTAGGATAAACACCAGCACAACCATTCATACCCATGTTTGCACCAAAACTAGCGACAAGGCTTGATGTTTCTTGTGGGATGTGTAGTTTGGTGGATAAGGTGTTCATGGTAAGAGGAAGTGTGCCTAAACTAGAGCGAGAAGTAAAGGCGAGAATTAAAACCTCCTTAACGTGGGTTAAATAATGATGTATAGAAAAACCACAGAATTTAATAAGTAGCAGATGAAATACAAACATAACCGCTAAACAAATGTATAGTGTGATAATAAATCCTAATGTATTGGTGAGTGTGCTTGCCCCATAGACTAAAATGCTGTTAGCTATCAGAGGGATTAAGATAACAGGCAAAAGGTTCATTAACATTAGTGCCAGTTTTCTAAAAATAGAGTACAGCGAAGTTACTAAATCGAGGAATGGTTTTGTCAAAGTGGTATCAAGTGTTCTCATAGCACTACCAATTAAACCAGCTAAAATGATAATTGCTAGAAGATTAGCTTCAGCAAAGATGGTGGTGATATTTGTGGGGATGATCCCTTTAATCATATCAATAATGGTTCCCGTAGTTTTCATGGTTATACTTGTATCACTGTCCACTGAAAAAAGGATGATGGGTGGCAAAAAGCTAGAAATGAAAATAGTTAAAATAGAAGCAATCATCGTTGTGATTGTTAAAACCATAATAGTTTTAAATGCTGTGGACTTTAAGTGACTTCCTGATGTAGAGACAACATTTAAAATAGAAAGGAAGACCAGAGGTAGAACAACTAGCTTTAAAAGACCAATATAGGCGCTGTTAAATAACGTAAACCATTGGGATAGGGCTTGTAAGATATCGGTGTTAGAAGCAGATAAGAGTTGAGCTAAAAAACCTAATCCAATTCCTAATACAGAAGCATCGACAAGTACCTTTAAAAATGAAGAACCATTCTTGACCTTGAAGTAAATGAAAATCATGCTAAGGATAAGAAGAGTAAAGATTAGAATAGTCTGTCTGTGACCAAGTGTTAAGTAATCATTTAGAAATGTCATATATTCTCCTCCATATAAAAAGCTGCCTTCAGTGAATGAAGAGCAGCTTTATTTCTAATACAAAAAATGCGTATGAAAAGACTCTTCTAATTTGGTGTAGAAGAGCAGCAACAAATAACTTGTCTTATTGTTTTATTTTTCATAGTTATCTCCTGATGATACGAGTATATCAAGGTAATTTGATTTTTGTCAATGAAAGTAATCGGCACTAGAAATAATGGAATGAATGGAGTATTATAAAGAAGAAAAGAGGGATGAAATGAACGAGTTAAAAAAACAAAGAGAGATCATAGACGATATTGATAAAGAGATGGCCAAGTTATTTGAAAAAAGATTGGAAACAGTTAGTGAAGTCGCAGCGATAAAAAAAGAAAAAGGGCTATTAATTCTGGACAGAAATCGTGAAGCTGAAGTCATCAAAAAAAACTTGCACTACATCAAGCAAGAAAAACATTATCCATATTATCACCAGTTCATTGAGATGGTGATGTCTATTATGAAAGAATACCAGAAAGATAAAAACTCAGAAGAGTAAGTTCTCTGAGTTTTTATTTTTCACTAAACTGCATATTGTAGAGTTTTGCGTAGTGTGCTCCTTTTGCGAGTAATTCGTCATGAGTTCCTGTTTCTTCTATTCCATTGGCAGAAAGAACAACAATTTTTTTTGCGTTCCTTATGGTGGATAAGCGATGAGCAATGACGAATGTTGTTCTATTCTTGGCTAGACGCTCTAGCGATTGTTGAACAATCAATTCACTTTCATTATCCAAGGCACTAGTAGCTTCATCGAAAATAAGGATTGGTGGATTTTTTAAAAAGACACGGGCGATTGAAATGCGTTGCTTTTGTCCACCAGACAGCTTAACCCCTCGCTGTCCGATATCGGTATCATAACCTTCAGATAGGGACATAATGAAGTCATGGGCATTGGCGTTTTTAGCAGCTTCAACAATCTCTTCCTCGGTTGCATCTGGTTTACCATAGCGAATATTTTCTAAGATAGTTCCTGCGAATAAGTAGATATCTTGTTGAACAAGCCCTATTTTAGATCGCAGTGATTTCATTGCTACTTTGCGGATATCCTTACCGTCAATGGTGATGGAACCATTACTGACTTCATAAAATCGAGGGATGAGTGAGCATAGCGTGGTTTTTCCAGCGCCGCTAGATCCTACAAGTGCAAGGTATTCTCCAGCTGTAACTTTCAAGTTGACATGATTTAAAACATATTCTGACTTTTCATTGTAACGAAATCCAACATCATTAAATTCGATATTTCCTTGCACATCATCAAATTCAATAGCTTCGGGATCATCTTGAATATCAGGTTGAATTTCAACGATTTCCATAAAACGTTCAAATCCGGTAATTCCTTCTTGAAATTGCTCAGTGAAGTTAATTAACTTTTTAATTGGATCGGTAAAGTTTCCGATATAAAGCAGGAAAGTAAGTAAATCTCCTAAAATAATAAACCCATTGGAAATAAAAATAGAACCAAAGACAACAACAATGACGCTGATTAAACTAATGAAAGCTCCCAGCCCTGTGTGAAACTGTGCCATGACATAGTAAGACCCATCACGGCTAGAAACATAGTCGTTGTTAGAATTGTTGAATCGGTGGATTTCTACATCTTCATTAGCAAATGATTTGACAACTCGGATTCCAGATAAGTTATCTTCTACACGGGCATGAATGTTTCCGATAGCTTTTTTAGTTTGTCTAAAGACCTTGCGCATATTTTTATTGCAAAAATATGCAAAAATAATCATAAAAGGCAAGATAGAGAAAACCAAAATAGTTAGCTTGGAGTTGATTTGAAAAAGGATGACAAACGAACCAATAAATTTAATGATTGAGATCACGATATCTTCTGGTCCATGATGATAAAGTTCAGATAATGAGTGCAAATCACTAGTGATGCGGGACATTAAAATTCCGGTCTTTTGTTCATCATAGAAGCTAAATGACAATTTTTGATAGTGTTGAAATAAATCGTTACGCATATCTTTTTCCATGTAGACACCCATTAAGTGTCCTTTGTAAGTGATGAAAAAATTACATAAGAATTCAATAATAACAAGGGCAACCATTACCAAAGCTATCTTGAAGATTTGATCCAAAGGAACTGGAGTAATTAATAGAACTTCATTGGTGATTTTCCTGATCAATAGGGGTAAGACCAAAGAGATAGCAGAAACGATTAAAGCACAAGTCATATCTGCGAAAAACAGCTTCTTATATGGCTTATAGTAAGATATAAATTTTTTCATTCGCTGACTCATAAAACCCTCCTTTTAGTATATAAATGTAAGTATACAATAAAGCAAGTTGAAAAGAAAGAAAATAGCTTGAATAAGCAGTGGTGATTTGCTATAGTGAGAGAGAAAAGAGGTGTTTTTTTTTGAAAAAAATTATTGGTGGAATAGCTGTAGTTGTGCTTTTGGTTTTTGTGGGGTTAGTGTTTTTGGACAGCGTGATACCTACCAGTCCAGATCAAGAAGAACTTGAAGATCTGATGGGTGATTTTGGAGATAGTGGTGTTGAGGTAGATTCAACATTGTCGTATAGTGGGAAAGTCGTTCCAGCGATAACCTATTATTATACACGTAGTGCAGTGCAAGAGTTTAATCAAGTTTACGTTGAGGAGGGACAAACGGTTGGTCAAGGAGATATTTTGTTTGATTATGCAGGGTCCTCTCAAAATGGCTTACAAATTAATGTCTTAGAAAAAAACTTTGTCAATTATCAAGAAAGTCTTAATGATTATTATACTAGGCTAGATAATTTGAAAACGGATTTGAAAAATGCGAATCAAAGTGATTCGGTTTATGTAAATTACTTGAATGTTGAAATTAATAATGTTGAACAATTAATTGCTCAAATAAAATTAGAATGGGCAAATAATGAAGAGCAAATCAAAGAGTTAAAGGAAAGTGATACGGTAGTTTTAGCGGATATGGATGGGTTGATCTATCAAGTTAATGATCCTAAAGAAGTAGCGATTACAACAGGTGCCTACGTGGTACTTTACTCGACAGAGAAGAAAATAAAATTAAATATTTCAGAGTACGAGTATGCGAATTTCCAAGAGGGTGAAAGCGTAGAAGTTTATATTGAAGCTTTAGATAAAACTTATAGTTCAATTATTAGTAAAGTGGAGTTAGTGCCCAACAATTTGGAAACTAGTGCCTTTTCTGACACATCATATTATAATGTAGAAATTGAGATTCCTTCGGAGATTCCTTATGGGTTCAGTGCAACAGTAAAGGTACCTACAAATGAGTAGGGAAGTTTTAATTGAGTGCCAAGACATTAAGAAAATTTATAATCCAGGGGAAAATGAAGTGAAGGCACTTGCGGGTGTCAGCTTTAAAATTCATCGCGGGGAGTATGTAGCGATTATTGGCACAAGCGGTTCGGGAAAGAGTACCTTGTTGAATACATTGGGTCTTTTGGATCAACCAACATCCGGCCATTATTTTCTTGGTGGCAAAGATGTGACACGACTAACTGAAAAAGAGTTGACACAACAAAGGTTAAAGAGCTTTGGTTTTATTTTCCAATCATTTAATCTAATGAACAATATCACCTGTTTGAGGAATGTGGAATTACCAATGCTTTATGCAGGGGTTCCTGCACATCAAAGGAAAAAGAAAGCATTAGAAAAAATGGAAAGAATGTTGATTAAGGAACAAAGTCATAAAAAACCAATGACTCTATCAGGAGGTCAAAGACAGCGGGTTGCGATAGCTCGTGCACTTGTGAATGATCCAGAAGTTATCTTTGCGGATGAGCCAACAGGAGCACTGGACTCAAAAACGACACAGAGTATTTTAGCTTTGCTTCGAGAATTAAATAAGCAAGGGAATACGATTGTTGTTGTAACGCATGACCCTAATGTAGCAAAGAGTGCAAACCGAGTAATTACAATTAAAGATGGATATATTGAAAGTGATGTGATGAATGTATGATTTTAGAATATTTGAAATTGTCTGTCAATGAATTAATTAACAATAGATTACGTTCTTTTTTGTCACTGATTGGGATTGTGATTGGGGTTGCTGTTGTCTTTATCATTTTTTCAATTTCGGATATTACTAATGCGGCTATTGTGAATGAGATTAGTGGAACCAATGGTGTTTTTCAAATCTATTACGTGGATGATAAAGAAGACACGGGATCCATCTTTATGACATCATTGGGGTTTAGCACTTCTCAAACGCAAGTGAATCGCTATGATGTAGAGGATATCGAACTTTTAATGGAAGTTGATGGAATTGCTGGAGCAGCTGGTAACTTTTCGACATCTGAAACAGTTCGGATTAATGAGTATACCGTGCAGTCAACACTGCGGCGCTATAGTGAGACTTTTTTAGATTATCATGAACTTGAAATTGTGGAAGGAACTGATATTTTTGCCTATCCTGAAAAGACCCAAAAAAATCTTGCGATGGTTAGCAGTACAATGGTTGAAATGTATTTGGAGATGGATGTGAGTGAAGTTGTTGGAAAAACGCTCGTGATAAGGAATAAAGAGTTTGTAATCGTTGGTGTGTTGGAAACAACAGATACGACAGCAACAGCAGTCCTTTCTGAACAGGGCTATGATGCGCTTTACTCAGCTTCAACTTTGAATGCGATTTCTGTAAAAGTGGAAGCAGGGTATCCACTTCGAGAAACAGCTCAGGAAGCGGTAGACTACTTAAACTATGCGAATGGGTATAGTAATCAAAAAGGTGGTTATGCTCTTGAGGATTTATCTGTTTTGACAGAGTCAATAGGAGTAGTAACAGGGATATTGTCATTAGTTATGGGTGTTATCGCAGCGATTTCTTTACTTGTCGCAGGAATTGGCGTTATGAATATTATGCTAGTTAGTGTTGTGGAGAGAACCCGCGAGATAGGGGTTAAAAGAGCAATCGGTGCAGGGAAATCAGCAATTCAATTTCAGTTTATGGTGGAGTCGTGCTTATTAACGTTTACCGGAGGGGGCATCGGTGTCTTAATAGGAGTTGTGGTTATTCAGATAACCTTAGCCGCACTGGATATGAATGTAGCAATCAACATGGGTTATGTTGTCTTTGCCTTAGTATTTTCAATCTCATTAGGATTGATGTTTGGATACCTACCATCACGCCGTGCAGCTGACTTAAATATTATTGAGGCAATTCAATCAGAATAAAACCAGAGAATAAATTCTCTGGTTTTATTTTTGAGTAATGTTGTTTGGTGTGACAATAATTTTTCTTTTCTTCAAAATGTAGTTGCCAATTTCACAAACCATTTTATAAATTAAAGCAGTAAATGGTACCGCAATCAGCATTCCAAATAGTCCCCATAGAGCTCCGAAGATAATTAATGAAAGTAGAACCCATAGTCCAGGTAAACCGACTGATTTTCCAACGACCCGTGGGTAAATAAGGTTTCCTTCAAAAGTTTGAACAATTTGAAATACGATGATAAACCAAATGATATCAATGAATGGTCTAACAGCAAGGATAAGCAAACAACCAAACGCCATCCCAAACATAGCACCAAACATAGGGACGATACTGCTGACAGCGATGATGCAAGCAATCAACATAGCGAATGGGAAGTTGAGCAGGGTTAAAACAACGAAGTAAATTGTTCCCAATATGCAAGCCTCTAATAATTGTCCAGAAATAAAACGGCTAAAAATGTAGTTTGCTTTTGTTCCCCATTCAAAAATAATAAGAGAAGCTTTGTAACCTGTAACCGCAAGGATTAGTTTTCTAAATTGATGAATAAAGGTTTCTTTATTAGAAAGCAGGTAAAGGCTAAGCATAAATCCTGTAAACCAAGTCATTAACTCAGAAGTAAATGCAAGAGCGTTGTTGATGATGCTGGTACTAGCACCCATCATCCAGGTGCTTGTGTTTTGGATTATTTGATCCCAAGACAGCCCTTGTGACTCAATGAAGGCATTGATGGATTTTTGGTCAATAGATATTCTTGATTCAACATGTAGGTATTCTAGAAAGTTATTAATATTTTTAACAATAGATACTAAGTAGTTTCCGGCGTTAGTGAATAAGAGCTGAACACTACCGATAAGTTGTGGAGCGATAATTGCGATAAATATATAAATTAGAGCAAAGGCAAAGATGAGAGTAAAGAAAATAGAAAGTGCCCTAATTTTGTTGTAAAAAAAATTTTTTTCTGGTATCAACCGCTTTAAATTTCGCTCAATGATACTCATGGGAATATTTAAAACAAAAGCAATTCCAACTGCATAAAACAGAGGAGTAAATAAATTTAAAAAATTAAAAGTGCCTTGTACCACTTGTGGAAGCAACAAAGCAGCAAAGACAAGTATAACAAAAAAGGTGATTAAGATCAGTTTAGGCTTTAATGAAGCTAATTCTTCTTTAGTTAATTTCATGAAAGTTCCTCCATAGGTAATAGTTTACACAAAAGCACTAAAAAATACAATGAGAGTTTGCGATAGATTGTTTATTTCTTAGGGACGCTGTGATATAATAAGGCTTGAAAATAAGGACAATGAAAGTGGTGAGTGATAAATGAAGTTGAAGGTTGCGGTATTTTTTGGTGGGGAATCGGTTGAACATGAGGTCAGCATCATTTCTGCTAAGCAAGCGATGGAAGCATTAGATAAAGATAAATACGAAGTGATTCCTATTTACATTTCTAAGAATAGAGAGATGTACTATGGTGCAAAGTTGCTGGACTTAACGCAATATAAAAATATGACAACCTTGCTTAGTAAAGTACAACAGGTGACATTGGTTAAGAAAAATCAAAAAGTAATCATTGAACCTGTAAAAAAAGGCTTGTTTAGCAAAGAATTAAATACTGTGGATGTTGCGGTGCCAGTGGTTCATGGAACTAATGGTGAAGATGGTGTACTACAGGGATACTTAGAAATGCTCCGCTTACCTTATGTTGGGTGTGACGTTGTTTCGGCAGCGGTAGGGCAAGATAAAGTGATGATGAAGGTGATGTTTGAAAAAGCAAATTTGCCTATGACACCATGGTTTTGGGTTTATGCTCATCAATTTAAAGAAAAGCAAAGCGAGATTTTGAACCAAGCCCAAGATCTAGGGTACCCTTTGGTACTTAAACCAGCTTGTTTAGGGTCTTCGGTAGGGATTGTGATTGCTCATAATGAAGAAGAGTTCATTGAAGGGATGAAAGAAGCGGGATCGTTTGACTTTAAGGTTGTTGTAGAAAAAATGGTTGAGAACTTAAGGGAAATTAACTGTTCGGTGTTAGGGTCTTGTTTCTCTAGTCGAGCTAGTGTTTTAGAAGAAGTTGGTAAGAAAGACGAAATCCTGTCTTATCAAGATAAGTATCAAGGAGGATCAAAGGGCTCTAAGTCCTCGGGGTCTAAAGGGATGGCAAGCACAACTAGAATAGTTCCGGCTCCACTGAATGAGAATCAAACGAAAAAGATACAAAAGTTAGCGCTAAAGGCGTTTCAAGTGTTAGGAACAAGCGGTGTTTGTCGAATTGATTTTATGATGAATGGACAGACAGAGGAAATTATGATTAATGAAATCAATACAATTCCAGGATCTCTGGCCTTCTATTTGTGGTCTCCACAGGGAGTCGATTTTACAATGTTGATGGATGAGTTAATTCAAGTTGCACTAGATCGTTATCGGCGTAAAGAAAAAATGACCTTTTCGTATGACACAAACTTGCTTCAAAACTATTCTGAATCAGGTACAAAGGGAAGTAAAAGATAGAAAAAGTTTGATATAATAAATAAAGAAAAAGGAGGAATTTTATGTCGACACCACACAATGCTGCAGAAAAAGGACAAATTGCTAAGACGGTATTAATGCCAGGGGATCCACTGCGAGCTAAATTTATTGCGGAAGTATTTTTAGAAGATGTTCAAGAATTTAATACAGTTAGAAATATGTTTGGTTATACAGGAACGTATAAAGGAAAAGAAGTATCAGTTATGGGCTCTGGCATGGGGATGCCGAGCATTGGTATCTATTCTTATGAGTTGTATACAGAGTACGATGTAGAAAGCATTATTCGTGTAGGATCAGCAGGGGGATATACAAAAGACTTAAATTTATATGATGTTGTATTAGCGGATAGTGCATATAGCGAGTCGAGTTATGCAAAAACACAGTCTGGCTATGAAGAGGATAAGACTTATCCTTCAAAAGAGTTGAACACGTCACTTCTTGATGCTGCGAAAGAACTAAATATATCTGTAACAACAAGCTGTGTTCATTCTTCTGATGTATTTTATAGAGAAGGTGGGATTGGGTATGTTCAGCAGTTGGTTGATGAAAAGGGGTGCAAGGCTGTAGAAATGGAAAGTTTTGCACTATTCCATAATGCATCACAACTGAATAAGAAAGCAGCGTGCTTGCTGACTGTTTCTGATAGTTTTGTTTTTGAAGAAAAGACAACGGCTGAAGAAAGGCAGAATTCTTTCACAAATATGATGAAAATCGCATTAGAGGCTGCAATTAAATAATAGGATAAGAGTGGATAAGTATGGTGAATTCACTCTTTTTGTTTATTTCTTAGGAAATAAATATTATTTATAGTACAAAATAAATAGCTTTGCGCTATAATTTTTTGTATAAATTTATAGAATGAGAAGAAGCTAATGTAGATATGGGAGTTATTTTAGGATTTTTACCTGTTTTAGCAATAGCGTAGACGATTGTAATTGTTGTGACAGGCTATACAAAACACCACCTGACCAACCCAACATTGTTTCTGGGGTGAAAAAAGGTGGGACGGTTTTAATCGGTAGAGCGGGAGTGCGAGTTCCGCTTTTTGAAAGACTTGACCGTTTGTATCTAGCTCAAATGTCTGTAGATATTAAAACAGAACAATTGGTATCAACAAATGACTTTATCAATGTGTTTGTGGATGCCGTGACAAAAGTAAGAATTTCACCAACAGAGGAAGGAATTAAGTTAGCATCAAAGAACCTTTTGAATAAGCAACAAGAAGAGAAAATGCAGGATTTACAGGGTTCATTACATGGGAATATATGTGAAGTCATCGGAACGTTATCTTTAAAAGGATAAACACAGACCGTGATTCTTCCTCTGACCAGGTGATGCAAAAAGCTTCAAAGGATATGAATAAACTTGGGATTGAAAATTTTTCATGAAATACTCAAAATGTTACAGGACTTACTCCGGAAGTAGATGTAAAAGAAGTGGGTAAAAAGAAATAGTTTAGTACGGAGCATACTAGAAAGGCAAGCGGGGGTGAGTAATGGTTTTAGAAAATTTTGCAATTTGTGAAGTATGTAAAGTGGAAGAAAAAATATCATTGACCAATGGAGCAAGATCGAATTAAAATGGCAATGATATAATTGCGATAGATTATTTCTTGGGGAATTAAAAAAGAAATAATCTTTTTTAGTGAAAACTATGAAATATTTTACATTAATTATGTAAGAAATATCAAAATTATGAAATATTTTACAGAAAAGACTTGACTTTATTGCAAGATAAATCTATACTTGAACCATATTTTAAGGGGGACAAAACTATGAAAAAACTAAAATATGGCGTTGTCGTATTGCTAGTTGCATCTTTGCTTGCAGGATGTAGCTCGTCTTCAACAACGGGCGAGCCAACAGATACACCAGCTGATAGCTCGTCAAAAGTAACGGTGGCAACGGATACTGATCTATCAACGATGGATCATTCAATCGCAACAGATGGAACATCCATGGTGGCCATCACGATGGGGTTTGCGGGATTAACTGAACTAGATGAAAACAACCAACCTTTACCGGATATGGCGACAAGCTGGACAACAAATGAAGATGAAACAGTGTATACCTTTACTTTGGCAGATACGATATGGTCTAATGGCGTACCAGTGACTGCAGCTGACTTTGTTTATGGATGGCAACGTTTAGCTAGCCAAGAAACAGCTTCCGAGTACGCATTTATTCTTTCGGTAATTACACTGCAGAATGCAGATGCTGTTATTTCAGGAGAACTTCCTGTTACTGATTTAGGAATAAAAGCAATCGATGACAAAACACTGGAAGTAACACTAAATGCACCATGTGATTTTTTCTTAAGTTTGCTTGCGTTTCCGAGCTTCTTTCCATTAAATCAAGAATTTGTTGAATCCCAAGGAGATCAATATGCTTTAACACCAGATAACATGATTTATAATGGCCCTTATGCTATGAATTCATGGACTTCTGGAAATAGCTACTCTTTTGTGAAAAATGATGGGTATTATCAAGCAGATACAATCGAGGTGGATGAGGTTGAATTTAAATTTATCCAAGATACTCAATCTGCGATGTTAGAATATCAAACTGGAAATATTGATGTGGTTAAATTAAGCGGTGAAATGGTGGATGCTTATAAAGACCAACCAGGATTTACCAATCGTTTACAAGGATATCTTTGGTACTTATCATTAAACTTTGGCGATGAAGTAATTCAAAATGCAGACTTGCGTCAAGCACTGCTTTATGCAGTAGATCGTGAAACAATTGCAGAGAGTGTATTAAAAGATGGCTCTGTTGCAGCGGATGGAATTATTCCAATTGAATTAGCGAACGGACCAGATGGTACAGAATATCGTGATGCAGCTGGAAGTTTAATTACTTATGATCCAGCAAAAGCACAAGAATATTACGAAAAAGCAAAAGAGGTATTAGGATCTGATGTGACAATTGAACTTTTATTTGAAGACACAGAAGCAAGTAAAGCAGTTGCAGAATACATTCAAAATAACTTAGAGACAAATTGTCCTGGAATGACAGTAACGCTAAATAGTAAGCCTAAGAAGACACGGTTAGAAATGCAACAAAATGGTGAATATCAAATCGCACTTCATCGTTGGGGGCCAGATTATGCTGACCCACAAACATACTTAGACCTATTTATCACTGGAGCATCCAATAACTATGGTGTTTACAGCAGTGAAACTTATGATGGTTTGGTACTAGAAGCAACAACAGGTGAAACAGCAACAGATTCAACAGCACGTTGGGATATGTTGATTGAAGCTGAAAAAGTATTGGTTCAAGATGATGCAGCGGTTATTCCTGTTTATCAAAATGGTGGAGCTATGATGATTCAACCATCAGTTAGTGGAATTGAATTTCATAGTGCTGGTGTAGATAACTACCGCCATATGGTCATAGGAGAATAAAAAAATAGGGCGAGACTTCTCGCTCTATTTTAAGAAAGGGAGTGGATAAATTGAGTAAGTATATTATTAAGAGAATCCTCATTAGTTTAGCAACATTATTTGTTATTCTGTTTGTATTGTTTTTGATGCTTGAGTTTATGCCGGGCTCTCCTTTCAATGATGAAAAAATAACCGAATCACAACGTGCTTTGTTGTATGCGAAATATGGCTTAGATCAGCCATTCTTTGTTCGTTTCTTTAGTTATTTTTCAAACATGTTAAAGGGAGATTTTGGTGTTTCATATGTTATTAATAAAAACTTTTCAGTGACATCAATGGTTATGGATCGCTTAGCAGTAACGATTCGAATTGGTCTTCAAGCGATGCTTTTAGGAACAGCGATAGGCTTAATTTTAGGAGTTGTAGCGGCAATAAAACATAACACTTGGGTTGATACCCTCTGTTCAGCGATTTCGATTTTAGGGGTGAGTGTTCCTTCGTATGTGTTTGCACTGGGGCTATCTTATTTTGTGGGCTTTAAATTAGGGTGGTTTCCGATTCTTTATAATCCTGCACTACCAGGACAATCCACCGTTTTACCAACCATTGCGTTATCACTATTTACAGTTGCTAATATTGCACGATTTACACGCTCTGAAATGATCGAAGTTTTGAATTCTGATTTCATTCAATTAGCGCAATCAAAAGGGATAAAAGAGTGGAAACTTATTGTGAAACACGCTCTTAGAAATACCTTAATTCCAATTATTACAGTCATGGGTCCACTGCTTGTCGGATTGCTTACAGGATCAATGGTAGTGGAGAAGATATTTGGAATCCCAGGGCTAGGTTCTTTGATGGTACAAGCAATTCAAAACAACGACTTTAACGTTGTTATTGCGTGTGCGTTTGTTTACTCCGCACTTTATATTTTCACGATGTTGATTGTGGATATTCTATATGGCATTATTGATCCACGGATTCGTGTAACTAAGAAAGGAGCGTAGCTATGACACAAATAACAGAAATAGAATTTAATGAAAATGATTTTGAATTAGCTCATGAATCAAATCAAGTGTTGATTGATAAAGCGTACAGTACGACTTCTTATGCCAAGGATGTATGGTCGCATTTCAGAAAAAATAAAGGTGCTGTTTTTGCGGCAGTGGTTATCTTAGTGATTATTGTTCTAGCCATTATAGGCCCATCGTTAAATGAACATACATATAAATCAATTATTATTCAACATGCATCACTAACTCCAAGAATTCCAGTTGTTGAAAATCTAGGCATTTTCGATGGTGTATATAAAGGGGTCAATCAATATGTGCAAAAAGGATTGGAAGATGTTTACTATTGGTTTGGAACGGATACACAGGGAAGAGATATCTTTACTCGTGTTTGGGAAGGGACAAGAATTTCTTTAATCATTGCATTTACAGCGGTAGTTATTGATATTTTTATTGGTATGTTGTATGGATTAATTTCAGGATACTTCGGTGGAAAAGTGGATATGGCGATGCAACGCTTTGCAGAAATCCTAAATGGAATTCCAACACTGGTTATTGTTATTTTATTAAGTTTAATTCTTCCGGCAGGGATTACGTCTATCATTATTGCTTTAATGCTGACAGGCTGGATTGGTATGAGCCGGATTGCAAGAGCTCAGGTGTTGAAATTAAAGGAACAAGAGTTCATTTTAGCATCAAAGACACTAGGGGCAAAACACAAATCAATTATCTTCAAAGATATTTTGCCTAATATCTTTGGTCAAATTATTATTATGAGTATGTTTTCAATTCCTAACGCTATTTTTACAGAAGCCTTTTTATCTTTTATTGGTTTGGGAATACCAGCGCCAATGGCATCTTTGGGGTCATTGATATCAGAGGGATATAAGTCGATGACTATTTATCCTCATATGATGTTAAGTGCAATTTTGGTATTAGCACTACTGATGTTATGTTTTAACTTATTTGCAGATGGACTTCGAGATGCTTTTGATCCAAAAATGAAACAAATGTAGGAGGGAAGAATAATGACAGAAAAAAAAGCTAAAAAAGATCGTGTTCTCTCAATCCGTAATTTGGGAATTTCGTTTGAGACAGGATCAGGGACTGTTAATGCTATACGAGGAGTAAGATTGGATTTATTTCGTGGTGAGACAATTGCGATCGTTGGTGAGTCAGGGTCAGGAAAATCGGTAACAGCAAAAGTTATCATGGGGATTTTAAGTGGCAATGGTAAAGTGGATCATGGGGAAATTATCTTTAATTATAAAGATGACCGTGGCGAAGATAAATCCGTTGACCTTGTGAAGATGTCACAGAAAAAAATTCGCTATGAAATATGTGGAAAGCGGATTGCGATGGTGTTTCAAGACCCAATGACATCACTTGACCCAACTATGAACATTGGAAATCAAATTATGGAAGGAATGTTAGAACACGAAAAAATATCGAAAGCAGTGGCTAAAAAGAGGGTGTTAGACTTACTTAAATATGTCGGCATTGAGAGTCCTGAAAAGAGAATGAAACAATATCCGCATCAACTTTCCGGTGGGATGAGACAGCGGGTGGTCATTGCAATAGCCTTAGCGTGTAATCCGGATATATTGATTTGTGATGAACCTACAACAGCACTTGATGTTACAATTCAAGCCAAAATATTAGAATTAATCAAAGAAGTACAAGCAGAGAAAAATATTTCAGTTATCTATATTACCCATGATTTAGGAGTAGTTGCAAAGGTAGCAGATTATGTGGCAGTAATGTATGCTGGAAAAGTTGTAGAAAAAGGAAGCATCAATGAAGTGTTCTATGATCCACGACACCCATACACATGGGGATTACTAAGTAGTATGCCTGATGTAGAGACCAATAGTAAGCGTTTATTTGCAATACCGGGCTCTCCTCCAAACCTTTTAGAGAAGATTGAAGGGGATGCGTTTGCACCACGAAATCCATACGCTTTAAAAATTGACTATCGCGAAGAACCACCAATTTTTGATGTTGGAGGACAACATCGCGTGTGCAGCTGGCTATGTCATCCTGATGCACCTAAAGTTGAGATGCCAGAGGAGCTAAAGGTACGGATTGAAAAAATGAAGAGGGAGGCGAATCACGATGGAAAATAGAGAGCCTTTGTTGGAAGTGAAAGGATTAAAACAACATTTTAAAATAAGTCGAAAATTCACGACAAAAGCAGTTGATGGAATTAGCTTTAAAATTTATCCAGGAGAAACATTTGGGTTAGTTGGTGAATCTGGATCTGGGAAATCCACAACAGGAAGATCAATTATTAGACTTTATGATCCAACTGAAGGAGAAGTTATTTTTGATGGTCAGAAAATTAGTGGGAAACTGTCAAAGGAAGATGAGAAAAATTTACGAATTAATATGCAGATGATTTTTCAAGATCCAATGGCATGTTTAAATCCTAGAAAAAAAGTGCGTGATATTATCGCACAAGGGTTAGAAATTCACCATTTATATAAAGATAAAGCAGAGCTTGATGAAAAAGTTGGTAAGATTTTGGAAAGAGTAGGACTATCGAAGGAACACGCGACACGTTTCCCACACCAATTCTCAGGCGGACAACGACAACGGATTGGGATAGCGAGAGCATTGGTGATGAATCCTAAACTAGTTATTGCGGATGAAGCGATATCAGCGCTAGATGTTTCTATTCAGGCACAAGTGGTTAATTTGATGAAAGATATTCAAGAAGAACTTGGGACAACTTATTTATTTATTGCCCATGATTTATCAATGGTAAAATACATTAGTGACCGAATTGGAGTTATGCACCTAGGACACATTGTTGAGTTAGGCACGACAGAAGAAATATTTAAAAATCCAATTCACCCGTACACTAAATCTTTGCTATCGGCAATACCGCATCCAAATCCAGTGGTTGAAAAAAAACGGATTGCATTAGTTTATGATAAAAATAAAGAGGGTGTTGATTATACAGAAGGAATATTTCATAATCTTTCTGAAACACATTCGGTTTTAGCAACTGATCAAGAGTTTCAACGGTGGCAATAAAGTTGGTCATGCTGTTTTTGTCTCTATTGACTGATTAATTAGGTCTAAAGAGCTAATGAATTTCAATATTTTTTGTCAAAAAAAGACTTGCTTTAGTATTTCTGGTGTGCTATTATAATATAGCACTGTTATCAAATGAAGAAGTACTCAAGAGGCTGAAGAGGTGCCCCTGCTAAGGGTATAGGTCGGGCAACCGGCGCGAGGGTTCAAATCCCTCCTTCTTCGCCATAATATGGTCCGGTGGTGTAGTGGTTAACATGCCTCCCTGTCACGGAGGAGATCGCGGGTTCGATTCCCGTCTGGACCGCCATTAAGGCAGATGTAGTTCAATGGTAGAACGCGACCTTGCCAAGGTCGATACGGGGGTTCAATTCCCCTCATCTGCTCCATTGAATTCGAAATACTAAAGATAGCCTTTATTTAAGGGCTATCTTTTATTTTTGGTTTTGTTAAGTATGCAAATAGTATGCAAAATTACATATGCTTTTTTATAAAAAATATAATTTAAGTGTTTTATATGTCTTTGTGTGGCTTTACTATTAAAAACCGTTAAAAACCAGTAAAAACATAGTGAAAGCATTTATACTATAATTAAAATATGATATGATTCGTGTGTGAGAAAATCTATAGAAGTAGAACTACAAAGTCAAATCATGGATAGTATTAAAAACTATTCTAAAAGAACAAAAGGTATATCATTTAAAGGTACAGTAGTAAGTGCGATTGATGAGTATATCAATTTTTATAATCTACCGAAACAGGTGAAAAAAAGAAATGATTTTAACAAAGAATTAAAAAAAGTATTCTTAGAGAAAATGATTGACTTTAAAATGGGAAAACCGTTAATTGATTGTAAGAAGGGATTAGAGATGACAAAACATAAACTGAACGAATTAGAAAGTAATAAAGTAAAATTGATTGTTACTGTCAACGAAGAAGTACATGAACGTTTTAAAACATTTTGTGTTACAAATAATAAGATCATGAAAAATACAGTAGAGGAAGCTATGCTGCTATATATTGATTCTCATGAAGAAATATTAAAACGTGCTAAAGGTAATTCCAAATAAAAAGAGAGGACTTTCATCCTCTCATCTTTATCATCGGCATTTAAAGGCTGTTCCACACCTCTCTATGTGATAGGTTTTCCTATCTACACTATTATTATATTACCCTTGGTAAAAAGTGTCAAGAACACTTCTAATTTTCAAAGATTGGTTTAATATTAATATATTTATCTCCAATTTCTAAAATACACTTGCAATCATATTTTTTATCAGTTTTTGATGTTAACCCCTTAACAGCAACTTCTTTTTTGAGAATTTTTAGCACCACTTGTTTTTTCACAATTATTATTTCTTAGTCAGTTAGTAATTTCTTTCCTGGTAGTGTTACATTCATTAGCTAGTTCAAGTACAGGCATTTATTTAGTCCTTTCTTTTTTTGTTATTGATTTAGTTTCACTATTCATTGTTTCTTGAGATTTTTTTAATCCTGAAATACTGAATTTAGAAGTAACAGACTTATATAGAATGGGTTTTAGACCTATTAAATTTCACTAATTAAGCTTAAAGATTATCAAGAAATGTCAAAATTAAAATTAAATATACGTTTTAATGTAAAATAGTTGACACAATAAAATGATAGAAGTATATTAAAAGTATAAATAATGGGATAGCTAGTTTATAGTCTAGAAGGGGGCATATTATGATGAATCAACTATTACTTCCTGCTAACTATATAGAGTAATAACAAGAAGAAATGACGTATTTGGATGGAGGAGACTGGAAAAATTTTAAAAGGAATATTTATGGACTTTTAAAAAATGCAGTTATTCGTAGAGGCATGGGTTTACCTTCAAACTTCGCGTTAGGGTACATGACTTATACTGCTGCATGTGCACAATTTGTATTGCCATTATTAAATGTTGCTGCATTAACAGGTAACCCATTTGTAATTGCTGCCGTTGCTGCAGGTGCGGTAGCTGCAGTAGCTGCGGTTTGGAATTTAAGATTATTCTATTAAATATTTAATACAGTATTAGGAGGTATGTAGGTTATGAAGAAAGTGTTAGAAAATATTTGGCTTTGCTATGGTGTATCTTTGCTACTTGTATTTATCAATTTTATAAGTGTCGGTATCTTATTTCAGAAAAACCCAATAATTAATTTTCTAATAAGTTTAATTCTTTTATATATAATCTATGTACTTTCTTTTTTTCTGGAATTGCTATTGATCAAAATTTTTAATATAACGAAGATTAAATATTTAGTACTTTATCCATTTTCATATGATGGAAGGATTTCTTTTAAACCAATAATATTATTGAAAAATCAGGAAATGTATAGAGACACTTTTTGGTTGAACTTAGCAAGTCATAGAAATATGACTGATACTGAAATAAGAGATAAGTTTAAGCAAATTTATTATTTAAGAATTGTAGCTATATTTTTATCATTATTACTCGTAGCTATACTAATATTTCTATTTTTTGTTCCAAATTATTTAATTTTTATAAATATGTTTATATTATTTGTTCTAGCGGTTGCTTTTACTTTTACTAATACTAAGACATATTGTGGAAATGGTTATATATTGCTATATAAGAGTAATTTAAGAGAATATTTTATTTTAGAAAAAGGCTTTAAGGATTGTGATAAGATTGATTTTGAGAATTATTTAATTAATTCACTACATAGATCAGATAATACATATACTAGGTTGTTAGTTTTAGAGAATTATTTATACTATTGTTTTAATTATGACTATAATATTGATTTGGGAATCGCAATTAATGTTATTGAAGAAAATAATATATATCCAACTTTTAACCTTTTTAATGATGTCATTATAATGAGTATAATTAAGTTAATAGGTATATATGGACTTAGGTATGGTGATACCAAATGTGTTAAATATTCACGAAATATATTGGTAGATTATGGATTATACTTATTAGAAATCGGTTTTAAAGAAGATGGATCTGTTGCAAAAAAAAATGATAGTTTTATAAACTATTTAAATGGTGATTTGTTGCAAATTGACGTATCTAAGCATTTGATTCATGGAATTAAAAATATTTTTTCATATATAGATACAATTGAACATAAAATTCTAAATAAATAATTTTAATAATGTGAGGTTCTTTATGAAAGAATAAATTGTTTTGAGAAAAGAATAATTTCTGTTTTATAAATCATATAAGAATGCTTTATGTGCTATCATATATTACATTATGAGCATTGTTATCACTGGCTAACTTCATTTTAATTGAATATAAATCTCTTGAAATTATATTATCTATAATATATAATATAAATACCAACAAAAGTAGGTTGGGTGTTTAAAAGCCTGTTTGCCCACAGATAAAAAAGGGAATAAGAAGAGCTGAAATGCTCTTCTTTTTTAATTGTTTTTGATATATAATCATGTTGCGAAAATCAAATTATATTATATCGACGGAAAGTTATTGGACTAGCTGCACAGCGCTGTGGATAATAAAGTTCCCAAAAAAGACACAAGACCATATTATGGTACAACGACTAACAAAAAAGGTATGTTATTTTTTCAACCATTAGCAACTGTTAAAACTAAGCACTTCAAAATGCAGAGCAATAAAGATTTCAGAAAGTTGATCTTGGCAAATGGTGAATTTGTTGGAGTAATAAATATTAATAATCTAATACCAATTCCTGATATAACTTATGCCACTTTGATTAATTTCAAAACAATCAAAGAATCAAAGTATAAGTATATAATGATTAAACAATTTAACGCTTTAAAATTTGGCTTTGATGAACATAATAAAGCAATAAATAAATTTGTTGATAAGTATTATACAAATAATCTTAATATCAATGTATTATCAAGGACGATTGATTTTAATGAAGTAGAAAAATACTATAAAAACAAAAAGTTACTTAAGACAAAGGTTAGATCTAGATAATCGTGCGAGCAGAAGAATAAGCCATATTTTGCTTTTAGGAAATCTATCCCATCACTATTTAATTTATATATTCCGTTTGTTATCATAATTATTTTTCTTTCATAAAAGAGAGAGAAAGGATCTAGAATGATCCCTTCTCTCTCTTACAACACTTCTTCAAGACTACATATTTTTATAACCCCTGTAGTCAGGGTTATTCTTCTTACCTTTTTCAAGGTACTTCTATTATACCACAGAGGTACAATTATGCAATTGTTTTTATTTATCATTGTTGATTTTAACGAGTTTACATTTTGCTCTAATCAACTAGAGTGTG
>JBKECT010000035.1:0-2031 GCA_047974855.1 Anaerorhabdus sp.
TTGGGAACTGCCAACAAAAATAGAATAGATAAAACACTAATTACAATCATCATTTCTAGTAGCGTAAATCCTTTTTTCATTTTTCATTCCTCCTATAACTGGCTCATTATTGATAACGGTAAAAGTAGTATTTGATATACAAAAATTACAATTATCCCAATAATCCCATAGCTCATAATTTGCACAATTTTAGTCACTCGTTTTATTCGTTGGTTTATTCTTTCTTGAACTACTCGTACATAGGATTCCATCATTCCATTCATTGATGAAGAATAAAGTGCAAGTGTCATAAAACGACAAAGTAACTCATCAATATAACAATTGTCAAGGGCATCATTAATGGACTTCCCATCCAACAACTTTTTTTCTATCATTGCAGAAAGGAAAGATAGAATTGGTTTTCTTTTAATCCCCTTCAAGATAGACAGTGCTTCCTTTGTTTTACAACCAACACTTCCACAATGATAAAAATAATATGCAAATTGAGCGCTTATATACTCTTTTAATACTTTCAAATTAAAATACTTCACTAAAAAACAATAGGCCCTAATCTGACATGATTTTTGTACTGCTACAATTAAAAAAAAGGTTAACATCAACACCATTACAGCGACGCCTTGAATCGAAAATAACAGTATACCTCTACTACTTTCTAACACACTATTTTTGGCGTCAAAATCATTCATTAGTTTAATTAAAAGCGGAAAACACATCTGAACAAATACGTACAATCCAGCAAGCGTAGAAATAAATAATACTACTGGATATATCATCAGTTTTTTCATCCCACCAATTTTTTGATTCTCTTCTTGATATAGTTTCACAGCTAATCCAAAACTATCTTTCAATGGCAGAAAGCTAATAAAAGAGTAAAAATTATCACGGTACTCTTTTGGGCAAATGGATTTAATGATTTGAATTGTGTCACTTCCCTGTTCTAACTGTTCACTTATCTTCTCTATTATAGATTTATTTTTTCTTGATTTCAAAAGATTTAATGAATCTCGAAAAGAGAACCCATTCTCCAATAATGGAAGCATGGACTCCCAGTCCACTTTACTCATCAAAATCTTGTTTGGCTTCTTCATAAGTGATGATATTTTGACGAATAGCTTTCCCAAGTTCAGTTTGAAGTGAAATAAAGTTTGAAGATGTTGTCTGATTTTTAAAATAGTAAATCAACTCCTTTCTATCCATTTTTTCATAAATTGCAACCTTGTTTTTCTTATCTTTTTTTAAATACAGCCTTTGATTTGATACTCCTTTTAAAACATCTTGCAGCTGAAGTCGATGTGCTCCTAATTCCACCAATCTTTCAATCGCTAGTGTGCAACTCGAAGAATGGATACTAGTTAAAACTAAATGTCCAGTAAGTGCACACCTCACTGCCATTGCCGCTGCTGTTTCATCGCGTATTTCTCCAATCATAATGACATCTGGAGCATGCCTCATCAATTGCTTTATTCCGTTTCCATAATCCATATTTTGTTTTTCATTAACTTGAATTTGAACATAGTTTGGTGAAAAAACTTCAATTGGATCTTCAAGCGTAAAGATTTTCTTCTCCTTCATTTTATTTAATATTGTATAAAGTGCTGTTGTCTTTCCAGATCCTGTAGGTCCAGAAAAAACAAACAATCCACTTCTGTAATTTGAAATTTTTCTTAAGTAGTCAATCACATCTAAAGAATACGTTAAATCATTTAAATCAAAACTTGATGGATGTGTTAAAATTCGCAAAACACCTGTTGTTAGTTGATAAGCATTAACGCTGGCTAAACGAAGTGATAATCTTTTGCTATCTACACAAACTTCAAACTGCCCCGTTTGTGGCAAAGAAGCATTACCAACATCTAAATTAGCGCGATACTGCAAATATCTGAAGAAATTAATGTCATTTTCAGCCACTACAATTTTTGATAACTTATTTTTCACTTTTATTTCGATAGAAACTTCTTTATTTTTTATGGTGAAGTAAATATCACTTGCACGGTAATACATTGCAGTTCTTAGCAACTCATTCAAACGCTC
>JBKECT010000013.1:0-63967 GCA_047974855.1 Anaerorhabdus sp.
GATGATTTGTACCTGTTGTTGTTTTAGCCATAAAACACAAGGAGGAATTTAAATGGCAAGAATTACTGGACCAGTTTGGAAAACATCCCGACGCTTGGGATTTTCAATCTTAGAAACTGGAGAAGAACTAAAAAAGCGTGCTTATGGACCTGGGCAACATGGGCCAACAAAACGAGTTAAATTAAGTAACTACGGACTTCAATTACGAGAAAAACAAAGAATTCGTCATATGTATGGCGTAAATGAACGTCAATTCTACAACACATTCAAAAAGGCAACAAAGATGGCTGGAGTAAACGGGCATAACTTCTTATTTTTACTAGAGTCTCGTTTAGACAATGTTATTTATCGGTTAGGATTTGCTAGAACTCGTCGCGGAGCTAGACAATTAGTGAACCATGGACACATTCTAGTTAATGGAAAAAAAGTTGATATTCCAAGCTTTATTGTTCAACCTGGATCAAAAATCCAAATTAAAGAGGCAAGCAGAAATATACCAAGTATTGCTGAAGCTTTAGAAGCAACCGTTTCAACTGTTGCATTTGTAACAGTTGATAAAGAAAAGAAAGAAGGAACTTTTGTTCGTCTTCCTGAAAGAAATGAATTAAACCAAGAAATCAATGAACTATTAGTTGTCGAATACTACAACAGATAAAATTAAAGCTGAATTATGATTATAATTCAGCTTTTTTCATGTTTTGTAAGATAATAGTCGAAATAATATCAGCGGCAAGTTGAGGGTCTTCATTACAAACGACATATTTGTACTTCCCTATCAATTCTAATTCCTTCTTTGCCTTTTCCAGACGTTGTTGAAGGATTTCTTCTGGTTCAGTTTGTCTTCCACGAATTCTATTTTCTAGCTCCTCTAAACTTGGTGGTGTTAAAAAGATCGTGATCGCATCCGGGCATTTTTCTTGAACTTGTTCGCATCCTTTAACCTCAATTTCTAACAGGACATTTTTTCCCGTATTTCTCAACTTATTAACACTATCCAGAGGTGTCCCATAGTAATTTCCAACAAATTCTGCATATTCCAATAGTTCTTCATTGTGAATGGCCTCTTCGAATTTCTTTTTATCAACGAAAAAATAGTTAATCCCTTCTTCCTCGCCAGTCCTTTTTTCACGAGTTGTCATTGATATTGAATACGTTAGCATTAAATCTGGATTAGTCATAACTCTTTTCAATACCGTCCCTTTCCCTACTCCAGATGGTCCGCTTAGTACAATTAGCAATCCTTTTTTCATTCCCTATATCCCCCAAAATTTGTTATAATAATATTGTATAGAGTTTAATTGAAACTGTCAATTTTAAATCACATTAGAAATGAGGAAATTATGGCATTAGATGGTCTACTGATTTATAAAATATCAGAGGAAATCCGAAAAGAAATTCCAGCACGTATAAACAAAATTTATCAAATTTCAGAAACTGAAATACTTTTTCAGTTAAAAACTTTATCAGGAAAAAAGAACTTGATTATCTCTTGTCACTCCATTTATAATCGTATTACCCTAACAGGGCGCTCTTTTACTACACCAGATGAACCAAGCAATTTTGTCATGTTGCTTAGAAAACATTTGGAGTCTGCAAAAATAGTTGGATGGTCTCAAGGTGGCTTAGACCGTTGGATTCGCATTGAGTGTGCCTCCCATAATGAGTTAGGAGATCCTGTTACATTTTATCTGTTTGTTGAGTTAATGGGAAAATATGCCAATTTAATTTTTACAACAGCTGACTATAAAATTTTAGATGCCTTGAAGCGTATTCCACCTTTTAGTAGCACCCGTACCATCCAACCCGGTGCACAGTTTACTGAAATGGAAGCGCAAGAAAACAAAGTAAATCCGTTTAGTGCTGAAAGTGTTAATTCTAATAAAACATTATTAAGTCAATTTCATGGGTTTTCTCCCCTTTTGGCAAAAGAAATTGAATATCGTCTACCTGCACAATCATTTAAAAACATTATGAAAGAAATCCAGAAATCAAGCTCGCTTTATGTTCATCACAAAAAAGATGATGTTTACTTTCATTGCATCCCATTGACTCATCTTGGACAAAACTTTCAAAAAGAATTATTAGATGGCATTGATACTCTTTATCTAGAACAGGAAGAAAAAGAGCGAATACGCAATATTGTCGGTGACATTTACAAATTTACACAACGCACTTTAAAACACTACCGAAAAAAACTGCCCAAGTTGATTCAATCCTATGAAGAATCTTTAGATTGCGAACAATGGCGTGTATTTGGTGATTTACTCTACGCCAACCAACATATTGATACAAAAGGAAAAAGCTTAGTTGAGCTACCCACATGGGAAAACGATGAACTAATTCAAATCCCCTTAGATCAAAAGCTAGATATTAAACAAAATGCAAAGAAATGTTTTCAAACTTATAATAAAAGAAAAAAAGGACAGATTTATATTCAAGAACAAATTGACCTATGTAAAAAAGAAATTACCTATTTTGAAGGGTTAGAAGAACAACTCGATCTTTGTAATGTAGAAGATGCTTTGGAGATTAATAAAGAATTAATTCAGTTTGGGTATCTGCAAGCCAAGAAAAAAACAAAGAGACAGATGAATAAAAAAGATAGTATTCCATCCATTACAAGGTGGAATTTAGAAGATGGCACCGTATTATCTTTTGGTAAAAACAATCTACAAAATGATGCCCTAACATTCAAGTTAGCACAAAAAAATGATTTATGGTTTCACACAAAAGATTTTCATGGCGCGCACGTTACCGTAAACACGTCGACCCCAACAGAAGAAGTATTGCGATTTGCAGCTATGGTAGCGGCTTATTTTTCCAAAGGTCGTCACTCAAGCAGTGTTCCTGTCAACTATTGTTTAATTAAAGATCTTAAAAAAATCCCAGGTGCTAAGCCTGGAATGGTCTCTTTATCAAGTTATAAAACAATATACATTGATCCAGATATTGCCCTATTGGAACAGTGGATAAATAAAAAGTAAGTTCAACTTGGGTCACCAAAAAATATTTGATGTTCCAAGAAAGAAGCCGACTTCATTTCTTATTTTTTACTGGATAAATGACGTAATTGTTTAATCTCATATGGTTTCAATAAACGATACTCTCCAGGTAATAAGTCTTTAACATGAACAGGTCCAATGGATTTTCGATACAGTCTAGCTACTTTACAACCAAAATATTCCATCATTCTTTTTACTTGGTGATTTCTTCCCTCTTGTATAGTCAATTCAATAATCATTGATTTCTTTTCTTCATTTCTTGAAAGAACTTTCACTTTTGCTGGAAGTGTTTTCCCATCCTCTAAGACTATTCCCTTTTGAAGTTGCTCCAAATCATTTCTTGTAAGCAATCCAGTAATGACAGCCTCATATGTTTTCTCCACATGACTACTTGGATGAATAATCTCGTTTGCAAATTCGCCATCGTTAGTTAAAATTAGAACACCAGTTGTATCATAATCTAGTCGTCCAACCGGAAAAACTCGCTCATCTATCGCTAAGTAATCTACCACTGTTTTACGACCACGGTCATCAGAAACACTACAAATTGTTTTCTTCGGTTTATGAAGAACGAAATACACTTTTTCTTCTTTTGTAATGGGCTTACCATCAACTTCAATAAACGCTCCTTTAGGTGAGCAATAGCCCAGCGTGTTTACAACAATTCCGTTAACTTTAACACGCCCCTCAACAATTAATTCTTCTGCTTTTCTGCGAGAAGTAAGTCCACTCGCCGCAATTACTTTTTGAAGTCTTTCCATTCCTTACCCCTCCTTTTTCTTTTCAACTGCCGCTTCTATTTCAGCTGATTCTTTGATTAATTTTTTTTCAACACTTTTACGTTTGAACCAACGCCATTGACGATCTGCAAGCATTATAAGTGCTGTTATAAATAATAAAATAATTAATAAAATTGTTCCTATAAGCGGCAAATCAATATCACGATTATCTACTCGAACATTTTCAATAACATTTTCAATTAAGTACTCATTCGTTGTATTTCGAGACACCACAACAAATTCTCCGCCATTTGGTGCCATAAACTGTATATAGTCATCCGTTTGCTTGGTATAACATTTTACAACGTTTCCATCATCATACATCAGCACTGTAAATAGTTGATTAGCAGTAGTATTCTTAGGCTTTTTAATTGATATGACAATGGGATCATTTAATTGAAGTTGTTGAAGATTTTTTTCAATTGTAATCGTGAAAGAGTCATAAACAGCATAACCACTGCCTGTCGCAACATCTTTTACAACATTGTAATGACTACGAACCATTGATTCTTTTACTACCATTTTATATGTATCTCTAAACCATCTGCGATTCAAAGAGTCTCCCAAGGGAATTGCTAATGAGAGTCCTGACACAGAAGCTTCCAACTCATTATCATAAATAACATAATAAATTCTGTGATCAATCGCCATATAAATTAACTTATCTAAAACCCTTAGCTGTGACTGAGTTAAATAGGGAATCATATAGGTATCCATTTTTTCTTTTAAAGCCAAGACTCTATCTGCCTGCTCATCAGTTAATTTTTCTAAATTTCCCATTTCTTCAATTATCTTCAAAATATCATCTTGTAACTCTTGGCGCATCTCATCTAATACTTGGCTAACTTCAATTTCATAAGTTAATGTTTTCCCAGCAACAGAAACGATTACCTCTTGAGTTACCTCTTCTTTTAAATCATAACCTGAAACCATAGAAGATGTTAATTGAACCAATTTGTTTTTTCCATTTGCAAAATTAATTCGAATGATTCCGTCTCCTAAATCAATTCGATCATTATATTCATAATCCTGTTTAGGTAAAGAAACCCACTCAATGCTTTCTACTTCATCATATTGAGCAACAATTACCATCCCATCAGTAAGCTTTGTCAGGTTTTGATCCCACCCTGAAAAATAGAAATCTTCTTTGTTTGGGGTTTCAATTGCTCCCGTAGCGTCTACATTAATTTTGTAGGTTATTGAAGAAGTCCCATCTTGAAATTGGCCACCATTAGCATCGAATGTTACTTCTATCCACTCTGGTGTACTCATAGCTTCTTCATTTAAAATCACATCCACATCATCTTGATGAATATATCCTACATAATTTTCATAATCATAATAATAACTAACATCCACTACTCCATCTTGTGTATAGGTTGCCTCTGATTGAATTTTATACCATTTCCCATCGCTATTTTCCACTTCATCTAAAAGCACAAATGCGAAGTCAGGCATAACACCTGTTTGATATAGCACGCTTGATTCTTCTGATGGATTTAAATAAACAATCACATTGTCCGTTGATGTTTTAATTCCTAGCGTTTCTGAATTGTAATCTTTAAACCCAAATATTTCGTCAATAGTTAAATAATATTGTGCCGCCTTCTCTCCCCAGTACGGATCAGATGCGTATGACACATTCATTCCACTTCCTTTATTTCCAAAAAAACCGCCATGAAATTGAAATCGTAGTGGGCTACTGTAGCTACCAGAAATATAATACTTCGCATGACTATAAATAGATGAATGGACACTAAAATAGCGCGACGCATTCTTTTCGACATCGCTGTCATATGCTGCATGACCAAACAAGTTATTCCTTGTAAAAGAAAGTGAACTTCTTCCAAATGACGTTTCATTCATTGACAGTGCTAACATCATTAGTGCATTAGCCCCATATTGATATTGGTACTGATAAAAAGCACTTTCTTGATTATAATACTGAGATTGAGTTAAGGTATCATTCGCAGAGTCTTTATCTAAATCACTGTATGTATCAATCGCTTCGATAATTCCCAGTGTGTTTTCAAAGTACTTTTCTACATCTTCGACTGTAACATTTGTAATGGTTCTATGACTAACATATTGATAATAGTTATAGTATGGATTGCCATTATTAACACTTTGGGTATAGTTATCCTCTTTATAATCATCTAACATTTCATTCAGTTGAGTGCTGTTATAAAAATAATGTCCATCATAACTATAGTATTCTAAATCACTTTCTAAATAAGCTGGCGAAGGACCTAAGTTAATCATTGCTGCATAAAGATCACTTTCAAATGATTGTTTAATTTGATGATATAAATTTCCTTCTTTAACAACATAAGTAGATAGTCTCGCACTTAAAAATTCAACGGGGATAATCGTCATATCATCAATACTAGCCCATCCGATTGTTCCTGATATTTTGAATTTTACTTTTGTAGCACTGCTATTAGTATCTAAATAAGCTGCATCTGCTCCATAACATCCATTGGTATAATTAGCATTTCCATCTTCATCATTTACAAATTCAACATTGTAATCACATCCTGTTGTTGACTGAATTTTGACTATGGCATACTGCGCTTGCACAACTTTACCTGATTGTACAATTAAAAGATTATCGTAATCACCCAATGTCGCTTCGTAATTTGATTTTGCCGATGAAAAAACTTTAAATGTCTTTAACGTTATGATTTCTCCATCTTGAATCGCCACTACAGTATAATTGTCATTTTGTGGCAGATCCGCTATTTCCACAGCTTGCACTACCGACGTATTAGCAACTAAAATGAGTATCGTTACCAATGATAGTATCCACTTCTTTATCATCTTGGGTTCACCTCTATATTTCATATCCTTCTAACTTTAATAAATTTATTTTTTCATCCGCACCATAAGCGAATCCACCTAATTTTTTATTTGCCGCTACAACTCGATGACATGGTACAACCACGCCGATTGGATTTTTGTTACAAGCACTGCCGACCGCTCGATAAGCTTTTGGATGCCCAATCAGTGTAGCAATTTCTTTATAGCTTCTAACTTCACCATATGGTATTTTCATTAGTTCATTCCATACTTTTTTTTGGAATGATGTTCCTTGAAATGAAATAGGTAAAGAAAATTTTTTTCTCTTTCCATTAAAATATTCCATCAATTCTCGCTCAGCCAATAATAAAACCAAAGATTTATCGCTTCCCATTTCTTTATAAGAACTATGACAAATCTCTACAATTTGTTGATTTTCTTCAGTAATTAAATACAACCCAAACGGTGTTGAAATCTTTCTTTTCTTCATTTTTATCACCATCATTATTATATCACAAATGCCTAAAATTAAAAAATAGCTTAGAAGCTATTTTTTGCTTTTTCAAAATATTCAATATTCTCTATTTTCAACCCTTGAACTTCTCGAAAATCACTACCAAAACCACCTCGGCTCACCAATACAATTGGTGGCATTTGAATTCTTTTGAATATTGCCTTATTCATTGTTTCTACTATCCATTTTAAATCTGAATAAAACAAATCAGGATCATCTAATCCATAATAAGTAAGCCATTCTCCTATTTCAGTTTCAAATAAGCTTTTATCTTCATAAGCCTCTATAATACTCTGTGTTGTCCACCCTGGATACTCAACTAGTTTAGAAATAAGCCAATCGTGATAATACCATTTCATTGGGTCGACTTGCTTTTCTTTTAACTCTGCCGATGGTGGAACTGTCCATTGTATTGTATTATCCTGTTTTTTAGGTAATAGCACAGTTGGTACAACCTCTTTTTTAAAGTAGTTGTTTATCTCTAGTGCTAAATCAAATAGTTGAACTTTTGTGCAATCGCCAAGTGGTGAGAAAACACCAATAGAGTCCCCATACATCGTGCAATACCCCAGTGCAACTTCAACTTTATTTCCATTATTAACAACAACACCATTTTCTAGCGCAGCAAAAGTGGATAACAAATGTCCCCGTATTCGAGCTTGAATATTTTCTAATGTTAACCCCATATTCGCACCTTGATAGCCATAAGTTTCAGTAGTTTTTACAGTACTGCTAACTAAGTCAGCAATTCCACCCTCCCGAAAATCGATATTTAATTCTTTTGCGAGATGACGAGCGTTATTTTTAGTTTTATCGCTATTGTGTTGTGTTGCCATGTTATATCCTATGACTCTATCTGATCCTAGCGCAGCAACTAGAAGAGCTGCGGTTATAGAACTATCTAATCCGCCAGATAAGCCCACTACCCATTTAAATTTTTTATTAAACCATTGTTCATCCACTTCTTTACACGCCATTATCAATGCATTTAATAACTTATGATTGCAGTTTGTGCTGATCGCTTTATCATATGTTACATACGCACACTCTTCTTCAAATTGGTCATTTGCCGAAATCTGAAGATTACCTTCATCATCATAAACGGCACTCCCTCCGTCAAATAAACAAATATTTTTTCCTGTATTTTGCATCCCAACACAGTTAACATAAATAAACTTCGTTTTAGCAGTTCCATTAATATAGCGTTTAATTTGCTTTACTCTAGATTTTTCTTTGTTTAATGTCCATGGACTTGCGGAAATATTAATGATATAATCCACTTCTTGATCTAAATAGTATTGCGTTATATCCAATGGATAATTCTCGCTCCACAAATCTTCACAAATTTCTACCCCTATTTTTTTTATTTTTCCATTTACCGAGAAGAGAAATGGAGAACAATCATGCACTTTACCATCATCCTGTGCTTTATCCAATCCGCTTAAAAAGTAACGTGAGTCATCAAAAATTCTATAGTTAGGAAGAAGGTGTTTAAAATACGTACATTTTTTACCATCCGCCCTGATTACCTCTTTTTGATCTTGGAAAAAATAGGAGGCATTATACTGTGCCACTCTTCCATCCTTCCCTTTACTTTTTGAGTCCGTATATATATTCCCATACAAAATCCCAATATTTTGTGACAATAATCTTATCTCATCATTGCATGTCATTGCTCTTTCAATAAAAAATGGATCATAATACTTATCGCCAATACAATATCCAGTAATGGTCATTTCAGGAAATATGATTAAATCCGCTTGTTGTTCTTTAGCTGTTTGCACCATCGTTTTAATCGACTTCATATTTTGATCAATATCACCTGCTACAACTCGAATTTGTCCTAATACAACCTTCATAACTATCCCTCTTTTTCTGTTCTCATTATATCAAAAAAAAAATTATTTCGCAGTAGAAATAATTTTTTTAATTACTTTGTTGTGATAATATACTTTTCTTCATCCGCATCAACCACAAAAGTTATAGCTTGCTGTTGCTCTTCTATCATCTTTCGTGCTATTGCAGTTTCTATTTCTCGTTGAATGTGTCTTTTCATCGGACGAGCGCCATATGTTTTATCTACCCCTTGTTTTAAAATCAATTGGTAAGCTTTATCTGTTACCTCAAGCTCAATATCACGAGTTTTTAAACGTGCTTTGAACTCATCCATAAATTTTTTAGCAATTTTAGCTAATCCTTCATCAGTCAATGAGTTGAAGAAAACAATTTCATCCAATCGGTTAATAAACTCTGGTTTAAAATAGTGCTTAACTTCAGACATAATCTTATCTTTTTGCTCCGCTTTAGTACCTTCAAATGAATATTGACTTCCTAAATTGCTAGTTAAAATAAGAATTGTGTTCTTAAAATCTACTTTTACTCCTTTCGAATCTGTTAAATGTCCGTCATCTAAGAGTTGAAGTAAAACATTAAAGACATCCGAATGTGCTTTTTCGACTTCATCAAATAGAACAATAGAATAAGGGCTACGACGTACAGCCTCGGTTAATTGCCCACCCTCTTCATATCCTACATATCCTGGAGGGGCACCAATAAGACGAGCAACTGCATGTTTTTCCATATACTCACTCATATCTATTCTAATGATGTGCCTTTCTGAATCAAACAATTGTTCAGCAAGCGTTTTTGCAACTTCTGTCTTACCCACTCCCGTAGGACCGAGAAAAAGGAAACTTCCTATTGGCCTTCTTTCATCTTGGATTTGTGCTTTGCTTCTCAAAATGGAATCACAAACCAGTTGTAATGCTTCATCTTGTCCTATTACCCTTTTTGACATCGCTTCTTTTAATTGTAATATTTTTTCTCTTTCACTTTCAACTAAACAAGATAGTTCAATTTTAGTCCATTTTGAGACAATGCTTGCAATTTCATCTTCTGACACTATTTCAGAAATTAAGCTCTCCCTCTTTTCTGTTTCTCCCTGTTCAATTTTCTTTTCTAAATTTGGGATTGTCTCATATCGCAGTCTTGCTGCTTCTTCATATCGTCCATCATTTTGTGATGTTTCAAAATCAAGTTTTGCTTTTTCTAATTCAACTTTTGCATGATTAATTTCATCTAATTGTAATTTCTCATCATTCCATTTCACGTATAATTCATCTTTTTCTCTTCTACAAATATCTAATTCCTTTCGTAATGAATTTAATCGTTCTTTAGACTTACTATCTTTTTCGCTTTTCAATGCGGTTTCTTCTATTTCAAGTTGCATAACCTTTCTCATAAGCTCATCAATTTCTTGTGGCATTGAATCAATTTCTACTCTAAGTTGCGCACACGCTTCATCAATTAAATCAATCGCTTTATCCGGTAAAAAGCGGTCTGTAATATAGCGGTTAGATAAGACAGCACTAGAAATAATTGCACTGTCTAAAATTTTTACTCCGTGATAAGACTCAAAGCGATCTTTTAATCCGCGAAGTATCCCAATGGTATCCTCAACTGTTGGCTCTTGCACTTGAACTCTTTGGAATCGTCTTTCCAAAGCAGAATCTTTTTCAATGTATTTACGATATTCATTAAATGTTGTTGCTCCTATGCAACGTAACTCACCACGTGCCAGTAATGGCTTCAATAAGTTTGCGGCATCCATACTTCCTTCCGTTTTTCCAGCGCCCACTAGATTATGTAGTTCATCAATGAAAAGGATAATGCCTCCATCAGCTGCTTGAACCTCATCCAAAACTGCTTTAAGTCGCTCTTCAAATTCTCCTCGATACTTTGCACCTGCAATGAGCGATCCCATATCAAGTTCAATTAACTTCTTCTCTTTAAGTCCAAAAGGAACATCCCCTTTCATAATTCGCCAAGCAATCCCTTCAACAATGGCCGTTTTCCCAACACCAGGTTCACCAATTAAAACAGGATTATTCTTTGTTTTACGAGATAAAATCTGAATGACACGTCGTATTTCATCATCTCGCCCTATCACTGGGTCAATTTTCCCATTGCGAACTTCTTCAACGAGGTTACGCCCATATTTCCCTAATGCCTCTAACAATGTCTCAGAATTTTTTTCATTCATCTGCTTACCCCCTCTTCTTTCAATTTCTTGTTTTTCAACTTCTGTTTGATTTAGCTCAAATAACTTGATTAAACGTTTTGATATTGCTGAAGCATTAAACATCAAGTTAATCCAGAGTGAAGCACATCCCAGATAGCTTTCATGATGTTCATAGCTCCACTTAACTGCCTTTTGATAACTATCAATTACATCCTTGGACAACACCGGGTCTTGTAAAGATGAATTTCTTAGCTCCGAGTTTAATGTTCCATCAATCAGCGCCAATGCTTTTTTCTTGTCTATCTTTAATCTTTTATATAACCCATCAAGTATATCACTTTCAAAAAGTGATTTTAGCACATGAATAGTACTCACTGTTGGAGCTTTTTTTTCTTTTGCCACTAAGAAGGCATTTGTCAGTACTTCTTGTGCAGCTAGCGATAAATTTTCAAAATCCATTACATTCCTCCTTTAGCACTTCATATATATAAGTGCTAATATTACAGTATTAAATAAGATGGAAACCCATCTTATTTAAATGCTTTTTTGAACTTTTCAAACGGTGATTCGTATTTATCTGTCTCACGTAATTTTTCATAAAGTTCTTTTTCTTGTTTCGTTAAT
Source organism: Anaerorhabdus sp. (assembly GCA_047974855.1). GTDB lineage: Bacteria > Bacillota_I > Bacilli_A > Erysipelotrichales > Erysipelotrichaceae > CAYNRG01. The sequence goes on from JBKECT010000013.1 coordinate 11,740, forward strand.
TTTTTTGGAATTTCAATACTTACTTCAACATATTGATCTCCTACTCCGCCACGAACCGCTTGAACTCCCTTTCCTTTTAAACGAAACCGAGTTCCTGATTGAGTTCCTGCGGGAATTTTAAGTAGTACATCGCCATTAACTGTCGGAACATCGACATCAATTCCTAATGTTGCGTCAATTGTGCTAATTGGGATTTTAATATGAATATCTTCTCCATCTCGGACAAAGTAAGAATGGTTTTCAACAAATACTTCAATGTACAAATCGCCGTTTGGCCCACCATTAGATCCAACTTCACCTTTATTTGCAACTCTAATTTGTTGTCCAGACCGAATGCCTGCTGGAATTTTAATCTCTAATTTAACTCGTTTATGTTCATGTCCTGTTCCATGGCAACGTGTACATTTGTTTTTAATTGCTTTTCCTCTACCATGACAGGTTGAACAAACAGTTTCAGTTTGAATAACACCAAATGGGGTTCTTTGTGGAGTTACGACACGCCCAGTTCCCTTACACGTTGGACAAGTCTGAATATCTTCTTTTGATTTTGCTCCACTTCCTAAGCACTCGCTACACTCTTCATCAACTTCTAGCGAAACTTCTTCCACTTTTCCAGAGATAGCCTCCATGAAACTAATTTTCATTCTCATAAATCGATCGTTTCCTTGTCGAGGACCAGTTTGAGCTCGACGACTTGATCCCCCGAATCCACTGCCAAAGAAAGAGCTAAAGATATCCTCAAAACCACCAAAATCATTAAACCCTTGCCCACCGCCAAATCCTTGAGCACCATCCATTCCTGCGTGACCAAACTGATCATAAGCAGCCTTTTTTTGCGAGTCGCTTAAGACTTCATAAGCCTCATTAACTTCTTTAAATTTTGCTTCTGCATCTGTTTCTTTATTCACGTCAGGATGATACTTCTTTGCCATCTTCCGATACGCTTTTTTTATTTCATCATCGCTAGCACCTTTGCTAACACCAAGTACATCATAGTAATCTCTCTTTGCCATTATTTTTATCCTTTCTTTGCTTTATGATTATGGATTCAAATCCTAAGCACCTCTAGGACTTAATTTATTACTATTTTTCTTCAAAATCAGCATCCACTACATTGTCATCATTTGTTGAGTTTGGTTGCTCACCCTCTTGTTGAGCTTGTTGATACATTGATGCTGAAGCCATTTGTGCAGCTGCTTCTAATGCTGCTAATTTATCACGTACTTCATCCATGTTGTTATCATCTAACGCTTTTTGAAGATCATCACGCAATTTTTTTGTTTCATCTTTCTGTGCTGCATCCATTTTATCACCGCTATCTTCCATAGCTTGGTCAATTTGATTGATAAAACTTTCTGCTTTATTTTTTAATTCAATTTCTTCTTTTCTCTTGTCATCTTCTGCTTTATTTTCTTCAGCATCTTTTACCATTCTTTCAATTTCAGCATCACTTAATCCGCTAGAATTTTGAATAACAATAGATTGTTCTTTTCCTGTTCCTTTATCCGTTGCTGAAACATGAACAATTCCATTAACATCAATATCAAACTTAACTTCAATTTGAGGAATCCCGCGTCGTGCAGGTGCAATACCATCTAATTTAAACATTCCCAATGTTTTATTGTCATTAGCCATTGGTCTTTCACCTTGCAGTACGTGAATATCTACTGCCGGTTGATTGTCCGCTGCTGTTGAGAAAACTTGAGACTTGCTTGTTGGGATTGTTGTATTTCTATCAATTAGTTTTGTCATCACTCCACCCATAGTTTCAATTCCTAAGCTTAAAGGAGTTACATCCAACAATAAGACATCTTTGACATCTCCAGTAATAACACCACCTTGAATTGCCGCACCCATTGCTACAACTTCATCTGGATTAACACTACGGTTTGGCTCTTTTCCAAGTTCACGTTTTACTGCTTCTTGCACTGCTAAAATTCTAGTTGAACCACCTACCAATAAAACTTGGTGAATGTCATTTTTAGTTAATCCTGCATCTTTTAATGCTTGGCGAACTGGACCTACCGTACGCTCAACTAATCCTTTAGTCATTTCATCAAATTTCGCTCTTGTAAGGGTTGCTTCAAAGTTTAATGGTCCACTTTCAGACGTGCTAATAAAAGGTAGTAAAATTTGAGTTTGTGACATGCTACTTAAATCTTTTTTTGCTTTTTCTGCCGCGTCTTTTAACCGTTGCATTGCTAATTGATCTTTTGTAAGATCGACATTGTTTGCTTTCTTAAAATCTGCAAGCATCCAGTCTACAATAAGATGGTCAAAATCATCTCCACCCAACTCATTGTCTCCTGCAGTTGATAATACTTCAAATGTTCCATCTGCTAATTCAAGGATTGAAACATCGAATGTTCCTCCCCCTAAATCATATACTAACACTTTTTGCTCTTGCTCAGTTTTATCAATTCCATAAGCTAATGCAGCTGCTGTTGGTTCATTAATAATTCTCTCTACTTCAAGTCCTGCAATTTTACCTGCATCTTTTGTTGCTTGACGTTGAGCATCATTAAAGTAAGCTGGTACTGTAATAACTGCTTTTTCTACTTTTTCTCCAAGATATTGTTCAGCATATGATTTTAAATATTGCAAAATCATCGCCGATACTTCTTGTGGCGTATAATCTTTTCCATTAACGTGAACTTTTTCTCCCGTTCCCATTTTTCTTTTAATGCTACTAATTGTTTCTTTGTTAGTAACAACTTGTCGTTTCGCTGCATCACCAACAATTGTTTCTCCATCTTTAAATGCTACCACTGATGGTGTTGTTCTGTTTCCTTCTGGATTTGTAATAACCTTTACATCACTGCCATCCATTACAGCTACACATGAATTTGTTGTACCTAAATCAATTCCAATAATTTTGCTCATTTATTTTTTCCTCCTCTAGCTATTCGCTAACCTTTACTAAACTTGCTCGAATTACTCGATCTTTTAATTTATATCCCTTTTGAATTTCTTCAAGAATGATACCACTTTCGATGCCTTCTTTTTTCTCAGTTACTAAGGCTTGATGTATGTTAGGATCAAATTTTTGATCAACGCACTCTATTGGTGTAACTCCTTCGTTTTCCAATGCGTTCTTTAATTGCATATATATCATTTGAACTCCATTAACTACACTTTGGGCATCCTCATCTTTTATTTGAATTTGAAGTACTCTTTCAAAGTTATCCAAAACTGATAAAATTTCTTGTGCAAATGGTTGAATCCGATACTTTCTCAAAGTATCTGCATCATTTTGCAATCGTTTCTTTAAATTTTCTGTATCCGCAAACACTTTATAATAGTCATTTTTAGACCGATTTAACTCCTCTTTCAATTTTTCTATTTCATTTTGAAGACGCTCTTCCTCTGTTTTTTCTTTTTCAGCAGTACAATCACAGCCTTCTTCTTTACAACACTCCTCTTTTTCAAGTTCATCTTTATTCTTTTTCATTTGGATCTCCTCTTCCATAAGTTTTCTCTATTGCACTTGCTACATATTCTAACAAAGACATAATTCGATCATATTCCATTCTTGATGGTCCTACAACCATTAAATGCCCTTCCTCATTGTTGATTTTAAATCGGCTTGAAACAACTGCCACATCATCAAACCAAACCATTTTACTTCCCTCTTGGGTTTTAACCATCAACTCTTGACTTTGATTTCCAAGTTGCCTCCACAATGCTCTATTTTCAAGCATAGTCATTAACTGTCTCAATTTTGCTATATCTTCAAACTCTGGTTGATATAAAAGTTGGTTTTGTCCAGAAAAATAAACATGGTCACTTGCAAAGGTTTTAAATGCCCTTACAAATGCTTGAAACAACACTTCATGTCGTTGTAATCTTTCTTCTAAAATTGGCTCTAAAGCTTCTAGTTTTTCAACAACCTCTTGAATTAGTGTCCCTCTCAGTCGCTCATTTAAGATGTCACAACATCGCTCTATTTCGTTTATCGTCACTTCTTGCTTGAATTCGAATGTTTTATTTTCTGTGTGACCAGTGTTTGTAATCAAAATACAAACTGCACTATGTTCATTAACCGGAAACAATTTAATGTGTTCTAACCGCTGTTGTGATGCATCTGGTCCTAAAGCCCCTGATGCTAGTTTGGTCATTTGCGCTAGAATTTCACAACTCTTTTCAATTGCCTCATCTAAATTTAAGTGCGTATTTGCAAATAACCCTTGAATTGTCATCTCGAGTTTTTCATCAACATTCAATTCCAACAAGTTCTCGCAATAATACTTATATCCTGCTGTACTTGGTATCCTCCCACTGGAAGTGTGCGTTTTTTCAAGGTATCCTGCTTCTTCAATGATTTGCATATCGTTTCGAATAGTTGCACTTGAATAAGGTAACCCATACTTTTCCATCAATGTCTTTGATCCAACTGGCTCTGCAGTTTGAATGAAGTCATCTACAATAATTTTGAAAATCATTAGCTGCCGTTCTGTCAGCATATTCTCACCTCCATTTAGCACTTAGAACTTGTATCTGCTAATATAATAACACTAACAATTAGCACTGTCAACAACTATTTGCTAAATTTTATTTTACAAAAAAAAGCCTATTTTTCAGGCTTTTGAAGCTTTCCGATCACCTCTTTTTGTATTTCTTGCGGTACAAATTTTGAAATTTCTCTGCCGTAAGTAGCAATTTCTTTAGCAACTGAACTGCTTAAAAACGAATACTCAGGACGAGCGATAAAGAAAATTGTCTCAATCGTTTCATCCAGCATCATATTGGCCGTTGCTTGTTGGAGTTCATACTCGTAATCGGCAACCGCTCTAATTCCACGAATCAAAACATTGGCACCTAATTTTGAAGCAAACTCAATGGTTAATCCTTTCCCAACCACAACTTCAACATTTGATAAGTTCCCAATACACTTTTTAACCAATTGTTGGCGCTCAGAGGGCGTAAAGGTCGTTTTTTTACTTGAGTTAGTCATGATAGTTACAATGACTTTATCAAATAATTTACTACTTCTTTGAATGATGTCTAAATGTCCTTTCGTAATTGGATCAAAACTTCCAGGGTAACACGCAATTTTCATTTTCAGTCCTCTTTCTTTTTATATATGGTAATTTTAGTAATTCCATATTGAGCCACTTTTGTGGTTTTTAAATCTTTTATACTCTCTTTTAATTGATTATCTTTTCCAGTTTCGCAGACAACACATCCCGTCTCTGTTAACATTTTTTTATCTGCGATAAATTTGACGATTTCTTCTACTATTTTAAACTCATAAGGTGGATCTAAATAAATTAAATCAAACTGCTCTTTCTTCACAGCACATTGTTGAAGAACACTATGATAGTCACTTCTTAAAACCATTTGATTTTCGATGCTCAATGATTTCAAGTTTTCTTTGATTGTATTAATTGCGCTACCTGACTTATCTACAAAAAGACAAAATTCCATCCCTCGTGATAAACACTCAATACCAATTGCACCAGATCCAGCAAACAAATCCAATGCTCTACCTTTGTCAAAATAGGACCCCAAAGAAGAAAAAACAGCTTCTTTGACTTTATCTAATGTAGGGCGTGTTCCATCTCCCGGACAACTTTTAAGCAGTCTAGAGCGATATTCTCCAGCAATAACTCTCATCACTCAATCTCTCCTCTTCTATATTGAGCAATTATCGCCTGCGATAAACCCAAAGCAATCATACTCGCCATGGTTGATGATCCACCTGCTGAAATCATTAATAGCGGAATTCCTGTCAATGGAATTAATCCTGTAACTCCACCAACATTCAATATAAAGTGAATTAAGAAATACATAGCAGTTCCAATCAATATCACTCGTCCCTTTTCACTTTTTATTTTAAACGCATACTTAAATAGACGATAAATAATAACTCCATATAGCGCAGTTATTAGTAGAAATCCAAAAACAAATCCTAGTTCTTCAACAATTATAGCTAAAATAAAGTCAGTATTCGCAGCTGGAAAATTGGTATACTTTCGTACAGAATTACCAAACCCAACACCCCAAAGACCCCCTGTTGCGAATGAAATAAGTCCATTAATCAGTTGATATCCACTTCCATATTGATCTATGAATGGATTCAAAGCGGATAAAATTCTCATTTTTTGATACTCCATAAGTGGCAAACTTTCAATTATCCCCTGTCCTGCTGGACTCATTAAAATAAAAATGAAAACAATTCCGACGATAGTTAGAATAACTAATCCTCGTTGAAGTCCCGCCAATTTAGGATGTCTCGGTATTAAAGTAACAATCCAGGAAATCAAAAATAGCACTGCTGCTGACCCAAAATCTGACTGCAGTACAGCGATTACAAAAACAAACCCCATAATAATACCAGCAGGAACGCGAATCACTTCCCAGGCTGTTTTCTTAGTTGGTTTCCTATCAGCCCACCAGTAAGCGACAACTAAAATAGCGACAATTTTTGCAAACTCTGAGGGTTGAATTGTGATTTCTGTACTTCCCAAAGGAAATCGAATCCATGCTCTTGCTCCACCTACTGGGTCATTAGCCAATGCAAATAAAAGTAGAAAAAAAGTTCCCATAATAATTCCAGGCATCAGTGCTTTTAAGCGTTCGAAGCTAAATAATCGTGCAATAAGAAGCATCATCACAAATCCCGCAATCACAAAGACCACTTGCTTTGCAACAACCGTTACTAAATCTAATGTCGTTGATACAAGCCCCATGGAAGCACTCGTGATCATTATTAAACCAAAAATCCCCAATATTAGAGCACATATATGGATAGGCATATCATATTTTAAAGGCATTCTTAGTGTCCTTGGCCTTTTTCTTTTAACTGTCATTTTAATCCCTCTTTTTCCTATTCTATCATAAATTTTGCACTTTTTAGATAATTTAGGTGGAATTTTTTTATTTTTTTGATATGATTATAAGGAAGAGGAATTATTATGAAAATAAACAATAATACGATTATTAAGGATTCAGATCCGAAAATCAGAGATATCTCTTTTCCTGTGGAACTTCCTTTATCAAATGAGGATGCAGAGTTAATGGAAAACATGATCACATACGTTAAGAACTCTCGAATTGAAGAAATAGCAGAAGCCGAAAACTTACGCCCTGCTGTTGGTATTTCTGCGATACAAGTTGGAGTTAGAAAACAAATGTGCGTTATCATTGTTGAGGATACAGATAAAAATGGTAATCCTATTCACTTTGAGTATGCTCTTGCTAATCCTAAGATTATCTCTAAGTCAGTTCAAATGGCCTACCTAGCACGTGGTGAGGGATGCCTTTCGGTCGAAGAAGAGCACGAAGGGATAATTCATCGACATGCACGCATTAAAGTTCAGGCTTATGATTACATTCAAGGTAAAGAAATCATCTTTCGTGCACATGATTATTTAGCAATTGTTCTTCAACATGAATTTGATCACTTTGCTGGGAAACTATTTTACGATCACATTAATCAAGATGATCCACAGTTTATTCGTCCTAATTCCATCGAAATTTAAAATAGAAATGAGGTTTATATGAAAAACACACAACATACATCTGCTCCTAATATGAATAGAAAAAAGCATGATGTTACTCGCACTTCAACAACAGAAGTCGAAAAAATGACAATTCGATCAACTGACACTTTAGTTTATGCCCTTGGTGGGTTAGGTGAAGTTGGTAAAAACATGTATTGTATTGAACACGAAAATGAAATTGTAGTTATTGATGCAGGTGTTCGATTTCCAGAGGAAGGACTTTTAGGAGTAGATTATGTTATTCCCGATTATTCTTACTTGGTAAAAAATCAATCCAAGTTTAAAAAGCTTGTTATAACACATGGTCATGAAGATCATATAGGAGGTATTCCTTTCCTTGTTCAAACTCTTCAAGTTGGCGAAATTTATGCTCCACGATTCGCTTGTCCACTAATTCAAAAAAAATTAAAAGAAAGACGCCTTTCTAAAGCTTGCAAGATCATCGAGATTAATGATGAGTCCAGAATTACAACAACTCACTTCTCGGTTGGATTTTTCAATACGATTCATAGCGTTCCTGATTCTCTTGGAGTCTTAATCAATACTCCAAATGGACGAATTGTTCATACGGGTGACTTCAAGTTTGATTTAACTCCCATCGGATCAAACTCAGATTATCAAAAAATGGCCTATATTGGTCAAGTTGGCATTTCATTACTCTTAAGTGATTCCACAAATTCTGGTGTTTCTGGCTTCTCTGTATCTGAGCGTGTTGTTGCAAAGTCTCTTTTGGAGCAAATTAAAAAAACACCAGGACGTCTCCTAGTTTCTACTTTTGCTAGTAATGTCCTTCGTGTAGGACAAATAATGGAAGCTGCTGTTGCATGTGGAAGAAAAGTTGCAGTCTTTGGGCGTTCAATGGAAAATGTCGTAGAGATAGCTCGCAGTTTAGGAACCATAAAGTTAGACAAAAAGCATTTTATTTCTGCTGATGAATTAAATCATTTACCAGCAAACAAAGTTTGTATCGTTTGTACCGGTTCCCAAGGAGAACCTTTGGCGGCATTAAGCAGAATTGCAAATGGTTCACATCGTCAAATTAAAATTATACCAGGTGATACTGTTATCTTCTCAAGTAGTCCAATCCCTGGAAATACAGGAAGTGTCAACTCCATCGTTAACCAATTGACACGAGTTGGAGCCAACGTTTTAGTGAATTCACCACTGACTTCACTTCATACAACTGGACACGCTTCTCAAGAAGAACAAAAATTAATGTTACAACTAATTAAACCTGAATACTTTATGCCAATTCATGGTGAGTATAAAATGTTAGTTCAACACAAAAATACCGCAATGGAAACTGGTCTTCCTGCAGAAAATTGTTTTATTTGTAGTAATGGTGATGTTATCGCAATGAGAGATGGTGTTTGCTTCGCAGGTGAACAACGCATCCAAACCGACGATATTTATGTTGATGGAAATGATATTTCAGGATTATCAACTTCAGTAATAAAAGATCGACAACTCCTTGCAGATAATGGACTTGTTGCTGTAATTGTGACTATTGACTCTCGATATAATAAAGTGCTATGTCGGCCAAATATTGTTTCGCGTGGGTTTGTATTTATCAAAGAAAGTCAGACACTATTAAAAGAAGCTGAGTTAATTGTTTATGAAGCAGTAAAAAAGAAAATGGAACAACGCACTACTTTTGGAGAATTGAAAAATTGTATCCGTGGCACTTTAGAACCTTATCTGTATAAGAAAACCAATCGTAATCCAATTGTTATTCCAGTTATTCTAAATCAAAAAGCTGCGATGGAACAAATGAATGCTGCAAGAAAAAACAAACCTCCACGAACAAATAACAATAAAAAAGAAATGAAGAAAAAAGAAATGAAAACAGCCTAACAAAATAAAGTTAAACTGTTTAACAAAAAAAGATGAGTAAGTACTCACCTTTTTTATTTTACTTCGATAACTTTCATCATATTTGCAGAACCTTCTCCTGTCGGATAACCCGCAGTAATAATAATTAATTGTCCTACCTTAACACCATAATTTTTAGCAATAGTACACGCCAATTCATCATCGTTTGTTAACTCATTTTGAATATCTGAACAAATTGGTGTTACTCCCCAATAAGCTTGTAGTTTTCTCTGTACACTTGGTTTAAATGTAACTGCTAAAATAGGTACAGATGGTCTAAATTTAGAAATTCTACGTGCTGTTGTTCCGCCTTGAGTAAACGCTACAACTGCCCCAACATTTTCAAGCGTTAATGTTGCGTCTGATACAGCGATACCAATTGCATCTTGAATCGTTTTTTTGCTCGACATTTTTGAAACATCAAGTCGTTCACGATAAGGAATTATTTTTTCTGCCGCTTCTACTATTGTGGCCATTGTGCAAACAGCCTCCACAGGATATTCTCCCGCTGCACTTTCCGCAGAGAGCATAACTGCATCGCTACCATCTAATACTGCATTCGCCACATCACTTGCCTCTGCACGAGTTGGACGAGGATTAGTTGTCATTGAGTCTAACATATGTGTTGCTGTGATAACTGGTTTTCCTAACTTGTTTGCTGTTTTAATGATTTGCTTTTGATAGATAGGCACTAATGCCGTTTGAATTTCAACCCCTAAATCTCCACGAGCAACCATTACTCCATCTGCTAACTCAAGAATTTCTTCAAGGTTGTCAAATCCTTCTTGATTTTCAATTTTTGCTATGATATTAATTGTTTCTTTGCCTTCTTCTTTTAAGATAGCACGAATTTGTGCAACATCTTCAGCTCTTCTAACAAACGATGCTGCAATGAAGTCTACATCCATTCTACATCCGAAGCGAATGTCTTCATCATCCTTTTTAGAAATGAATGGCATTGATAGTTTGACTCCTGGTACATTACATCCCTTTTTCGTTTTAATTGGTCCTGACACTTCAACACGGCAAGTAAATTCATCCTTGCTTGTTTCAATTACAGTTAGTTTCATTTTTCCATCATCAATTAAAACATAGTTTCCAACTTCGATATCCTCAAATAGTTCAGGACATTGGATATGAAACCGTTCGTGGTTTCCCATGACTACTTCTTTACAAATCTTAACGATATCCCCTTTTTTAAATTGACAAAGCCCATTTTCAAACTCTCCGCAGCGAATTTCTGGACCTTTTGTGTCTAGTAATAACGCCAAATTAATACCAATTCGATCAGAAACTTCACGAACCATTTCCATTCGGCGCTGATGACCTTCATGAACATCATGCGAAAAGTTGAAACGAACAATATTCATTCCCTCTTTTGCTAATCTTTCTACCATTTCCTCAGTTTCAATTGCTGGTCCCATTGTACATACAATCTTTGTTTGTCTTTGTGTCATCTTTATCCTCTCCTTCTCTATACTAATCGATCGAATAATCGATAAAAGTGCTTCTTTGATGCCTTTGGTTTTTGCAGTGCTTCATCAATCGGTAAGGAAACAATTTCATTTTCCAAAATTCCAACACATTGCCCTCCAACACCTTCCATCAACAAGGTCACTGCTTTTTCACCCATTCTTGAAGCTAAGACACGGTCGGTAGGGGTTGGACTCCCACCTCGTTGAATATGTCCCAAAACTGTTGATCGTCCTGAAAATCCTGTATTTTGCGAAATTTTCTTCGCTAACCCTTCTGTATCTGTTATTTTCTCAGAAATTATCACAATGGCGTGGTTTTTCTTAGCCGATGTGTCCAAATATCTTAATCGCTCTAAAACATCCAACTCATCGTATCCTGTTTCTGGTGTTATAACAACTTCAGCACCACAGGAAATTGCAGTATATACCGCCAAGTCACCACAATGATTTCCCATAACTTCAACAATAGAGCACCGATGATGAGAACTCGACGTATCTCTTAACTTATCGACCGCTTCCACACATGTTTGTAGTGCAGTATCAAATCCAATTGTAAAATCACTTCCTGGAATATCATTATCAATTGTTCCTGGTATTCCTATGCAATTAATCCCCATCTTTGTAAGCTCTAAAGCACCACGATAACTACCGTCTCCACCGATGACAATGATTGCTTCAATCGCATTTTTTTTCAATTGTTCTACTGCTTGTTCACGAACTGCCAAGTCTTTAAATTCAGGAAGTCTTGCAGAACCCAATATAGTTCCACCTCGATCCATGATGTCAGAAACACTTTCTTTACGAAACGGAATAAATTCCCCTGCTACCAGTCCACGATATCCATCCTTTATTCCCACAACTTCAATACCGTTCGCAAGCGCAACGCGAGTAACAGCACGAATTGCAGAATTCATTCCTGGAGCGTCTCCTCCAGATGTTAATACACCAATTTTTCGTACCATATATTCCTCCTAAATATCTCTTACATTTTACCATTTTTTTTACCTTGTGAAAACTATTTATTATTGATTTCGACGATTTTTTCCAAGAATCGCTTGAGAATCGGCTAATGTCTTTATTCTCTCCATAATTCTAATCGCTTTCACTTTTTCTTCTTTTCCATTTTTGGTGAGTTGGAAGTGATCCTCCAAGCTTTCAAAGTTTTCATTAGAGGTAAACCAAGTCAACTTTTTATTCTCCATCCTATGATTAAAAACCGGGAAAAATAACTCATCACGGATCCATGAGGTTACACTTTCGGCACCTAAGTCATCAAAAACTACAAATTCAGCTCTTTTAATTCTAGCAATTTCTTTTTCCATTTCTTCAGGGTGCCCAAAATAAGATTTCATTCTACTTACCCACTCTGGTATATTAACAAATGCCACACTCTTGCCTTCTTGAGCAAAACGGTTGCTAATACAAGCTGCCAAATAGCTTTTTCCAGTGCCAACTGGTCCATATAAATATAGCCCCTTTTGACGATTTCCTTTCAACCACGTCATGACTTTTGTTAGGTTTTTATTAAACTCAATATCCATACTATCTTGTTGCTTGCTTTCAGCTAATCTTATAGTTTTAAATCCTATTGGTAAATCGTCTACCAAATAGTATTTAAGATGAGTTTGTTGCTGCTCTTCCATAATTTTGTAATCACAGAGCCGAATAGTACTAACCCAAAGTCCATCATATTGCAAATCCATATATTCGCCCTGTTTTGTTTGTTTACAAAACACTAACCCCTTGCAGCCTTGACACTTTTCCTTATCCACAAGCCATTGATGAATTTTTTGAGGATAGAGTTCAACTAAGTCAACGGCAGCATTACTTTTCTTTACTAATTCACCTACAAGCTCATTGCTTTTTAATTTTCGAATTAACTCCTTGTTATTTTGTTGTTCACTTTCCGGCATTCTAAACTGCGCTTGTTTCATTTACTCACCCACCTCCTCAAATAACTTCATTAATTTTTCTCTTTCTTCATCACTAATTTCTCTGCTTTCAACTCGCTGTGCTTGTTGCAGATAGTCCGGTAATACTGTTTTTGTCATAGCAGGACGATATTGATTTTTTTTCTTTGTCATTTCTAATGCTTGCTCTTTTGTTTTCACTCCTGAACGAGCCCATTGTGAGGCAACCGTTTGAACATATCGCTTAGCTAAACTATTTTCGTTATTTTCTAGCACATACTCAATAAAAATATTAATGACTACAGGTGTCATTTTCATATCAACGCCTAAATAATTCAACAACTCCCTATCGCCTGGAGTCACAGGTATTCCGTTTTGTTTTGATTGTAAAAACTTAGCAGGGGCTAGTAAATATGGATCTTGACTGACATTATCGCTAACACTCGGCTCTTCTGTTAGGCATAAATTTTTCAATCGTTTTAAATCCAACCTGCTATCACTAAGGTTAACTGCACGACTAACCAAAATTTTCATTCTTTCTTCTGATATTCCATGCAATTGTGCTAGCTCTCCTATCAATTGTAAGTTTTCAGCAGTTCGTGCTTCTATTGGAAAAGTTAATACTGTAGCACCTTGGAGCAATTTTTGATAATCAAAATTCATATTGTCCAGTGTTCCAATATGTTGATTAGTATTCTGAATTTTGTTATATTCAACTTCTTTTGCTACATCCCAAGTTGCAAGTTGTTTTTGGTTTAGTCGATTTGTTACTTCTAATAATTTAGAAGTATCGATCTCATTGGCCAAGAGTCGTAATTTGAGTTGTTGAAAATACTCTTGTCCAATATTTTTAAGTAGCAGTCTACCATAAACCTCATGATTAAAAAACTCCATTGCATTCTTCGGTTCTAAGCAGTGATAAATATAAACGCGTCTAGTATTCTCATCTTTTAAAAATGTTCTAACTAGTTGAAACTCTTCACATTTCTTACGTGCATTTTCTAAGTCTTGTATTCCCATATTCAATAATGTTGATAAATATTGATGCGACATCACCTTGTTTTCACTCCCTGCTTGGCATGTCAAATAAAAACTTAGTGCCTCTTTTCCAATAAGTGGTTGATACAATAATATTAATGTTTGCAATTCTATATTTTGAAAACCACAACTTACTTGATAACTATCTTCAATATTCAACATTAAAAATTCCTCCATCGTTCCAGAAGTTGATCTATTTTCTCTTCCAATTCTATTTTTGTCCCATTATTATAAATGGTGTAAGTTGCCTTATCTATTTTTATTTTGTTGCTGTCTTGATGTTCCCATCGCTTTTCCACTTCTTCTACACTAAATCCGCGATGTAAACTTAGTCTCTTTTGTGATATTTCTTTATCACATATTACAGCAATACTTTCGTCGAAATAGTTTTCCCAACCTAATTCAAATAACAGCGGAACCTCTGCAAACACAGTTTCTTGGTTAGCTGTTTCAAAAAAGCACTCCATTTCTTTCAACACCTGTTGATGAATTAATTTTTCAACGGTTGCTTTTAGTTCACTATCTTCGAAAAAACGATGACGCATTGCTGATTTTAGATCACCACTCGCTTTTACAATCTGTTGTAATTGAGGATATAATTTATGAGTTTCAATGTACATTTCACAAACCGCTTCATCACAGCTAAAAACAAGATACCCTTTTCTTCGCAATATCTCACTAACTAAACTTTTTCCTGACCCCATTAACCCTGTTATTGCAATTTTTTTCATAGTTACCTCTTTTGACATGTTGGACAATAATATGTTCCTCTAGTTGCTACTTTTGTTTTTTTGATTTTTGTTTTGCATACTGGACAGGGCTGGTCTTTTCTTTGATGGACTTTCACTTCTAATTGAAACCGACCAGTCACCCCCAATGATGAAGTATAACTTCTAATGGTTGTTCCACCAGCATCACATGCTTGTTTCAAAATTTGTTGTGTCGCTAAAATTAAATCATTTCTATTTTTTTCTGTTAATCTTTGACATGATCGAGCAGGATTTACTTTCATCTGAAAACAAATCTCATCTGCGTAAATATTTCCCACTCCAGCTACAAACGATTGATCTAATAAAGTTTGTTTAATACTTCCTTTACGATTTTTCAGTGCTTCCTTGCAATAGTTTGAATTAAACTCTTTCTCCCATGGTTCAGGACCTAATCCTTTAAAGTCAGTCCAATCAGTGGACAATGGGTAAAGCTCCATTTTTCCAAACTTTCTAACATCATGATACCTCAACTCTTTTCCACTCTTAAACTGAAATACCACATGCTCATGTTTTTGAAGCGGTGTTACTTTCTCAGTGTAGAAAAATTTTCCTTCCATCCTCAAATGGCAAACTAAATTTATATCATCTAATTCAAAAATCAAATATTTTCCTCGACGTCCAAATTTTCTAAAACTTTGACCTTTTAATTTTTTTCTAAAGTACTCAACGTCACCAACGATAATCTTATCCCACAAAACATGAACAGCTTGAATCGTTTCCCCTTTTATCTGATGTTCTAGCGTTCTAACAACGGTTTCTACCTCTGGTAATTCTGGCATCACTTCACCTCATACCACGTATTGCCTTGCTTGCACTCCGCTAATAGCGGAACTTTCAATTCTAAGGCTGTGGTCATTCCCTCTTCAATCAAACTTTTCATTATCTCAACTTCATCTTTTACAACATCAAAAATTAATTCATCATGAACTTGCAAAATCATTTTTGATTTTAGCTGCCTCATATCTAATTCACTTTGAATTTTAATCATAGCCAGTTTAATTAAATCTGCTGCAGACCCCTGAATTGGAGCATTCATTGCTGCTCTCTTCCCAAATTCTCTGACCATATGATTTTTGTCATGAATCTCATGAATTTCACGACGTCGATTCAATAGTGTTGTAACATATCCTTTTTGTTGGCATTCTTCAACTACCTCATCCATATACTCTTTAATTCGTGGATACTTTTCAAAATAAGTATCAATGTATTTTTTTGCATCTGCACGGCTAATTCCCAGTTGTTGGGATAAACCAAATTCTGATATACCATATACGACACCAAAGTTAACTGCTTTTGCTTGTCTTCTCATAACACTTGTCACTTCACTACTATCAACCCCAAAGACATCACTCGCCGTCTTTATATGTATATCTTCTCCTGTTTTAAATGCTTCAATTAACCCAGCTTCATTGGCCATA
Organism: Anaerorhabdus sp.; assembly: GCA_047974855.1. Taxonomy (GTDB): domain Bacteria; phylum Bacillota_I; class Bacilli_A; order Erysipelotrichales; family Erysipelotrichaceae; genus CAYNRG01. Next base: position 27,728 of record JBKECT010000013.1, read on the forward strand.
TGAGCTAAAATGCGTAATTCAACTTGAGAGTAGTCTGCCGCCAATAATAAATTCCCTGGTGTCGGAATAAATGCTCGACGTATTTTTCTTGCTTGCTCATCTCTCACAGAGATGTTTTGCATATTTGGCTCTGTACTTGAAAGGCGACCAGTTTGTGTTGAACATTGGTGGTAAATCGTATGAATTTTACCGTCTTTATGAATGTATTTCTTCAATCCTTCTGCATAAGTACTATAAAACTTTTGAATCCTACGATATTCCATTAAATCATCAATAATTGGGTGAATACCCTGTAGTTTTTCTAACACATCCACAGATGTACTTCTTTTTTTGTTTCCAGGTAAGTCCAATTCATCAAACAAGACTTCAGCCAATTGCTTTGGTGACTTGATATTAAACTCTCTCTCACTATGTTTATAAATACTCTTGGTTAATTGATTTAGTTGTTGCAACGCATCTTCTGCAATTTCATCAAGAACTTTAGCATCTATACAAATACCTTCTCTTTCCATCTGAAAAAGAATTCTCACCAAAGGCATTTCAACTCGATTGAAAAGATCCTCCAAATCATACTCCGCCACTTCAGTCTTACAAGTCAGATATAACTGATCTAAAAAAAATAATCGTTCTACTGTTGCTTCTGTTTGTTGTTCAAAATCCGGTAATTTAGGTTTGCTTTCTGTTCCATAAATATCACTCATCGTGTTTTTTTCTAAAAAGTTATATTTTTGCTTCACTCTGTCCCATGTCGTCAAATTACTGTCACATAAGAAAGTTGCAATCATAACATCATAAAAAAGTCCACTAACTTTAATATTTGAGCGTTCAAACTCTCTCATTAAACGTTTTGTGTCATACGTTATTTTGCTCATATCAGAAGCCATCCACTCTAAACACTTTTCATCCTGTAGTAAATCTTCAAGTCTTATATAAACCACTTCTCCATGTTGAAGAAAAGCCATTCCCATAAGTTCACTTTGATAAAAGTCTTCCATACTATAATCTAATTCAATTTTTGTATTCTCAACAAAAAAACTTTTAGGACATCTCTTTACAACTTGAAATACTTGCTGTTGATCTGCTATCTGTGAACTTGATTCTGTTTCATTTTTCAAGTGTGGTTTCATTTTTTGAACCAAACTCTTCATTTCATTTTTATCAAAAAACCTAATTACACTTTCAAATTGCGGATTATACAAGCATTCGTCGAGTATAAATGGAAGTGCTACATCTGTTTTTATTGTTGCCAACTCTTTTGATAGTCGTGCTTGATCCGCAAATTCAATCACTTTTTCTTTTAGCTTCCCAGCTAACTCATCTGTACGATCAAGCAATCCCTCTACACTTTGGTACTTGCTTAGCAATTTTAGTGCTGTTTTTTCTCCAACACTTGGAATTCCCGGTATGTTATCCGACGCATCCCCCATCAGTCCCTTCAAATCTGTGATTTGATTTGCCACTATCCCTAGTGTTTCTTGCAGCTTCTCTTCATTCATTTCTTCCATCTCGGAAATTCCTTTTTTCATTAATAACACTGTTGTTGTCGCATCAATTAATTGTAGTAAGTCTCGGTCACTACTCAAAATATTAATATCCCAATCTTCATATTGCTTCGCTACTGTACCTATGATATCATCCGCCTCAATCCCCTCTAACTCACAACGATAGATGCCAAAAGCATCTAAATAATCACGAACTAGACCAAACTGAGGAATCAAGTCCTCAGGAGTATCTTTTCTTCCTCCTTTATACTCCTTATATAAGTCATGACGGAATGTTTTTTTTCCAGCATCAAAAGCTACTAAAACAGCATCTGGAGCCAGTAATTCCAACGCTTTGTTGAGCATTGTGGCAAAAGCATAAACCGCATTTGTCGGCACTCCAGTCGATGTCTTCATCGGTTGAGAGTAAATTGTTGCGTAATAACCCCTAAATAACATTGAATTCCCATCCACAAGTAACAATTTTCTCATCGTTTTATCTCCTTTTTATCATTTTATCATGAATTACCACTTTTTTGATTATTGACTTATAAAAAGAGAGAATTTTGTTTATTCCTCTCCTTCATAATCTCCTGCAGGTGTTGTGGTAGGTGTCGCAGTTGCCCCACCTGTTCCTGTTGATGTCCCTGTTGACCCATTTTCTCCAGTTGAAGAATCTCCTGTTCCATCTGGAGTTTCTGTTTCTGCTGGGATATTGGCTGCCACTATGGCATTCAATGCTGCTAAATTTTCATACATAAGAGACAAATAATCTTTATTTTCAGCAATTTGCCCATCCGAGAGGTTTGATAAGTCATTTAAGTTAATTACTGTTAGGTTTAACTCCGTACTTAACCGATTAAATAACTCTTCCATATCCACGGGCAAATTCTCTTCATATGCGATGTATTGAACCCCATCTTCTGTGATTCTATTCTTTATAATTTCATACTGCGCCTCTGTTGGAAGCACTCCATATTTTGAAAGAACTACTGGATATAATTGAATACCATAAGTCTTTTGCCAACTTCCATATGTTGGTGTCATTGTCACAATTTTAATCGAAGTATTGCTGCTAACTAAGGAATTTGCTAAATTTTGAAACTCAGCATCCAACTGAACCAATTCCCGTTCTAAGGCAATGAATCTTTCTTCAAAAACCCCTTTACTTTCAGGATATGTGTTCACAAGCCAATCTCTAATATCTTTTGCCATACTCAACATCGCGATTGGATCAACCCACAAATATAGATCTCTCTCATCAATATCAATAGTATCAAAAACTTCACCACGATAGTATGTAGACTCTACAAAAGTAACACCTCCATCCACAATGATAGGAGTATAACGTTGAAATTTGTAGATTGCATTCATACTGGATAAATCATTAGTTGCCACATTGGTCTCAGAAACACTACTGCTGTGTGAGGTCAAATAGGGTTCCAATGACCCAATGTGAAACAAAATCTCTGATTCAGTTAATATCGTTTGATAATTTTCAAGCAAGTTTGCTCTTTGTACAATTGTTCCATCTTGAATTGAAACAAGTTGTAATTGATCCCCCGCAAGATAATTTAAAATATACCCCACCGGATAAACCGTATAAGCTACTTGAGTTTTCCTAGTTGTACAGCCAAATAATCCTAAAATTAAACTACTAACTGCTAAAATTTTTATTATTTTCTTCATATTAATCCTTTCTAAAGAGCTATTTTTTCTTGAAAATACTGAAAAATAATTCGACCTATCATATAAATTGGAACTGCTAAGATAATACCCCAACCTCCAAGTAACATCCCACATCCTACAACACTAAATAAAGTCCATAGTGGATGAATACGATTTCCTCTCATATGAACAAGTGGTGCTATAACATAACTATCCATAGTTGATAAAAGCACAATTCCAACAAGTAATATAATTAGAGAATGAGTTGGGAGCGTTAACGCTGTTAAAATGCCGATTCCATGTGCCAACATTGCTCCAAAATACGGGACTATCAAGCCAATTGACATAAGTAGTGCAATGATCAACCAAGCTTTATGCCCAACTATCATATACAAAATAGAATATTCCACAAACTTGATAATCATAATAATACATAAACTTTTTAAATAAGCCCCTATTCGTTCATCAATTTTTTTAAAAATTAATAGACAATCTGGATTAATATCACTAGCTATTCTATCAATAAATCCCGTTACTCTTTGATAGTCAATTAACATGTAAATTGAAATAATGATGGTAAAAATAGCATTAGTGAGAAAATTAAGCACATTTGAAATAATCTCTGGCACCATTGCACTAAGCGTTGGAACGATCGTTCTAACTTCTCCTAAGGCTCCCTCTATCTGTTCAATGATTGCACTTGCCCAAACTGATGGCTCAGTTTTCAAGGCCCCCTCATAGATAGAAATTAAGTAATTCGCACTGTTCAAGAAACTATTTATCAACTGCCCAGTTCTCTCATAAAGAATGGGAGCAATCGCAAAAACAATCGCAGTTACCGCACCAATAAGCAGTAAAAATAAAATAGGTATCACTACTTTTTTTGATATCTTTCTCTTTTCCATTTTTCTTACAATAGGATAGAATAAATACGCAATAACAAATCCTATAAAAAATGGTGTTACAATTTGAATACCTGCTACTAAAATACCCTTCCATACTTTCTCTGTTTGGAGAAACAAGTAGACAATTAGCATCACCAAAATAATTTTGATTAATATCGTCAAATCAACACGTTCATTGATTTCACTTTTCCATTTTTGCCAATTCATTTTAATGTTCTCCTTTTTTTAATAATACCACAAACTCAGCGGAAATAAAAGAATCAAATTAGTCCTATTTCCTTAAAACTGAGCCATTCTGCGCGAGACACAATAAGGTGATCTAGTACCTTCATTCCCATCATTTCTGCGCATTGTCCAAGCTGTATAGTCAGCTCCATATCCGCTTCACTAGGCGTTAAATCACCTGAAGGGTGATTATGCACCAACAACAGCTTACTAGCAGATACTAGGAGTGCTTCCTTAAAAATTTCTCGTGGATGAACCAAACTTCGATCTACTGTCCCTTTAAAAATAACCTTATAGTTCAAAATATGATTTTTTACATTCAAAAAAACAACCAAGAAATTCTCTTGCTCAAGTATCCCGATTTCTTGTCTTAGCCATTTAACAAGGTGAGATGGATCTTTTACAACATCGCGGTTCAACCCTTTTTCATAGCTCATTCTTCTCGCTAATTCAAAGCAAGCCAAAATTTCTGTAGCCTTCACCGTTTTTATTCCCTTTACGCTCATCAAATCTTGGTCTGTTAATTGACTCAAGCCACCAACCCCATTTGCTTTCCTTAATACATCTTCCGCCACACTTAAACTAGAATTTCCACGATAACCATGACGTAATAAAATAGCCAACAACTCCACATTGGACAACACTTTAATTCCATATCGATTCGCCTTTTCTCTTGGTCTTTCTTCTTTAGGAATCTCTGCAACAATCATTCACCTTCTCCTTTTTATTTTTTTATCCATTATCCTGTTTCTTCCTAATAAAAAACACAACCCATTTAATTGTTGTGCTTTAATAGCGTTAATTGAACTTTTTGTCTTTCTAAATCAATGTCATAAACCCAAACTTTAACTATATCACCCACGGCGACAACTTCACTTGGATGAGCAATTCTCTTAGTACTCATTTTAGAAATGTGCACTAATCCATCTTCATGAAGTCCAATATCAACAAATGCCCCAAAATCAACAACATTTCTGACAACACCCTCTAATTCATCTCCTTTTTTTAAGTCCTCTATTTCTAACACATCTTTTCTCAATAGAGGACCATCAAATTCATCACGATAGTCTCGCAGTGGCTGACCAATAGCATCCACTATATCTCTTAATGTATATTCATCAACTTCTATTTCTTGAACTTTTTTCTGGTCAATGACAACCTTCTCTCCTAATTCTTTGATTTGGCACAATTTCATAATTTTCTCTGCGATGTGATAACTCTCAGGATGAATTCCTGTTTGATCTAAACTGTTCTCTCCATTTTTTATTCTTAAAAATCCAGCACATTGTTGAAAAGCTTTATCACCAATTTTCTTAACCAGCTTTATCTCTTCACGCGACTTAAATCGCCCCGCTTTATCACGGTAATCCACAATAGCCTGAGCACTTGCTTTGGTTAGACCTGATACGTAGCGTAATAGTTCTGAACTTGCAGTGTTAATATCTACTCCTACACGGTTAACTGACTTTACAATCGCAAATTCCAATTGTTCTGTTAGCTTTTTCTGTGGCAAATCATGTTGGTATTGTCCAACCCCTATACTTTTAGGGTCAATTTTAATTAACTCTGATAATGGATCTAACAACCTTCTGCCAATTGAAATAGCAGACCGCTCTTCAACATGTAAATCAGGGAATTCTTTCCTTGCCAATTCACTTGCACTATATACTGAAGCTCCCGCTTCACTGACAAGTGTATACTGTACATCTAACTTGTTTTTTTTAATTATTTCAGCAATAAAACTTTCAGATTCACGTGAAGCCGTCCCATTCCCAATCGCCACAATCTCAATTGGGTATTTTTTGAATAATGTCAATAAACTTTTTTCTGCTTCATCTTTTTTATTATGTGGAGCATGTGGATAGATAACCTTGATATCCATTAGTTTTCCAGTATCATCAATGACTGCCAATTTACATCCTGTTCTAAAGGCCGGATCAAATCCCAAAATCATCTTTTTTTGAAGTGGTGGTTGTAATAACAATTTTTCTAAATTCAAAGAGAAAATATCAATAGATTGATTTTGTGCACTTTCTGATAAATCAGAACGAACTTGCCTTTCCACACTCGGAAACATCAATCGTTTACAACCATCTTTTACTGCATCCTCAATCTCCGCTAAACAAACTGTTTCACGATCTTTTGTAATGCCACGAATTGCATATTTAATTAAATAATCTTTATCATATTCAATCGATACACTAATTACTTTTTCTTTTTCTGCTCGATCCATTGCCATAACACGATGACTAGCCATTGAGCTTAACCGTTCTTGATGATCGTAGTACATTCGGTATGTTTTTTGACTATCTTCATGATCTTTCTTTTCTTTTGTGCTAATCTTACCCCATTGCAAAATTGATTCTTGCACCTTCCATCTTAGCTTTGCTTGATCACTAACCATTTCAGCTAAAATGTCTTTAGCTCCTTGAATTGCTTCTTCTATACTAGCAACCTCTTTACTTAAGTACTTTTTAGCTTCTTCCTCAACATTTCCATCTCTTGGACAAGTTTTTATCCATTGTGCTAATGGTTCCAAGCCTTTGGCAATAGCCTCTGTTGCCCTTGTTTTTTTCTTTTGTTGATATGGACGATAAATATCTTCAACTTGAGCTAATTTTGTGCAATTTTCTACCTCTTTTTTAATTTCATCTGTAAGTTTCCCTTGTGTTTCAATAATTCTCAAAACATCTTCTTTTCTTTTCTTCAAATTTTCCTGATAATCATATTCTTTTTGAATATAAAGGATTTGTTCCTCATCTAATCCTTTAGTCATTTCCTTACGATATCGAGCAATAAATGGAACGGTACTTCCCTCTGCCAACAAATTCAAAGTGTTTTGAACTTGCTGCATATCAATTTTAAGTTGTTCTGCTATTGGTTTTATTAAAGTTTCCATTCTCTTTCTCCTTTTTATCTAATATAGCAATGGTATCACAAATTCATTGTTCTGACACTCTTTTTTAATCAATTAAAATTGATTAATTACTATTTAATTATAACAAAATATGATATAATATTTTAGTGAGGTCATTTTATGAAAGTAAATTTATTTGATAAAATAATAAAATATTTATTAATTTTTTCTTCAGTAGCACTAGTGAGTGTTTTAGTGATTTTTGGAGCATCTAAGTTATTACCGAATAATTCAAGTATTTCAATCCCCGATTTCTCTGAATTTACTATTTCAGAGGTCGAACAGTGGATAATAGACAATAAACTAACTGATGAACAAGTCAGAATTGACTACGCTTTTGATGAAGTGATAGAAAAAGATATGTTGATTTCTCAAACAATTGAAGAAGGTGCAAAACTTGAATCAGATGCAACATTAGTTCTTCTTTATTCCCAAGGCTATGATCCTGAGTTGTTGGTTGAGATCCCCGATTTCACAGGATGGACCACTGAAGAAATTGAAGCTTGGTTCACAGATAACAAATTTAGTGATGTAACCTTCGAATATTTAGCTGACTCAGATATCGAAGAAGGCATTTTCATTTCTAGTAACTTAACAGATGAATTTGTTGCGAGAAATGCTTTAGTTTTAATTTCAGTTTCTGTTGGTGAAAAATCAATTGGCATTGATGTAACTGTTCCAGATTTCACTGACTACACTCGTGCCAATATTGCTTCATGGGCAAAAACAAACAATATCTCTGTAACCTTTCTAACTACTACAAGTACAACGATTCAGAAAAACAGTGTCATTAGCCAAGTTCCAGCTGCTGGTACAACCATGCAAACTGGTGGAAGTTTAAAAATTACCCTTTCTTTGGGAAAAGGAATTACAGCCAGTAATCTTGCAGGACAAACAAGAGCTCAAATTGAAAGTTGGAGAAAAGAGAATAACCTGCTTGTGACTTACCAAGAATATTACAGCAATAGTGTTACTAAAAATACTGCAATCTCAAGCTCTCCAGTTGGAACTGTTTCAGAAGGGTCAACAATCACAGTGAACATTTCAATAGGAAAACCTATAATTTCAAATTTTACTGGAAGTTCTTTATCCCAGTTTAAATCACATATTCAAAATATTAATGCACATGCTAATGCATCTGCAAAAATAACAATTGCAGTTACAGAAGTTGAAAATACAACCTCCACTGCTGGAACAATTTTATCTATCAGTGTTGGTGATACAAAAATTTCTGGAGATACTGAAGTTAGTGTCGGATCAACTATCACCGTACAAGTAGCCAAAGAAAAAACAGTTTCTGTTTCTTCCAAGTCAGGATCAACGGAAGCAGATTTTAAAAACTATATTGAAGGATTAGGGCTTGTTATCGGGACAAAATCAACACGATACAGTACCACAATAAGTCAAGGCTTGCTGGTTTCAAATGATACTGGCACAAAATCACTTGGTGCATCCATCAACTATGTCATTTCGCTAGGAGCTTTCAACCCTATAGCTAATGACTTTAACGGAAAAACAGAGTCTCAAATTAAAGTGACAATTAACACTGCTAATCAATTAGGCGCAGGTTGGTCAACTTCCTTCTTATATGCATACAACAATGACGTCGCAAAAGGACAATCTTATGGATGCACTATAACATCAACCACTGTAAAATGTTCAATTTCAAACGGAAGCTACATTTCAGTTGTCAATAAAGCTGGAACAACCGAAGCAAATTTCTTAACTTATATTAGTGGTTTAGGGTTAAAGGCTGAGAAAAGAAAAAGTGTTTATAGTGATAGTATTGCTGCAGGCTCTATCGTTTGGAATCTAACTGGTTCAAACTTTACTTCAGGAAATATTATTGAATACGATGTTTCTCTTGGACCTGAAGTTAAAATTCAAATACCTGAAATTGTCCAAAATCTTCAATTACTGAGTGATGAAAATTATGATAAGACTGTATCACGAGTTAGAACTACCTTTAGTGGATTTACCAACCTTTCCTTTGTGGCTGTTGATTCTGATACTAATTCTATAGTTCCAGGTGGTCCTGATGGGCTTGTTGTCTACATCCAATATCAATCTGGTGCAAACGTCGTTGCCGGTCAATCTGTTACACCTGATACAGCAATTATTATCGGAATCATCAAAAAATAAAAAGAGTACTAAATGATAAAAAGCTTATTTTCGATTTAATCGTCAATAAGCTTTTTTGACACGTTCTATCTTATCATCTTCCATCATAAAAAAGGCAGATAGTATTTCACTATCTGTCATAATCTTATTCTACACTTTTCAATGATTCTACCATCTTAATTTTTCTAAGCGTTGCACTTACAATCAGATTAACAATAATCGCAAAGATAAACGTTAATAGCGCCGCAGTCAGATAAGTTACCCATGATATACCTCTACCAAACATAACAAAATCCATTTCAATCAATAAAATAACATACAAGTGTAAGATTCTACCTAACACAAATCCTAATAAAATCCCAAAGAAAACTAAAAGAAGATTTTCTTTAAAAATATACGCATTAACTTCCTTTACATTGAATCCTAATACTTTTAGTGTTGCGATTTCTCTTTGCCTCTCACTAATATTAACACTTGTTAAATTGCTCAATACAATAAATGCTAATAATCCTGCACTAAAAATCAAAACATAAATAACGACATCCATCCCTTGAATCATATCATCAAAACTTGCAATAATCGGTTCAAACAACCCTAAACTTTCAACGTTTTCAATTTTAGATAGTTCTTGATTATTACTTTCTCCCAAGAAATTAACAAATACACTATTTCGCTCAAAATTAGTACCAAACTGTTGTTCATAGTATCTATTTGAAATAAAGACTGTGTGGTTCACATAACTCTCAAACATACCCTCTACAACCACTTCAGAAAATTCACCATCTTCCCCTTCCAATAGGAAAGTATCTCCCACTGAAAGATCAAATAATATCCCAAGTTTTTCATTAATAAGCACACCTGAATGAGTAAGTTGATAAACTTCTTTCGTTTTTCTATCCACAACATTTCGTATTTCTTTCATCATTTCATCATCTTCTACTACTGTAACTGTGACACTCTCTTCTACACCATCCACACTCTTAACTACTGCAGAGTACCCACCAGCTAAAAATGCTGACTCAACTTCTTCTCTATCTACAATGTTATTCATAACTTCTTGTTGTGTTTCTGTTGTTAGTCCACTTTCTAATTGAATGTAACCATCCACTTGGTAAAGTTCTTTAAACTCTCTTTCGACCACTGTTCCAATTGATCCTCTTAGCCCAAAGGCCGCTACAAGCAAGGCTGTACACCCACCAATTCCTAATACAGTCATAAAGAATCTTTTCTTATACCGAAATAAATTTCTCACTGTAACTTTTGAAGTGAATGATAAATTTTTCCAAATAAGTGGAATTCTTTCCAACAAAATTCTTTTTCCTGCAGTTGGTGGTTTCGGTCTTAACAACTGGCTTGTTATTTCTTTCATTTCCTTTGCTGCTGCTGACCAGGTTACAACAATCATTAAAACAACAAAGGCTAAGACAGCTCCAATAATCATCGGATAAGAAAGGTATATTTGCATTGGTGGGAGTTGATACATCATTTTCCATGCATTATAAATCATCGGAGGAAAAACAGCAAGTCCAACGATGACTCCAACAATTGATCCTGCAAGGGTTGCAGATAAAGCATAAATCAAATATTTTAAAGTACATGCAAACTTAGAATATCCCAGTGAACGGAGCGTCCCGATTTGACCACGCTGTTCGTCCACCATTCTGGTCATTGTTGTGGAGCATACAAGTGCTGCTACCAAAAAGAAAAAGACTGGGAATAAACGTGAAATTTGCCGCATCTGTTCAACCGTATCTGCATAAGATTTACTGCTGTAATGTTGACTACGATCAAGCACGCTCCACTGAGCTTCACCAAGTTCATCTAACTCAGCTTTTGCATCATCTAATTCTTGTTTTCCTTCCGCTAGCTCAGCTTCTACTTCTAAAACAGCGTCATCATACTCAATTTGACCAGTTTTTAAATCTTGCTCAGCTTGAACCAAATCATTTTGCCCATCAATTAATTCGTTTTCTTTTTCTGTGATGGTTTTTTCACCTTCACTAATTTCATAATCAAGAGTAATATACCCTACTTCAATTTTTTTAGCATTTGTATCTAATGTTTGTTTACTTGTAAGCAATTGTTGTTCACCTTCTGCAATCCCAGCATCAATTTGAGCTATTCCGCTATCTAGTGCTGCTATTGCTGTATTTAATGCCACTTCATCTGCTATTCCTTGTTGTTGAAGCGGAGTTAGGATTGCCAGCTTTTGATTATTCAATTCCGCAATTGCTTCATCAAATTCAGCTATCTTCACATCTATTTCTACTAATTCACTTTCTTCTTCAGAGGTTAAATCAACTTTGCTTTCCAACTCAGCTTTCCTATTTACTAACTGTTCTTTTTCAGCTTCTGTTTGAGCTATCGCTGTGTTTAGGGTAGCTAGTCCATCTTTTGCTTGGTTCAAAGGTGTCAGTTGGGTCACTACCCCATTTTTCTGAGCGACTAACCCTGGCTTTGTTACTTCATCAAATTCTTTCTTTGCAGCTCTATATTGAGAATACCCCGCATTAACTTGTGCCTGTGCTGCATTTAGTTCCGCTAAGGTTGCCTCTTTTTGCTTAACTAATTCGCTTCTTGCATCCTCAATCGCTACTAATCCTTCCTGAATTTCTTGCTTTCCATCCTGAATTTCTTGTGCTCCATCTATCAGTTTTTGTTTAGCTGTAGCAAGTTCTTCCTCTGCCTCTTTTTTCCCATCTTCATACTCTAATAATCCTTCATCGTACAACTCTTGAGCTTCTTTCAACACGATATCTCTTTGATAAGTCGCTTGTGTTTCTCCTAATACTTCCACTTGATTTTTAACTGTTTCAATAGCATTTAAATATTCTGCAGAAAAACTATTATATTCCTTCATATTTTGTGCAACAATCACTGCACTAGAAAAATAATCCGTCTTAAAACTGCTTTCTTGCACAAATAAATAATAAACAATAAATTGATTGCTTAGTGTACTATACCCATTATTACTATGTAAAAATTCTGGCGTTTCAACCAATCCAACAACTTCTAACTCTGTGCTCTTTAGTGTCTCACTTAAATCTTCCTCATACAATCCCAAAGAGATTTTATCCCCAATTTGATATTCTACATTTAGTCCCGATACAACGCCAACAACACACTCAGAATTGCTCTGTGGTAATCGCCCATCCAATAAATTAAATTGATTGATAGTTTTATTTTCGTCATACCCAATTATTCGTGTTACGTAATCTGTTTCACTTTCAAGAGAAATCGCATCAACAAATTTCCTTCCTTCAGCCAAGACAACTCCACTAAGATTATTAATTGCCTCAATATCCTCTTCACTAAATCCATAGGCAGAATACATTTCAATATCCATTAAATTATATTTATCATTATATCCATCCACACTATAACTCATCATAGGTGCAGTAGCACTAATTCCAATAAAAAAGGATATCCCTAAGGCAACAATTGCGAATAGCGTTATAAATTTTGTTTTGGTTTTACTAATCATTCGAAAAGCATCAATTAATAGATTTTTTTTCATCTCATCACCACTCTATCTCATCAACACTTTTTGGAGTTGCATTCTCTTCAATAGACAATATTTGCCCACTTTTAACTTTAATAACCTTATCTCCCATTGGACAAATAGCTAGGTTATGAGTTATTACAACAACTGTCATTTGTTGCTGACGGCTCATATCTTGCAACAATTTTAAAATTTGTTTCCCTGTTTTATAATCCAGTGCTCCCGTTGGCTCATCACACAAAAGAAGTTTTGGATTTTTCGCCAATGCTCTTGCAATCGCAACACGTTGTTGTTCTCCACCTGATAACTGTGATGGAAAATTATTTTTCCTATCATTTAGTCCAACCAAATCCATCATATCGTCCACGTTAAATGGCTGCTTTGATATTTGGGTAGCTAGTTCTACATTTTCTTTTGCTGTTAAATTCTGAACTAAATTATAAAACTGGAAAACAAACCCTATATCAAATCGCCTATAGTTTGTTAACTCCTTTTCACTGAACTGGTCTATACGTCTTCCATCCACAACCACTTCTCCACTTGTTGTTGTATCCATTCCACCTAAGATATTCAAAATGGTACTTTTACCAGCTCCAGATGCTCCAGCAACAACAACAAACTCTCCTTTTGTTATTTTAAAGTCAATTCCATCAAGAGCTTTGATTTCCACTTCACCTACTTGATAACTTTTTCTTACGTCGTTAAATTGAATATAACTCATACCTTACCTCATTTCTTCATTTTTTTATTTTACACCAATAGTTTATTTTCTTCAATCACATTAAAATAAACACTCGTTTTTTGAGTGTTTATTTTACCGTCAATATCAATCGCTTGCGTACCGCTGAATTTGCAATACTATAAGTTTTTCCATTCCATGTGTTAGAAGTTATACTTCGACCATAAAAGTCATACATTTCAAAGACATCATAATAAGATGCTGTTTCGATACTTAAATACATGCGGTAATTTCCAGATGCAAGGGATGAAAGACTCACATCCCCTTCAAAACAAGCTTTTGAGGTATCAAAACTTAATCCCAACACGCCTGTATAATCTATTGCACACGCGGTTGTTGTTAAGCTTTGCTCTGTCACTGTTCCATTACTGTCCACAAGCACTAACTGATATTTAGGATTTGTCTTAGAACTAGAATCTGCATTATAAATCCATGCAATTCCCTTTATTGACACTTTCCCCTCATTCAGTGTTATTGTAGTAAAGTCAAATGATGAATTTCTAACTGTTGGTTTTTTAACCTTTGAGAAATTCAATTGACTATTTTCTATTTGCAATTCATAGCGATATCCGTATAACTGATTAATCACAAAGCGATATTGTGTGTCCCCTATACTAAAATCTTTTGGTTTTATCTGTGTGTAATAATTTTTAAGTTCCGCCGTTTTTTCAATACTTCCATTTGTAACACGAAGCATCAGTGCGTAGTTTGCCATCTCAACACTTTCAAGATTCAACGTTGCACTGTAAGATATTTTACTGTACTCATAACCATCATTAAATGATATCGGTTTGTCTAACGATGTTGTTACGACTTTAAATGGCAATTCAACACCTGTTTCCAAATTCAATAAATATAACTCTTGAACTACATTCGTTGTCTTTTTTGCATCCATCCCAGAGATGAAAGCATATCCAGTCAGCTTCATTTCCTGAGATGTTTCATCATAAGTAAATGTTAAGATGTCTTGTTTTAACAATTTATCACTACTATCCACCACTTCTTCAACTTTTTTAACAACCAGATAAATCATATCTCCTTCAACAGTCGCGGAGTATTCTTTTTCTCCTATTGTGATTGTCTCAAAGCTCAAGTCTGAGCTTCGTAAAATAAATTCATTACTGTATTCAGACAGCTTTCCATAATTTGTTTTCACTTTAAAATAGTATTGTCCAATTTCCAGTTTACTCAAATCAATCGTTGTCTTATAACTTATTTTATCATTATCAGTGACTGTCGATGTAGCATCATAAGCCACACTTGAATTGCTTTGATTAATCATAGTTACTGTTTGTGTAACTGTATTATCCGCTGTTACATAAATTCCTGGGCGATATGCTTCTCCTGATACAGTCAATATTCCATCCGTTGCACTAAACCCCTTCACTTCTGATACAAAATCACCTGTTGGCTCTTCGCCAACTACCGAAATGTCATCCGTACTCGTTAATGCTGTTACGTATTGGGTTGCAAGATATCCGACACTATTTTCCCAATTATAACCAACCAACCCAGTTGTCGTTCCGTTTACGATTTTTCCATTCACCACAGGATTTGTTGATTGAATTTTAGTCCAATCACTATTCTCTTCCAACATAACAACCATAAAATTTTCTTGATAAGTTGCCCCATACTTAGAGTTATATAGCACTGTACTTCCACCACTTGTCGTCATCACATCCACTCCATAGGTGTTAATTAGACCGACTGTCACTTTATCATCGACTAAATTTCCATTATAATTATTTGCAAATTTATCAATTTCATAAGCAATAGCCGCTATTTTATATCCCCAATACGGATCTGCAGCATACTTTACATTAAATCCAGATCCTTTGTTTCCGACATGACTCCCAAAGAAGCGAGCATCATCAATATTTAAATATCCGCGTAAGTTAATTCCCATATGTTCCTTAACTGCCGCTTCAATAGATGAAAAATATGAAGCTTGTCCAGGGTCACTATCAAAGGCATTCCAGCCAAATAAATTATTTCTTTCTAAGGCAAAGGCACTCGTTCCATAAGCCGATTCCAAACAAGCAAGAGCATAAACTAAAAGTGCATTCACTCCATATGTGTTCTGTGCATCAATAAAAACGCTTCCTTGATTTTTTAATTTACTATTGGTGTTTGTTCCCTTTACTGACGCTAGGAAAGCATCAAACGTGCTTGCCGAAATTCCTGTTGTACTTCGCAGTGGTAAAAATTGGTAATAATTATAATACGTTCCTACCAAGTTCTTATAACTGTAGTCTGAATAAAAAGTGTAACCATCATAGCTATAATAAGTTTCTCCTACTTTCATCCAGTCTGCTGCTGAACCAACCACCATGCTATAAACATCAGGATAGGTTGATGCTCCTGACCATCCACTATATGCCTTAAATACTAAATCAGTATAATTTCCGTTTTGAGTAACCGTATAATGTGCACGATACACATGAGTCCAAAATGGTGATTCATTTGCCGCCGTTGTATCATTTCCACCTAACAATACTGCAATTTCATTGTCAATAAAAATTGACGGAATTAAATCTACATTTTTTAAACTCACTGTACCACTAAACCCTGTGATATTGATTAGAATGCTTCCATCTCCAGAGCTATAGTTATATGTTGTGTCATACTTCATCTCACGGTGTTTTGTTACATAAGTCGTTTTGCGATATGTGTGAACTATGTCTTGTGTTACTGTCAGCGTTGTACTACCAGATCGCATAGGATAGCTAATTGCAACCCCAGAGTTCATCGCTATTATTTTCATTGGACTATAGCTAGATGTATGACGGACAACTGCATTAATGCCATTGGCCTCCATCGCTTTTTTAGCGTCTGCAAAAGTACTAACGCAGCTTACTTTTGAAAAAGTTCCATTTGCGTTAGCAATAGAAACCTCAAAACTATTCCCACAATACAGCGGATAGTCTTGTGCAGCTGACACTACATCAAATAACTCAAGTCCAGCGAACTGAATTGAGCTCAATGTTAATAATAATGTTAATAGTCCTTTTACTATCTTTTTCATGCCAACCTCCACTAATTTAAATCAACTTGAATTGCAATCCAGTTACTTTCACCTTTTATCTTTAATTTCAATACACCTTTGTAGCTAATTGATGATGTCACTGGGTTATATGCTACAAAAAATAAGTCTCCGTTATCTTCTTCCGTTACTTCAACTCCAATAATATTTGAATGCTTCATAGACTGAATTGATGAATCTAAGGCTTCAAATGTTTCATTTGAGTTGTCTGGTATATATTGTGCTTCCTCTATGACAACACTATCTCCCCACAAAGAAATCATTTGAATGTTAAAAGAATAGACTGCAGTTGTTGATGGAAGTAAATATTCAGTACTTCCTGAAACAGTTGTTTGTGTTAGTGTGTCTCCTGTTATCTCATAAGCGTTGGACACCACCATTTGATATGTCTTACCATCTGTGATAATATCCTCTGCTTCATACTGCAGCATTTCTGCGGTTCCTGTTTTTTCCGATAAATCTATTTTTAAAGTTTTAGGTGCGTATAAGTCCGTTTTTAATTCTATTTCTGTTAATGTTTCATCTTCAACTGGAACAAACACATTCACCATTACTGAATTACTGTTCGATACAACTTCAAACCAAACATTTTGTTTTCCTAAAAAATACATTTGAGACTCAAGAGTTTGAACATACGTCCCCACTTCATCCAGTTGAATTCCCTCGCTAGTGGTAAAATGATCTAAACCTAAATTCAATCCATTTGCTTCAGTTTGAAAGCGAAGTTTAACAATAGCAAATTTAAACCCTATTCCGTCAATATCAAACACTCGTGCACTCACAATATCAACTTGAATCTGTTCATCATCTGCATTTTCTGTTGGTTTATCTTGCCCACCTTCAACCAATGATGAATCATCTGTAAATTCAACTAATGGGTCATTCGTATTTTGAACTGCTTTATAAA
Organism: Anaerorhabdus sp.; assembly: GCA_047974855.1. GTDB lineage: Bacteria > Bacillota_I > Bacilli_A > Erysipelotrichales > Erysipelotrichaceae > CAYNRG01. The sequence continues at coordinate 45,236 of JBKECT010000013.1, forward strand.
TTGCAAAAATCAAAAGAACAAGTGCAATAATCACAATACCAATTAACACCTTATTTCTACTCGATAGTTTTCTCACGATAAGGACACTCCTTTACTACTATATTATAGCATCTTTTCTGCTTTTTTTTTACAAAAAAAAGGTATTCTACCCTTTTTTTGACTGTTTTATTTCTTTTCTAGAACTTACATAAACTAATCCCCCACAAGCAACTGCAATAAGAACAGAAATCACAAATTCCATTGTTAACGAAACACTAACACCACTTATGACAATCAGTTGGACAACAGAACCAACAAGCAAACCTAAAATCGCCATATAAGTCACCTGTTGATGGCGCCTCAACAACTCTCGCACTACCTTTGCTCCTATAAGTAGACTAGTTACCGCTCCAAGTCCAATTGGTATTAGTAATGGAATATTCATTTCTGCTACTGCATAGCCATAGATTGTTCCATACATTCCCATAATCACAAGAATTAGTGACCCACTTACTCCAGGAATCAACATGGTTACAGTTGCGATAGCCATAGCAATAAAACAAACTATAAATGATTCTAGATTTAATGAAGTATAACGAATTAATTCTTTCGCTGTTTCTTTATCCGCATTAATAAATGTTAAAACAAGCATAACTCCTAGAGCAAGTGTAAAAAACAAATAACCATTGCTTTTAATTGCTTTTTCTTGTTTTGCTTTTGCTAAAATTAAAGGTAAACTACCAATAATAACTCCAATAAAAGCCATATAAGTTTGAACAGGGTAAACCTCTAAAAGGAACTTCATAATTTTACTTACACCTACAATACCAATCGCAACTCCAAGACCTAACGGAATTAAAAAATACAGATTTTTTTTGATAACTTTAAAATTTAAAGTTATCGACTCTAAAAGACGGTCATAAAATCCAAAAATAACCGCTATCGTTCCTCCACTCACTCCAGGAATAACATTCGCAATTCCCATAATAACTCCATAAAATATATTCTTAATCGTTTCCATTTTCTCTCCTTAGAATAGTTTTAGCACATCTTGGCCTGTTACCAAGACAATCATTAATAATAGTAGTGCCATACTTCCGGCAATTAATGCCATTTCAATTTTCCTATTTATTGGCTTTCCTGTCAACCACTCGATAAATACCAAAACTATTCTCCCGCCATCCAACGCTGGTACTGGGAGTAAATTAAATATTCCTAAATTCAAAGACAGCATTGATAAAAATGCCACAATGTTCACAAACCCATATTGTATCTGTTGCTCTGTTGCTTGATAAATTCCAATAGGCCCAGATAATTGATCAAGACCATTACCTTGAATTAATCGTGAGAGTGACTGAAATAAGGTCTTAGTCATATCCATCAAATAGTCAGATCCATACTTAAATCCATTTAAAAAATTAACGTCCTTATATTCCGTTGGGTTACTTGTGATGCCCAAGAGATACACACCATCTTGCTCTTGCAACTTTGTTGTAAACTCAAGCACTTCACCATTGCGTAACACTGTAAAAGTAACTTCATCTTTATAACTTTGAGTAAAAACTGAAAAATCATCAAAAGTATCTGGATTAATCACGGTTCCATCGGCAAATACAACTTTAGTAATTTCATCACCAACTTGCATTCCTATATCAGCAGCAGCAGAATTTTCTTGTATAGAAGCTATAATCGGTTCTGTTGGCGATGGATATCGTCCAATAGAAATGAGAACGCCAGATATCAGAATCCATGCTAACATTAAATTCATAAATGCTCCGGCAAATAGAATAACAATTCTCTTCCATGGGTGAAGACCTGGTAAAGTTCTTTCCTTTGGAATATCTAAATCAGGATAAAGCTCTTGTTCTCCGTCATTTTCCCCAGCCATTTGAACAAATCCACCAATAGGAAATGCACGTATGCTATAAACCGTTTCTTTTCCTTTACGACTCCAAATTTTAGGCCCCATTCCAATGGAAAATTCATAACAGTACACACCAAATATCTTGGCAGTCACTAAATGACCTACCTCGTGCACCAAAACAATGATGCACATAATTAAAATAAAATAAATTATAGCCATTTTTTACCTCGTATCTTACTTTCTACATACTCTCGTGTCATCGTATCTATTCTTTCTATATCCTCAATTTCTATCTCTTTTTGATAAGGCATTTTATCACATGCATCTAACACCAATTCTTCAATATCCAAAAACTTAATTTTTCCTTCTAAAAAAGATTTATTAGCCACTTCATTTGCTGCGTTTAATACCGCTGGCAAGGAGCCTTGCTTTTTACCTACCTTATAAGCTAAGTCAAGCAAAGGAAATCGTTCCATATCCATTTTTTTGAAGTCAAGTTGAATCATTTCTGAGAAATCCAACGGTTTTGCTCCATTAATTTTTATTCTATCCGGTGCTGAGAGTGCATATTGGATTGGAATTCTCATATCCGAGTTCCCTAACTGCGCCAAAATGGAATAGTCAATAAATTCTACCATGGAGTGCACTATGCTTTGTGGATGAAGTACAACTTCGATTTGATTAAACGGAACACCATACAACCAATGTGCCTCAATGACTTCAAACCCTTTGTTCATCATCGTTGCACTATCAATAGTTATTTTTGATCCCATACTCCAGTTTGGATGAGCAAGAGCTTCATCAACAGTGACCTGACTTAACTTATCTCGACTTTTATCACGGAAAGATCCACCCGATGCAGTTATAATTAATCGGTTAACTTCATTCTCTTTTGCCTGTTGCAAGCACTGAAAGATAGCCGAGTGTTCACTATCAATCGGAGTCATTCTAACTTTGTGATTTTTAACAGCTTCCATCACTTGTTTTCCAGCAACTACCAACGTCTCTTTGTTCGCTAGTGCGATATCCTTTTTATTTTCGATTGCTTTTAATGTAGGTTTTAATCCAGAAAAGCCTACTAATGCATTAACCAATACATCATACCCCTCAATTTGAACTAACGCTAACAATCCTTCATCTCCATGAAAGAATATAATTTCAGGATATTCTTTTTCTAATTCATCTTGCTTTTCCATAGTGCAAACATAGCGAACAGAAACTTCCTTTAAAATCTTCTTTAACTGTTCTATATTTTTACCAGCGCTAACACCTACTAACTCAAATTGATCCAAGTGATGACTAATGACATCAATGCTTTGAACCCCTATTGATCCAGTAACACCCAGTATAACAACTCTTTTCATTTCCAATTCCTCCATTTCTATATGAGGCAAGAAACCATATAAACAAACATTAAACAAAATAGTAAACTATCAATACGATCTAAAAAACCACCATGACCTGGAAATACATTCCCAAAATCTTTTACCCCATAGGTTCTTTTTATTAAGCTAAAAGCTAAATCACCCAGCTGTCCAACTAAAGGTAAAGAAAGTGATAAAATTACTAATAAAGGCATTTTAAAATTTAAAAACTGCCACCCCACTATAAGCGCTAAAATCCCACCTGTCAACCATCCGCCAATTGAGCCTTCCCACGTTTTTTTAGGTGATACTCGCTCCAACAATTTATTTTTCCCAATCGTTACACCCACAAAATAAGCTCCAACATCACTTCCAAAGCAAGCTACAAAAACAAATAACATCAGCACATTACCTATTTGATAAATGGCATCAATCCCTTTTAGTGCTAACGAAACAATCAAAATCATAGCTAAAAAATAAGAAATAATTGATACCGTTAGCTTTTCATCCACCATTGCAAGGAAGAATAGGACTAAAATTACGCCTGCAAAAAAAGCACTGTATAACTCTGTTGGCAAAAGATAAGCACTGCCCAGTACTAAGGCAATCAGCACGCTATATTTCCATACATCTTGCAGTTGTGTTACTTTAACAATTTCATAAGATCCAACAGCAATAATAAGATAAATCAACGCTTGTAGCCACATTCCGCCTAAAATCAATGGTGGTGCAACCGCAATTAAAATTAGTAACCCCGTTATAATTCTTTTCTTCATTTCTGAATCCCTCCAAATCGTCGATTTCTCATCATAAAATCTTCGCAACATTTCTTAAAATCCTCAGGTGTAAACTCTGGCCAAGCTTTTTCAACAAACAAGAGTTCACTATAAGCAATCTGCCACAATAAGAAATTAGAAATCCGAGACTCTCCGCTGGTGCGGATTAAACAATCCACTTCAGAATACTCCTTCGTCATTAAATACTTTGCAAATTCTTCTTCAGTAATTCCCGGTTTCGCTTTCCCACTAGCCACATCATTTGCATATTGGTTAATGGAATGAACTATCTCTGCACGACCACCATAATTCATTGCAAAACACAAAGTCATACCTGTATTATTTTTTGTTTTATCAATTGCTTCTTTAAATAATTTCATCGTTTCAGATGGTACTTTATCTTCAAATCCAATCATCTGAATTCTGATGTTTTTTTCATTTAATTCTTTTAAAAACTTATTAAAGAAATGAAATGGCAATTTCATTAAAAATTCAACTTCTTCTAATGGTCTTTTCCAATTCTCAGTAGAAAAAGCAAACAAAGTTAGTACCTCAATGCCCATCTCATTGGCCTCAATCGCAATATCACGTATTGTTGTTGCTCCTTGAAAGTGACCATGAGTTCGTTCTTTGTTCTGCTTTTTAGCCCATCGCCCATTTCCATCCATAATTATCGCTATATGTTTTAGTTTGTCCATAATTACCATCCTACTGTTCTAATTTTACCATATTTAATCTTTATTTTCACTTAAAAAAGGATATTTTCATATCCTTCTAGATAGTCATTACTTCTTTCTCTTTTTCATCTGCAATTTGTTCAATTTTTTTTATACTTTCATCCGTTAGCTTCTGAATCTTGTCCATACAGTCTTTTTCCAAGTCCTCAGTCAATGTATCGTCTTTTTTAGCGCTATCATTCGCATCTCTGCGAGCATTTCGCACTTGAACTTTAGCTTCCTCTGCAAATTTACCAACTTTTTTACACATTTCTTTACGCGTTTCTTCTGTCAAAGCTGGAACCGTCATCCGAATAACAATTCCATCATTTTGTGGCACCATCCCTAAATCTGCTTCATTACACGCTTTTTCTATATCTTTTAAACTTGATGTGTCATATGGCTTAATGACTAAGGTTCTGCCCTCATTTACCGTAATCCCTGCTACTTGATTAAGTGGTGTTGCTGATCCATAGTAATCAATTTCAATCCCATCTAAAATAGTTGTATTTGCACGTCCTGTTCTGATAGTTACTAAGTTTTTTTCAAAATGCTCAATTACTTTTTGCATTTTTTCGTTTGAATTTTCTACTATTGTATATGCCATTATTTCCCTCCCTTTTGAACTAATGTTCCAATTTTTTCTTGCATAATTGCTTTTTTTATATTTCCAGTTTCATTCATATTGAACACAACTAAGTCTATATCATTATCCATACACATGCTTGTCGCTGTTGAATCCATCACCATCAACCCTTGGCTCAACATTTCCATATACGTCAGCTTTTCATATTTCTTTGCTTGCGCATCCACTCTAGGGTCTGCAGAGTAAACACCATCTACTCCATTTTTAGCCATCAAAATTACATCCGCCTTAATCTCTGATGCTCGCAAAGCTGCTGTTGTGTCTGTTGAAAAGTAAGGATTTCCTGTCCCACCACCAAAAATTACAACACGACCTTTATCTAGATGCCTTAATGCACGACGTACAATAAATGGCTCCGCTACCTTATTCATTTCAATTGCCGTTTGCACTCGTGTTGGAACATCCGCTTGTTCTAATGCCCCTTGAATAGCTAACGAGTTAATAAGCGTCGCTAACATACCCATGTAATCTCCTTGAACCCTGTCAATTCCTATACTCTCTGCTGTTTTCCCACGGATAAAATTTCCACCACCTACGACTATCGCTAAATCAACTCCCAATTCGTGAACTTCTTTAATTTCTACCGCTAACCTATGAAGAATTTGTGGATCAAAGTTGTTTCCATTACTCGCTAAAGCTTCACCACTTAGTTTTAATAGAACTCGTTGATACATGATTTGCCCTCACTTTTCATTTCTTAAATTATATATTATTTTCTCTTCTTTATCAACCTATAATCACCAATCTTAATTTCTCCCAAAGGCTCTACAAGTTACTTTTGACATATTAAAAGGATTCGTAAAGAATCCTTTCTTTCTTATTTGATTTTCGCTACTTCTTCAGCAAAGTTTTCTTCTTTCTTTTCAATTCCTTCTCCAACTGCAAAACGCACAAATGAAGCAACTTCAGTGTTTGCCGCTTTTAAGACAGCTGCCACTTTTTCACTTGGGTTTTTGAAGAAGATTTGATCAACAAGGCACATTTCTTGAAGTGATTTACTAACACGACCTTCAATAGCACCAGTAATTACTTTTTCTGGTTTTCCTTCAAATTGAGGGTCATTTTTTGTAATTTCCGTTTGAATTGCTCTTTCGTGTTCCACAATATCAGATGGCATATCATCACGAGAAACATAAGACGGATTCATAGAAGCGACTTGCATAGCCATATCTTTTGCTATTTCAGCATTTGTTGTATTTTTCAAAATTGTGCAAGTACTAATCTTCCCACCCATATGAATATACGCTCCAAATGTATCAGCGTCAGTTTTTTCCATAATAGCAAAGCGACGGAAAGTAATTTTTTCACCAATCGTTGCCGTTGCATCTACAAAAAGATCTTCAATTGTTTTTCCATTAACTTGGATTTTTTGTGCTTCTTCCATTGTTTTAGCACCCGCTTGAAGCAAAGCGTTTGTTGTTGAATCCAGTAATTCTAAAAATTGCTTATTTTTCGCTACAAAATCTGTTTCTGAATTAATTTCTACTAAACAAGCTTTATTTCCATCAACGATAACTTTTGAAAGTCCTTCAGCCGCTATACGATCTGCTTTTTTTGCTGCTTTTGAAATTCCTTTTTCTCGTAACCAGTCAATAGAGCGTTGGATATCTCCATCGCATTCCGTAAGAGCCTTCTTACAGTCCATCATTCCAGCTCCAGTTATTTCTCTTAATTCTTTAACTTGTGCTGCTGTTACTGACATCTATTTCCCCTCCGTTTCTGCTTCTTTTTCAGCTTTTGTTTTTCTTGTGCGCTTTACAGGAGCTTTTTCTTCTGTTGCTTCTTCAGCTTCTTTTTCAGCCTTTGTTTTTCTTGTGCGTTTTACAGGAGCTTTTTCTTCAGTCTTTTCTTCAACTTTTTTTGCTGTTTCTTTTGCTACCACTTCTTTTACTTCGGCTTCTACTTTTACAGCTTCTTTTACTACTGGTGTTGCTTCTTTCACAGCTTCAGTTTCAACTTTTTTACTTATTACTCGACGTTCTCCGCGATCATTGTTACGGTCGCGGCGATCATCTGGGCGCTTAGTGTTAGCACGACGTTCTTCCATTTTCTGACGACGACGTTTTTCATTTTCTGCTGCTTGTTGATCTACATTGATAATAACATCTTGCATTGTAATATCATCACCCTCAACATCTTGGTGTGCAATACTTAATACTCCACCTTTAGCTTCAACAATCGCATCAGCCATTAATGTTACCATCATTTTTACCGAACGAATGGCATCATCATTAGATACAATTGGATAGTCTACCATATCAGGATCAGCATTTGTATCGATTAATCCAAACACAGGAATACCTAATTTTTTTGCTTCTGCCACTGCATTGTGTTCTTCTGTTGGATCAACTACAAATAACGCATCTGGTAATTTTTTCATTTCTTTAATTCCACCTAAGAAATTTTCTAAGCGCATTTGTTTTTTGTGAATAATTGCAATTTCTTTCTTTGTATATACATTAATTGTTCCATTCGCTTCCATCTCTTCGATTTCAAGTAAACGTTTGATTGATTTTTGAATAGTGCGATAATTTGTTAAAATCCCACCCAACCAACGTTGGTTTACATAAAATGAACCAGAGCGTAAAGCTTCTTCTAAGATTGGAGCTTGCGCTTGTTTTTTTGTTCCTACAAATAAAATTTTCCCACCACGTTCTGTGATATCTTTCATTGTTGCGTAAGCATTTTCTATCATCTCCTTTGTTTGTTCTAAGTCGATGATATGCACTCCATTCTTTGTTGCATAGATGTATGGTTTCATCTTTGGATTCCATCTACGCGTTTGATGTCCGAAGTGAACACCGTTTTCTAATAACTTTCTCATTGAAACAACTGTCATAATTTTTTCCTCACCTTCCGTTGTTTTCCTCCACCATTTCGAACATCAACAACTCTCGATCGAGCACGGGTTGATGAATCCATAGTGTGTGTACTAGCGCCCATTGCGCTTTTAGTAATATAACATAAAAACCTTGAGTTTTCAAGGTTTTTTGTAGTATTATCGTTATTTATAGCTTTTTCCTTTAGCACGTGGGTGTGCATTTTGAACTACTTCCTTTAGTCGATCAACGCTAACATGCGTATAAATTTGTGTTGTCACCAAGTTTTCATGCCCTAAAAGTTCTTGTACAACCCTTAAATCTGCTCCATTATCTAGCAAATGAGTAGCAAAAGAGTGTCGAATCATGTGGGGATGTAAAACCATCGGCAATTCATTTCTCTCTCCAGTTTCTTTTAATATCATCTGAACAGCACGGTTTGAAAGCGGTGTTCCCTTTTGTGAAACAAACAAAACATCATGCTCCTTCTTTAACCATAAACTCCTAGATTCATCAAGGTACTTCAATATTAATCGTCCACATTTAGGATAAAATGGAACCATTCTCTCTTTATTCCCTTTTCCTAAAATAATCAGTGTTTGCTGTTCAAAGTCAATACGACTAACTTTTAACTCGGTCACTTCGCTCAATCGCAACCCACAAGCATACAAAACTTCAATAATGCAACGATTACGTAATTCTACAGGGTTACTCAAATCAAAACTTCTCAACACTTTCATTATTTGATCGTATGTCAAAAACTCAGGCAACTTTTTTTTCACCTTTGACGCTTTCAAATATGGTGTCGGATTATTTTTTATCCCTTCATAGCGATGCAGGTACTTAAAAAAAGATCTCAGTGCTGACATTGATCGTGCAAACGAAGCTGTTGAATATCTTTTTTGTGTTAGCTCTCCGCTGCGCAATGCCATTACATAAGATAAAATGTCATCTTTCGTAATATCCTCAAAAGAATTAATTTCTTGTGACTTTAAGTAACCAAGAAATCGATTCACGTCACGTCGATATGCTTCGACTGTTTTTTTTGACCCAGTTTTACCTATTTGATACTGATTCAAAAACCCTTCTAAACTATCATCAAAGATTATTTGCGACATAATTTTTCCTCAATAATCGCTAAAGCTTGCGGAGCATATGCCTCTTTACGATTTTTTTTCTTATGATCTCCATCTAATTTCATAATACCAAAATTAGCATTCATAGGTTGAAACCCATTGGGGTCTGCATGCGTGATGTAATGAGCCATTGCACCCATCATGCACTTATTTCCAAGCTCGACACAAGGCTCTTCTTGAAGGTATTTCGCCATATTTATTCCTGCCAGAAGCCCTGAAGATGCACTTTCGATATATCCTTCCACCCCTGTCATTTGTCCAGCAAAAAAAAGATCATCTCTCTCTATAAACTGGTAAGTCGCTCTTAAGCATTTAGGCGAATTAATAAATGTATTTCGATGCATTACTCCATATCGGACAATATTACATTGTTCTAACCCAGGAATCATCTGTAAAATTCTTTTTTGCTCTGGCCATGTTAAATGCGTTTGAAAACCTACCACATTGTATAAACTTGCGGACACATTATCTTGACGAAGTTGAACCACAGCTTCTATCTTTTTCCCTTCCTGCTGTAAACCAACAGGTTTCATCGGCCCAAATAGTAATGTTTGCTTACCCCGTTTGGCCATTACCTCAAATGGCATACATCCTTCAAAATAAATTTCTTTTTCAAATTCTTTAACAGGGACTGTTTCTGCCTGAATCAACTCAAAGTAAAACTGATCAAACTCATCCTTTGTCATAGGACAATTAATATAATCTGCATCTCCTTTATCATATCGTGATTTATAATAAGCCTTAGAAAAATCAATACTATCTTTCTCTATAATCGGTGCAGCTGCATCATAAAAATAAAACTGTTCCTCTTTCACTATCTCTTGAATTTTTTTAGATAGCTTATCACTTGTTAATGGACCTGTCGCCAATATGCATGGCCCATTTGGAATTTCCTCCACTTCTCTTGCTTCAATAATAATATTAGGATGATTTTTAATTCTATCTGTCACTCCTTTGGAGAATAACTCACGATCGACTGCAAGAGCACTTCCTGCAGGGAGTTGATTTTCTTGTGCTACATCCATAATAAGAGAACCACAACGTCTCATTTCTTCTTTCAATAGCCCTACTGCATTTGTTAGTGTATCACTGCGAAAAGAGTTAGAACATACTAACTCTGCAAATTGATCTGTTTTATGTGCTGGTGTCATCACTTTGGGGCGCATTTCAATAAGACGAACTTTTATTCCACGCTTTGCTAATTGCCATGCTGCCTCACATCCCGCAAGTCCAGCTCCAACAACAATCACTTCTTTCATTATTTTTTTACCGCTTTTTTCTTTCTAAATTTTGGAGTTTGCTCACCTGGAATGTTTTCGATATGACGACATTTAGGAAAGTTTCCACATCCCAAGAAATAATTACCATAGCGACTTTTTCTTTTCATCAGCTCTCCACCACATTCAGGGCACATTTTCCCACTTGGCTCAGCCTTTTCTTTTTCAGGTTGCTCAATCTTCCTTGTGTATTTACACTCCGGAAATTTTTCACACGAAATAAATTTTCCAAATCGTCCAATTCGCGTAACCAACTCGTTACCACACTCAGGGCATTTTTCACCAATTTTCTCAGGCTCAATCTTTTCCATGTTTTCATAAGCATGGTCTACCAATGGCATAAATTGGTTATAAAACTCCCTCAATGCCTTTACATTATCCAAATCACCTTCAGCAATTTCATCCAGCTCTGTTTCCATCTTCGCTGTGTATTTTACATTAATAATTTCTTTAAAATATTGTTCCAGTTTATCTGAAGTTAACACTCCTTGCTCCGTTGGAAAGAAAACCTTTGTTTTCGATGTTTCTGTGCTGCGATCTAGTAGTACATAGCCACGCTGTTGAATTGTATCAATAATCATTGAATAGGTACTTGGTCTTCCAATCCCCTCTTCTTCTAATTGCTTAATTAGCTTTGCTTCTGTATAGCGCATAGGCGGTTCAGTAAAGTGTTGTGTTTTTTCTATGCTCTTAGCCGAAAGTTTTTCATTTTCAACAAACAACGGCAATAAAACATCTTTACTTGTTTCATAACTTCCATAAACTTTTAAATATCCATCAAACACTAACTGCGTTCCATTCGCCACAAACTCATATCCATTTTGTTCAAAAGTAATCGCAACTGTATCACTACTCGCATCTGCCATCAGTGATGCCAAAGCACGAGCATAAATCATTTTGTATAACTTGTATTGCTCTGGTGTTAAATATTTCTCCACATCTTCTGGTTTATTATCTAAGCTTGTTGGACGAATTCCTTCATGGGCATCTTGCGCATTATCATCTTTTTTTACTTTATAAACCCCAAGGTATTCTTTTCCATACTCTGCTTCTATTTTCGCTCTAGCGGCTGCAACAAAAGTGTTACTCAATCTTGTACTATCCGTACGCATATATGTGATTAATCCTTCTGTTTCTTTTTTTAATTTAATTCCTTCATACAACTTCTGTGCTGTCATCATCGTTCTTTTAGCACTGAATCCCAACTTAGTTGAAGCCTCTTGTTGAAGTGTAGATGTAATAAATGGCATTTTTGATGATTTTTTTCTTGTTTGTTTCTTAATTTCTGTAATTTCAAAATCTTCTTGACATGCATCAAGAACTTTTGTTGCTTCTTCTTCATTCGATAACTCAATTTTCTTTCCTTTAAATTTAGAAAGTCCCGCTTCACAATCCTGCATATCTTTGCTAAATTGAGCTGTAATCTTCCAATATTCCTCAGGAATAAAAGCATTAATTTCCTTCTCTTTTTCCACAATCAATTTTAAAGCGACAGACTGTACTCTTCCCGCTGATTTACTTTTAATTTTATTTTTTAATAAAGATGACAACTTAAATCCAATAATTCTATCCAAAATTCGGCGTGTCTCTTGTGATTTTACTAAATCTAAATCAATCACTCTTGGTTGTGTAAAGGCATTCAAGACGGCGTCTTTAGTAATTTCATTAAAAACAACTCGATTCTCTTCCTCTACACTTAACGATAATTCTTGGGCCAAATGCCAAGAAATTGCCTCACCTTCGCGATCTGGATCTGTTGCCAAATAAACATAGTCTGCTTTTTTTGCCTTTGCTTTTAATTCCTTAACCACATCTTTCTTTTCTTTAGACACTGTGTATTTTGCTTCAAAATTATTTTCTACATCAATTCCTAATCGTCCCTTACCACTTAATGATAATTCTCGAATATGACCTTTTGATGAAACAACTTCAAAGTCTTTTCCTAAGTACTTTTCAATCGTCTTTGATTTTGATGGTGATTCCACGATTACTAAATTTTTCATTTTTCATCCTCCTTTGCAATTGCTGTATTTCCTACAATATCCTATATTTTATTATCTTTCAAGTTTATTTATACCTATCATTTCAAAAGTTGTCAACCTCAACAATTAAGTTTGCCCCCTGTTGAATCAGTAAATTACACCCTTCTCCTTGCTTTTCACCAATCGGATAAGGCACGCAATATACCTCTTTTGAAAGCTCTAAAGCATAATTAACGCTAATCATTGTCCCACTATGAAAGCGAGCTTGCGTCACAATACACTTTTCTCCTAATGCGGCTACAATTCTATTTCTCCAAGGAAAATGATGCCGCTGAGGCGACGTATTTTGTGGATATTCACTAATAACCAACTGTTCTTGTTTCATTTTTTTAAATAACTTTTCATTATCTCTCGGATAACACACAGACAACCCACATCCCAATACTGCAATAGTTTTACCAATTTCGATACCCACCTGATGAACCAAAGCATCCACCCCTTTGGCTAAGCCTGATACAAGCACATATTTCTTGCCCAATCTCTGGCAAATTTTTTCAGTACACCAAGCGCCATAAGCAGTTATATTACGTGACCCAACAACACTGATAGCTCTTTTATTTAATAAAGCTATATCTCCTTCATAAAACAGAACCCAAGGTGGGTATCGAAGCTGACGAAGTGTTTGTGGATACTCACTATCTGCAATCGTTACATACTTTTCTTTTATTTCATAACAAAATACATCCTCATTATTTTTAATTTTGACCGCCATAGCTTCCCAATCTCCAGCAACGTCGTAAGCATAACAAGCCAATTTATAAGATAAATCCATCTTATCCCTCCTATTAGTAATATAAAAAAAGTGGCTATTTCCCACTTATTTTATATTTTCATTCTCACAAATTCGGCAAACTGGTCCATAAGAGCGGCGATGTATCATCAACACCCCATAAGTATTTAAAGCCTCCAAATGTTGTTTTGTTGGATAGCCTTTGTGTTTTGCAAATCCATACTCAGGGTAAAGAAAATCATATCCTTGCATAATTGCATCTCGTAATACCTTAGCTAAAATGCTTGCACCCGCAATAGAGATACTTTTTTGATCTCCTTTCACTAATGAAATAACCTCTTTTTTCTGATTAGGCAATGGCATTGCATCTGTCAAAATAACTGCACCTGTCAATTTTAGCGCAATCCTATCCATCGCATTTTGTGTTGCTCGATAAATATTTTCTTTATCAATCTGCGTAGGGCTTATAATTTCCCATGCATATTCTTTTGCTTCCTTAATAATCGTACAAAATAATTCTTTTCTTTTTTTTTCACTAAGTGCTTTAGAATCATAAATCGCTGGGTTTTCATACCCAATATCAAATTGAACTCCTGCAACAACTAAAGGACCAGCTAAAGGACCTCTACCCGCTTCATCAATCCCTACAACAGCTATCTGTTTCATCCAATACTCTTTTTCATATTCATTACTTGTCGTCTTTATCATTAACTTTCTCCCAAGTAATCATCCCACATTTGTCGTTGCGTAATTCTGTCAGAAAAAACAAGACTGTTTTTTCATAACTCACTTCTCCGCCAGATTGAATTAAGTTTTTTTTCTTTCCTAAATTTTCAAGCATCTGATACTCATCGCCTACAAGTTCAATTCCATAGTGTTTCTTCAAAATTTGTGGATCATTTTCCATTAGCTTTTTCATTCCAAATGCTGCAACCTCTTCTAGTGGCACTACTTCATCTCGTATAGCTCCTGTTAGTGCTAAATAGTAACCGACTTCTTGATCTTCAAACTTAGGCCACAAAATTCCTGGTGTATCCAATAATTCAACTTCATTATTTAATCGAATCCATTGTAGTGCTTTGGTTACTCCTGGGCGATTGGCTGAAGCCGCAATTTTCCGTTTAACCACTCGATTAATCATGGTTGACTTTCCAACATTTGGCACACCGACCACCATAGCTCTAATTGCTCGTGGGCGAATTCCACGCGATTTTTGTTTCTCAATCTTTTCTTTCATTAACTCTTGGCACGCCTTAACAATAATCGACGTAACATTTTCTGTTAGAAAATCAATCGGCAGCGCCGCAATACCTTCACTTTTAAAATACTCTTGCCACTTTTGAGTTTCTAAAGGAGATGCTTTATCTTTCTTTGATAATAAAATTAGCCGTGGCTTTTGTTGAATCAGTTGATCAATCATTGGATTTTTACTTGCCTGCGGAATTCTAGCATCACGAATCTCAATCACCATGTCAACCGCTTTCATTGACTCTTCCATCAACCGTTTAGCTTTGGTCATATGCCCTGGATACCAGTTAATGCGTGAAGATGCAAAACTTTTTTCGTCAGTATTTTCAGCCCCCAATTTCTTCTCTTTTCTCTCTTTTCTTTTTTGATACATATCTTTTGCCATAAGTATTCTCCTTTGTAAAAACATTTAATTAAATTAATAACTTTATTTAATTAATAATAGCACAGTTTTGTTTTTTTTATAAAGTCAAGTGCATTTAAATATTCATTTTCATATTTAAATTTTATATTTATGTTACCTTTGTCTGAAATTTTAATCTCATTAATTAATTCATCTACAGTAATTTTATTTAAAGATTCTAACCCATTATTAGATATGAATTTTTCAGTCCATTTATTATCTTGATTGATGTAAGTATCTTCAAATATGTTTTTTTTAAGTTCTTGCATAAGTTGTTCATTTTGTATGATTTCAGTATCATATATCTTAATATAATCATTGTATTCTGCTTTTGAAATATACATATTTGTTAAATCATCCATCAGTGATTCTTTTAATTGTTTTTTTTTTATAAATTATTGCTTCTATTTCAGCAATTTTATTTTTTGCTAATTCTAAATCATAATCTATATCGCTATTTACTTTATATAATTCATTTATTTGTTTATCTATATCGATTATTAATTTAATATGTTTGTTTATAATAGTTAAAACTATATCAATTAAGTTATGCCTATTAATATTATGTTTACTACACATTTTCTTCCTTAAGAATGAAGAGCAATAATAGTATTCTTTATTTTTACTTTTAATAATTGTTAAATTACTTCCGCAATCAGAACATTTTAAATATCCTGAAAAAACATCATAATTTTTATTTTTTCTAATTCTAATATCGTTATTGTGGAGCATATTTTGTACTTTATTAAAATCTTTTAGATTAATTATTGCTTTATGATTATTTTCAATTGAAATCCATTCATCTTCGCTGACATGCAATATTTTTGAACTACGATAACTAACTTTTTTTCTTTTGTTTTGAATTAGTATGCCTGTATAAGCTTTGTTTTTTAAAATCGCATCTAATTTACCTCTTGTCCATATTTTCATGGATTCATTAATTTTATAATTATATAAATCTTTTTTTATTTTATATAATGCAGGTGGTGCTATTCCTAACTTATTCAAATTATCAATGATTTGAACTTTACTTTTTCCAGATAACACCATATTAAAAATTTTCTTTACTACTAATGCCGCTTCTTTATCTACTATGAATTTATATTTATTGTTTGGGTCTTTTAAGTAACCATAGGGAGCAGTTGAACCAATAAACTCTCCTTTCTCTCGTTTTATATTTAAAACACTTCTAACTTTGTTAGAAACATCTTTAGCATATTGGTCATTCATTAAATTCTTAACTGGTACTATAATTGATTCCATAGATTTTGGGTTTTTGTAACTATCAATATTATCATTGATTGCTATAAATCTTATATTATATAATGGGAATATATTATCAAAATAATGACCAGTTTCAATATAATTTCTACCAAACCTTGATAAATCTTTAACAATTATAGTGTTAATTTTTCCTGATTTAATATCTTCTATCATTTTTTGAAAATTTGGTCTATTAAAATTTGTTCCACTATAGCCATCATCTACATAAAAATTACATTTAGAACTGTCTATTTCATTATTAATATAATAACTTATTAAATCTTTTTGGTTAGTAATACTATTTGATTCTTCTTTATCTCCATCATCATTTGATAATCTTAAATATGCTGCAATTTTCCATTTTGACATTGTTCATTTTCTCCTTTACTTTCTATAAATTTTAAAGCTTGCTCAAATTCATCTTGATATTTAAAACTTATTGTAACTTTATTGTCGTGAGAAACTAATATTTTCTCAACTAATTCATCTATAATTTCTTTTGTAAGTATTCTTACTTTTTTATTACGTTTAAAATGTTCAATCCAATAATCATTTCTTTTTTGATTTTTAATATTTTGTAAATAAACAGTTTCTAAAGAACTTATTTCATTATTAATGATTTCAACTTGTTTATCATATTCAGATGAATAATTAGTAAACTCTTCTTTTGTGATTTTTTCAAACTTCCAGTCTTCATAAGAAACACGTTTTAGTTTCTTATATTTTTCTATATCATTTATTAATTTATTTATTCTGTTGTTATAATTTGTTTCAATATCCTTAATAGAACTATCTAATTCTAATTTTTTTAAAGCTTTTTCTAAATTCATAACTAATTTTATTTGTAATGTTACCGCTTCTTTAACAGCATTATCTAGATCACTTATTTTAATCTTATGTGTTGTGCAATTTTTATTACGCTATGTACCACCCATACAATAATAATTTAATCTAGGTGTTTTTTTTCTGTAATCCTCCGCTTTAATCATACGACTTCCACAATTACCACATTTTAATTTTCCAATATATATTGATTGATTATCTTCTTTTTTCTCAGTTGATGAACCCTTTGTGCGTTCTTTACATAGTTTTTGAGCTTCGTTAAAATCATCTTCACTAATAATTGGCTCATGTGTATTTTTTACTATAATCCATTCATCTTTTGGTTTATATACTGTTTTTTTTATTTTATAACTTAAGTTGCCAGTTTTTCCAAAAACTAAATTCCCAATATATATTTCACTAGTTAAAATCCTAGCTACTGTTGTAGTACCCCATCTATAAAATGATTCTATGTTTGTATCATCTAAACATATATTTTTATTTTTTCTTCTTTGCATTTCTTTACGACATAAAATATTATTTTGGTTAAGATATTGGCAAATTTTAATTCTACCTTCTCCTTCTAGAGTTCTTTTATATATTAACTTAACTATTTTAGCTTCTTCCTCATCGATCATTAATTGATGCTTATTTTGAGGATTTTTAGTATAACCATATGGTGTTGTACCACTAACAAATTTTCCAGATTTAGCCATAGAATTGTATGCACTTTTTACTTTATTAGAAATATCTCTTGCATATTCATCGTTCATTAGGTTTTTAAATGGAACAACAATATTGTTTATTGATGTTGGGTCTTTAAAACTGTCGATATTATCATTAATTGCTATAAATCTTACATTATATAAAGGTAATATATCTTCAATATATCTACCAACTCCAACATAATTTCTACCAAATCTTGATAAATCTTTAACAATTATAGTATTAATTTTTCCAGAAGCAATATCACAAATCATACTTTTAAAACCTGGTCTATCAAAATTTGTACCGCTGTAACCATCATCAATATAATATTCAACGATACAAGCACTTTCTTCATCTTTTAAATGATATTCAATTATAGTACGTTGATTGCTTATACTATTGGATTCATTTTTATCTCCATCATCGCTAGATAATCTACAATATACACCTATTTTCCAATCAATATTGTTTCTAATGTTATATTGGTTTGTTTTTGACTTTCTTCCTGCCATTTATAATCCCTTCCTTTCACGTTGAATTTTAGGTAAAATCCTAATACAAAACAAAGGTGCAAACTAACTAATTTGCACCTTTGACAAAACTACTTATATAAGCTTTTAATTACATTATTTATGCAATCTTCAGCTCGATTACTATTGTTTGAAAACTCTATTTTTACTACTACATTATTAACTTTAAATAAATATGGATTATCAATACTATTTATAAAATCAACAATCCTTTCATTACTATCTTTTTTCTTACTTATTTTAATATTTGAAATATCTTCTAGTGTGTTAATATCTACATCATCAATAGAAATGTTTTTTGTTACTTCTAATTTATTTTTTAAATTAATCAATAATTCTTCTTGCATAATTATTCCTTCCTTTAGCATTTGATGTTAATTTATCTTTCTTGCATTATATTTTCTTTCAT
>JBKECT010000026.1:0-39864 GCA_047974855.1 Anaerorhabdus sp.
GAAACAATAATAACAGGAGCAGCCATAGTAGGGACAATAGAGGATACCTACACAATCTATGAAACAGAGATGAGTGAAGCGATGGAAAAAGCGATTGATGAAGCAGCAATCATCAGCCAAGGGAAAGGCACAGAAGGATATGAAGAAGCGATGCAAGCATCCTATGAAACCGCAGTGGCGAATGGGAGTGGAACAGATTATGAAACATTTGCAAAAAACTATTCAGACAACATATCCAAATACAATGAGCAACTGCAAGAGATGAGAGGGCTTAGCTTCGCCGAGATGGTGGAAAGATACGAGGAGTTTGAGAAACCATTATGGACTATAAATAGTAATTTAGGAATTATAAAATAATAAACCTGGAATACAAAAGGTTTAAAGGACTAGCAGAGCAATATAATGTTGGTCTTTTTAATTATTGATGTAAAAAACCTCTCTAAAGTTTACTTCAAAGAGGTTTCAATATCTAATTTAAAACTAAGAAATTATTTTGCATTTGCAGCAGCTTGTTGCCCTGCGATGCGTCCGAATACGATAACATCTGCAACAGCATTTCCACCAAGACGGTTAGCGCCATGTACACCACCTGTAACTTCTCCAGCAGCATATAGTCCAGAAATGATATTCCCGTTAGTATCTAACACTTGAGTATTTGTGTTAATTGTTAAACCACCCATTGTGTGGTGAACTCCTGGAGCAACTTGGATTGCGTAGTACGGTCCAGTAGCTAATTCACTTGCGAATGAAGTGCGTCCAAACTCTGAATCCGTTCCACTTGCGACAGAATCATTCCAAGTAGAAAGAGTTGTAGAAAGAGTTGTAGGATCCATAGATAAAGCGGTTGCTAAATCTTCAACAGTTGCTCCTTCAACAGTATATCCATTTTTAATGTATCCTTGGATAACGGCAGAAGCGTCAACCATAGACTGATCAATGATTAGATAAGCGTAACTTCCTTCTTGTTCAATAATAGCAGCAGACACAACGTCACGAGTTCCAAGTTCATCAGTGAAACGCACCCCAGTAGAGTTGACCATAATTGCGCCATCTCCTCGAAGACCTTCAGTAATTAATGAGCTAGAATTATATTCCACAGTTGGATGAATTTGAATTTGTTCGATATCCGTAGTTGATGCACCAATAGCTTCAGCCATCACAATTCCATCACCAGTAATAAGAGGTGAGTTTGTTGATACAAAGCCCTCTAGCGATGGGTCTAGTTCTGCAACCATTTCTAGGTTAGCACCAAAACCACCAGTAGCAATAACAACAGATTTAGCATTGACTGTGATGTTGTCTCCTGCGACACCGACAACGACACCATCTTCGACTAGAATTTCAGTAATTTCTGTATTAAGGATAAGTTCAACTCCTGCAGAGTCTAAATTCGACTGTAAAATATTAACAAGATAAGGACCTACTGCAATGGTTGCTCCTTCATCATTTACAGGCTTATGAATTCGCTTAACAGAAGCCCCACCAAAGCTACCTACAGTATCCAAAGTTCCACCAAGTGATTCTAACCAAGTAAGTGCATCTGCTGAGTTATTTACCAAGGTTTCAACTAATTCTGGGTTATTTAAGTTTTTGCCACCTACAAGGGTATCTAGCATAAACAGTTCAGGAGAATCAAAGTATCCAGTTGGATTTGCTAAGTAGTCATTGTACTGGCTTTCAACAGTATCAATCAAATCAGATAATTCAGGGTAAGAGGCTCTTGCATCAGCTAGTCTTGTTTCCACTCCTGTGCCTTCAGCAAATTCATTGGCATCTTGTGCGATTGTCTTTGCGGCATTTAACCCACCAGTAGCACGTGTTGTGTTTCCTCCAACAATAGCACCTTTTTCAACTAATAGTACTGTTTTTCCTGCTGCGGCAGCTTCAATAGCGGCACTCATTCCTGCACCACCGGCACCAACAATGACAACATCAACATCACGAGTGATAACTTCTTCTTTACCACCTTCAACAGGAACAAGTGTACTTGCATCAACACCGGCTTCTTTTAAAGCAGCTGTTACAGCAGTAATAACGGCAGTACTTGTTATGGTTGCACCTGTAACGCTATCCACTTGAATGGATTGCGTTGATACAACAGACTCTGCAATAATTTCGCTTGCAACACCACCGATATCTGCAGTTTCACTATGTGATACAACGGTAACGCTTTCGATTTTAGCCTCTGATAAGACAACCTCTACAACAACATCTCCAGAAAAGCCTTCAGCTGTTCCAGTGTATGTTCCAGGCGTAAATCCTTCAGTTGTGCTGCTAGAACAGGCAGCAAGAGATAAAACCATAAAGCAACTTAAAAATAATGTGAGTATTTTTCTCATTTTCTTTCCTCCATTTTCACATATTATCGTAACGTTTTTTGACGATAACTTCAAGTAGATTAATAGTTTTTTAACAAATCAGCGAATGGATAGGAATGGTAAGTGTTTACACTTTAATGCATATGTAAAATATTTTATTAAACATATAAAATACAAATAACAGAGCATTAACATAAATAGAGAAAGTAAGAAATAGCGAGTATTCAAAAAATTATGTTATAGTCCATATGAAATTTAAAAAAGTGTAAAAAGGATCGCTTGGTTTAGTGATTGTAATTTTAATCAATTTATGATAAACAATGTGTAGAAAAAGAAAATGGACAGGTATTGGGTATAGAAGAAAGTTAAAGGGGAGGGTAACAATGAAATTATTAATTCAATCAGATGATTATGGAATTACAAAGCGAGTTGCAGATGGCATTATTGATGGGATCAAGCAAGGAGTGATTCGCAACACAGGATTGTTTGTAAATATGCCATGGGCACAGGAATGTGTGGATAAAATTAGACCTTATATGGACAATATCGCATTTGGGCAAGACTTGAATGTATGTGCAGGAAATCCTTGTGCAGATACAAAGGATATTCCATCTTTGCTTCAAGATAATGGGAGCTTTCTAACATCGGAGATGAATAGAAGGTTAGACAAAGACGCCCCGAATAATGACCATGTTATTTATGATGAGATTTTAATTGAGTTTAAAGCACAAATTGATAAATTTATTGGAATTGTCGGAAAGAAACCTGATTACTTGCATCCACATGCGTACTTTAGTGCAACTTCGCATCGTGCAATGAGTGATTGTGGTAAAGAATATGGAATTCCTGTAAGTTTTGAAGTTTCTAAAAAGTATGATTTCGCAAATCCAAAAGACAGCTGGTATAAAGATGTAAGACCAGGAATTGATCAAAAAAGCATTGATGTTACAACATTTATTGTTGAAGATAAGATGCAGCTACTAAACCATGATTATGCTAGTATAATTTGCCATGCTGGATATGCCGATGATGAAGAACTTGAGAAACTCACCACATTTACACAAATTCGTGAGAAAGATTTAGAGGCGATGGTTAGTGCACAAGTAAAAGAGTGGATTGAAAGTAATGGAATTGAACTGATTACATACAAAGATCTAAAATAAAAAAGCAGTTCTATAACAAGATAATTGAAGTGAACCCAATTAGTTGGACACTGTATTAACGATTAAATTATTAAGGATTGATTTCTGTAGCACACAGGAGTTAATCCTTTTAATTTTGTTGTTATTCTTTGGTTATTATGTAAATAAAATATAAATAACAGACATAAAGGTGTACAATAAATTTAAAGAGTTAATGGCATATGAGGGGAGGAAGGAATGCGATATACAAAAAAGGTGGGAGCGGGCTACGAATTGATGGAAGAAAGCCTGAAGAATGAAGCAATTCAAGTGCTTGGGGCAATTGAAGATATGTTAGAGGTCTTGGAGATTGAGCAAGAAGAACATTCTAAAAATATTGAGAAGTATCACGATGGAGGCAGAAAAATCCATTATCGAGCAAGGGAAGCGTATGGGCAAAAGGTTGTCAACAGCGCAATTATATCAAAGCTAAAACAACTAGGATTAGGAGAGTGAAAAATGAAAGAGAAAACATTAAATAAAACTTTAAAGTATAAAGGCAATATTATTCAGGTTCGTGATGATGAAGTTGAAACATCACGTGGAATAAAAGCAAGAAGAGATGTGATTGAGCATCCAGGTGGTGTTGGGATAGCGATGAAGGATAGCGATGGGAAATACTTTGTGGTAAAACAGTATCGCTATGCTCAAGAAAAAGTGATGATAGAGTTTCCGGCAGGGAAACTAGAGTTTGGTGAAGATCCACTAGAAGCTGGGAAAAGAGAAATTGCAGAGGAAGTGGGGTATACTGCAAAAAACATAGAATATTTGGGGATAGTCATACCGACTCCATCTTATTGTCAAGAAAAAATATACATGTACACTGCTGAAGTTGACCAATATGTAGGGCAACACTTCGATGATGACGAGAACTTAAATGTAGAAAGATGGACGCTAGATAAAATTATTGATGGAATTATGACTGGTGAAATTGATGATGCAAAAACAATGGCCATGGCATTGATGATAAAAGAGAGAAACGCAAGAGATTAATTCATTATTTTTGATAATCAAATTTTAGTTAAGATTGATGGTGAATGGTATTTGCAAGAGTAGGAGAAATCCTGCTTTTTATTTTGAAAGCAAGGAGATAAAAAGATATCTGTACATTTTAGAGTGTGGTTATGTTATAATTAACCAGCGATTGTATCGCATGTCAGTCGCAACTACCTGACATAAAATAAAACAAGGAGAAAAGTAATGAAAATGAAACGATTTACTAAAATCGCTATGATTGCAGCGATTTATGCAACTCTAACTTTAGCACTAGCGCCATTATCTTTCGGTGTTTACCAAATTCGTGTTGCAGAGGCGTTAACGGTACTACCAATATTATATCCTCCAGCTATTTTGGGGCTTACATTGGGATGTGCCATTTCCAATTTATTAGGAGCATTATTAGGTGTCAATGTATTGGGATTTATTGACGTATTTGTTGGGACAGCAGCCACTTTTTTAGCAGCAGTATGTGCTTATAAATTGAGACATATTCAATGGAATGGTGTAGCATGGCTATCAATTTTAATGGCTGTTATTTTTAATGCAATTATCATTGGCGCTGAATTGGCTTTTGTCATCACACCGCAAACTTTTCTGGCTGGTTGGATTACATTTGGATTAGAAGTTGGATTAGGTGAATTAGTAGCATGCACTATCTTTGGAGTTCCGTTACTTTATTCACTAAAGAAAACAACTTTATTTGAAGACTAATGAATAGGAGGAAGATATGATTTTATTTTTATATACAATGATTGTTATTTTTGCGACGACGATTGGCTCACTAGCTGGTTTAGGTGGTGGAGTTATTATCAAACCACTATTTGATTTGTTAGGGGCACATGATGTAGCGACTATAGGATTCTATTCCTCTGTTGCAGTTTTTACAATGGCAGTTGTAGCACTAATTAAGCAAGCAAGAAATAAAGCGGAGATTGATTTAAGCAAAGTAGTTTACATCGGATCAGGATCAATTATTGGTGGAATTTTAGGGGATACAATTTTTAATTCTGTTAATGAACAATTCTCAACATTAGTCTCACCAATTCAATCATTTATGTTAGGAACAATCTTGCTTATTCTTTTAATCTATTCACTAAATAAAACAAAAATAAAATCATATGACATCAGCAATAAACTATTAATTCTTATCGTGGGTATTTTATTAGGAACAATATCTGTGTTTATTGGCATTGGTGGAGGTCCTTTAAATATTGCCATACTGATGTTTTTGTTTTCTTATGACACTAAACAGTCAACAATCTTATCGATTGTTATTATCTTATTTTCTCAATCAGCAAAACTACTTAAAGTTCTTATTTTTACAGGAATTGGTGGCTATGATTTAGAATTTCTTCCTTTTATTATTGTAGCAAGCATTTTTGGTGGATGGTTTGGAACGGTACTTAACAAACAGTTAGCGGCGAAACAAATTGACACGCTCTACAACATTGTATTAGGGATGCTTATTCTATTATCGTATTACAACTTGATTTGGTAGCTTTTTATGGATTTAATCTTCTTCGTCATGGGATACTAACGTTCTAAAGATTGAATGTTAGTTTGCGTTATAAGTAGAAATGAGTAGGGTGTATAATTTTACATACATGATGAACTATATTTTTAATTTTCCTTTGACAGATGCAAAGAAATTGGGTAAAGTTAAGTTGTCAGATTTATCATATAATGTCTTAATTTGGAAGACAGTCTCTACGCCTTGCCTAACAAGGATACTATGATATTATTCTTTTATTAAATATCGCAAATGATAATGATGACGATGATTTTAATTTAATAGAAGGAGAAGAGTATGAAAAAAATTGAATCATTTTTTAAGTTCCACGAAATGGGAACTAGTTTTAAGATTGAATTGATTGCAGGAATTACAACGTTTATGACTATGGCGTATGTCCTTGCGGTACAACCTTCAGCAATTGTCGGATTTGGGGCAGAGCCGGGACTTGTTGATATCAACGGTGTTTTTATTTCAAAAGAAGCAATTCTAATTGTCACAGCATTAATCAGTGCATTAATTACTTTATTTATGGCTTTGTACACTAATCTTCCATTTGCGTTATCAACAGGAATGGGTTCAAACTTTATGTTTGGAGCAATGTTGCAAGGCGGAGAGATTAGCTTTAGTGCGGTAATGACGATGACTTTGGTATCAGGAATTGTTTTTTTAATTCTCTCAATTTTTGGTATTCGAGACTTAATTGTTAGAATGATTCCTAAAAATATTAAGCTTGCGATTTCAACAGCTATTGGATTTTTTATTGCTTATCTAGGATTTAAAAATACGGGGATAGGAAATTTTAGTAGTGGGATTGGGATGGGAAATTTTACTGACCCTGCTGTATTTTTAGCAATTGCAGGACTTGTCATTATTGCAATTCTTACTGCTTATAAAATTAAGGGAGCGATCTTAATTGGCATTGTAGCCATTACATTATTGGGGATTCCATTTGGAGTAACAACAGTGCCTGGTGCCTTGTTTAAAATTCCAGCTTCAGAATCAGTAAGTAATGTGGTTTTTCAATTCGATTTTTCAACCCTATTTTCATTTGAAGCAATTGTGCTAATGTTTATTGCTTTCTTTGGTGATTTCTTTTCAACCCTTGGAACAGTGTTGGGGGTTGGTGCAAAAGCCGGAATGTTAGATCGAGATGGAAACTTCCCAGATATTCAAAAACCATTTTTGGTGGATGCCGTCGGAACAGTTGCAGGAGCAACACTTGGTTGTACAACGGTAACCACCTATGTAGAATCATCTGCTGGTGTTGAGGCAGGAGGAAGAACAGGATTTACAGCCCTTGTGGTTGCGGTATTATTTGCGATTACTATTTTCTGTGCTCCATTATTTTTGATGATTCCAGATGCGGCGACAGGACCAGCTTTAATCTTTGTTGGGTTCTTAATGATTAAGGGATTTAAAGAAATTGACTTTGATGACTTTACAGAATCATTTGGACCATTTGTAATGATCATGTTCACTATTTTTACAGGATCAATTGCAAGCGGAATTTCAGCAGGAATTATTGCTTATATATTAATTAAGGTAGCAACAGGAAAAGCAAAAGAAGTTCATCCAGGAATGTATGTTTTAGCAGTTCCATTACTGTTATATTTTATTACGCAGAGTACAATGTAGGAGGATGATATGAAACTTAAAAAGATAAATAAAGAGGAGTTACTTCAAGCAGCTCGTGGAGAAATTCAATCGGATTTGGTAGTTACGAATGCTCAACTGGTTAATGTTGTAACTGGAGAAGTTTATTTAGCGGATGTCTTTGTGAAAGATGGACATGTTGTCCATGTAGAGCATATCCATCCGGGCACAGAACTAGATAAAGCGAAACAAGTCTATGATGCAAAGGGACAATACTTAACGCCTGGGTTTATTGATGCCCACGTGCACATTGAAAGTAGTATGCTTACACCTCGCAACTTTGCAAAAGCTGTAGCACCATGGGGAACGACAACGGTTATTACCGATCCCCACGAGATTGCGAATGTGCTAGGGACAAAAGGAGTTCACTATATGCATGAAAGCTCAGAAGGATTACCAATTCGTGAGCTCATTGATATCCCAAGTTGCGTTCCTAGCGTGCCTGGGTTGGAGTATGCAGGAGCTGATTTTGAAAGTAGAGAAATTGAAGAATTAAGTCTGCTTCCAAGAGTAATTGGGCTAGCAGAAGTTATGGATTTCTTAGCGGTTATTCAAGGTGAAAAAAGAATGATGGATATTTTAAAGGTTGCAGAAAAGAAAAATTTATACATTCAAGGACACGCTCCATCCCTTAGTGGAAGAAATTTATCAGCTTATACGCTGGGGGGACCTAAGACTTGCCATGAAACGCGTGGTAGCTCAGAGGCACTGGATAAAATGCGGGTAGGAATGTTTGTGGATGCGCGTGAAAGCAGTATTACCAAAAATATGAAATCTATTTGGGAAGGAGTTAACCACTGTCGATATTATGATCATCTTTGTTTATGTACAGATGATCGTGAGAGCGATGATATCTTAAATAATGGGCATATGAACGAAGTAATTCGAGTTGCGATAAAAGAGGGGATGCATCCCATTGATGCGATTAGATCAGCAACGTATAATACTGCCCGGGAAATAAAGGCAGACGATTTGGGAATTGTTGCACCGGGGTATATTGCTGATATGGTGCTTATGCCAAATTTAGAGGAAGTTGTCCCATCTGCAGTTTTCTTTGAAGGAAAATTAATTGCGGAAGATAGAAAGCTTTTAGTGGAAATTGAAGATAAGAGTTATGCAATAGAGTCTGAAAATTCAGTCAATGTAAAGGAGTTAAGTGTTGATGATTTTATCATTAAAGCACCAATCCAAGAGGGGAAAGTGACTTGCCAGGTAATGGAATATGTAACAACAAGCTTCTCTATTTCAAAGCTTGCAGAGGTAGATATACCAGTAAAGGATGGAAAGTTGGATTTATCATTTGATACGAATTTAAAGTTTGTAGCGGTTGTAAATCGTTATGATAAGGATAATATTGCCCTCCATATTGTCAAAAATTTTGGAACAACGCATGGTGCCTTAGCAAGTACTGTATCGCATGATTCCCATAATCTAACAATTGTGTATGACACTCCAGAAAATGCACTTGTTGCAGCAGAGCAACTAAAATCAGTAGGTGGTGGAATGGTTGCGGTAGAAGAGGGGAAAATACTAGCGACCTTAGAACTGAAACTTGCTGGACTTATTTCCGTGCAACCTGCAGAAAAATTAGCTAAAGAAGCAGAAATAATGAAACAGGCTAATAGACAGCTGGGATTAGTGGAAATTGAAAACCCATTACTTCGCATTGTAACATTGGCGTTACCAGTTATTCCTGAAGTGAAAATGTCAGATTTAGGACTGGTAGATGTTATGAAAAAGGAATTAATACCTTTATTTAAAGGATAAGCAAAAAAAGGGTTCTGCTAACTAGAGTGCAGAATTCTTTTTTAAATGGATTAATGAGAGAAGTGAATAGAAAAAATTAAAAGAACCCACTAGTTAAAATAAAAGATTAAATCACCAAGCAAAACATCAATCCGCTGATAATAGGAATGGTGTTTTTTAGAAAGTTAGTCGACTAACTTAATTCTACAATGTTCAGATATTCACTATTTTGTGGTTTTGGACTTCTAGAGACAGTAAAAGCGTGATATAATAAACATAATTAATGGTGGTGGTAAAATGAAAAAAGGACACTTTATTACTTTTGAAGGGCCAGATGGTAGCGGGAAGACAACAGTATCGATGGCAGTATATGAAAAGTTAGTAGATAGTGGTTACGATGTAATTTATACACGTGAACCTGGAGGAATTGATATTGCAGAGCAAATACGAAGCATTATTTTAAGTCCTCAAAATACCGCAATGGATTCTAGAACAGAGGCTTTACTTTATGCTGCGAGCCGTCGCCAGCATTTAGTAGAGAAGATTTTACCTGCATTAGAACAGGGGAAGATTGTAATATGTGATCGTTTTGTAGATAGTTCACTCGCTTATCAAGGATGCGGAAGACACTTAGGAATTGATGAAGTTTTTAAAATTAATCAATTTGCGACCGAAGGTCTTTTACCAGACAAAACGATTTATTTAAATATCAGTGCTGAAGATGGTTTGAAACGAATTGAAAATCGGGTTTATAAAGATAGGCTAGATCAAGAAAGTATTCAATTTCACTATGATGTAGTAAAAGGTTATGAACAAGTGGTGAAAAGGTTTAAAGAACGCATGATTTTTGTCGATGCATCACAAGAAGTAGAAAAAGTAATTCAAGCAGCATTAAGTGCAGTAGAGGGAATTGTGAATGATTAAGAATGGGTTACAACAAAGACAACCCATTGTGTATCAAACGCTGCACCATGCACTGACTTCAGGGAAAGTAGCACATGCTTACTTGTTTGTGGGAATGAAAGGGACTCCTAAAAAAGAAGTAGGCTTGTTGATGGCACAAAGTTTGATTTGTGAAAATAAAGAAGATGGGTTTGCTTGCGAAAAGTGCGATAGTTGTCGACGAATTAGTGATGGAGTTTATAGCGATGTGATTGTGCTAGATGGAACAGAAGAATCTATAAAAAAAGAAAGCATCTTAAATCTTCAAGATCAATTTTCAAAAACAGCACTTGAAAAGGCAGGAAAGAAAATCTATCTTTTAGACGCAGCTGAAAATGCGACAATAGAAGCGTTGAATAGCTTGTTGAAATTTTTGGAAGAACCACAAGGGCAAAATACAATAGCAATTTTAACAGTGGAAAGTTTAGATAGACTATTGCCAACAATTGTATCTCGATGTCAAGTAATCCCATTTAAATTAATGGGTAACCAGTTCTATTCTGATGAAGCACAAAAAGCTGGATTAGATGAAATAGATAGCTATCTATTAAGCCACTTTGTTAAAGATGTGGAGTTGATGAAAAAGGTGCAAGAAAGCCAGGAGTATCAAATGGCACTTGCAGCACTACAAAGATTTAGTGCAGATTTTGATAGTAAAATAGACCGCTTTCTTGTGTGGTTTCAAACAGAAATTCTGGGAAGCAAAGAGAGTGATAAAGAAGTGATTTTTCAATTTTTAGAATTAAGTTCTCTATTTTTTAGAGATATTGTTGCATCATCATTTGAAAAAGAGGGTTGGTATTATCAGCGTGTGATGGAGTGCAAAAGTAAGAAAATAGATTATCAAAAGGTGATTAGAATTTTGTTGGAAAGCAAAGACAAGTGCAATCGTTTTAATAACAGTTCCTTATTGATGGAACAAACGATTTATCAAATAAAGGAGGTTGTGTAATGAGTGAAAATCAAGAATTTATTTATGCGGTGTCAGTCCGATTTAAAAACTCAACGAAAGCTTATTCTTTTGGCACAAATGATGTGACGATTGAATATGGTGATTTTGTAATTGTTGAAACAGTTCGTGGAAGTGAGTTAGCAGAAGTTGTTAGCTCGCTGTACAAAGTGGAAGAAATAACGATTCAAGCCCCACTAAAACCCGTTGTGCGAAAAGCAGGTGAAGAAGATAAAAGAAGACATGAAGAAAATATCAAACTTGCAAAGCAGGCACTAATACAATGTGAGGAAGAAGTAGAAAAATTAGGGTTAGATATGAACTTGGTTAGTGCTGAGTATACGCTTGATCGAACTAAAATTTTGATTGTCTATGTTGCGGATGAGCGTGTCGACTTTAGAGAGTTATTAAAGAAATTAGCTTCACAGCTTCACTGCCGAATTGAATTAAAACAAATTGGTTCTCGTGATAAAGCTCAACTTGTTGGTGGAGTTGGAATGTGTGGAATGGAAATGTGTTGTTCAAGATATAAAAAGCAGTTTGATGTCATCTCAATTAATATGGCAAAAAATCAATTGTTGGCATTAAATGTCCCAAAACTATCAGGGCAGTGTGGAAAACTAATGTGCTGTTTAAAGTATGAGGATGACCAATATAAAGAGTTACGGAAAGGAATGCCTAAAGCCAACTCACAAGTGGTGTATCAGGGCAGCACTTATCGCGTATCATCTATGAATGTTATTGCCCAAGAAGTTCGTTTGGATAATCGTGATAATTCAATCACTGTATCATTTGATGAATTTAAAAAACATGCGGAAGTAAAAAAGGTGGAGCAAGGAAAGAAAAGGGAAGTAAAGAATGAATCGCCAGAAGAGCTTTCAGACGACTAGAGCTGCTTTATACTTAGTCGCAACACCTATTGGAAATTTGCAAGAGATGACACCACGAGCGATAGAAGTACTAAAACAAGTTAGTGTCATTGCATGTGAGGATACTCGCATAACAGGAAATCTATTACACCACTTCGGCATAGAAACAAGATTAATTCAACATCATAAATTTAATGAAAAGGCATCAGCACAAGGGATTATTGATTTTTTGGAACGTGGATATAACGTTGCGATTGTTTCTGATGCGGGCTATCCATTGGTTAGTGACCCAGGTCAGTTATTGGTGCAAATGGCAGTGGAAAAAGATTATCCAGTTATTCCAATTTCAGGATGTAGTGCCATGTTAAATGCATTGGTTGCCTCAGGGTGCGTAGTACAACCGTTTGCCTTTATTGGCTTTTTACCTCCAAATACATCCGGAAGAGAAAAAGCATTATTAGAATATAAAAACCTGACTATGACACTAGTATTTTATGAAGCACCACATCGCATTGAGAAGATGCTAGAAAGCATTTTACAAGTACTTGGAGACAGACAAATTGTTTTAGCTCGAGAACTAACAAAAAAGCACGAAGAGTTTATTCGTGGTAAATGTAGCGAAGTACTGAGTGAAATCGAAGAAATCAAAGGAGAGTTTGTGGTGGTGGTTGAAGGCTTTAATAAAAAGGATAGTCAACCTATTGATTTTGCAGAGCTATCCCTGCAGGTGGAACAGTCCATCAGAGCAGGAATGAGTCGATCACAAGCAATCAAAGAAGTTGCAAAATTGTCTGGAGTGTCTAAAAATGAATTGTATAAACAACTTCATGTAAGCCAAGAAGAAATGGATGCATAATAGAAATTTTACAGCTATAAAATGAAATGGAGCAATCACACGGCTCCATTTTTGCATTAGGGAATCAATGCCAGATAAAATCATAGTAGTCTTTAGAGGAAATAGTTGATATACTAAGTCTATAAGTAGGAGGAGTAGCATGGATAATAAGGTGTATGGATTAATAAGTTTGTTGTGTAAAAGCACCTACATTACACTTAAAGAGATTGAACATCAAACCTCGTCAACACGCCGTCAAGTACTTTATCGGTTGGATAAAATTAACCAAGAACTTGTGAACTCTGACTATGCGAAGATAGATGTTGTTCAATCCGCGGTTACGATCAGTCAAGAAGTCCGTAACAAATTGAATGGATTAATTATGGATGATATGGGAACTGATTATTTTCTTTCGTCTAAAGAGAGACAGATGACCTTATACTTATTGATGTTTATTGAGCTACCTTATCTTTCTATTAATCATTTTATGGCTCACCTCAAAGTTTCAAAATCAACCGTCCTTAATGAACTGAAGGAGTTGGAGAGTGAATGCAATAAAACAAACATTAAGGTTGGCTATGATCGAAATCGTGGATACTATTTAATTGGAGAAGAGTTAGACCTTAGACGATTTATGATGCTTAAAGTGATTGAAATTTTCACGACAGAAAATAATGGCAGGTTTTTTGATTTATTTATAGATGAAAATCATCTGGATATTTTTAAATATTCGAAATTAGTAATTGATGAATTATCAGAGAAATATAGCATTGAGTTTGTAGAAGATAGACTGGGAGAGTTTATTTACATCTTTATCTTTATTAAGGCAAGAATAGTTAATTGTAGAAGCACAGATATTTTTAAAGAAACATTTGAACAAGCTAATTTTGAAATTATGAAAACCACTAAAGAATATCAGTTTATGTGTGACCTTATTTTAAATTATAAACAAAGCGATTGTATTGCGACCAGTGAAATATTGTATTTAACAGCATGGATTTTAGGGTTGTCGGTTGGAAATCCAGAGGAAGATACGACAGACTGTTTAACGATTGCAAATATTGTTGAACGATTGATGTATCGATTTGAAATATTAAGTGGGTTACAATATAAAAATAGTGAAGATATATTCAGAAAGCTATATTGTCATCTAAGACCTATGTATTATCGCCTGTTGTATCATTTGCCTATCGTAAATCCACTAAAGGAAAAAGTAAAGCAGGAGCATATTGAACTATACACACTTGTTTTAGAAACTGTAAAACCTTTAGAAAGTTTATTTGGTCGCTCAATCCCAGAGGATGAAGTTGCTTTTCTAACTATGCACTTTGGAGCAATTTATGCTGGGCGAAGCATGATTAAGATAGGGAAGCAAAAAGTAGGATTGATTATTTGCAGCAATGGGTTAGGGAGTTCTGCAATTCTTTGCTCAGAGCTAATTACATTACTGCCAGAAATTCATTTCTTAAAACCTGTAGAAAGTATAAAGCTTATTCCTGAAAAAGAGTACGACATTGTTTTTTCAACTACTTTTTTAGATGAAGAAATGATTCAAGGTAAACCTATTGTATATGTTCGACCTGTAATGAATATGCAAGAGCGATATCAAGTAGTAAGAGAAGTTTGCATGAAGTTAAAGACTACATTTAGCAATATACCAAACATTGAACAAGTGTTAGCAATTATGAAAAAACATGGAACAGTGACGGATGAGAGTAGGTTGGCGAATGAATTAATTGCCTATTTTTCATCAGGAGATCAACAAATAAAAGAAGCTGGACCACTGAGATTATCTCAAATGGCGGATATTAATTTGATGAATATTAATGTGGATGCACAAAACTGGGAAGAAGCAATTTTAAAAAGTGGAGCAAGTTTTGTAAAACAGGGGTATGCAACACAGAAATACTTGGATGAAGTTATTTCAACAACAAAAATCAATGGACCTTATTATGTTATTGCGCCACACATCGCACTTCCCCACGTAAAAACAGAGTTTGGGGCATTAAAAATCGGATTAGGAATTAACGTGTTGAAAAAACCAATTCGATTTGGGCATGAATTAGATCCGGTGAAGTACATCTTCTTTTTAACTGCGATGGATAGTGAAACGCACTTAAATGCATTGAGTAGTCTAGTAGAGCTTTTCAATGATAAGCAGTTTTATGAAATTTTAGATAATGCTAAGTCATGTCAAGAAATTGTGGATTACTTGAAAAAATGTGAACAAAAAAATGGCCAATGTTTGGGAAATAAACTCTGAATTTAATGGGGTTTATTTTTTGTTTGTCTTTGCAACAAATGTTAAACCCAATAAATATTGAGTGAAATATAAAGATGAAATAAAATGAAAGTGTAACAGAGAGTTGAGGTAAAAAAATGTTAAAAGATATGGTAACAGTGAATCTTATTCAATTAAAGGTTGAAGCAATAGATTGGCAGGACGCTGTGCGCAAAGCGGCCCACCCACTTGTGGAAGCAGGAAAAATAAGAGAAACATATGTGGATGGAATTATTAACGCTGTTCATGAGATGGGGCCATATTTTGTTTTAACAAAGCATGTTGCCTTGGCTCATTCTAGACCAGAGGATGGAGTAATTGAGGGAGCAATTGGTATCACTACGCTAGCAACTCCAGTAGAGTTTGGTAATGAGGATAATGATCCGGTGAAATACATTTTCACTTTATCGGCAGTGGACAATAATGCCCATTTATCCGCATTAAGTGACTTAGCTGAGTTGCTGGAAAAGCAAGAGTTCTATGATTTTTTAGACAATGCCACTGATGCTCAAAAAGTATTTGATTACATTTGTCAACTGTAGAAGGAGGAAGTATGTTCAAAGGTTTAGTAGCTTGTAGAGCGGGAATGGGTTCTAGTATGTTGCTCAAAATTAAGGTGGATCAAGTCATTAGTGAAGAAAAAATGGACTTGGTGGTTGAGCATGGGAATTTGGATTCACTTTTGGGGTTTAATGGAGATGTCGTGATAACTATGGAAGATGTAGCACACGAGATTGCAGGCAAGGCACCATATGTGATAGGAATTCGCAATATTATGGACAAAGAAGAAATTAAAAGAAAACTAGAAGAGTTTTTCAAAACAAAAAATTAAAAGGAGAAGAGGATAGAAGATGATTGATGCAATTTTAGCACAGACGCGCAATACAGCGCTCATTGTTGGATTAATGGCCTTTATTGGTTTATTACTTCAAAGGAAATCAGCAACAGATGTTATTGCGGGTACCGCAAGAACAATTATGGGGTTCATGATTTTCAGTATAGGTTCAAGCTATATTGGAACTATTGTGACAAACTTTACAACTTTATTTAATACAGGATTTGGAATTCAAGGGATAACAACACAAGTTGAAGTAGCAACGGCCCTTGCCTTAGAGACCTATGGAACGGAAGTAGCTTTAGTTATGTTGGTGGGGTTTGCAGCTAACTTATTCTTCGCAAAAGTAACACCGTTTAAAGCGATTTTCTTAACTGGGCAACATTTCCTATATTTTTCATGCGTACTAGCATTGGTGTTTATCGCGTTTGATTTACCTGCTATTGTAACTATTCTTGCAGGAGGTATTATTCTTGGATTTTGTGGAGCGGCGTTACCAACACTATGTCAACCATTTATGAATAAGATAACTGGAGATGATAAGTTGGCAATGGGACATTTTAACTGTATCGGATATACAATATCTGGGTATATTGGAAAAATTTTCTCAAAATCAAATGAACGTTCTTCTCAAGATGCAAGTAACATTAAATTACCTAAATTCTTTTCATTGTTTAGAGATTTCATTTTCTCAATCGCAATTTTCATGGTTATCTTATTCTACATTGCAACAATTGCATGTGTAACTTCAGGAAATCTTGAAACGGTAAAAACGATGTCTGGAAATGACTTGTGGTTCATCTATCCATTATTACAAGGGTTACAATTTGCAGCTGGTATGAGTGTCTTAATCTATGGGGTTCGCCAATTTATCGCAGAAATTACAGCAGCATTCGTTGCAATCTCTGAAAAGTATATCCCAGATTCAAAACCAGCAGTTGACTGTCCTGCAGTATTCCCATTTGCACCAACAGCGGTTGTTATTGGGTTTGTAGGTTCATTCCTTGGAGGATTATTTGGAATGATGATGATGGTTATATTTAAAAGTTCAGTGATTATGATTCCAGCAGCGGGAATTTGTTTCTTCTCTGGTGGAACGTGTGGAGTATTTGGAAATGCTTATGGTGGATGGAAGGGAGCACTTGCAGGATCTTTCGTTGTAGGGATTGGGCTTGTTGCATTGCCACTTCTTCTTTACCCA
This sequence comes from Anaerorhabdus sp., assembly GCA_047974855.1. GTDB lineage: Bacteria > Bacillota_I > Bacilli_A > Erysipelotrichales > Erysipelotrichaceae > CAYNRG01. Next base: position 17,323 of record JBKECT010000026.1, read on the forward strand.
GCATTTGCACAACTTGGAATTGCTGGAGCAAGCTTCCCAAATATTGACTACAATATCGTCGGAACAGCGCTTTATAACATTTTAAATATTTTTCATTAATTGATGAGGACGGAGAATATTCTCTGTCCTTCTTTTTAGAAGAAGGAGAAAGTGATGGAGACACTAGATTCATTTTTAAAAATATCCCAACGGGAAGTTGAAATAGTAATTGAAACATTAGATGTGCAATCACTGAAACAGGCGACAAATCTAATCTTGAATTGTGAGAGACAAGGGGGACGTGTGCACGTGACAGGAATTGGTAAGCCAGGGCATGTGGCAGGATACATTGCCTCCTTACTTTCAAGCACAGGAACATCAGCCTATGAGCTACATGGTACTGAAGCGGTTCATGGCTCTTGTGGACAAGTGAAAAAAGGAGATGTGGTCATCGCAATATCAAACAGTGGAGAAACAGCTGAATTAAAAGCTACTGTTGAGGCTCTAAAAAGCAATGAAGCACATGTTATTAGTTGTACTAGATCAAAGTCATCATGGTTAGCTCAACACACAGAAGTCTGTTTAGTAGCGGGAGTAAGCCAAGAAGGTGGTCCATTGAATAAAGCACCAAGGGCATCTATTCTTGCGGAGATTTTAGTTTTACAAGCACTGAGTGTTTTACTGCAAGATGCAAAACAGTTAACGGTAGAAGATTATGTAAAGTGGCATCCAGGAGGAAGTCTGGGTGAAGGAATTTTGCAAGAGAAAAAAGGAGAAAGAAAATGAAATTTGAAGGAATTATAACACCGATTATAACTCCATTTACAGAGGGAGATCAGTCACTAAATTTAGATGCTGCAAAGGTATTGGTTAATCGCTTAATTGAAAGAGGAGTGCATGGATTATTTCCACTTGGAACTAATGGAGAATTTCACACTTTGACACAACAAGAGAAGATTGACTTTGCGAAAGTGGTGATTGAAACAACAAATCATCGTGTACCGGTTTATGTAGGAGTTGGTGGAAATAGCACCAAAGAAGTTATTCAATTAGGGAATATTATGAAAGAGTTAGGAGCAGATGCCATTTCTGTAGTCACACCATACTTTTTAATTCCTAGTGAAAAAGAGATAATCAATCATTACAAAATGATTGCGAGCAGAGTTGATTTACCAATGATTATTTATAATATTCCTAAGTGCACCGGTGTTAACTTATCTCCTGAAGCTATAAAAGAGCTAGCTCAGCTTCCAAATGTGAAGGCAGTTAAAGATAGCAGTGGGAATATGGACAATTTAAAAGCTTATATTGATGCAGTTCAGGGGACAGAGGTTAAAGTTTTGGTAGGGTCGGATTCATCAATATTGAAAGCATTACAGATGGGAGCACATGGGTCAGTTGCAGGAACAAGTAACTGCATCACGAAAGAAATTTTAGGAATCTATGATTGCTTTAAACAAGGGGATATGGAAAGGGCTCAAAAGTTCCAAGAATCCATTGAAGTCTATCGTAGCGTCACCAAACTGGCATCAGCACCAGCAGCAATGAAGATGAGTGTCACATTGGATGGGGAGGGATGCAATGCAGGACCTGCTCGCTATCCGATTGCGCCGCTAGAGAAAGAAGTCATTGATAAGCTTAAAGAAGTAGTGGAATATTATCACCAATTAGTTATTTAAAGAATCTTTTTACAGATTCTTTTTAATTTCTATTGCAAAGTAATAAATAAATGCTATAATGATAATAGTTATCAATAAGGAGGTGAGAAGATGATCACTCGAAATACGAAACAGCGTGAAGAAATACTAAGTGTAATTTGTGGAGCTAATATTCATATGACAGCGGAAGAAGTTCATCAAGAATTGCATCGACAAAACAAGCCAGTAGGAATTGCGACCGTGTATCGTAACTTGAATCGCTTAGCTGAAGAAAATGCGATTGTTAAAGTTCAAAATGCAGAGGGATGCTATTACGATGGAAACAGTATTCCGCATTATCATATGCGCTGTACAAGTTGTGGTCGATTACAAGATGTGCCCATGGACTATCAAGAAGAACTCAATAAAATTGTTCAAGAAAAAATGAAAGTTCAAATCTTTGGTCATCAACTTACCTTCGACTGTCTGTGTGATGACTGCTTGTCTAAACGAAAAGAAAAGGAGAAAAAAGATGACAAATTTAAAAGGAACAAAAACTGAACAAAATCTACAAGCTGCATTCGCTGGAGAAAGCCAAGCTAGAAACAAGTATACTTATTTCGCAGGTGTTGCACGTGAAAATGGTATGGAACAAATTGCTGCAATTTTTGAAGAGACAGCACGTAATGAACAAGAGCATGCACGTCTTTGGTTTCAAGCACTTCATGGAGATGCAATGCCAACTCTTTCTGAAGCTTTGAAAATGGCTGCTGAGGGTGAGAACTATGAATGGACCGATATGTATGCAGGGTTTGCTGCAACGGCTCGTGAAGAAGGGTTTACACGTATTGCTGCACAAATGGATATGGTAGCTAAAATTGAAAAAGCTCATGAAGAGCGTTATTTAGCACTACTTAAAAATGTTGATGAAAATACAGTCTTTAGCAAAACAGATGATGTGGCATGGCAATGTGAAGTTTGTGGATACACTGTGGTTGGGAAAGCAGCCCCAGGTGCTTGCCCACTTTGTGGATATCCAAAATCATTCTTTGAAATTGAAAAGAAAAATTATTAATAGAAAAGAAAAAGAATGCTTATTAGCATTCTTTTTTTGTAGTAATTCTTTAAATTAAAGTTTTACAACGTTTGTAGCTTGAGGTCCGCGATCTCCAGTAGTAACGTCAAAGCTTACAGCTTGACCTTCGTCTAGAGTTTTGAATCCTTCAGATTGTTGGATTGCAGAAAAGTGTACAAAGATATCTTGTCCAGCATCATCAGTGATGAACCCGTATCCTTTTTCTGCGTTAAACCATTTTACTTTACCTGTACTCATTATGTACCCTCCATCATTGTATTGCATTGCACCTTCCAAAAACAAACCATGATGAGTAATCATAATGGGATAATCTTGTGTGATGCTTAAATACACTCTAATAATAGCACTTTTTAAAAGGTAATGTCAAACAAATATAAAAAAATATCCTTGAAAGGTGCAATTTTTTTTTATATAATAGGCTTAACGGCTATGAAGAGAAGAGTAACTTATTTTTGAAAATGAAGAGAGTATGTGATGGGTGAGAGCATACAAGATAAAATAAGCAAAAATGGTCTTGGAGCTTCCTGTTCGAAAATGAGTTTGTAGAAGAGGGCGAACACTTCGCGTTAAGAAGAAAAAGTGTATGCATACGTGCATAAAATAAGGTGGTACCGCGTGAATAAACGTCCTTTGTTGGGCGTTTTTATATTCTAAAGGAGGACATGAAATGAAAAACCAAGGGAATTATTACATTACAACGGCAATTGCGTATACATCAGCTAAGCCACATATTGGGAATGTGTACGAGATTGTTTTAGCGGATGCGATTGCTCGCTATAAAAGACTAGTGGGCTACAATGTTCACTTTCAAACGGGAACGGATGAGCACGGACAAAAAATTGAAGAAAAAGCAAAACAAGCGGGGCAAGATCCAAAGAAGTTTGTGGATGATGTGGTAGAGGTTATTAAGGGACAGTTCGATATAATGAATGTGTCTTATGATAAGTTTATGCGCACTACTGACCCATATCATGAAAAACAAGTTCAAAAAATATTTAAAAAATTACATGACCAAGGAGATATTTATAAGTCGGAGTATGAAGGGTTATATTGTAAAGAGTGTGAATCATTTTTTACTGAAGCTCAGCTTGTGGAGGGGAAGTGCCCTGACTGTGGAAGAAGTGTTGAACTGACAAAAGAAGAAGCATACTTTTTTAGAATGAGCAACTATGCAGATCGCTTGATGAAACATATTGAAGACAATCCGAAATTTATTCAACCGGAGTCAAGAAAAAATGAAATGATAAATAATTTTATAAAACCAGGATTACAAGACTTGTGTGTATCACGAACATCATTTAAATGGGGTATCCCAGTTGATTTCGATTCTAAGCATGTAGTCTATGTTTGGATTGATGCCTTGGTGAATTACATTACTGGGCTTGGATTTGATGTGGATGGTGATCATGGCGAATTGTTTAAAGCATTTTGGCCTGCGAATGTTCATCTCATTGGGAAAGATATTTTACGATTTCATACCATTTATTGGCCAATTATTTTGATGGCTTTAGATGTTGAACTACCTAAACAAGTGTTTGGACACCCTTGGCTACTTATAGGTGATGGCAAGATGAGTAAATCAAAAGGGAATGTGGTGTACGCAGATGATTTGTGTCGCTACTTTGGAGTTGATGCAGTACGATATATCATGTTGCATGAAATGCCATTTGCTCAAGATGGAACGGTGACTTATGAACTAATGATTGAAAGAATTAACACAGACTTAGCTAACATCTTAGGAAACTTAGTTAATCGGACAATCACGATGAGTAATAAATATTTTGGTGGATTAGTTGAAAATACAAAATGCAATGAGACTCTTGATGAAGAACTAATTCAAGTCGCAAGAAATTGTGTTAGTCAAGTAGAGCAAAAAATGAACGAGTTAAAAGTGGTGGATGCGATTGATGAAATCATTGCCCTTCTTAGAAGAAGTAATAAATACATTGATGAAACAACACCATGGGTTTTGGGAAAAGAAGAGTCACAACACCAACGACTAAAAACCGTGTTGTATAATTTATTGGAGAGCATTAGAATTGCAGCAATACTCTTGAAACCATTTATACCAGAGGCAGCAGAAAAAATATTACAACAGTTGCAAACGAAAGAAATAGGATATGAAACTATTCATGAGTTTGGTCAATTGGAGTCAAACCACTATGTCACTTCAACGCCAGAAATTTTATTTGCACGATTAGATGAAGAAGCGGTTATGAAAATAATTGAAGAGGACATTAAAAAAGAAGAAATGATAACACCACAAATTGGAATAGAAGATTTTGCGAAAGTGGAATTAATTGTAGGAGAGGTTCTAGCGTGCAAAAGACATCCAAAGGCGGATAAGCTACTTGTTTCAGAAATTAATATTGGCTCAAAGGTATGTCAGATTGTATCTGGTATTGCGGAGCATTATTCACCTGAAGAGATGATAGGAAAAAAAGTGATTGTGGTTGCGAATTTAAAGCCTGCACAACTTCGTGGAGTTGAATCTCAAGGAATGATTTTAGCAGGAGAAGACAATGGTAAAGTAATCGTTGTTGAAATGAGCGATTTAGAAGCTGGCTCAAAAATAAGATAAGGATGCAGTGCTTTTTCTTGTGCTTCTAGAGAAAATTAGATATAATAATTATGGTACAACAAACATGCGTTGAATCAGGTCAGGACCGGAAGGTAGCATCCTTAAGAGCCTCTGTTTGTGTGTACCTTTTTTTATAGGAGAATAGTGTGGAAAAATTAATGCAGTTAGCATATGAAGAAGCCTTACTTGCAAAAGGGCAAGATGAAGTTCCTGTAGGAGCTGTTTTGGTCTATCAAGGGAAAGTCATTGCAAAGGCGCATAACTTAAGAAATCAAAGTCAAAGTTCGCTAGCTCATGCTGAAATTTTGGTGATTGAAGAAGGTTGTAAAATACAGGGTTCATGGCGGTTAGAAGATTGTGATTTATATGTTACTTTAGAACCATGTCCAATGTGTGCTGGAGCGATTATACAAGCACGAATAAAGCGTGTATTTTTTGGAGCCTATGATCCTAAGGGTGGTTGTTTTGGAAGTGTGATGGATTTTAATCAGATTGCAGGGTTCAATCATTACCCAGAGGTTCATGGAGGTATTTTAGAAAAAGAGTGTGCGACTTTATTGTCTGATTTCTTTCGTGAAAAAAGGCAACTATCAAAATGATTAAGAGTCGTTGCGAAAGATGGAGGCACTTTTTTATTTTATGATGAATAGTAACACTGCAAAGATGGATAAATTTTAACGGCACTATTTTTGACTTGGTTGAAGTGTTAGCGTTGACTAATTATTTAACCATTATAAAAGTATGTGAGTTATTTATTAAAACAGTAGAAGAAATGACTATTTTCTGTGTATAATAAGAACAAAGGAGGAGTGAAGAATGATTATTCAGAGCAAACAGGTTTGGGTTTCTGGCACTTTTATTGAAGCACAAATCGAAATCCAGGAAGGAACCATTACTAGTGTTTACCCATACGGCCATAGAAGGACGGATATTGACTACGGAGAGCTACGAATCATTCCTGGAATGATTGACATACATTGCCATGGGGGAATTGGTTTTGATACCAATGATGCAACACCTGATGGGTTACGCGAATGGGCGAAGAGTTTACTTCCAGAAGGCATCACCAGTTTTTGTCCAACAACAGTAACGCAAAGTGAAGAGGTTCTTTCTAAAGCTTTAAAAAATGTAGCACAAGTTGTTGATGAGGGGGACTTTGGTGGAGCTGAGATTATCGGTGTTCATTTCGAAGGACCATACTTAAATAAAAAGAATAAAGGAGCTCAACCAGAAGAGTATATTCTTCTTCCTAATGTAGAACAATTTAAACAGTATCAAAAAGATGCAAAGGGATTAATAAAAATCATGACTATGGCTTGTGAGCTAGATGAAAACCATGAGTTAACTCGTTATGCAGCAGACAGCGGTGTTAATGTATCAATGGGGCACTCAGCCATAACGTTTGAGGAAGCTTGCATTGCAGTAGCAAATGGAGCAACGGGAATAACCCACACATTTAATGGGATGAATGGATTGCACCACCGCGCTCCATCACTTGTTGGGGCAGCGATGCGGCTAAGTGATACCTATGCAGAGATTATATGTGATGGTAACCATGTCAGTTGGGCAGCAATCTATGCTTTAGTTATGGCTAAGGGTGATGGACACTGCATTATGATTGATGATGCACTGTGTGGCAAAGGATGTAATCCTGGGAAGTACATGTTAGGTGGGCACGATATTGAAATTCGTGATAATGGTTCGGCTTACCTTGCAGGAACGGATAGCTTAGCAGGAGGGACACTGAAATTTAATAAAGGACTTCAAAACTTAGTTGAAAAAGCGGGCATTCCACTGGGATGGGCGATTAATATGGTGACCATCAATCCAGCACGCTATTTAAGAATTGATGAATATAAGGGAAAAATTATGGCTGGCTATGATGCAGATTTGGCTATTTTAGACAGAGATTATGAAATTGTTGATGTCTATAAAGGTGGCAAAAGAGTTGAAAAAGTGGGATAAATTGAAGAAGATAGGGGCAAACGCTATCTTTTTCTTTGGTCTTTCTTTGACAAATGGAGTCCCTGTGGTATAATTAAAAAGCACTAAAAAAGGAGGTGAGCCTTGTGAAAAAGAGCTTGCTTGTTCTAATCCTTGTATTTAGTTTTATAACAATGACAGGGTTTACAACAAAGACTGAAAATGAAGATGGGTTCACGATTGAGTCTTTTGACCAATATAATCGAGAATTTCAAAGTGAAGCGATTGAGGTGTGTTCAACATCAGCGACTAAGACTTATATGTCTTATAAGGCGATTACATCAACAACATCAAAACAATATAAGTTCATTTATTCAGAAATGACAGTGGATGAACTAACGGGTCTACTTTATGATGAAGATGGGTTTATTGGGGTAGCGTTAGGCTCGAGTTTTGGAGAAATTGGAACACGATATTACTTTACTCTAGATACAGGAATTACATTACCAGTTGTTAAAGTTGACGCAAAAGCGAGTGTTGATGCACCGAATGGTTGCTCACACAGTGCGGATGCAAGTGTATTGGAGTTTGTTATTGATACAACGATTGCAGGGGAGTACTTTGGTGTCAGCAATAATGGGTATGTTAATCAAGGTAACTTTAATAATGATGAGCGTTTTGAAGGTGAAATTATTGGAATTGAGTTAGTTTTGGATGAGCGCTTAGAAGGTGGCGTCTATTACGAAGGGAAACTAAATGATAACTTTGAGATGGAAAAGCACTTAATTGGAGTGCCTGACCGTGAATTGAGTCTTGAAGGTGGATATTAAGGAGCATCCGAAAGGAGCTTCTTTTTTTGAAAAAATATAAGAAATCTAGGGTTTTTTTTATTTCGTTTTTTTGGTACACTTAAGAAAGGAGGTACAATAATGAAATCTGCAATTATTATGGCTGCTGGTAAAGGGACTAGAATGAAGTCTGAAAAGCCAAAGTGTCTTCATAAAGTATGCGATAAAACAATGATTGAGCATTTAATTGATACATCAAAAGAGGCAGGAGCACAAAAAGTAGTAACGATTGTGGGCTATGGACGTGATGAGATGATGAGCGCACTAGATGGGAAATGTGAATTTGCAATTCAAGATCCCCAACTTGGAACAGGGCATGCGGTAATGCAAGCTGAGCAGTGCGAAAAAGAAAAAGGACAAACGATAGTGATTAATGGCGATTGTCCATGTGTTCAAAAAGAAGTGATGCAACAGCTCTATCATGAAGTTGAAAAAGTGGCAATGGCAGTGTTAACCGTTGTTACAGAAGACCCTAAATCTTATGGACGAGTTGTTCGGGGTAAGGATGGCTTTATTGAAAGAATTGTAGAGTTTAAAGATTGTACGGAAGCAGAAAAAAAGATTTGTGAAATCAACACAGGAATTTATGGATTCGATAATGAAATTCTATTTTCTAATTTGAAAGAAATAAAAAATAATAATCAGCAACAAGAATATTACATTACAGATTTAGTTGAAATACTAAATCAAAAAGGTTGCCAGGTTTCAGCGATACAGGCAACATCTGCACAAGAGGTAGCGGGAGTTAATGATCAGGGTGAACTAGCACAAGCAAACCAGTTCATGAAGAAAATAATTAATGAAAAATGGATGGATATGGGAGTTGTCATGTTAGATCCCAATACAACATACATTGGTGCAGATGTTATATTAGAAGCGGGGGTTGTTCTTTATCCACAGACCGTACTGCATGGGAAAACTAAAATTTCAAAAGGAACAACGATATACTCGCAATGCTATTTTAATAATGCGATAATTGGAGAAAATTGTAATATTTATAGTTCACAGATCATTGATAGTGAAGTTAAAGAAGAGTGTAATGTTGGACCTTACGCTCATTTTAGAGGACATAGTGTTGTTGAAGCAAAAAATAGAGTGGGTAATTTTGTGGAGTTTAAGAACACACACTTTGGATATGATAGTCGCTGTGCTCATTTGACCTATCTTGGAGATAGTGAAGTTGGAAGCGGTGTTAATATTGGGTGTGGTGTTGTTACTGTGAATTATGATGGTAAAAATAAATTTAAAACAGTAATTGAAGATGGTGCTTTTATTGGAAGTAATAGTAATTTAATTGCTCCAATCACGGTTGGTAAAAGAGCGGTTGTAGCAGCAGGCTCAACAGTAACACAAGATATCCATGAAGGAGATATGGCTATTGCTAGATCTCGTCAAGAAAACAAACCTGGATATGGAAGTAAATATAAAGACAAATAGAAGAGGGAGCGAAAAGATGATTAATGAAACTGTGGTATTTGCGTTAACAGCAAGTGTGGATTTGGCTAATGAAATCGTGGGACATTTGGATATGCCGCTAGGTGAAGTGAGCGTAAAGCATTTTGCGGATGGAGAAATTTTGGTAGAGTTAGAAGAGACGGTGCGTGGAAGAGATGTCTATATTGTGCAATCAACTTGTGCTCCTGTGACGGAAAGGTTAATGGAAGTGCTGATTTGTATTGATGCTTGTAAAAGAGCAAGTGCAAAGGAAATCAATTTAGTTATGCCATACTTTGGTTATGCAAGGCAAGATCGTAAATCAAGACCAAGGCAACCAATTACAGCAAAGCTTGTTGCAAATTTACTTCAAACAGCTGGAGCACATCGTTTAATAACAACGGATTTGCACGCATCACAAATACAAGGATTCTTTGATATTCCAACAGATGATTTAACTGCTGTGCCTATGCTTGGGCAATATTTTGCTCACAAGAAATTAGGTGAAGATGTTGTTGTTGTATCCCCTGATCATGGTGGAACAACAAGAGCACGTAAACTTGCAGAAGTGTTAAATGCACCACTTGCAATCGTAGACAAGCGACGTCCAAAAGCAAATCATGCAGAAGCGATGAATGTGATTGGAGATGTTGACGGTAAGATTGCGATTATTGTCGATGACTTAGTGGACACGGCAGGAAGCCTTATAGCTAGTGTTAATATCTTAAAAGAAAAAGGTGCAAAAGAAATTTATTGTGCATGTAGCCACGGAGTATTATCAGGACCAGCAATTGAAAGAATCGAAAGTTCACCAATTAAAGAACTAGTTATTACAAATTCAATTTCACTAAGTGAAGAAAAGAAAGCAGCATCAACAAAAATCACGTCGCTTTCTATTGGACTAATGCTTGCACGTACCATTAGCGCGATTCAATCACACTCTTCAGTTTCAGAAGTTTACGACCTGTTTACATTAAATAAATAAGCCCATCTAAGATGGGCTTTTATAGTGCTATTTCTTTTTGTAAGGCAAAGCTATACAGATAAGAGGATATGTGATGGCTTGGATAGGCTTTTTCTAAAGCATAACGATATAGTTCTAATTGTTTGGTGTAGCGCTGTTTTAATTCTTCTTCGCTTACATTGGCATCTGTTTTAAAATCAATGAGAATGATATCGTACTCACCAACTGCAACAAAGTCCATAATTCCATTGTGATGATTACCTTGATGGACAAGATGGAATGGAACTTCTTTTAATATGGTCATATCTAATGACTTTTTATAGAGTGGATTATTAGAAAAGGATAAGAGTTTGCTTTTATCGCTACTGCTGCAATCTAAACCATTTAAATCAGTAGTAGTCCACATTCTATTTGGTAGCTGTTCAATCAGTTTGTGAAGATGCAATCCATAGTCTTTGCCATAGTTGTTTTCTAAAACAAGTGTAGTGCTTTGGTGAGCGAGTTGACTTGGAGACAATCCATCCCTTGCCTTCTGAACTACAAATGAATAGACATCAGTGAATTGTTGAGTTTTCTTTCTTGCGATAGGTGCTGCGGTGATGTCTAACAATTCCCTTGTTTCATGCAATGTAAAGTGAGCTTTGTCTAATGATGCATTTAGAAGTAGTCGTGTGCTTCCTTTTCTTTGTTGAAGGAAAGGAAGTGATAACTTTTCTTTTTTTGGCAATTCTTTCAAGGTGTCCACAACAATCAAATGGTGTTGTGCTCTGGTCAAGGCAACATAGAGAACACGGATGTCTTCTTCTAAAGCTTCTAAGTCATCTTTATAATCCAGTGCAACACGATGAATTGATGGGAAGCGATATCGTTCAGGAAAGATAAAATTATGCAAGGCTATTCCCAGTTCACTATCAACAAGCATGCCGTCTTTTTTACTGAGGTTAACTTGCTTTGACAAAGACCAATAAAAGACAACATTAAATTGCAATCCTTTAGAATGGTGAATGGTGATTACTCGCACGACATCATCATGCAAACCTAAGGAAATAGCTTCGTCATCTCTTTCATCAATACTAATTTCAACTTCTTGAATAAAATCATTCAAGTTACTTGATTTTTTTTCAAAGTCAAAAACTTTTGATGATAGTAAGTCAAAATTTGTTTTTTGTTGAATAGAAAGGTGCACATGATAAAAATCATTAATGGAAGAAATAAAGTGAAGGAGTGCTGAAATCCCATCATTCGCTAAAATAGATTGTGCATTTTTTAAATCTTGAATAAGAGCATGATTTGTTTTGATGCATCCTTCAAGTAAAGAACCATGATCCAAAACAAGGGTTGCTAAGTGGTTATCACTCATCTGATATAGGGAGGAACTTAAAACAGCAGCTAAATAAATATCTTGTTTAATGTCTAAAACTAAGTGTAGAAAACTGGTTACAATTTGAGCACACTCTGATTGATAGAAACCTTCTTTTGAATGAATGCTGTAAGGAATGTTTAATTTATCAAATGCTTGTTTTAATTGCTGTTTGTCTTGATGACTTTTTACTAAGACGACATAATCTTTCCACATGGTAAAAGAAGTGCTAGTTTTCATCTCAATAATTTTTTGAGCGATGAAGGTAGCTTTTATTTTCTTAGTTTCAATTGTTTCCTCATCATCTTCACTCTCATTAATAGAGTCATTGTAAAGCGCATAAAATTCAACTGGATGGCTTGTTTGCTTTTGACGGTCTGTTCCAGCTTGAACATGATCACTTTTAGCATAGATATCCTTACATCCATCAATATTCATAACAGAACTAAAAAAGTCATTATTGAAATTGACAATCGATTGATTAGAGCGATAGTTATAGGATAAAGAAATAACATGTGTATTTTTATCTTGAATTAATGCACGCATTAGATTTGGCTTTGCATGGCGAAAACGATAAATTGATTGTTTAACATCACCTACTCTAAACGCATTTTTGCCATTAGAGATGGCTTTAATAATTTCGTTTTGAATTTCATTGGTGTCTTGAAATTCATCAACCATTACTTCTTCAAAGAAGGATTGATAGAAGTGAGAAAGGTGATTGTTGTTGGCTTGTAAAATAGCAAGTGCATAGCCTTCCATATCATCAAATTCTAAACCAGCTTCTTGGTGTTTAAGTGATGTATAAACCTGATGAGTTTCTTGTGCTAAGTCTAGCAAACATTGTGCTATGGGGCTAGTTTGATTGTGCCATTGTCGTGTCATATCCCATGTAGCGTAAGTTTCTAAGCATACTTTTTGATGAGCGGTTAGCGTGGATTTAAAGTTTTTATAGTCTGTTGTATTTCTAACGATATCTAATTTCTTAGACAATGCTAAGTGAAACGCATGGATTGTTTCCTGAAGTAGTCCAGAATGTAGTTTCTCTAAGGAATCATTTAAAAATTGAATGCGGGTAAGAAGATTAGCGTGTGCCTTTTCTTTACTGGGAGATTCCACTAATAAAGACTGATGAGCTTGCATGGATAAATCAAGTTGATAAGTGATATCTCTCTCTAATTTTTGCCAATATAAATTTATTAATGGTTGAGGCAAGTCCACTGGATTAGTAATTTTAGAATAGCTTTGTTTTGCTTTTTCATACCATAAGGATTGATTGAAAGAAGTGGAAGCTATATTAATAATCTTAAAGACTGCAGTTTCTAAGGATTCAACACTTTCAGCTCGTGCGGAAAATTGTTGTGTCAATAATCTTACATCATCATAGCGGGTTTGAATAAAGTTTCTCAGTGTTTGTCGAAAAGCTTTTTTCTTTAACTGCAAACAAAAGGAAGTGTTTAGAATATTATTTGGGATTGCAGGATCTAACCCTAAAGTGTCGATGTGTTTTTTAATTAAAGAAAGACAAAAAGAGTGAATGGTTGATATTTGAGCGGCTTGTAGCAAGACTAACTGTGATTGAATGTATTCAGTATCAGCTCCACCTTTGTCTAATTCTTGCTTTAGTCGTAAAGATAGACGCTGTTTCATTTCGCTTGCGGCCGCTTCAGTAAAGGTCATTGCCACGATACGGTCTAATGGAGTTCGGTCAACAAGACAGCGCTTTACTAAGCGTTCTACAAGGACTGCCGTCTTCCCTGCTCCAGCAGAGGCACAAACTAAAATATCTTGACCTAAAAACTCAATGGCTTCTTGTTGTTCAGGATTCCATTTCATGATCATTTGCTCCTTTCTTTAATGGGACATCAGCAAAGACTAGTGGGGTGGGTTTCTTTTGAACTCCCTTGAATCGACACACAGGCTTGAACTTGCAATAAAGGCAAGCATCTTTTAGAGGATCAAGTGCAATATTGCCATCAGTAATTCGAGTGTAAACTTCGTTGAATAAAGCATCAAGTACCATCTCAATAGTATCCATATCATAAGACCCAGAAGTAGCTATCAACTCCTTATCAGATTCATCAATCTCATCCATCACCCAGCCGTTTAAACGATTTTTTTTAATGTAGTGTTCATCAGATAGAATTGGGAAATTCTCAAATGGATAATCATCGACGATAGATAAAGGACTGAGTTTAATAGTTTCAGGTTTTAGTGAAAAGTAGAACGCTCCATTAGGGATTTTGTTGAGTTCTTTTTTTGCTAAAGAGAGATAAGTTAATAGTTGCAGTTGGATTCCTGCCTTGACATTAGAAACAACTAATTTTTTTGAACTACTTTTATAGTCGATAATTCTTAAGCAATCTCCTAAAATATCAATACGATCAATAATTCCTTTTAAAGTAATAGGATGATTTTCTAATTCAATCTCAAAGATATGTTCAAAGTACTGAGGTTTAAATGAAGAAAGCTTATCAAGTTTGGTTAAAAAGGATAAGGCTAAGCTAATTGATTCAATAAGTCTATCTTTAACTAAGGTGAGATTGTCTTTTTCATGAGGGTAAAGCAAGACTAACTCATCAAATGGCTGTGCAGCTAAGGTAGCAAGTGTTTCTTTTAATGGTAAAGATGTCCATTGTGGTAGTCGCATTAGTTTTTCTAACAAAAGATGTTGTATAGAACCAATATGACTGGTCTTGACACCATCTTTTAGTGGCTGTTTAAGTTTAATCCCTTTGGCAAGGAAGTAGGAATAAGGACAGTTAAAATACTGTTCAAATGATGACACACTACCATGAAGTCGATTCTCTTTAAGAAACAGTGATTGTGCTAGCTCTGGTTGAAGTTTGTGTTCTGCTTCTTCTGAAGCGTCAAGAAGAAGACATGGAAGTGGACTTATTTCAGATATCAGCTGTTTAATCTCAGGTGCAGCTTCAAACTCTTTACCTTGATAGTCCATCGTTGGATAAATAAAGTGACAAACTTCAGCACTATTAAAAATCCAATGGAGTTGTTGGTTGTGTGCATCTAAGCGCTCTTGTAAAGTTGGGAAAGTGGTTTTGCTTAAATAGTGTTCATCGAAAATACCAGACCTCGCTTGAAAGTTAGGATAATTTTTTTGGTGGACACCAACCACATAAGTAATTTTCCTTGAAAGAAGAGGATGGGTAATATCGCTTACTGCAATCGTTGCGGGATCCAAATGTTGTTGTAATGAAGATGTTTGCAACAGGGAACAAAGAATAGCGGTGTCATCTAGTCCATCCAACAAAGGTAAAAGTTCTTCAAGTTGTGATAGTAATGGTTGAAGCAAGTGGTTCTTTTTATTTTTGGAGGCGCGAGTTGCGCAGTGATTAAACACAGTTTGAGTGATATCTTGCATGGACGTGGCATTGAATAAGGTTAAGATTTCATCCTGAATTGTATTTTTAAATAAAACAAACTCACTCTCTAGTTTTTTAACTTGCGCTAGCTCATATTGATTAATAAGAATAGTGTTCGTTATGTCAGTAAATTGTGGTGTGAAATTCAAAAAATTATCCAGTGTTAGAATAAATTGAGTTACATAATTCAAAACAGAAGCAGTGCATGGTGTAGAAAAAAAATCTTCTTTCAATAATGACAAAAGTGAATCTAAGTCTTTGTTGACACAAAACAAAATCCCTTTAATTATTTTTTGAGTGTAAGGATTGGGACTGTTTTTTGTCGCATAAGAAACAGGAAGCTGATAATGAGTAAACACATCTTCAACCAATGAAAGGTAATAGTCATCGGTAACCACAAGGTTAATATCGGATGCGTGGTATTGGTTTGTAATAATTTCTTGAGCGATACCTTCTATTTCTTGGCGTGGGTTTAAAGCTGAACGATAAGTGATGGTACTTGCTTGAGTTGTTGGGTAAGACTTTACCTGATGAGTTAAAGCTTGGTTGGATAAGCGTAGATAAAACATAGAGCTGAAATAGGTTGGATAAAATGTTGCTTGGTCTAGCTCTTCAAAGTTTGGAGTTAGTGAAGCTAACTTTTTTTCTTTATGATCTAGTGTGGCACAAAGGGCAAGACACTTTTGCAACTCTTTCTCTTGCGCACTTTGGTTGGGTAAGGTTTTAAAGTCTAGTTGGTAAAGTAGAGCTTCTTTAGTAAAAGTGAAAAGTTGGTTACAAAAAGCAGGATAGCGAAACATAGGACCATAGAGAGGAAAGTCAGTGGCTAGTGGTTGTAATAGTTTGTAGAATTTCAATTCTAGAGTCAGTGATGATTCAGCATTAATTTTACTTTCAAGCCATGATTCAAAAGGGAGCGACCACACATTGAAAAGAACCTCTTGATTTTGTTTAGATAAGAGACTGGACTGAATAGTTTGATTTAAATAATGTGGAGCAAATAAAATTTTCATGAGTGATCTCCTTTGAATTTATTTTATCATAAATAAAAAAAAGAATATGCAAAAAAATTCATAATATTTGCAGTCATGCCTTGTGCGTGTTAAAATAAAATTAAAGTAAGAGTTAAATAAGGGGAAGAGGGGGAGAATGTTAGAAAAAATAAAAAAATTTGTAGATGAAAGAAAAGGTGGGGATGATTGTTTCTATAATGGATATTTAGAAGATTTCATCCAGTTAGACGATTTGCCAGAAGGAGTTCCAGTTGAAATTTTTTCAAAAGTGGTAGAGAAGTATCCAGCGGCAAGAGTGTGTGTTAATTTAAAACAGAAGATCAGTCAAGTAGCAGTTTCCAATCAAGTAATAGGGTACAAGGATGCCTTTAAACTTCCAGGGAATGCAGTAGTTATTCCTTATCTAATTGTTTTACAAGAAGAAGAGATGAAACGATATTTGGTTGTTGTTCCGCCAAAGGAACATAGTTATTTATATGCAAAGGGATTCTATTTATGTTTGACAGAACCCGGTTCAGAGTGTGAAGAATTTAAAAACAATATTGTCGCTACGGTAGCAGATGAGCGATTGTTGAGCGTGGTGGATCGTTGTTTCCAAACTTCAATGGGTAAAATTCAAAGAGAGTTAGACCAAATAGAGTTTTCAAACTATGATCAAATGTATGATTTAATTATGATTACAGCGAGAAATCTTTGTGACACAATTTTATCTAAACTAATACCGTTAGAGGATAAAGAAGAATTAATTCGACAAACGGTTGTGCAATGGTTCCTATTGAAAAAGGTAGCTTATGTACAATATATGTTGGATAGAGTAATCGCAACGCAATATCATCAAGGGGACACTAAAGCACAGCGAAGAGAAGCAAAGTTAAAAAGTAAAAAGGTGCCATTTATTATTTATAGCGAATTGTGGCGCTGTTCAAATAGTAATCTTCCTAAGGAAGAGGAATAGAAAAGGGCAAATAAGTTTGCCCTTTTTTAATAGCTACTGCTAAGAATTAAAATCCTTTGTAAGCAGCTTTTAGAATTGCTTTTAAATCTTCTAGCATTGGAAGTCTAGGGTTTGCTGGAGAACATTGATCTTCATAAGCAAGGAATGCTAATTTGTCCAAATTATTCTCAAAATCTTTTTTGTCGATTCCTTGAGCTTTTAAAGACATCTCAATACCACAGTCTTTACCAAGATTTCCACAAGCTTTGGCATAGGCTTCAACACCCTCTTCAACAGTTTTGAACTTCAACCCTAACATACGTGCAAGTTCAGCGTATTTTTCATCGGCTCTGTAGTAGTTGTATTTTGGCCATACACCAGGTTTAGCTGGTTTTGTTCCGTTATAGCGAATAACATGTGGCATCAGTACAGCATTAGCACGCCCATGAGGAACATGATATTCTCCACCTAGCTTATGAGCTAAAGAGTGATTAATACCTAAGAAGGCATTAGCGAAAGCCATCCCTGCTAAAGTTGCAGCATTGTGCATTTTTTCTCTTGCTTCTGGATCATTTTTACCATTAGCGACAGAACGAGGCAAGTATTCAAATACCATTTTGATAGCCTGTAAAGCAAGCCCATCAGTAAAATCATTAGCTAAGCAAGAAACATAAGCTTCCGTTGCGTGAGTTAAGACATCCATACCAGTATCAGCAGTGACTGTTGCAGGAAGACTCATGGTTAAAGCAGGATCGATAATTGCCACGGTTGGTGTTAAGCAGTAATCAGCTAGGGGATATTTCTTTCCTTCATCACGGTCAGTGATAACGGCGAATGGAGTAACTTCAGATCCTGTCCCTGAGGTTGTAGGGATACAAACCATTTTAGATTTTTTCCCTAATTCAGGGTAACGGAAAGCACGTTTACGGATATCCATGAATTTTTGTTTTAAATCATCAAAGTTAACATCTGGATGTTCATAGAATAACCACATTCCTTTTGCAGCATCCATTGGAGATCCGCCACCAATTGCAATAATTGTATCTGGTTTGAAAGCTTCCATTAACTGCCACCCACGTTTTACTGTTTGAATACTTGGATCTGGTTCAACATCACAGAAGAGTTGAACCTGAACTTTATTTCGGCGTGCTGCAAGTTGGTCAGTAATACGAGTAACATATCCTAAATCAACCATCGCACGGTCAGTGACGATAAATACTTTTTCAACATCGTGCATGGATCTTAAATATTCGATTGAATCTTGTTCAAAGTAGATTTTTGATGGAACTTTAAACCATTGCATATTGTTTCTCCTTTTCCCAATTTTTTTAATGTTTAGTAAGTTGATTGCACTAACATTGTCTGAAACAGAGTTGTGGCCATATGACCCACATCCTAAAGTTAAAGAGGGGATAAAGGCATTATAAACATTTCCAATTCCACCAAAGGTAGCAGGAGAGTTCCAAATAATTCGACAGGCTTTAATACGCTCACCAAAGCGTTTTGCGATGTCAGCATTAGCTGTATGAATGGCAGCACTATGACCAACTCCATGGAACATAACCATTGCTTCTGATTTATCAATACCATCTTCAATTGAATTAGCTTTAAGGATTGCTAAAACAGGAGAAAGTTTTTCACGTGTCAAAGGTTCACTTTCACCAACTTCTTTACATTCTGCTGCAAGAATACTTGTTTCTTGAGGAACACTAAATCCAGCTTGTTCGGCAATCCATGCAGCTGATCGACCAACAACATCAGGATTTAATTTTGCACCAGCACAATTTTTTGAAGATGCACTAACACCAAACATATATTCTTCAAGTAACTCTTTTTCTTTCTTAGTGACAAAGTGGACATAATATTCTTTGAAGATAGCTTTAGCATCTTCATATATTTCTTTATCTATAATGGCTGCTTGTTCAGAAGCGCAAATCATGCCATTATCAAATGCTTTAGATAAGCAAATGTCATTAACCGCTTGGCGAAGATTAGCAGTTGTTTCGATATAGGCAGGAACATTACCAGCACCAACTCCCAGTGCAGGCTTTCCACAAGAATAAGCAGCACGGACCATCGCATTACCACCAGTTGCTAAAATGGTTGCAATTCCGGGATGATTCATCAAAGCATTAGTTGCTTCAAGGCTTGGAGCTTCAATCCATTGAATGCAATCCTCTGGTGCCCCAGCAGCAAGTGCAGCTTCATAAATGATACGTGCTGTTTCACTTGAACAGTGTTGAGCATTTGGATGGAATGCAAAAATAATTGGATTTCTTGTCTTCAAGCTGATTAAAGCTTTGAAGATTGTTGTAGAAGTTGGGTTGGTAACCGGAGTAATCCCAGCAACAACACCAACAGGTTCTGCAATCTGAGTAACTCCTTGAACATCATCTTCTGAAATAATTCCTACTGTTTTTAAATGGCGCATGTGATTTACAACGTACTCACATGCAAATAAGTTTTTGGTGGCTTTGTCTTCAAAGACACCACGCTTAGTTTCTTCAACGGCAAGCCTTGCAAGTTCTCCGTGCTTGTCTAAAGCAGCGACAGAGCATTTAGCGACAATATAATCGATTTTTTCTTGGTCATATATAGCATACTTATCAAGAGCAGTAAGTCCTTTCTGTACTTTTAACTCTACTTCAGATGGGGTTGGGTTAGTGACTGGTGTAGAGACATTTTTTTTCTTTGTTGCCATAGTTCCTCCTTTATTTGTGAACTTTTTCACTTTTCATAGCACTAGTATAACACCTGAAAAAAGCTAGTTCAAGGGGAATAATTAAAAAAATCACATGGTATCGGTTACATTTCTTTTGGTACCGTTTGCAATTTTAAAAAGCTGTCTAATGGAAGTAAAAAATGATAAAAAGTTCACTCTAGAAAGTGATAATTTCAAAATACTTAAAGAGGGGAAATGTGTATTTTGCGTCCAGAATTAATGAAGTGGAATATTTTAAAGTTGTTGAGAATATGATAAAATATAGAAAATAAAACATAAAAGGAGGACGGTGAAATGTATGGAATAAAGTTAGATAAAATACAGTTAGCCACCAGAAGTGAAATCTACAGTAAAAAAATGATAGCTCAGGAGGAAGAATATCAAAAGGTCAAGAATGCCTTAGAGAGTGTGAAAGATTTTTATGCAACAGGGAGTACAGTTGAGGTGATAAAAGAGCTTGCACAATTAATGGAAGAGCACTGTGAGTTATCAAAGCGTTATTTATTGGCACAACAAAAGATATTAGAAAAAATGATAGAACTGTACATTGAACAAGATCAAGTTATTGAAGAAGAAATCGGGAAGGTGCAGTGAAATGGAGGAAGTAGTACGCTTTGATACAAATTTAATTAATGAAAAAGTGAGGGAATTTAAAAGAGAAGTAGATCAAAGTATTTCTGGAAAATATGATGAGATAGGAAGCACATGGAGCGCTTTAGTGTCTAGTTTTAGCCCGTCAGATAATAAGTTAGAAGAAGGCTTTTATGAAGTAAAAAAAAGGATATCAAAACTAACTGAAGAATATGATAATAGCAGTTTAGATAATAATGATTATAGAGAGTACAGCAACATTAATGATAGCGAAGAGCTTGAACCAAGTTTAAGAGGAGTAGAAGTAGATAAAGAAATATATAAAGACATCATCAGGTGTTTAAAAGAAACCTATTCAGAAGCAACGGATAGTTATTTTAAAGTGCAAGCAAAAGAGGTTGTAAGGAGTATGGTTGAAATAGATTATGCGTATTACTTATGGTATTGGGAAGAAATCGTGGCACGAGTTAAAGATATTGAAAAATTTCAAGAAATAATAAATGGGGTGAATGGATACCGAAGTAATGGAGAAGATAAATCGGGTGAGCTAAACAACGGACTTCAAAAGGTGAAAGAGTATCTAGATGGAATAGATGGGTGGATGCAAAACAAAATAGCAGAAATACAATTGAAAAATAGCAGTGGACTAACCAATGTGGAAAAATCACAGTATCTACACAAAACAAGGAGTTACATTGAAGAAAAAAAAGAGATAATAAAAATTGTAAGATGTGCTGTAGAAGTGGTGATTGAAGGGCTTGGGAAAGAGGTCACAGAGCTTGAAGAGGCAGAGTACAGCAGAAGAAATATTAAAGAAGAAATGGAAAACTTGATAGCTGATATGGGCGCAGTGAATACTGAATTAAGTTATATTGTTAGAGGATTGGAAGAGATGGAATTTAGTAGTATTTCATCAGGACTAAGCAATATTTTAGGACAAATAAAGAATAGTTATGTAAATAGTGGAAAAATGAGTCAAGAAGAATATGAAAAAATTTATGCCAATGTAAACGGGGAAGAGTATGAGCAACTGAAGAGAACGATAGCGATGTTGGCAGAGCTAGGATTAGTTGAAACCATCAATCCAACAGAAGTGAGTATGGAAGAATTATACCAATACATTGAGACTGAGAATATTGATGTAGATGCGATAGCGGACTATTTCATTAAGCAAGGAAGCTGGGATGAAGTAAGCTTAGAAGAATATAAAAAAGTAGTAGAAGTGATAGGGAAAGCAGTTGTGAATGATACAGAAATGTATGAAGCACTTTCCTATATGACAAGAAGAAAATTAACACAGCTATCAACAACACTTGACCTCATACCAACAATAGAATATAAGGAATGCATCAGAAAAATTCATTTGGATGCAACAACAGTAACGATAGAAATAAAAGATGTACAAGTTTATGGAAAGATGAATATATCAGGAGTGGGAGAAGTAGAGGGTAGTGTTCTCATGGATTTCCAAGCACAAACATGGAGATTTCTCTATGCAGATGAGAATGGTGCAAAGCTATTTGCGGATATAGTGAGAGGCAATAAAGAAAATCTGATAGCAAGTTATAATGAAGAGATAGCAGATTTAGATCAAATGTTATCAGGATTAACAGCAGAGCAACAACAAGCGGTAGAAGAGGGACTGGGTATCGCTTTACAGACTGGAATTACAGAATATGCCATCATGCTACTGGCAACAACAGGAGGAGCATCCATTTTTGTTGGGTTAACCGTATCGGTGGTTGCAGCCTTGTTTGAAATAGCAGCAGCAAGAGCGAAGAGAGAACGTGAAAAATCAGAATTAGAATTAGATCTAAAAGAAATAGAGGGAGAAAACTGTTATGACGAAGTCATCAATGCTGGACTATCAGGAGATTTAAATTACTCAATGGGGATGATATTTGGAGATTACAAAGATAATTTAGTACCAGTTGGATGTTCTGCACCAATGTATAACGCAACAACTATGAAGCAATTAAAAAGCTTAGGGCTAGTAGAAACATTACTCAAGGGAGAAGCAACAGAAGGGTATGAAGAAGCAACAAGAAAGCTGATTGAGATGGCACAGGGGAATGGC
>JBKECT010000007.1:0-6485 GCA_047974855.1 Anaerorhabdus sp.
GGTCATAAGTAATATCATCAACTGTTAATGTGTCTTCTGTATCACTTACTGATACTCCCGCAAGGATATCAAATGTTCCACCAACTGCAACCGTTGTTATTTCAGGAACTGTTAATACTGGAGCATCCCCAGTAATTACGGTTGCTGTAATTTCTCTATTTGCTGTTCCATCTGCCGTTACGCTAACTTTTACATCTGGATATTCTCCTTCAGCGTTAGTATAACTTCCCTTGTCGATAGTTAAAACTGACTCTAAGTCTGTTTCCTCAAGCCCTGTATTTTTATCGAAAACACGTACTCCTGCAGAAGCAATAATTCCTGCATTTGTTGTATCTACTTCTCCAACACGAAGTTCAAAATCACTAGCGTAAATAATATAATTATCACCCTCAGTGTAATCTCCATCCATTATCAGAACAAGTCGTTCTTTTTCTACCTTATTACCATGGCTATCTGTCGCAGTATAAGTGACATTATACACCCCTGCTTCAAGCGTTGTTAAATCTAAATCTGTTGAATAAGTTAAAACTCCATCCTCTTCATCTGTTACTGTAACACCTGTTTTATAAGTGTCAGCAGTTACTTCGCTAAGCGCTACCGCAAGAGGAATTGGATCAAATGTAATAACTGGTTCATGGTCAATTGATCCTGTAATTGTCTTTTCAATTGGTGTACCATCTGTTTCAGCAACAGAAAACTTAATGCTATAACTTCCGCCATGCACTTGACTCCATCCACCATTATCAACCGCAATAGACACACTGTCCGTTACATCATTTCCATCTAAATCATATACTTTAACGCCTGCTTGCTCTATTAAGAAAGCATCTGTTGCACCAAAGGCAGAATATCCAATCAAGAAGTCGTTAGCTTTTAAAATATATTCACTTCCAATAACTAAACTTCCATCATTAATCACATAAACTTCTGACTCCGTTGTTGTATATCCGCCATTCTCTACAGCATAAGTGAAAACATAAACTCCAGCCGTATCTTCAGTAATTGCTCCTACAACAAAGTCAACATTCTTACTCTCTGTTCCATTATTCGTAGTCACATCGCCAGTTTGGAACGCTCCTAGTGCATCATTTATAGGTGAATATCCAGTAATATAAATATTTGAAGATATATCTGTTCTTGCACGCACATAGGCCTTTACACCTGAATCAGTGCTAATTTTATAGCCTGCTGCTGTAACTTCTGTAACTCCAGGCATTTCAAAGAAAGGTTCTGCTGTAACTTCAAATACCGTTGTTTCTGTATATGTTCTGTATTCGATTCCCGTATCTGTTGTCATGTAGCGGTAACTTTCTACAGCATAAAATCCTGCATCTAAACCTAATGCATCAATATCAATTTCAGCTTCTACATCTGTAATTTTTGCTGTTTTAGCCGCTGCGACTGTTGTCCCAGTTTCTCCCGTTTCATTATCGTATTGAAGAATAGTATATGTTGTATAAACATCATAGTTTGCTTCTCCCACACGGTTTGGGTCCATTGTGTAGCGTTTGTCATAAATCGGACCAACACTAACTTTTGATGGGTTGGTTAAAACATCTCCATCTGTATCATTTCCATCTGTATAAGTGTGGATTGGTGCAGCTAAACTAACCCCTCCAAGCAACATATATTCTCCAGAAATACGGGCATTCGTACCATAATTAGTATAATCCCAGTTTGAGCGATTATCAATAATCTGAATATCTGTATCACTTGGATAGTATTCTGTTGTACGTATTGTGGACTCTCCTTCAATATTAGAAGGAAAAATCAACGTTTTATAAGCTGTATAGGTGCGTGAATATGTACGAACCGCCACACGCAACATCCCATCTTGGTCAACCGCAAACGACCCATTCCATAACCCTAAAAAGAATTTTCTTTGCATTCTCTCAGTTTTATTCCAGTTAGTCGAATAAAACTGAAGATATTCATCAGCTATCCCTTCAATTGGGAATTGGGTATAATTATATCCCCATCCCCCAGTTACTGTTCTAATTGTGTATGTCACTCCATTCGCCGGGTAGCCTATAGCACGCATTCCAGCTGCCGCAGAAGTTTCAGATCCCATCATAAACTGTCCATCTTTATTAACATAAGCTAAAGTTAAAAGACCATCATACATGTAGTCAACATCAGTTAAACTTTCATTTTCGTAAAAATTACTCCATGTCCTCCAAGTATTCAATTCTGCAGATGATGCATTAGATCCACTTGTGTTCCCATACCGAACCGACCCTTTACTCACTACTCCTGCAGTCGTCGACGTTACAGAGATATATTTTGTTCCAGATACATTTCCCCATTGGCTATATCCTGCAGTATACACTTGACCACTTTCTAAGATAAAGTGAGTAATACCCCAGTTTCCAATCATTACAATTTGTTTAGCACTTCCTGCTTCCAGTTCTTTTTTTGTTCCATCCGAAAGGACGACGCTTATTTTTTGAAGCCCAGCAGTACTACTGTCCGTAATCCCAACAACACGGCTTGCGTTGCTATTTTCTGCAGCTCCAAAGTACCCTGATGTGGTTGCAATAATAAATGATCTTCCATATGCTGTGGTGCTTCCATCATTATACACACCATTAGTTTCGTCTTCTGCGTTTCCTGAGATTCCCCAAATACGCAAAATATCACTACCGTCCGGTGTGATTACTTCTTTAAACGTAGTAAGCGTAGTTCCAGTACTCCAGTTTGTTTCTCCTGTTGGAATATTGCTTGCAGAGAAATAATTGTCAATCCATCCACGAGCATACATCTTTCCTGTATCAGTGACAACAAAAAGACCATCTACAGCCATTTCAATATCAACAACCGTTCCATCCAGTCCTGATACATCCATTTTAAGCCAAGTCGTCCACCTTGAAGTATCAGCAGCAGAAGAGAACATATTCCTTCTATTCCACCCTGTGTACCATATTTCCCCTGTTGATGTAAGCAAAACAAGGCTTGCCTCGTTATCATCATTACCAAAAGAACTATCCATTTTTACAATAGCTCCTGAATACAATCCTCCGCTGAATACCGCAGGCATGTAAGTTTCTAAGTCTACGCTTGAGGTTCCTACTCCAACTCCCATTCCCATACCATAGGCAGTTAACATTAGAGTTTTAGTTCCGCTGGCTACATATCCGCTCCAGCCCTCATTGTTCCCATCATGTCCTCTTGAACCAGCCCACACTTGGGTTACTTCTTCCCCATAGTAGTTGGTTGCAATCCCCGGTCTTACGTACCAGTATCCATCTGTGTTTTCAGGAACACCTGCTGGATCTAGTACATAATCCCCCTCTACCGGTAACGCTCTTGCTTGCGTTTCGGCTTCTGTCGTGGTTTCAGTTGTGACTTCTGTCACTTCTTCTGCTTGTGCAGTTGTTAATAATGGCACAAACATCAAAATGGCAGATAAAACCGCTTTCAGTAATTTTTTCATTAGTTTCCCCTCCGTGGTATGTTTGTTTTGCTTACAAACATATTCTATACTTATATAATGAAAATAAATATTTTATTACCATCATATTTTAGTTAATTTTACCCTGAATTTAACATATTGTAAAGAATTTTAATTAACGTTTCTTCTAATTTTTAATATTAGATAATTTATTTATATTTATTAACAATAGTCCACTATCACACTTTTTACTAACAATATAGGCGTTTTTGCATAAAAAAAAGAAAACCCTTACATTATAAATGGAAAAAACAGCTATCTTGAGGATAACTGTTTATTAATATTAAGCTTTTGTACCCTGAATGCTATCTTGGGACTTCTACCCTACAATCTCTCCATCAGTTCCTATTGTAACGACTTGCCATGGGATAAACTTCCCACTGGCTTTTAGTGCTTCTGTTGCGGCTCTCTCAATCCCTCCACAACATGGTACCTCCATGCGAACAATGTCAACTGATTGAATATCATTTAATCGTATAATTTCAGTTAATTTTTCTTCATAATCGACCATATCAAGTTTTGGGCAACCAATAATTGTAATATGGTCTTTGATAAATTTTTGATGGAAATTAGCATAGGCATACGCTGAACAATCTGCCGCAATCAATAGCTTTGCTCCGTCAAAGTATGGTGCTGTAACAGGTACAAGCTTAATTTGAACAGGCCATTGTTGAAGTTCACTTCCTCCATCATTAAAAGGTATTGGTGATCTATGTTCCTTTTTAGGCATTGCTCTTGCTGCTGACCCTGGACATCCACCTCCATGATGGTGTGCATGGTGGTGATGCGGTTTTTCTGTTGCTGCTTTTTCTTGCATATGGACTTGTACCGCTACGGCGTCAAAAGCCAACGCTTCTCTTTCTTCAAAGGTAATCGCTCCCGTTGGGCAACTAGGCAAACAATCTCCTAGACCATCGCAATAGTCATCTCTCAATAACTTAGCTTTCCCATTAACCAATCCTATTGCACCTTCATGACACGCAATAACACATTCGCCACAGCCATTACATTTTTCTTCATCAATCGTTATTATTTTTCTAATCATCTTTTAATCCTCTTTTCCTTGTTTATCATAGCTTATTTATACTATTTTTTTTGTTGCAAAAGCAACAAAAAGGAAAGTTTTTCCTTTCCTTTTTTATTTGCTCTATTCTTGACTGATGCGTTGGATTGTATACACAATAAGACTACCTATGAACAATCCTGCAAACCCTATTGTCCACATATCCACAAGAATGAACACACCTGTGAAATTACCTATAAAGATTAATGCTACTACACTAACTGCCGCTAGGAATACATTAAACACTTTAAATCTAACTATTCCTTCTTCATCTTCGGTTTCATTTTTTCCAAGTAAAGTTAGTATCGCCATAAGAACAACACCTAAGGTTAGGAAGATATTGCTAAGTGCCATGTCTTTTTGCACTGGCTCTTCCATTTCTGCCGCTTCCATAGTTGGTATCGGCGTTGGCGTTGGTGTACTCTTTGGTGTTTCCGTTGGAACAACAAGTACAATCTCTTCTTCTGGTTCTTCTTTATCGTCTGTAATAGTTGAAGGAATTTCAAGTTTTGTTAAACATCCAACTCCCGCACCTGCCCAAGAGGTATATCCTGGATCACAAATACACATTTTTTTGTCCTCGTTCCAGGTTGCATTGACACCGCATCCTAAGTTGACGTAATCATTTTTATCGGTATCATCTATAACTTTACCAATAATAACTGCACTGGCAAATTGTTGATTGCTTCCTCCTGCAAAAGAAATTTCATACACACCTTCTTTCGCTGCATATCCACCATCATCAATAATCACTTCATCTAATACATCTAATTTTTCTAGTGTTTCACGATCAAATACTTTCATTTCTGAGAGTTCAATAATCACTTCACGACTTGTTCCCTCTTTTTTCACTACGCTTAATTTTCTTTCGAAATTATTCGCTGTAATTATGTATTGATCTCCTTCGTATATTGAACCACCTACTACAATTAATCTAGTAAATATTTCAGCTTGAATATCATTCATATTGGCTCCATATTTCACCAAATAAACGCCATTTACATTTGATTTATATCCACCATTATCAATTACTTTTAAGTTAGCATTCTTAGTCACATCTTTTCCATCTTGATCAACCACCACAACATCCGTTAATAAGTCATAAGCAGCACCTTGTTCTAGTGCTATATACTTTACCGATGATTGAATTTCGATTTTCGGATCATTTAACACGGTTGCATCAAACCCACCTGCCGCCTTGGTGTCTTCATCAATTGTCACTTTAAGATTATATACATTTGCAGATGCAGTATACCCATTTAATTCAACTGTAAGTTTTGGTAATGGCACTACTTCATCTCCTGCTCCTTTATCAAAAACTTGCACTTGTGCTAAGCTTGTAATTTTAGCATCATCAACTTCAACTTGGCTCACATATTGCGTAAAGTCTTGAGCTCTAATAATGTAAGTATCTCCTGCTGTAAAACTTCCATCATTAATGAGAACTGTTTGAGTTTTTTCCACCTTATTCCCATCACTATCCTCAATGGTATAAGTAATGGATACTACTCCAACTTTTGATGTATCGACCGTTTCTGGAGTTATTACGATATCACTTATTGATAACGCATCTTCACTGTCGCTTAATTCAACTCCGGTTAAAACTGAGAATGTATCGCCTTCTTTAACTTCTGTGAAACCTGGTACGGTTAATACCGGACTACTCCCTGTAATTACAGTTGCAGTCACCACTCTTGTCGCTGCTGCATCATCTTTTACTGTAACCTTAACATTATCATAAGTTCCAGCTGTTGCAGTGTATGACCCTTTATCCACTGTGAACTCTACTGTCACTTCTGCTCCAGTTAATTTATCAAACACTTTAACTTGTGCATCTTTTAAAATTCCTGCATTTGTGGTATCAACTTGTGATATTCTATTTTCAAAATCTGTTGCTTTGATAATATAAGTATCACCTGCTGTAAAGCTTCCATCATTCACAAGTACGGTTTGTGTTGCTTCCGCTTTGTT
>JBKECT010000033.1:0-72100 GCA_047974855.1 Anaerorhabdus sp.
CATTTTATTTTCACTATGATATAATGATAAAGCACTTGCGGAT
Organism: Anaerorhabdus sp.; assembly: GCA_047974855.1. GTDB lineage: Bacteria > Bacillota_I > Bacilli_A > Erysipelotrichales > Erysipelotrichaceae > CAYNRG01. The sequence goes on from JBKECT010000033.1 coordinate 44, forward strand.
GTGGCGAAATTGGTAGACGCACTAGACTTAGGATCTAGCGCCTTGTGCGTGGGGGTTCGAGTCCCTTCATCCGCACCATTATTTTTTAATAAAATGTTGAAAAAAAACCAGATGCATTAAATAGCACCTGGCAACAAACATTTACTCATATCTCTTGATTTAATCAAGAATTTATGATAAATTGTTATATGAAGTTCTAGACAAACTTCCTATAACAATAATGTCTGTATTAAGGAACGTTAACTTAATGCAGATAGGGTATATCTTATTGTTTGTAAGATATATCCTTTTTTTATGTTCAAATTTGTAATTCAATTATATCACACCTAAATATAGTTGCAATCTTTTTTTTATATCTTTAGTATTTCGATTACTTTTCCCTCTAAATTAACAGCCAACTTCACTTTACTTTTTATTAAATAGCTCCTTTTAAGCTCATTAGGTATCCTATTTAGCCTTATTTTTGAATTATCAGATATTAGATCTATCTCCTTACCTATTAGATCTATTTCCTTTAATACAGCTTCAACCGCATAATTATACCCCTTAGGCTCTTCACACTCATTTAAAAATAGTTCTGTAATTTTTTTATTTTTCTTTTTAGATAATTTCTCCTATTAATCAGTACGGTTTTTCTTTTCATTTCTTCTTTTAACTGAATCTCTCTATTACCTATCCATTCATCAATGAAATTTTGAGATATCTTTTTCTTGCATTTTGGACATGTATAATAGTAATACTTTTTCCCAGTCTTAGAAGTTCCATGAGTCCCAAGCAATACGCTTCCACACTTTGCACATTCTGCCACTTTTAAAAAATAATAATCATGTTCTCTTTGCTTGGGACTCATTTTCAATTGTTTAATCGCATCTAATTGAGTTTGATGATCCACAAGTGGTGGAATGATATTAGAGTACTCTTTTCCTTTATATATTAACATACCAGAGTATTTCATATTGTTTATAATTCTTACTAAACGATCTCTACTTAACCGTATCCCATAACTCAAAAATATTTCATGCAATAAAATATGGATATCACACCCTTGGGCCACCGATGAAAAAATATATGTAATGATCTCTGATTTATCGATATCAATCACAATATTTTTTCCTGAGTCTCTTTTGTATCCAAAAGTACATTTTCCACCGCATGGATACCTTCCAGACTCAACAATTTGCATTAAACCATCGTTAGTTCGTTCTATTGCCTTCTCACGCTCAAATTGATTAACTGTCACCTTTACATTCGCACTGAATCTATTTCCTGCAGAAGACATATTTACTTCTTCGTGTAAACACTTTAGTTCGCACTCCGCACCATTTAATATTCTAAAAAACTGTGCTGTATCAACAATATCTCTGCTTATCCTTGATAAGTCATAGGTTAATACAATCTCGACCTCCCCTTTTTTAATGTTTTCAATCATTTTCTGCATAGCAGGTCTCTCTAAAGTAGATGCACTTTTTCCATTATCAATATAAAACTTAATTTTTTCTTCTGCACAAAACAAATTGACATAAGATTCAATCTGTCTCCTTTGCATTTCTAAAGATACTCCATCTGTTACTTGTTTTTGTGTAGAAACTCTAATGTATGCTGCAATATTTTTTTTCATTTTTCTTCCTCTTTTCTAATGATATTATATTTTATTTCACCTCAAATTTATTTAATAAAGCGGCGAGCAAAAGATAAGAGCCATTCCTGCGTTTTTAAATAGTGAAGTGAGCTTGCGGGGTGTGGTATAATACACCACACCTAGAGCAATAAGCAAACTATTTAAAAACAGTGGAGGGGAATGTGCGAATTATGTTTGCGAGCCGCCGAATAAAAAAAGCCCCTAAGGGCTATTTAACTTCACTTGCTTGCTTATACTCGTTTAATAACGTTGCAAAATCGCTATCCTTACCAGCGTATTTCTCTAGCAACTCCAAGTTTTTAATCACATCTATCTTATCTTTCATGATACGTTCTAGTTGTGCTTTCTGCATTTTCGCTTGTTTGCGTGCATGCCATTCTGTTAAGTTCATAACGTGGAGTATTTTGTCTACTTCCTTGCCACTCACAAGAGCCGTATACTCACAAACTGGCTCTAGTACTTTAGCACTAACCACTTCGCCCATATAATTGGAAATAATAACGATACTATTCTTCTCCAATTCTATGGTATGGGATACCAAGTACACTTCTTCACTCTCAATTGTTTCTACATTGTAATACTTCATAAATCACCTCTATACTGCAAATATGCAGTATCTTTCTAGTGAACCCCTGTTCACGCAAACGAACGGTGCACGGCTTTAGTTGAATAGGTTAAATCAACCGATTGAGCTTTGTACTTGCAAAGCCCTTGACAGTTCTGTCAAGGGTACAAAGAGAAATCGATAAGTTGATTTGTTCTATTCAGCAAAGCATAAGCGAAATAAAAGCAAGGGCTTGCTTGTTAGCGTTGCGTACCCTTGCTTTTATGATAGCGACGTGCAAAGGTGAAGCGTGAACAGGGGTTCTCTAGAATGACCAACCACCCTAAGATAATAAAAAAAGAGAGTGTTGGATTTCCCCAACACTCTGCAGTTAAAGATCAGATAAATTTGTATTCTTTCCTTTAAATTTTTTTGCCCCAACACTATCGAGTTCCCTTTTTCTTTCTTTCATCATCATTGCTTTAATATCAATGATGCTGATTTTTTCAAAAACTGCTCTCCTTTCAAAATCATAGGTCACCTTCTTAGGTGCAAAACTATATCGATAAAAAGGAGGCAACTTGATCATAAAAGGATCCCACTCATTACTCACTATCACAGATCTACCCTTCTCCAAAAGATTTAATCGCCTCTCAGTGATTAAATCACGCTCTTCATACTGCTTTTTCTTCTTGTTATAGTATAGTTCTTTACCACACTCCTTCACAAAGAAATTCTTTGTTTCATCACTTGATGCTCCTAAAAAGATCTTATTAGCATTATTATCGATGATTGTCTCAGTAATGTCATCACCATATTTATTTGCTAGTTGAGAGACACTTTGTACAAAAGCTAAAAAGGTGATGTTGTACCCTCTTGAAACTGTATACATACTTACGATCTCCTTAAAAGCGGGTAAAACTGCAAGTTCATCTAGATAGATTTTATATGGATACTTGAGTTTTTTATTGTGCTGTTGTTCAGCAACCATTACCGCAATCTCATAAAACTGAGTAATAAAAGCTGTTACCAATGGATAGAACGTCCCTTTAGAAGACTGAGTCATTAAAAACACAGCTGTCTTTTGATTAAACAGTTTTCGAACATCAACCCCCTTCGGGCCAGATGTCATATTGACAATATCTTGATTCATCACTAATGATCGTATCTTGTTGTTAAAAACGGCATTCATTGATGCCAAGGTAACTTCTTTCATTGTCATATATCCAGATAATTTTAACCAACTTGAATCATCTTTTCTTCTATTTTTCATCATGAAACGCTTTAGGGTGTCTTGATCATCGAATAAAGCTTTTACAGATAGTATATTGATATTTTCTTCATTCCCTTCTTCAAATAATAATATCAATCCACCTGCAAGCATATCGGCAGAACCCTGCCACCACATTGGTTGCTTCGCATCTTCTTCATAACATATATTTAACGCGAAGTCAGAAAGTAGCTCTATCGGTTTACTCATATTACAATCTCTAAAAGTTGCTTCTGGATGGACTTCTCTTTCTTTTTCTAAAATCTCACACCATAAGTCCCAAGCGAGTTTGATTGGATTCCAACAATCGCCCTCCAGCGGGGTATTAAAATCAAAAATTATAACCTCATAGCCATTATCTTTTAACTTTTGATATGTATTTGCACATAGCTCTTTTTTTGTATCGTGAACAATTATTGACTCTCCAGCATCGATGCTAGAGTTAATCATTGTCAGTACAAACGTCATCGACTTCCCACGCCCTGTAGACCCCACGAATAACGTATGAGTGTTTGAAGGAAGATAATATACCTTATTATACTTCCCAAAAAAGTAACAACTTCTATATGCAAGCAGCGGGGTTCCAGCACAATGATGTTGCTTTCCATTGAAGGAATCCCAAGTCTGCAGCCTATTCCATTTTTTAGGTTGCGGCCAAAGAAAATGATCCGCAATTTTATTTTGCAGAGTTGCAAATGGATACCACAATTTATCCCATAGACACTCTAATCTAAACCTTGTTACTTCCCCTTTTGAGTTATAACATACCCTAACACATCCTCTTTTTCTTTTTCTATTTGTCATCCATCTTGTATAGTTTTCTTTTTCATATTGGCTTCTAAACTTACGTATATTTGCACCACCAATGCCCATCACTACCAGTATAAGCGATATCATACTCACTAAAAAAAGCATACTCATCGTTACCCCATCTTGTATATACAATTCAAAATTAAAGTAAGGCATCGATTTATATGCAGCAATTACATCTTCAGATACGTATAGAACATTAAGAACCTGCAATCCTACAAAGAAAACAGTAAAGCAAGCTATAAGCGACAATATAATTCTAATAACCAAATTGATCCTCCTCTCTATTGTAAAAGTTATCAATATCTTGTTGGATTTGTGCTTTCTTCATCCAACTTACTCTTTTTGTCAATTGACCTAAAGAGAACTCTAACGCAGCAACTCTATGCTTATTTTTTTTATATGACTTTTTATTTTTTATAGCTTTATCAACAGTATTGACTTTCGATAGATCCCAGTCCTTTTTAAGCGATAGAATATAGTTGCCTATTTCTTTTTTCAACTTCTTCATTTCTACATCTTCAAAATTGCTATATTTAGAATTAAGTTTATTTTGTGTTAATTTGTCAAACTCCTGCAGCAAACCCTTAAACTCTTTTGCTTTTTTTTCTATCTGTGGATGCCTTAGAATATCTTCAGTTATCGAATCAATTCTAGTCCTAAACGATCTCATATTAGAAGATCCATACTGTAACCTTCCACCCACCGTAGACCTATCAATACTTATAAAAAGTCGCTCGATTTTATTTGAAATTGAATTATCTAGATTTTGTGCAATTGCATCAATCATCGTTTCTTTTAGATCACTTCTAAGTATATCTTTATTCTTAAAGAGCTCATTTTTATCTACCGATATTCCTTTAATTGCATTCATTCTCTTGTCTGCCTCATTTATAATTAATCCTTTAAAGTACTCCAAATCTTTCGGTTTAAACGTTCCTTTCCTTCTAGTTTTTTCTTTTTCTAAGAAAACTAAATGCGTATGCGGATGCGATTTGTCGGTATGTACATCAAACCACCAAATCATATTTTTAGGATCCATCCCTACACGCTGAAAAAACTTGGGTAAGACTTTTTGGAACACAGCAGCATAGTCTTCATCATTCAAAAGTCCATATTGTTCTGCAGTAAAATAGTCTTTAAAACTTGTCACAGGTAACCAAGCTAAATCCCCTTCCTTAGAAAAAAACTGTTGAATAGATCGTTTGAAATTTTCTCTTTCATCTTTATCTGATATCCACCCACCATTTGTAAATGTCTTTATTTCAACTTCATCATCTCCTCTTGATGAAGTTCTAGAAGTATATCCCAGATATCCATCAATAAACTCCAGTTCAGATTTTCCAATCTCTTCTTGAATATCATTTCTTGAATCTTGCCGTGCTGTATAGCTACCATATCCTAAAAGAGAATCTGAGTTGACTTCTCCTTTAATTTTTAGTTTAGTAGGAAACGGTTTCCCGTATTCAACAAACATCATCATATTGACAATATCAGCCATTTTCATCAACTACTTTCAATGCTGCTTCAGTATATTTAAGTGAGTTTTTGATTTTTTCCTTCGCTGTACCTGCATCAGATATATTCGCCATAGATATCAAACACATCTCCAATAGAATAGAAATCACTCTTTGATTTCTATTTAAATCATTAAACATTATTGCCATCTCTTCTATTTGTTGTTTCATTAATAAAGAGAGTTGATTAAAGATAACCTCTTCGACACGATCAAACTGCATTAATAAATAATTTGAATTAATTTTGTTATCGTAAAGACTTTGGACTGCCTCTTCGATCACTTTATTTTCTGAGCTACCCATATACCCTTTTAGTTCGCTAAGTAATAGTTCACTGTTTTCTGATAGTCTAAATAGTTTACTTTTTTTCTCTGATTTCATACTCTATCTCCTTTGCCAAATTTGAAAAAATCATTTCTTTTGATTCATCTTCAAGTTCTTCTGTATCGACTTCGATAAACTCTAGCATGTGATTAATCAACAAAGTATTCGCTTGATTTAATTTATTAGAATGCTGCAAGGCTAAATTAATTTGCTTAAAGTTTTTTGTATTCTCTGCTTCAAACCGTGTCACTATTTTTTTTAAAAGTTGTTCAATGTATCCTTCTGAAATTGTGTCAGATTTCATTTTTTCGTGATAGTCATCGATAATAATCTTTATCACATCAGTGTCATTTAGTTTAATATTTTCGTACTCTTTTTTTCGTTGGATTGACTTTTTTATTTCTCTTAATTTTTCTATGTACTGTTCATTTAGTCGATAGTTTTTTATCATTTTTCTTTTTCCTCCCTTCTTCATATTTGTGTTTTTTGGTGTAATACAAAGTGATATCATCCCAAAAATGAGTGATATCACTTTTTCAAAAAAGTGATATCATTGAAAAAGTCTTTTAAAACTGCCCGTTGGGCTGTTTTTCACACGGAGTGCTTTACACCATGTAAAGCACTTTCCCTTATGCTCGTTATTTTCATTTTTCAACATTTTATTAAAAATCTACAGAAAGCACTATTGTAGATTGCAGTTCTATTTTTCATTTTTTGTTTTCTCCTGTCTTGTTGTTTTTTTTCAAAAAATTGCTCGGGGCAACTTGCCCCGAGCTTTGCTAACTATTTTATTTTTTTACTACACTTGCTGAATTTTTTGTATTAAATCATCATACGACAAATTTTTTTGATGCATCAATTTTTCAAATTCTTTACGCTTCGCTTCACCTATTTGCTCAATTATTTCTTTCCGAAAATCTTCCAACTCGCTAATTTTTTTTTTCAAATTCCTTATTTGCTCATTGTTTTTATCTAAACTTCTATTTAATTTTTCTAACTTATTCATCTTCTTCTTCCTCCGAGAAAAGGTCCATCTGACCTCCAGTTACTTTATCTGTGACATTTATAAATTCTATATTATCGATAAGTACAAATGTATTTCTGAATTTTATTTTATCCTTATTGGTATATTCGTTTACTTTGAGTCTACCAAGGATTTCTACAAAATCACCTTTCCCAAGCATTTCTTGAATTACTTCTGCAATTCTTCCCCAGGCAACACAGCGAATAAAATCTCTTGCCTTTCCTGATTTACAGATGAGACTGAACTGAACCCCTTTATTATCTTCATTTCCTATTACTTCTATATTTGTACAAATTTTTCCTACTAAAATTGCTCTAGCTGACATTTATTTCTTCTCCTCTCTCAATATTTATTTTGGTTTTTTTTAAATCTTCGTTCCAATCTTTTTCAATTGGCGTATCATAAAAGAATGCCACGCATGGATATTCTTCTTGCATTTTTTCAATGACCATCTTTGTAATCTGTTCTCCACTTCTGTCGTTGTCTAACGCTAGTACTATTTCATCTACTTCTTTTTTTCTTTCATTCATATAGTAATATATTGCTAGCTCAACATTAATCGCACTTTGGCAAGCTAAGTAGTTATACTCTCTTTCTGGATCCTTCAACGATTGATATGACATCGCATCAATCGCACTTTCAAATACCATCAAAACTTTAGAATCTCTATGGCTATCTGCTACTATACCACAGCTCATTTTAGACCCTGCAGACATCGCTTTGTAATCTCTCTTGATTCCTCGTTTAGAATAAAACAAAGCATCACCACCTGCATCACGACCAATAAAAACCACATTATTATTTATATCTTGATAAAGAAGTTTCTCATCAATATATTCTTGCACTATTTTTTTATCGATACACCTATCGTTCACTAAATAGTCTATAACATCTTTATTTGATTCTGCTTCTGCAGGTTTTTCAAGCCTCGGATTTTCTATCTGCTCTGGTAATTTTTTATTTTCAATCTTTACTTCACTCAACCTATTTGCTACATAGTAATCTTTTGCTCTCTGAATAGCAGTCTTAACATCTACCTCTTCAAACATCATAATAAAGTCAATTATTGTTCCGCCACGTCGCTGAGAATACCGAAAAAAGTGATTGTCTTCTGGATAGATTTTACAAGAGTCGTGCCCTTCCACTTCAAATAGCTTCCCTTTTTTTACAAGTTTAACTCCTGTATTTCTTGCATAATCTACGATTTGAATCGCTTTCTTGACTACTTTCAAGTCCACCTTGTCTGCTTCTGATTTTTGAATAGATTTTCCATCGTCTTTTAGTTTACCTGCCTTCAATAAATCAAGTTCCTGTTTTAACTCCTGGAATTCTTCCTGAGAAAGTTTGCTTGGATCGATTTGCATAGTTCTAATTTCTTCTAAACGTTTTTCTATCTTCTCTTCTGTTGTAATTTCTTGAATGTTATTTAAATCCATTCTACCAACAATATAGTCTGATGCTTTACTAGCATACCCTAACGCTATCCAAAACAGTTCTTTATTCTCTTGCAATCTCTGTGCCCAAGACTGACAATATGCTGTATGATTTTCAATCATTTCACTATTCACTAAACCAAATTCTATACCTAATAAAACACTGGTGAACTCTGCTACTAACTCTTCTTCAGCATAATTGTTTATCTTTTGAACACGTTTCTCAACCATCGCCGAATGTCCAATTTCATGTAAAAGTGTAGAATTATAATTTGCTTCATCAATAAAATCCCCAGCGGGTGGCATTGTAATCCTATCCAGTTCTGGATAGTATGCAGCTGCATCAGAAAGCACAACTTCAATCTCTTCAGTCTTTAAATAATTTTCAATTGCAGCTTTGGTATAATGATCTGTAATGTTCATCACTTCTAAATCTAGTTCTTCAATCTCTTCAATTTGTGATGCGTTAAAAACCGTGAAAAAGTTCATTGTCGCTTTGATATGTTCTTTCTCTTCACGAGTCATGATCTGAAATTCTTCTTTTGATACAGGTTTTTTCAACATCGTATCATATAGACTATATTTAACTAGTCGTAACCCTGATGCACCTTTTTTTACACGTAAGCCTTTCTTCTTTGCTTGCTCAAAAGTCATCCATCGTGGATCATTATAACCTCTCGCAATCGAATACAATTCAAGTAACAATTGATTTCTTCCTCTATAATTATTACCAGTCGTATAATTGTAGTGTTTGTAATTTGTAGTCCATGTTTTTTTCCATGGGATCCTTTTATTATCCAAAGACTCGATAATCTCTCCCAAAATCTGTTCCTTAATTTTATCTTTAAAGTTCATAATACCCTCCTTTTTTACATTTCAATTCCATAACTTCTATACTTTCTCGTATTTTAAAATATCAAAAATCTAATATTGCGGATTGTCAAAGTCAATAAAATCTCTGGGATTGACCGTTTTTCCATTCACTTTAAAATTTAAATGCAAGTGACACGCTGTCGATATTCCCGTTGATCCTATAAGTCCTATATAATCCCCACGAGAAACTAAAGTCCCTACACCTAACGTATACTTATCCGCCATGTGAACATATTTAATCACAATACCATCTCCAGCATCAACGGTCACAGAATTAGCGATATTTGCTCCATCGGTATGCTGTACTGCAATTACAACACCATCACTTACTGAATAGATTGGAACTCCACAATCATTTGGTTTAGGAAAAGCCAAATCGATTGCATCGTGCCACATTAGAGTTCCGAAAGGCGAATACCAGCCCATCTCTGCTGTTACATCTGCTTTTGTAGTAAACGGATAAATAAATCGATCATCTCCATTTACTGATCTTCTGTAGACACCTAATCCATTAAAGTAACTTATAAATTCTGCAAACTCTTCCTGAGTTGCTATTTTAAATATTTCGTCATAAGTACCTAACTTACTCAGATTATCTACATATTCTTCAACGCTATATAACTCGTACCTCACTTCGATTTCAACGACTTGCTCTCCATACTCATTCCATACAGGATTTCCATATTCATCAAAGACAAGTTTATACTCAATAATTTCCTTCTTCGCTGCATTAATTAGAGTTAAGATATCCGCTTCTGTTGCTTCTTCCGTTCCTACTATAACCAACGGTATGAATATGTAGTTTAAAGGCATTGTTATCTGTTTTTCTGCCATAATGTGCGGTAAATATTCTTCATTGAAGAGTTCTGTTGCCTCTGGTGTTTCAATAAAACTATCAATTAAATCGTATAGTTCAGTAATCTCAATCTCACCTAAAAACGCCTCTTCGAAAAAATCACCTACAACACGAAACGGTGTACCCACCGCCGATATTGCTGCAACGATAGGCATTAGCAACACCGCAGAACCGATAAATATACCACCAAAAAGTATCCCTATCTTTTTCATCTTTAGTTACTCACCAACTTCCACTTTATTTAATCGTTCACGTTCTATATCAGGGATTGGTTCAATAAAAAAGTCTCAAGGACTTCTCCATTGAAACTCTTTGATATGACATCATGTTTCTCTACGTTCTCCAAAAGTTGATTGTATTTTTCATTTGCTTCTACCTCATCTTCAAATAAATAAAAAGTGGTATCCCAAAGAATATCATATTCTTTATTCGTGTCATTCCACTCACTGCCTTCAGAAACTATCACTTTATATTTATTATACTCCATAGCCTTAGCTTCAAGTAATTTAAAGTCGCAACATTTTTTTATAAAAAATTGATTTTTTTCTATAACTACTTTGTTATATACCATATTAGCTGTTGACTTAAGTTTTTCAAAGTTATTGTTACAATAGTTAAATTCTTCCTGTAATAATCTTCTGTACTTTAAATCAGTTTCATTTGAGATATCTTTAATCCACGCTTTACCATCTGGAATCGGAAACATAAAAGAAAATCTAACACTAGAAATAGCTTCTCCATTATTGTTTTCTATCAACTCATTAGTTACTTGTTTTCTATTAAATGATGAAATAGGTGCATAAAATTTCATATTATTAATTTCAAAAACAATACCAATTAAGAATTTATTATTTGATAAATATTCTATATTTGGAACCTTACTATCATATTTTTTTAGTTCTTTAACGTAGTCCAAATCTACATTATAAAACTTTAAGTTGTACATAAACTCCCTCCTCTCACAAACAATAGAAAAAAAGCACGAATATTCGTGCTTTCTTAATTACAAGTCGCTCTTTACAGTGGCGAAACACTATCGAATTACCAGTCGCTCATTACAGTGGCGAAACACTATCGAATTACAACTATAGTATACCATAAAAACGTTGTAAATCAATAGAAAATATTATTTTTTTATATTTTTTTCCTCCCCCTTAAATCTTTTTGAAAGTTCCGTTTATTGATTTCTAATTGGATCCATTTCATAAAGTTCTTTAGGTGTTGCATACACAGAAATTACCATCTTTTGATTACCTGCAAAAAACAGCCCATCACCCTGCAATATTCTCCTATTGTTTGTATCCAGCAAATGCCTTTCCCAATCATTCAATGAAATAAGTTCCGCTAATGAATCAACCGCATGTTTAGATACCCCCATAATTAATTTATACGCTGAGTTATTCATAATCGCAGTTCCATAGGCTTTCATTTCAACACCGTTTATCAACACCGATGAATTTAGATCTGATGGATCCTGAGAAGCGTAAACAAAAAGATTGTTATATTTTCTAGACCGCCGTGCATAAGTAGACATTTCTCGTGCTGACTCTCCTTCTAAGATGTATTCCTGCCCTTCATCCATCACCAATGCAGTATCACCTTCTCCAGAGCAAATTGCCCAAGAATATTTGAACATGATAAAGTTTAAAGCGTTTCTCAACCCCAGATCTTTGTTCTTCAATGATTTCGTTCCAAAACCTAAAAAATTCGTGTTATTTTTTACGGTTGTGTGTCCATTGAAAAAATGACCATTGCTGACGATCAGAGGTTTAATGTAACTGTTTAATTTAGTTAAAAGTTCTTTACGATAGTTAGTCTTTTCAATTTCTATTTCCTTGATTAATACATCTCTAAAATCTTCAAGTATTGGATAGTCCTGATTCGTTAGATTTCTAAAATCAGTCGTCGCTGATATACCCTTCAATGCATAAGTCTTCATTACAAGCTCGTCGATCTCGTTGACTGCTTCAGCAACCTTGTCAACGATATTCCCGTGATAGAGCATCAATACCGTCTTAAAGTCATCGATTACGTTAGATATAGATATCGTTGTATTCCAACGAACATCATCAAACTGATCATCTTCATCTGTCGTGATAGGTTTTAAATCAAAGATATTAATTTGATTGTTGGGTGTACCCCAATTTACAAACTCTCCGCCATACCGCTTAAGCAGATGTACATTCTTATTCTCTGGATCAATCCAAATCGTTTTTATTTTTTTCTTAATGAAATGCCTAATGAATTTCATCAATGCTGTAGACTTCCCTGACCCCTGAGCTCCAAAAACAACGATATTTCCATTAAGGCGATTTTGATTTTGACTTTCTCTTCTTTGGTGATTATAGAAAAACGGGTCAATCATTATAATTCCATTGTTGTTTTTTTCGAATCCTAATAGAAATCCATCTTTATCCATCAGTTTAAGAAAATGATACGGCCACATCGTTGCAAACGCTGTAGTCGTCATAGGGACTCCCAAATTCCAAATCAAATCTTCATGAACTCCATGCTTAACAAAAAGCGGTGAATTCAATTTAAAAAGTTCTTCTTGCATCATTGCTAAATCCTTAATTTTGAAGTTCATCTGTGAAAAATCATTTTTCAACTTCCTACAAGAATCATTTAATTCTTCATAAGTATCTTTGGTGATTGTAATCGTCATAAAAACATCTAATATTCGATCATTACTAGCTACTAATAATTCAACATACTCTTTAAAGTTTTCTAGATCTTTTCTAAGTCTAGCCGCTAAGGTTGGATCGGTCGTTTTATCAAGCTCTTGAGACTTGCGGTGCACTTCCTTTTTCAACGGTTTAGATAAGTCATAATTTAACTGAGTAGTCTTTACTCTAATTTTCATCGATTTATCTTGCAGACAACTGCTCAGAAACCCAAAGTTAATTCTTTCAGGGAACTGTGTCACTATAAATGTTCTTACGAATTTATCCGCAAGAATTAAATCTTTTTATCTGATCTTAAGTGATGTTGGTGCTGCTAATATTTTATCTTTACTCAACTTCATCACCTCTTTCTACTTCTATTTTTGGTTCTCCTAAAAGTTCAAATTCTCCTGTACTCAAGTATACGTCTAACATTGTCTGACTTTCAAATTCATATTTAATTAGATTAGAGAAGTCAATTTTATTCATCTGATCCACTTCAAAGCCATTTGAAATAAACAACCTCTTTAGTTCAGCAAAACTGTCATTCAATTTTTTTATGTTAGAAGATTTAATCATAATAAAGAAACTCAACTCGTAGATATTTCGCTCTACTTCTTGCATTACTTCCAGATCAAGTAAATGCATCTCTTTAATCTGTGGGTTTGTTTCGAACTCTAATTCTTTAGAAATGCGTTCGTATACATCTGTTAACTCGATAGGTGTATATACATATGCATGATAAAGATCCACATTAATGCAACTTAGCAAAAACTGAAGAGATTGAACCCATGAATTTTGTACACCTGAAGTATCTAAAAATATGTTTGGTGGAATAATTTTTATACCCAACACTCTTTCAGTTCTTCCACCTGATTTTAGATCAACATAGTCTATACCAATCTCTTCGATATCTATCCATTGCAACGTTTTTAGAATCGCTTTTTTCTTTTTCGTTATTTTTTTTAGTTCTTTCTTATTCTTATTTTTTGTAAATTTCTCCAATACCGCCATATCTGTAGTCTTTCTCCTTTCTTTTAAAGCTAATCCAAATCAAAATGTATCTATAAACTGCTTGATATTGTTTAATAGGGATCATAATAACAAACGTTGCACAAACTATACCCACTCCTAAAAACAATACTAATGTATTGCTCAGACCGATCGCAAATACAGTTATAAATCCTATAAGACTTACCACAACTAATATTCCAAAATCACTCTTCTTATACAAACCTGCAATATATTTACCCGATTTATAGTTCTGAGGAACTACTGCTGTTAATTCTTCCATATCATGCTCCTTTCAAATCTTTCATTGTGTTACGCATTGAATTTAATCCACTAGATGCTTTTCCCACTGCTTTACCCATAGAGCTATTTGCATAACGATTGGCACTTGCAGCATATAGATGTCCGCTAGTAGCTGTAGCAAATCTCGCTACAGACCCTCCAACACCACCTGCCATTGAAGAGCCAACACTAAATGCTCCCGCAACACTGCCAGGTTTTGCTAGCGACTGTCCTGCTGAAATTTTACTAGCAGCACCTCCTGCAGCACCTGCAATACCTCCTGCACTACCCGCAGCACTTGATAACGTGCTTATAGAGTTTCCTCCAAGAAAACGTCCAATTCCATAAACACCTCCACTTGCAGCGGATGCAGCCGTCCCACCAACTGACTTTATAGCACTTCCTGCAACCGCTCCACCAGCTAATGCAGCTCCTCCAATACCACGAGTAACATTTGAGATCTGAGATAACTGCTGTAATGTATCACCCGTAGAAGAGTCAATTCCCAAAGTTTTTCCAAGAAACTCACCGCTTCCAAGGGTAAACAAGAATCCGCCAATCAATATCAGTAATCTTGCAAAAACACTTACATCTCTTACTGCAGTAGACCCTGATAAATTAACCACTATAATTAAACATAAGATTTGAACAAAGTTACACAGATATATTCCAATAAACTGTTTAAACCACGCTCCACTAACATCACCATCTTTGAAAATAAAACTAGAAAGCGGTATAGGGGCAAATATACCCAACACCACTAATCCGAACAACCTTTTAGCTATACCAAGTGCTATAGAGATCATCAATACTGAAGCAGCACCACCTATGATTATTATGACAAATAAATCCATCAAATCAGGAAAAAATTTATAGGTTTCATTTAAAAAATCCCCTTCTTTTTCCTTTATGTCAATATCATCTAATGTATAGGTTATATTTTCACCACGGTCACCTTCTATATATGTTGAAATAATTGTAGTTGACGGAACTTCACCACTACTAACTCCACCGAAAAGACCCACATTTGATACAAACTGATATCCTGTAGTGTTTACTGCACCAATTAGAAGCGGAAATGCAGCGGTAATTGCAATAACAACGCCAGTCCTAACAAATATACTTCCAATATGAAATTTTTCCATTGCCTCTTCATCAAAATAAGCTTTTATTGCTCTTGCTGATACCCGATAAATAATTAAAAATCCCAGGAAAAGAGAAATCGCACCCCACACATCCCAGACATAACTTTCGCCAAAAAAATTAACGCTAATAATTTCCTCAATAAGTGAATAACACATATCCATAAGCCACAATAAAGCGGATCCTAGACCCCAGAAAAGTCCACGGATAATATTATTAACCCACTCCCACATCTTTAATCACTCTCCTTCTCTATAAACCAAATGCTTTAATGATTTGCGGAGCAAGTACAATGATCAAACCAACAATCAATATCTTACCCACTCTTTTAATCCATTCTTTCCAACTTCTTTCATCTTCTTCTGTAGTAGCGATGTACTTATAACTTTGCCAAGCAATTACTACCGCAAGCACAATCGCTAGACTCATGGTCATTAAATTGTACATACTTTCTAAATACGGTGACAGCAAATTAAAGATTGCTGTCTCATCAATTCCACCTTCTCTTAATATTCTCATTTTTTCTCCTCCTGCAGACTTGCTGCTTCCTTTGGGGCAACTTGCCCCAGACTAAAATTCAATTGTTACACTTTTACTTTTTTTATGATCTAAATCTATTCCAAATCTTTCATTGACCATCCCTGCACATTCTTCTGTAGCAGTCAGTTTCTTGATAAACATTAACTCTTCAGCGATCGCCATATTTTCTTCATCAAGATGAGCTAGCAATCCCCATTCAACTTCATCATATGTATCTAATGATGCTACAGTAATTAAGGATCTATATCCAGATGAAGAAATATTACCTCCACGTTCAATATCAGATTTTAAACTTAAGTTTTGTTTTAATATTTCAATAGATTGATCATCTAATGAATTTAACATTTCTCTACTATTTTCTATACTTACAATATCTTTTATTTCGTATCTTTCATTTTTCATTTTTATCTCCTCTTTCTTTTTTTAATAAAGTACATTTTTCGCTTTTACAACATGAATCACAAAACATCATAGAACACCCTTTCTCTTCTTCAATATCATAATCCTCAAGCCTATCCTCAATCATAATTTTTCTCCTCCTGCAGACTTGCTGCTTCCTTTGGGGCAACTTGCCCCAATAAAAAAAAAGCTACGGTTCTATTCCGTAACTTAACGCTATAATACAAAAAAGAGGAAACCCTCTTTTTTAAGTCTTTATTTAATAACGTGACCTACGTTGTGTCAATAGCATTTATCTTCATTCACCCCTCATAACAGGGATTTTAATAATCTGGTTAATACGATAATTATTGAATATTTCAATCCCATAATCTGCTTCTGGTATGACAATACTACAACCATCGCCTTCGATAAAATACCCCCCTGGTGCTCTTGTTTCGCAAATACGATACTCGTGACCATATATAAGATCAGGACTATAGATAGTCCCTTGAGACACATATGTTTCGTAACTCTCAAATGTTGGATCTAAAACCAACTCTCCGCTTTCTTCTTCTGTAGAAACTCTTTCAACAATATATTTCCCATCAGGTAAATATTTGATAAGTTCACCGCTCTCTCCTAACGTGTATAGATAGCTTACTTCAACTTCATCCTCTGTATCAAGTGATACTCTATATTGTTCTCCAAGTTCTCCTTGAAGTATTAATGCACCAGTGATGTACTCACCAATAAATTCAGTTGTTGGTTCTTCCCAACTCTCTAATTCATCTTCAGTAAGTTCACCCCTCATCCGCTCAACTTCATAGTCTTTATAAATTTTTTCAATGGTAAAGGCCGCCCCTGAAAGTAAGATCGTTTGCGATTCATTTTGCTTGTACAACTTCAAAGCTAATCGTCTTCTTTTGTTTGAAAGAGTATCTGTAGAAAAACTAACCCCCTCACCTAGATCCATCGATACCACCTTACAAGCCTCTTCAGGAAGATCATAACCATCTGGTGCATTTACCTCACAGACTTCATACGTTCTGCCGTGTTTTAGTGGCATATTAGCCCATCCTACGAGCTCTTCTTCACTTAATAAGGTGAAAGTTCCAATTGGACTTTTTAGGCTGCTAGCGTCGTCTAAAACACGGTAAAAATAGCTTTGGCTTTCTCCTTCTGGGGCAACTTGCCCCAAAGCAGAAAGATCTAGCTCATTGAGAATTACTAATCCATTTTCATCAGTTTCTATTTCCATCACTTCTTCAAAATTCTCGTTTATCGAGATTTCTATTTTCCCTTGATAAGCCTGGCTATTATCAACTAAATCATACACTCTTATATATTGATTTCCTGTTATAACATCGAACTCATAGATATCTCCATCGATATCCATCAACGGAATAGTTTCTTCTTCGTCTTCCCAAAGCAAATTTCCATCTTCATCAACTGCTTGAACTTCTTCAGCTTCTGTTATATCAGTGACGCTAAATACAGCACCATCTAATAAGATTTCATTCCATTCTTCATCTATCTTAAAGTACTGAAGATCTACTTGCTGCAGATTATTCATAATAGAAATTTCTGTTGTTTCATTTAGTGCTATCTCAACTTCATAGATCCCTGGATTAATTACGTAGCCGTTCACCGTTTCAACTTCTCTTACATAGTAAGTCCCTGCAGGTAAAGTATCCTCAATTAATATCTCTCCATCTTCATCAGTACTATATGTTCCAATAACATCATTAAATTCTTCATCGAATGCTACTTCAAATTGATGCCCTGATCCTGCCGCTAATCCATACTCATCTACTTTAATAATCTCTAGATTTCCTGTAGACATTTTAATATTTAAAGCATAAGAACTCCGTGGGTCTGAATAACCAATTGAAGCTACCGTTTGTGCTCCAGGAAGTGTCCAGACCACCCCAATCCAACTTGGGTCATTTGTACCAGGAGAAGAAATATCAATTTTTCCATTCTTATCAAAATTCAAATCTTCAATGATCACAGTCAAATCATTTCCATTTTTTGAACAACTAACACCATTTGGGCACCCAACGTTATATTTATTCAAAACACCATTCGTATCGGTAATCGTTTTCCCAACTTGAAATTCCAATTCTAAAGTTTGGTTGTGAAAACTTGGTGGTGTACCAAAACTATTGATATTTGCCTCTATTTGATTAATCTGACTATCCACATTTACATTTGGAGTAATCCAATATCCTAATTCTCTCCAAATTAAGATTTGAGAAGCAATATAGTAATCGTCACTTCCATATTGTTGATATCCAAAACGAACCACTTTCCATATTCGCCACTGTGTTTCCCAACCTAAATAATTCCAATCATTTGATTGATTATATTCCATACCAAGCCCAGCTGCTACAGTAGGGTCTAAACAAAAAACAACTTGACCATCTATAGACATCATTGACAACCAATGTACTCCATTGTCATATTCAGCAAGTTTCTTCACTCTTACAAGTTGCGATCTAGTCTTATCACTTACTTCACCATTATAATAAGCTTGAAATTCTTCAACACTCATTAACTCTTGTGGTTCACTCCAGTAATCAAAATAATCTTCATTCTCTTCAATTAATTGACTCCCTTCTTCATTTTCTATTTCTTCAGCAATTACTGTTGAAATCATTGATAAAACCATACAAAAAGCCAGTAGAATTCTACTAGCACTTATTTTTTTATTCATTTAATTTTCCTCTTTTCATTCATAGTGTAATATTAAATCATGACCTCCTGGTAGTCCCATATTATTGCTGATTCCAGAACAACTATATCCAACAGCGTGATTTGAATTTAATAATTCATTACCTTTATTTGTGCAAATATCTCCACTTCCTTCTCCTAAAAAACGCTCATACACTTCATTACCTTTAGGTCTTATAATAGCATCACATGGTAAGTTCTTGTCATAAACAGCGTTCGGACAAGCATAAGCAGTTTCACTTCCTGAAGATCCACCTTCTGGGGCAACTTGCCACGAAGAGCCTGAGTTATTAGACCCTGTGCTTCCACTTCCTGAATTTCCAACATTTGGATTGGCGACCGTTACAAACGTAAAGTCATAAAACGCCTCATATCCATTCTCATCCACTACATAATACTGAAGTGGATATCTTCCAACTTTCTTACTATTCCAATCACCTAAAACTTCTACTTCTAATTCATTTCCTAAATAATCAGTTGCGGTAATTTTTTCAAAGCTATAACTCGTTCCTGCAATTACTGTAAACTCTTGCGCAGCACCATTTATTGTAGGATTCATATTAACTACATTAACTTTTACTAATCTTTCAATCTTGTCATCTTCATAAGTAACAGTCCATATCGCATCGATAGTTCCTTCTACACTTGTATCAATATCTGGATAATGCAACTCTCCATTAAACGATCCTATAATACTGTGCGGATCGAAATCTTGTCCTAGTGCTATCGTTATCTCCTCAGATACCAATTCGAGCTCTAAATTAAATTCTACAACAACTGGTGTAGGTGTTTGTTCAGTCTCAGTTGTACCTGATGAGCAACCTACAAGTACTAACACCATAAAACTTACTGTAAATTTTTTCAACATAATTTTCTCCTTTCCACCCTTGGGGCAAATTGCCCCAACTTCTTATTCTGCCTCATCCATTAACTTCTTTAGTTCTTTCTCAATCAATTTTAAACCATCTTCTGAATCTTCCTCAAGAATTTTTTCAAGTTGAGGTAATAGTAGAAAATCTTCATCCATTCCATAAACTTCTAGCAATTCTTTTGCCTTATCTCTTAAACTCATAGCTCTATTCTCCTTTCTACCCTTGGGGCAAATTGCCCCAAATTAATATTTTGTATCCTCTAATTCATCTGTCCAACTTTATTCTTTAGTTCTTCATTTTCTTTCTTGAGATCAGAAATTGTCTTGCTTTGATTTTGTATTTCTGATTCCAAGTTATTAATCGCACCCAAAACCTGATCTAATTCAGATGGTTGCTGTTGTAATTCTTGAACACCATCATTCACATTTTCATCGAACTCGGATAATGAATTTTCTTCATTAGCATACTCATTCACTCCAAATAGATTTTCTACCCATCCTTTTATGAAACCAAGAAAAAGAAATGCTCCGCCAGAGACAGCCGTAAACATCGCTAAACCTTTCAAATAGCTAAGAAATGTCTCCCAATCGAAAGATCCCCAATTCAAAATCCAATCCGCTGCAAATGTCAAAATAAAATAACAAGCTCCTAAAGCAAATATTCCTCCACCAAAGTAAGTAAATAAATAGAGAAGCCCTAACCCAATCGATATGATACCATTTAGAACTATATAAAGAAATCTCTTCATTCTTCCTCCTTCGCGGGGCAAGTTGCCCCAGCTCTTATTAATATTATACATTATACCTTATTTCGGATAAAATATATGTCAAAAATAATTAACTACTTCTCCAATACAAGATTTTTTTCCAAACCGTCCTTCCATGAAAAATTTAATTTTTCATTTTGTTGCAATCCACTTACTATTCCTCTAACTGCCTTCACACCATCTCCTATCTCATTTTTCTTTAATATGAACTCATAATGATCTTGGGTATCAATATTTTTTATATAGATTTCCACTTCTTTCACATTATCTAAAAAATTATCGAATACATGCATAGCACTAATCCGACAATTATCTGGCATATTCTTTTCTAATCTTTCTTTAAATTTATTCATTTTTTCTCCTCCTGCAGACTTGCTGCTTCCTTTGGGGCAAATTGCCCCAAACTATTTTTTCTTTGCTATAACGATAAATCTTGAATTTTCTTCTGCTACATCACAAGTAACTAATGTAACTAATTTTGATGTATCATCAACATCAGCAGCACCATATTGAATAAATGCTCTATCTAAAAATTCATTGATCATCTGTTCCATTTCTCCTGATCTAAACTCTTGTTGATAATAACCAAGCCATAAATTATTTTCCTGCGTTAAATCGACTTCTGCAATTCCTATCATTTGATATTCTACTTCACCATCTTCACTGATGATCCTAAATGTTGAGTCACTATCTTCAACTAACTCAGCAATGAAAGAAAACATATTGTCATTCTTCGATGAAGCATGACCTTGAATAATCACATTACTAGATAATAGATTGCTTGTTTCGTCAACAAACGGCGTGCCCATCGAATCATAATCACCATAGATATCTGTCCTAAAATATGCTTCATTATTTCCTGGATTCATAATCGGCAACTGAAGATCCTTATAAGCGAATATTGCAACAATATCCTCATTGATCCTTTGGTATTCTTCTAGGGTTTCAATAATTTCTTCATTTATCTCTGGGGCAACTTGCCCCGAATTATAAAGTATATTTGCTCCATCTAATCCATCTGGATGCATACTGTAAGTAACGATAACCGTTACTATAACAGTTAGAAAAATAATAACTATAAATATACCTATCACAATTTTTTTCAACATAACTTACTCCTTTCCACTCTTTGGGGCAAGTTGCCCCAAAGAAAAAGATTATAGTTCTTCACTATAATCTAGCTCAATCATTAAATCATTATAAATCTTCTGAACATCATTGAATATAAGCCTGCTATATCCATTAAAAACAAGCTTTTGTACTTCCTTTGCATTTTTTATGATATCTTTTTCATCAATTTTAGATACCCTGACTTCTATCTCTACATCCTTCTCCATATAAATACAATCAATATATCTACTTGTAATTGGAAACATATTTTGAATAAGAAAAGCTCTTTTCTGTCCTAGTACTTCACTAAATCGAATTGTATTACATTTAGGATTTTTATTCCCCTTTTGTTTTTGTCTTAAAATTTTATGCTGAACAATACTCTCATACTTTTCAACTCGTGAAGAAATTGGAACACACCAATATATATCTGAATTATTTTTATCTTGAAAAGCATAAAAACAAGGTCTCTTATTTCCATTACCTTTATTTTTCATTAGACTTCCATCCAAATCATATTTTATAAAGAACTCTTCCCTAATAAAGAAGAAAACGCCTTTATCCATTTGTAATTATCCTCCCTTATAAAAAAGTAGGAGCCCCGTGTTTACCAAAGTTCCTACTAATCATTTGTACCCGATTATTTATTTTAACTCCGCTATCGGGAAGCGGAGATACATTTGTACCCGATTATTTATTTTAGCTCCGCTATCGGGAAGCGGAGATACATTTGAGGGACTATTCCCTTACCAAAAGTATATGTGTATGCCAACGATTTGTCAATAAAATTCATATGCAAATTATTCTACAACTTCAACAACACAGCTTGCTGACTGTCCATCGTCTGTATAGTAATTAACCGTATATCTACCTGGAACTGACAAATTCACTGCAGAATAGTCTACACTTATCGCAGCACTTGCATTCACACCACTAGAGAGTTTAAAAGAAAGATCTCCTAGCGAACTATTTACTTTAATCGTTATATTTTTTACGCCACTTAGAAATGGACTGTTATTCTCTGGGACAACTTGCCCCGAGGATCCCGAGCTGTTAGACCCTGTACTCCCACTTCCTGAAGAACCACTCTCTGGGGCAACTTGCCCCGAAGAGTTTGAGTTATTATTTGTTGCTGGTGTAGTGACAATTACCTCAACAATCTCTTTCTCTTTCTCAACAACTTTGATTGTAGTGCTTTTTTCAAGCTTATTTCCTGATGTGTCAAATACTTGAATAAAGATGCTATAATTTCCAACTTCTTCTAAATTTACATCACCTAAGATCTTTATTTCGACTTCAGAAAAATTATCTTCAGCAGCTATTTCGTTAACTAAATTAAAATACAAATTTCCAACTTCTACTTTATACTCGCTTTTGATATCAGCATTTGGTGCTGTTGTATCCGTGATTTCAACTTCTGTATAGATCTTCTTTCCATTAACACTGTATTCAACTTCAAATACACCTAGAGCACTATATTCAGCATCTGAGCAAATTATTTTTACATCATCTAGAAGAATGTTTCTATTTTCGATTTGAGTTTCTTCAATACTAATCCCATTCACCGATTCAATAAAACCACATGCATCAATAAATGTATTAATCTCAACAACTTCTTTGAATACAACATCTACTGACGATTTTTGGCATCCTGTCAAAATAAATAAAGATACTATTAAACTCGCTATAAATTTTTTCATTTAATCACCCATTTCCACTGTTTGGGGCAAGTTGCCCCAAGCGGTCAATAATATCATCAATATCTTCTTCTATTAATGTGTAATCTGCAATCTCAACATCTTCCGTTGAGATTAAAAACTTTTTGAATGCCTTTATTTTCTTTGAAAAAGTGTCTGCCGGCGATACTTTTGTTTTTTCTGGGGCAACTTGCCCAGAAGTACTTTTATTCTCTTCCGCCAGAATATTTTTCGTTGTTCCATCACTAATACCTGTCAAAGCACAAATCCACTCTCGCTGTCTGCCAGGCGGCTTTTCGCCACGTTCTACAAGTTCTTGATATAACTGACTAGCTTCTTTAACGATTTCAAGTCTTTGCTCTGTTGTGAATTGTCTGTATGAATTACTTCTCATAAGAGAAATTTTATCTAAAATTATATCTCCTGACAGAGCAATTTTGATCGATGGAACTTCACCATCTAGATGCCTGCCTAGAAAATAAACTTCTTTCCCCAGACTAAATAGTTGCCGTAAAGCAGCAACTCTTCGGTGACCTGTATGAATTAATACTTGCCCATCTTCTTCAGTAATCAAAATCGGTTGCATCAAACCACCCTCAGCAATGCTCTCCGCAAGTTCATCTATATCAGTTATTTCATAGATATTTTTTTCGTTGGATTTCAAATCTTCTATACTTATGTATTTAATTTTTGCACTTGTATTTTTAAATGACTCATTATTGAGCATATCATTCAATATATTCATTATACACTAACCTCCTTTCTACCCCTGGGGCAATTTACCCCAAACATCTCTTCTACTAACAATCGATAATCTTCTCCTACATTTGCTTTGATATTATTTATAACTGGTAGTTGTGTATATCCTGCTTCTGTAATTGGTTTAGATTGATTTCTTATTTGAGTATTTAGTAATTTCCCTGGGGCAATTTGCCCCAAGTCCTCAATAAGAGCTTTATCCAAGTTGTTTCTATTTTTCATCGTCACTAAGATCTGGTAATCAACATCCATATCATACTTCTCGTTCATATCTTCAATAAAGCTAATTGTAGTAACAAATCCATCTGTTGCTCCTTTATCTATTTTAATTGGAATAAGTATATTCCCTTGCCTATTCTTACAAGCGTATATTGCATTTGTTGTCATGATACCTAGTGAAGGATTGCAATCCACAATAATAAGATCATACTTTTCTTTCACTTCCTGGATAATCTTTAACAGGCGGTTGTGTTGGGCTTTTCTAACATCAATCAATATCGATGTTTCAATCACAAACAAATCTAATCTACTCGGTAATAAATCAAATCCATGAGGTGTTTTTATAATTGCCTCTTTTGTCATTGTAGGATCGATTAAACAATCTACCACTGTCATTTCATCTTTAGAATATGAATGATCCATCAACATTGCAGTAGAATTTGCTTGTCCATCCAAATCCACCAACAATACCCTCTTTCCTTTTTTAGCTGCACCAGCAGCTAGATTTATGCTCGTTGTTGTTTTTCCAACACCGCCCTTAATATTCAATACGCTAATTACTTTCATTTTTCTCCTCCTGCAGACTTGCTGCTTCCTTTGGGGCAAATTGCCCCAAAACTGCATTATGCAGTATTCAAAGCAGAAAAATTCTGCTCTCAATACCACATAATGTGGTATTATCTCATCAACTGCATGCCTGCCATAGGTTTAACCTCTCCCCTTTTCTTTCGTGTAGGAAGCTCAACGTATTGAAGTCTCATTATCACAAAGAACATCATCGCAAATACAGTTCGCATCTATACCTTGTTAGCCATGCTTTATCGCAAGCGAGCAATCTAACTGGGCTCTTTTCTTTGTGTTTCGTAATTGATAAGTTATTTAATTTTCAAAGATCATAAAATTCTATATAGCTAACATGCTTTCGCATGGAAAGCCCATAAGGGTATCTTTGGGGCAAGTTGCCCCAGAATTTATAAAACCTGTGCTAACTCCTGTAAATCTTTTGTGAATTTCTGCTTCAATTTCTTCAAGTTCTCTTCAGCATCATCGCAGCGAGTGCCTTGAATTTTATAAACTGTCTCATCCTCCCCCAAAAAGAAACCAGATTTAAATATATGTCGATATATCTCAAACGTTTTCTTCACCAATAAGTACTTTCTACGATCAACAATAAAATCATTTGGATCATTACCACTTTTGATATCACGCCAATCAGCATTCCTTACCGCCTCCTGCAGCAAAAGATTCAGCTCATTTTGTATGTTCTGAATTAATGAATTATTCCCAATTATTAATCTTCTTTCGAATCGATTATATGCCTTCTTTAAATTCAATCTATGAATTACTAATCCATTGACTAGCTTCTCTTTTAGAACGCTTAAACTCTGAGTATAAAAATCTTTAAAAGTATTTATAAACGATTCAAAATCATTGTCATTATAGACAAACTTCCTAGACTTTCTATTTTTAAAACCTGATGTGTTAATTATTGCATTTCCATTTGCATCACGCTTTAAAGAACCCTTTTCTGCAATAAGCTCTGCATCTGGATGATCTGCAGCACAAAAGGATTTTGTTTTTATATTTCGATAAATGTTTTTAATATATTTAACTTCATGTTCATCGATCCATTCACGATCACAAAAATATACAACCAGCCATTGTACTTTCTTTTGTTTACGTAGATAACTGATACACTTCAAACCTTTTTCTTCCTGGATAACATATCTACAAAATCTAGCAGATATCTTCATCAATTCATTACGTGAATATCCCCTTTGAGGCAATAAAAGATTTAGTTTAACTCCATAAATTCTTGATTTTTTTTCACTTGAATACTTCTTTGATTTTTCTAAAGTAATGTATTGATCAATAAATTCCTTTCTATTTGAAATATTAGAATATACAATTGTACTTGGAATTATTGTATTTAGAAACTCAGGATCTCTTACTTTTTCAAATTCTAAAAAACTTTGATGTTGTTTTCGCTCGTTGTCATAAAGTATGCTCATAATATCCTCCTATTCAACTTTGAGTGCCCCATATCCATATATACACAACTTCGCTAATACTTAGCGTAACTTGTCTAGATATATTGACTTTTTCAAATTTGAACGGGTTCGAATATTGAAATCCTTTCCCACCATGTAATTAAGCAAAACCAGCTTATCATTTGATATGCTGGTTTTTTTACAAAGTATTAAGCTCTCATGACTCACTTTCTATTCATATCTATTTTTGTGTAGAATCAACCTTTAGATAATCTCTAATTTCACCATTTTCTAATTTTTTAACAATATCAAAATTATAGTTAATCCTATCTAAGTTATGAGTAATTAAAATTAGTGTTTTTTTATTTTCAATCGCATAATTAATCATAAAGTGGATCACTTCATCAGACAACTCTGGATTCAAAGAAGAAGTAGGTTCATCTAATAATAAAACTTCCGGTTGATTGACTAGTGCTCGTGCAATTGCTACCCTTTGCTTTTGTCCTCCAGAGAGATTCATTACAAGTTTATTTAATAAACCTTCTATTTTAACAACTTTTGCAATTTCATGAATTGCGTTTTTTCTATCCTTTCGTTTCATTTTTTTTGAGTACAGCAATGGAATTAATATATTTTCATATACTGTTTCTTCTTCAACTAGCATATAATCCTGGAATACATACCCAAACATTTCATTACGTAATTTTGCAATTTCAGATGTACTGAATGACTTATAGTTTGTATTTCTAATTTCATACTCCCCCTCAAATTTTCCATCTAAAAGCCCAACAATGTTTAATAAAGTTGTTTTCCCAATTCCTGACTCACCAATAATTGCTACTAAATTCCCTTCATCTATATCAATATTAGCTTTTGTAAAAACTGTAGTTTCCGATTCTGTTCCCTTACTATAAACTTTATTAATCCCTTTTAAACTCAGTAATGTCATTTTACAAGTCTCCTTTCAAATTCTCTAGTAAATTTTTTCTCTTTAAAATAAACCAAAGTAATATCTCAAACATACAAAACATGACAATTAGAGAAACTGTTCCGATAATAAATATCAAATTGAAGATAAATTTATTAAGATACATAAAGATCCAAAAATTCATTACTAACCCTATGCCTAAGAATATACTGCTTCTGATAAATATATCTTTTATTGTAGCTCCACATATCAAATGAATCATATACTCTTTATAAAGTTTTCTTATTTGGCTAGTATATATAATATACGTAGCTAAAATAGCAACAACAATACAAAGAGCGACAATAACATAAATATATTTCAGAATAAACCCTAATTGATCATTCCATTTGTTTTCTTTCACAAAATATGGAGTTCCATCAAAAATATTAATGAATTCATTTTTAATACCTCCATCAATTTCTATTTTAGAAAATTCTGCATTTTCAATCAGTTCTATAACTTCAGTATAATAATCAACTTCAATCCATTTCTCAAAATTATTGGTTTGAAGAATAATTATAGTTTTAATTTCTTCAAATTCAATAATTTCTTGAATATCTATATCTTCTCTATTTTTAAATTCATATTCTAATTCCTCTGGGAATGTTTTCTCACCCTGAATCCTTAATTTTGTTTTTTCAGTTGTATATATTGTCGTTTTTTCGTTCTCTAAATAATTTTTATATTTACTACCAACAAGAACTAGCACCCTCTCATCTAAAGCCCTATACAAACTATGAGGATTAAAATATGATCCCCCTGTCCCTTGAAACAAATCATATAATTCAGTAACAATCTCTTCATTCATCCCCATATTCATCTCAGTCAATTCAGCACTAAACATCGGGTAATGTGTATTTTTATTTTTTGAATTCAATAATTCACTAACTATAGATTGTGTTGATGAAATCGAAAGAATGAGTAGCGAAAAAGTCATTAAAAGAAAAGAAAGAAAAACTTTTTTATTATTCCAAATATCTTTAATTCCTAAATTTAAATTTTCAATCATGCTAATCCACCTCTTTTTTTACTTTCTGTCATCAAAATCAAAAAATTAATTGAGAAAACTAGCGTATTTAGAATCAAAAAGAAACTTTGAATTTTTAAAAATGTTATTAGATCAATATAGTTAGCCTTTACCACTAAATCTAAGTATGGAATCGTCAATGCCATCAAAAAGCTACCTAGTACTGTACCTACTATTATTTTCATTATTGTCTGCAAGTATATTTTTAATGGAGTAGCACCCAAAACTTGATGAATTCTAAATTCACTTAAGTATGCTGCTCTTGAAATAAACACCGTTACACAGTAAATTAACAATGTTGCAAGAAATGTTTGAAGAATATGTTTTTGATAAGGACGACCATTCATAGCACTAATTATACCTTCAATAATTAAAGGAGCTGTATATTTTTTATTCATTTTTTTAAATCCTGCATTATTAAGTATTACTTCAAGTTGATTTAACTGATTTAAATCATAACTATCTACATACACTCTGCTAATGTCTTTTCCCTGAATTGCATATAAATTTTTAAATATCATTGTCTCTTGTGGCATATTATAAACATATAGACAATGTATAACATCATCTACTTTAAATACAGCCTTAGTATTATTTATTTCATCTTGTGTCATTCCCCTTGCAAAATCACAAAAATTAATTCCAATTGCGACATTATTTCTATTTTTATAATCCTCTTCAGAAAAATATCGATACTGGTTAATTCCAGTAATTTTCGATGAACGATTATAATACCACAATCGCAAATCAAAAACACCAATAACTCTAGGATCTTGAGTTATTGAAAAAATAGTGACTTTCTTATATTCTTCCACATTTATAAGATTTAACCAATCTATATCAGTATTCTCTACTCGATAAAATTCTACATAATTTTCACTAAGTTCAAAAGGAGTTCTTTCCTCAAACACAAGATCACCAAAGAAATAGTTTATTGAAAAAACTGAAATAATATTGATAAAAAAGAATAAAACTACCAAAGGCCATGCCTTTTTAATTTTGATCATATTTTTCTTCGAAATGAAAAAAGAGGCAGAGATTTTTAATGATTTATTTAAGGCTTTGTAGGACTTTGGGATGAAACGCCATATAATTCATAGCTATACCAAGCCCGTGTTGCTTGTCCGTTATTCCACTTATCTTCTGCACGAACATAAGCTCTCCTTGAAACAGTATCATTTGCATTTGAAGCCCACGCAGTTGCAAAGTATCTAGTTCCTTGAACATCATAGGTTATCCTAGTCCATCTAAATCCAGCTCCTCCGATTCGATCACTACCTCGTACAGCTGCTTCCCCATCATAAACATAAGCAAAGTAGCTATCTCCATGAGTCGATTTTACATAAGTCCCATCGGAGTGCCAAAATAATATTGTCGTTCCTGCGTAAACATTTGTTGCAAAAAACATCGCGATAATTAGAAACAGTAATGATTTAATTGTTTTTTTCATTTCTTTTCTCCTCTCTCAATTTTTTGTTATCTCTAGCCTCTGATTTATAGAACACCCTTTTAACTCTAGGTGCATCTAGCTTTTATATTATTATTTTAATATAATGCGATTGAAATCACAATGATAGTTTGCTGTTTTATATAGATTCCTGAATTCTAAAAGTAAATTCCGTTTTTAATAAAAAACAGCAATAACTCTAATAAACCCTATGATAGTATAAAAGTGTTTCCTGCAGAAGTGAGGAGGAACAATTATGAAACAGTGGAAACATTTATCTTTTGATTAAAGAAAAATGATCTCGCATATGCTTTCTAAGCATTACAAGTTGGTGGAGATGGCTGATTTACTTCAAATTGACCCATCATCAATTTCTAAAGAAATCAAAAGGAATCGTAGTCTTATAAAAAAAGGAAAAATGAAGTCCTCAATGTGTAAGCGTACACTTCGATTTCCTCATGTTTGCAATGGGTGCGCTAAGAAATATAATTCATGTCCTTTCACTCAGTTTAACTACGATTCAAAAAAAGCACAGGATGCAGCTAACTATCGCTTAGTAAGCTCACGTCAAGGGCTTAATATGACTGAGGAAGAATTCAGCCATCTGAATGAAACTATTCATGCGGGTGTCCTTGATGGTCAATCCATCTATCACATTGTAAAAAGTCATCCAGATATTGAGATGTCTGTCTCTAATGTCTACCGACTTATTAATACTCAACAACTCAAAACAAAGCGGCTGGATTTACCTTACGCTGTACGCTATAAGAAACGGAAGAAACTCAACCAGTATGAATACAAAGAGAACAATAGAATTGATCGGAGCCATCGGAAGTATATTGATTTTTTAGCTTTTAAGTTTAATCACCCTGGACATTTTCATGTCCAGATGGACTTCTTGGGTACGATTAGGACAGACAAAAAGAGCATCTTAACTTTGACCATACCCGATCTTCATTACGCAATGCTCTTTTTAGTGGAGTCTCCAAACAGCAAGAAGATTATTGATATCTTCAACCAATTAGAGGCCTCGCTTACAATAGCCGTATTCACTAAGGTATTTCCTTTTATTCTGACAGATCGAGACCCTTGTTTTTCTCAATTTGATCAAGTCGAAACCTCAGTGAAATCCGGTGATAGAAGAACTCATCTTTTCTACTGCAATTCTTTCAACTCAAGTCAAAAAGCAAATGTTGAACAAATGAACAAGCAGTTACGTAAGTTCTTCCCTAAAGGAAAATCTATCGATCACCTTACACGTGAAGATGTCAAAGATATTAATATCATCATTAATCAATCACGAGTAGCTTCATTAGCGGGTGCCTCACCCAATGAAGCGTTCGCTAAGTTATTTGGTGAAAAGACATTGGATATCCTTACTACTATTCTAATCTAATTTAAACAAACTAACAATACTGCAGGAAACAATAAAACAGCAATAACTCTAAGAAACGGTAATAACTACTGTTTTTCAGTGCGGTTAAAATTTAATTTATCTCATCAAATTCTATATCTTATTGCCGTTTTGGGTATTTAAAATATGACTTTACTCTTGGAATTATGTCATCTCTCCATAAAACGGAATTTACTTTTAGAATTCAGGGTTTTATATAGATTAATATATTTATTTAAGAAAAAATGTTATGAATTGCCTTTTTTATATTTAAATAGTTTCATTTTTTCTTCTCAAAGATATGCTATGATAGAAAGAGAAAATGAGGTATATCTATGATTATTTTTAAATTTTACAAAGGAAAAGAAAACTATGATGACTGCTTCTATGTAAGAAATGAGGTCTTTGTAATTGAGCAAGGATTCAGTCTTGAAATAGAACAAGATGAAATTGATAATACTTGTACACACATTGTTTTCTATGCTGATAATCAACCTATTGCAACAGGTCGCTCTTTTATTAATGACCATGGAGATTATACTCTTGGAAGGATTTGTGTTCTTCCATCTTATCGCGGTGATGGACTTGGAGCAAGAGTTATTCAAACTCTTGAATTAAAAGCAAAAGAAGAAGGAGCATCAAAAACTCACCTAGGTGCACAAATTCAAGCGATTGATTTCTATAAACGACTTGGATATAAAGAGGTTGGTGAAGTCTATTATGAAGAAGGATGTCCTCATATTCATATGATTAAATCAATTTAAAAAGATGATTTTATCTTTTTATACCTTTACATTTTTAAATTTGATATACCTGTACATATTTTTCCAAGAATAATTTTATTTGCTCTAGCTTAATCAATTTTTATTTATATTTACATAAAGAGGGAATAATCGGATACAATAATTTTTTTGTGAATACACACCCTATTTTTTCTCCTTCAGAAAATTTTTTAGTTAAAAATACTATTCATATTTTATTAGATATTTTCATTTTTGCATCATTGTTATCGTAGTTCTCTACATTATTAACCCAAAAGCAAAAAAGAAACACTAATGTATAGGAAATTCCCAAATAAAAAGATGCATAATCCTGTGCTATGAACCCACTTTTCCGGACTAAATAAAATTAGTTTGGAAAGGTGGGTTTTAATATGACACAATATGATATAGAATATAAGAAAAAGGTTCTAGCGTATCTAGATAAGAATGGCATTAGTGCAGCTTGTAGAAAATTTGGACATAGTAAGTCTGTTATCTATCGTTGGAAGCGGAAAGAAAAGACGGTGGGATTTGTGAGAAAGAAAAACAAAACATATACATTAAATGAAAAGTTAGATATTTTAAACTACTACTGGAAAAATGGTACTACAGAAACAGAAAGTAAATATGACATCAATAATTCAGTGATTTTTAAGTTGGAAAGACTATTCAAAGAGTATGGAACAGAAGCTTTAAGTTATGATGGTAGAGGAAGACGGCCTAATTCATTAGGGAGTAAAAAAGATATTAATACAGATAAGGATTTGCTAGAAGAAAATCAAATGTTGAAAATGGAAAATGAATATTTAAAAAAGCTAGACACCTTGGTTCAAGAACGGGAAGAGCGAGAACTAAAGAAAAAGTAAGAATTGTATATGAGCTAAGGCAAGAATATTCATACCCACTATTACAATTATTGAAGATATCAAATCTAGCTAAATCAACGTATTATGACAATATACAGGCTATGAATAGAGAAGATAAAGATCTTTGGCTAAAAGATAAAGGAATATATGGATATAGACGTATGACAATAGCGATGAACTTAGATGAAGACATAATTCAAAGGTATGGAGCAGTAAACCATAAGCGTGTTAGACGTCTAATGATTATATTGGGATTAAAATCAAAAGTAAGAGTCAAGAAATATAAGTCATATAAAGGTGAAGTAGGAAAAGTAGCTCCAAACATTCTTAATAGAGACTTTTGTACAACAAGTACAAATCAAAAATATGTAAGTGACATAACAGAGTTTAAGATAGCGGGTACAAAGGTATATTTATCACCATTAATTGATATTCACACAAGTGAAGTAGTGAGTTATTCATATGGTAGAACACCAAATGTAGAGTTAGTAATGAAAATGTTAGATAAAGGATTACCAAATAGTACATACAATGATTTGTTGATTCATACAGATCAAGGTTTTCAATATCAAAATATACGATTTATTGAACACTTAAAATCAAAAGTTGTAGTACAAAGTATGTCGCGTAGAGGAAACTGCTATGATAATGCAATGGCAGAGAATTTCTTTTCACATTTAAAAGCAGAGTTTTACAAAATAAATAAGTTTAAGTCAGTGAAAGAGTTTAGTAAAAAGTTAGAAGATTACATAGAATATTACAATACTAAAAGAATAGTAACGAAACTAAAAATGCCCCCGACACAATATCGAGAGCAAAATTTAGTAATTATTTAATTTGAAAATTTATTCCGGAAAACCGGGTTCAGTACACAGGAGTGTTCTTTTTTTTATTTGAAATTAGTTAAACTTATACTGTCATAAGGAGGACAGTATATGATCAGAAATAACACTAATTCAAAAATTACAGATTCATCAGATGAAAGGAATATTGCAATTTACTGCAGAGTATCCACACGTGATCAAGCTGAATTTGGATATTCAGTTCGTGATCAAGAAAGCAAGATAGGAAAATATCTAGACTATATCGAAGATATACCTGATAAGTGTAGAGCACTTTATAAGGATGAAGGACAATCTGCAAAAAATCTTAAAAGAAAAGAATTCACTCGCTTAATGGACGATATTAAAAAGAATCAAATTAAAGCAGTTATTATTCATAACATGGATTGGTTAACAAGAAGAATGAAAGACTTTATCGAGCTTATTGAGTTATTCGAAAAGCACGACGTCGAGCTGATCAGCTTAAGAGAGAAAATAGAGACAAACAGTGCAATGGGAAGGTTTTTGGTTAACTTCATAGTTCTCATTGCTCAATGGGAAAGAGAGACTATCAGTGAGAGAACCATTCGAGGATTAGATCGCTCAGCTATCGAAGGAAATTACTCAGTTGGAGGGAACAGGTTACCCTATGGTTATAAAAAGAAAAATAAAAAACTCATTATCGATGAAAAAGAGGCCAATATCGTGCAATGGATTTTTAATAGTATAGAGAACAGTCGATACAACCTAACCATAATAGCTTATGATTTAAATAAGAGAAAAGTCAAATCATCCTCCTGGGAAAAGTGGACAGATAGTATAGTTAAAAGTATTCTCACAAATTCCATTTATTATGGTACGTTCAAGAACTCGCGAATTTCACTAAGCAATCACTCTCCTGCTATTGTATCTGCAGACCAATTCTATAGAGTTCAAGATATTTTGAAAAAACGTTCAAGAACACCAAAACATTTTTATACATTTGCATCTCTTTTAATTTGTGGTGAGTGTGGTGAACACTTGGTTGTAGAATCTGCTCAAAGCAAAGGGAGAACATATTTATATTATCGATGCAGGAAGTGCAAAAAACGTATTTCTGAAAAGAAACTAAATAATAGCATTTCATCTGATCTAGCAAAAATTTATAGCGAAAATTCACCAGAGCTCAAAAGCTTTTTAAGGAAGGAGAAAAGAATCCACCTACAGAATAAAACTATACATTTATTCAATGGTAATATCGAAGACTGCTCTAGTAGCTTATTCAACGTAGAAGAACTAGACTCTATTAAATCCCACTGTCTAAATAATTGGACAAAGTTCACACCATATGAGAAAAGGAGTGCATTATTGAAAATAATAAAATCAATTCAAATAACTGACTTCGATACAATTCAATGTATAATCACATGATTATTATCATATACCTCAGTTCAATATTGGAAAGGAATGGAAAATCCTATATACTATAGTATATAGGAGGAACTTTTATGACAGATCAGGAATACAATTTTATAAATGAAACACTCGAAAAACACTTACAGAAACATCTTGAGAAAGCAAAAAATCAAGAAGAAAAAGACAGAATAAATGAAAACTTTAAAAAAATCGTAATGATTCAATATCAGCCCTTCTCGATAAATTAGCATACGATAGAACCACTCATCTTCATAAAATTATGCATAGCGAAGTAATGAAATCACGCGCTCATGACCTTGAGTTTCTAGCAATCAATGAGCAAGTTTGGGGTAATGCATTTGTAGCATCTGAAGCAATGTACCTTATGATTTTGGATATAACAGGACACTGCCTTAAATATGCTAATACTCTTTCTCAAGAAGAAAGACTAGAGAAATATTTTACATTTACAACTATACAGCAGCCTCATGCTCGTGCAATGCAGCAATTTCTTGAAATTATTACTTTGATGAGAAATGGCTTTACAGACTGTGCTTATGCTCGTTGGCGCTCTTTATATGAAATATCTGTAATTGCTTCGTTTATTGTTAATCAAGGAGAGAAAGTAGCTGAGGCTTTTATAGATTCCATAGCTACTGAAAAGCAATATGAATGGGCTAAATCTAGTGGTCTTTTCAGCAAATCTAAACGTGTAACGTTCAACGACATAAGAAAGCATAGTGATATCCAATCCTCTTTGTATGATCAATATTCTTTAGCCAGTAAGCTTATTCATGCTTCTTCAGATGGAACTTTTTCAAGGTTTGGATCACCTAATGATAGTGAGGACATCCTGATTGGTAGATCTGATTATGGAATTACTACCCCTGCAGAGCACTCCGCAATCTCTCTTGTTCAAATTACCTCAATACTACTCGAAATATTTCCTTCAGATTTAAATTCTGTCTCAGAAAAATATATTGTCAATTGGATTCAAGTTATTAGAGAATCTTATTTTAAAATTCACGATGAAGCCTTTCCTAAAGAAGAGAAACTTTGGAAGGATGGAATGGTAAGCTTCCTAAATAATGAATTTGAAAAAGCAGAAGAAGAGTAATTAATTTAAATTTTCCTTTTACGGAAATTTAAAATTATGCTACCATAGATTTATCAAATGGTAGATTGATTTATCCCTTGAAGTTTCGTTTTATTACGAGACCTCGCACCATGATGTATTGATGAAATAGCATATGATTTTAAAGGCAACTTTAGAATACGATGCTGTTTTTTTATTGATAAATAAGCAAGTATTCATCATTCTTTGAAAAGTGAATATATAGTGCTTATAAAAAATCGTAAACAATTCATAAATTCTTTTATTTTTCTTAAACAATTTGGATATAAAATTAAAAAGAGCTGATCAAACCTTTGTTTGTCAACTCTCTAAACTTTAACTCTCTTTTTGTTATTGTGGCCTGTTTTTACTCATGTGCGTTAAGTATTTAGCATGCGCTTCAAATAGTTTTTCATACACAATTTTATTTTTTTCATCTGACCGAGTTAATGGACAAAGGTTCGCTGCAAGCAATCCTTTGTTGTAATCTCCTTCATATGCCGCTTCACATGTTGCAAGCTCAAACGCTTTAATTGATTGATATAATCCTCTTACAGTTTCCGGAATCATCGTAATTCTTTCTAGCGGTTTAGGACCATCTTTAGTAATGCGACAACTGATTTCTATCGTATCTGTTGCATCCAAGTTCTTTATGTGTCCATCATTTAAAACGTTTACTACATGGATACGCCCTTCATCATTATGTAATGATGCTAGTACATCGCACGCAACATCTGAGTAATGAGCACCACCACGTTTTGATAATTCTTCTGGTTTTTCTTTTAAATTCAAATCTTTATATTTTTCAAATAACTGTGCTTCGTATTCCATAACTTCTTCCGCACGTGTTTTATTATTTTTGAATTTTTCCATTTGTTCAATTACCATTTCCTCATACTTATAATAGTAGCGGTGGTAGGGACAAAGGAATAATCCTAACGTTTTTACAAATGTTTTTTCCCAAGGAATCGCATGAACATTAGCTGGAGTATTTTGTGTTTCCTCAGTATACAGCTTTAATGCACGGTCTGTTACATCTTCACCTTTTAAATAAACTTTTGTTCCCCAAACCATGTGATTTAACCCAATCATATCCATTTCCACATCTTCAACATCTGCTTCTAGTTGCTTAGCTGTTTCTGCTTTCATTCCATAAGGAACATTGCATACTCCGATGAAACGTTTAAAGTCTGTGTATTTAGCAACCGCTTGTGTAACCATTCCAGATGGATTAGTAAAATTGACGATCCAAGCATCAGGTGCTAGTGCTTGTACATCTTTAACAATATCCAAGATAACAGGGATTGTTCTAAGTCCTTTAAACATCCCACCTAATCCATTTGTTTCTTGACCTAATAAACCATATTCATTAGGGATTCTTTCATCTTTTTTTCGTGCATCTAGAAACCCCACTCTAAATTGTGTTGTTACAAAATTTGCATCTTTAATAGCAGCTTGACGGTCCATTGTAATAACAACTTTAGTTGGAAGCCCTGCTTTTTCAAACATCCGTTGTGCCAATGCCCCAACAATTTCCACTTTTTCTCTTCCCTCTTCAATATCAACAAGCCAAAGCTCATCAATGGGAAACCGGTCAAAACGTTTTATAAATCCCTCTACTAGTTCTGGTGTATAGGATGACCCTCCACCAATTGTTGCTACTTTTAATCCCATATTTTATCCTCTTTCTATTTTCAATAAAAATGAACACTCAAAAAATGACTGTTCACATAATTTCTTATTGGTTGAATTCTTTATATAATTCCAAAGCACTTTCTAAAACTTTAGGTCCATTTACTAGCCCATAATCTTGCATATTGATTACCATAACTGGTTTTGTAGGTAATTTTTCTTTGATTGATTTTTCTCTGAATTTGATTTGAGGTCCTAGTAGTACAACATCAGCCTCTACACCCTTTTCAGCCGCTTTTGCTTCTGCAAATGCTTCAATTTCTAAATCTGTCATTCCTTGCTCTTCCGCTGCCTTTTTCATTTTTGTTACCAATAATGAAGTAGACATTCCTGCTGAACAAAATAAATAAATTTTCATGGATAATTCCTCCTCTTTCTATTTTTATTATACTACAAATTTATGTTCTGATACGTAATTAATTCAACTTTTTTATCTGCTATGAGAGTTTTGACCTCATCCGATAATAAAGTATCTAACTCATCCTTTCTTTGGATAGCATAGCTTGTCGCATTCACAAGCCCATTATCCACAAAGGCAGGGTGACACATCACCTCAACGATATCTCCCTGAGCAATTATTTTCTTTAGTTGATCAACAGTGATATCCTCTTTATAGAAAGTTTCATCAAACAAAACTTTCTCTCCATACGGGGTATTGTAGCCGCGGACCTGCAACTGAAATTCATCTGCTAGTTTTAGTACCACCTGTTTTGCTTTCTCTTCCATATGAATGTGGTGATGAGAATCAATATGGGTTGGCTTTCCCCCTGTTTTTTCGATAAATAAGCTAATTTGAGTTCTCCACTCCTCTTCTAATTCTTTTTCATTAATTTCAACTGCTGCATCAAACATCTTCACTTTATCAAAAGTTCCATCACTTTTCACCAAACTTGGTGCATCTGTTAGCGGCTTAAACATAGTTGCCACTAAGTGAATTCCTACTGCCAAGTCATAGCGGTTCATTAAGTCTATCGCATGCTCTATTGCTGGAGCATTCATCATCATAGTAGTGCTTGTTAGTATCCCATTTCTAAAACACTCCAAAATGCCATAATTAACTCCCTTTGATAATCCAAAGTCATCTGCATTAACAATTAACTTCATTTTTACTCACCTGTTTGGACTTTTTGATACAGCTTAACAAATTCGGTTGCCATCAATTCGATGACTTCAGTTGTTAAGAGTTGATCTTCTGCATGCATCAGCATTAATGAAAACGGCAAGTCTTCACCGTTTGCTTCCTTTGTAACAAATTTGAAGTGGTGATGATGAGCCTCTGCCATCATCGATCTTCCTTCTTCAATTTTTTCTAATGCTTCATTTATTTTTCCTTCTTTTGAAAGTTCAATAGCTTCCATATATGAACTTTTTGCTCCTCCAACAGTTGCAATCATTTGAAAAGCAGCCATTTGCATTTCTTCTTTAACGTTTGTCATGTCTTTCTCCTTTTTATTAATTATAGCACATTAAATTATGCTTTAAAGCGTCATTTCTATTTTCTTTTTCTTAGGATTAATATACGATTTCACCACCGCATAGATTTTTCCTTCTCTTGTATGAATCGTGCTATCTATTCGCACTATAGCAACGCCGATGTCAACCTTTAATAAATTAGAATATTGAATGGGAACCACCATTGGTACAAAAACTTGGTGAATTGCTCCGTGGTTTATTGCCGCACTAAGTTTTAATATTTCACGTACATCCAACATTCCATTTTTATTAATCATGTGTCGAGCAATGT
Source organism: Anaerorhabdus sp. (assembly GCA_047974855.1). Lineage (GTDB taxonomy): Bacteria > Bacillota_I > Bacilli_A > Erysipelotrichales > Erysipelotrichaceae > CAYNRG01. The sequence goes on from JBKECT010000033.1 coordinate 39,731, forward strand.
AGATTTCATCCAAACTCTCAGGTTCTCCATCACTGAAGTTTAACCTTGAAATTTGAACAACTAAGTCTTCTTCTCTAATATCTAATTTTTTTACTATTTCTTGATCACTCAATTTAATATTAAAGTAGATAATTTTATACTCTTTATCATCGGAAAATATTTCTATTCCCTGCTGCGTGATAACCTTTTTATGTAATTTTTGGTCTGCAACGAATGTCCCTATATTCTGAATCCGGTACAAAATTCCTTCTTCAACCAAAAGCTCAATCGCTTTTCTTACAGTCATTCTACTCACTGCATATTTCTTTTCTAGCTCTCGCTCCGATAAAATTGGAGTGTTGGCATCTTGTGTTTCAATTTCTTGGCGTAGAATGCTCATGATTTCTTGGTACACAGGCTTTGCCATTTTTATCCCCCTCTAACTAGAATATTACTCTGCTTGACTATGATACTTAATATAGGTCTCTATTTGTCGCAGCCTTTTCTCCATTTTCTTTTTACTACTTCTACTATAAAAAAACATCACCAACTTATGATTAGCTTGATTTATCCCTTTATCACTTATAAACTCTTCTTCATATATGACGCGTGTTCCATCTTCTTCATCTTCTAAATCATAGCACATCGTCGTCACTCCACGATCGCTTTTCACAGTGGCTTTATATCGTTCATTTTCTTTTAATTCCACTATCTTTATAGTACACTTACTTTCTTGTTTCATCTTTCCTGAAAGCATTTTTTTGTACTTGTATCCACTTTGAATTTCCTCTTCTTTAACATTTGGATGAACTTCTCTTACATCTTCTAGTAACGCTTGCTTTAAAGCGTCATAAAAGGCTGTACGTTTTACATCTAAATAAACATCTACTTTCATTTACCCTTACCTCGTTTCTTTTTGAGGACTATTAAAAACATACCCAGTACTGTGAAAAATAGGCCACCTGCAATCATCAGTGTGTAATTAGCTGATCCAGGGGCTGTCATTATCATATATAGTCCAAATCCAATGATAAATATCTCCCATAAATAATTTTTATCTTGCATTATTCTTGTCCTTCCATTTTATATAACTATTGTACTCTTTTACATAAAAATAAGCAAAGTGAAATTCACCTTGCTTATTTATTTTCATCATTCAATTAAGCATCTTTATTGGCTAATTTAACGAATATTGCCCAAATCACTGTGGCAAGTGCTAAGTTGAGTAATGCAAGAACTGCTGCTGTAATACTTCCACCTGTCGCAAGGAACGCAGAAATTACTGGAGGTGTCACCCAAGGTACTGATAAGATTACCGGCGGAACAAGTCCATAATATGTAGCAGCATAAGCTATAGCTGTTAATATTGGTGAAATGAATACAAACGGAATAAAGTACATAGGACTTAGCACAATTGGAAGTCCAAAAATAACCGGTTCATTAATATTAAATACACCCATTGGAGCAGCTAATTTTGCAACAGCTTTCTCCCCATCTTTTTTACTAAGGAATAGGATTGCAATGATTAAGGCTAAAGTACACCCTGAACCACCCAAGAATACAAAGGCATCAAATGATCCTTTTGTCCATAAGTGGAATCCATCAGCTGCTCTTCCTGCAGTTTGATAAAGTGTTTGGTTTTCAAGTAACATTGTTCCATACACACCTTCAATTACCGGTCCAAGTACGTTAACTCCATGAAGTCCAAAGAACCAAAACAGTCCAACAAGAAGTGATGTAAGAAGGACAATAGGTAATCCTGCCGCAACATTCATAAATGGTGATTGTAGATAGTAAGAGATTAAATCTCCAATTGCTGATGCTCCTAGCCATGACGCATTAGCGCTAACTACATAAGCTACAATCCCCCAAACATAAATCGCAACTGTTCCAGGAATAATTGCTGCAAATGCTTTTGATACTGCTGGTGGTACAGACTCTGGTAATTTAATTGTAATGTTTCTTTTTGTTAGTGCAATATAAATCATTGTTGCAATTCCACCAACGATTAATGCTGTGAAAAGTCCAGCCGCATTCGTATAAGCGTAAGGGATATTCCCCCATGTTCCTTCAATCCCTTGTGGTGTAACCGCGATTAATGAAGCAAATGAAATTAATGCACCCGCAATAGGATTTACATCATACGCTTTGCTCAAGTGATATCCAAATGAAAATGCGAATGCCAGCGAGAACATTGCGATAGTTCCCCACCATACGTTTCCATTGATTGAAATAAGCCATCCAAACATTTCTGGAATAGCTGGTACATTGAAAAGCCCATCTGCCCATAAATCTCTAAAAAATACGTTTAGTAACACCGCAAATGATCCCGCCATTGTAAGTGGCATAATTGCGATGAATGAATCACGGATTGCCACTAAGTGCTTTTGTGATCCAATTTTTGCTGCTACCGGAACAAACTTTCGTTCCATCCATTCATAAAACTTTCCCATTAAAATTCCCCTTTCTACATTATTAATTTTAATGTCGGGAGTATTCTCTCCCAAGCTCATGCGAGCATACAGCTAGGTTTTATCCACGCTTTGTGGTATATACCACTTGTATAAATTAACTATATCATAAAAAAAAAGAATTGCAAGCCCTTTCTTTTTTTGTTGTCATTTTCAAGTGTTTGTTCTATTTTATTTCCACATTGAAGTAAAACGCACTACCCAACTTTTCTTTAATGGCCTCCTTTAAAATCTTTGCTCCTGCCACTTCATCTTCATGAGTATCCTCAAAGTAGAGTTTCATCCCATCTTCTTTTATAAAGGTAAACCGGTGTGTATCATCCCCAACATTAGGAGCAAGTGCCTTAACATCTTCCCGTTTTAGGGGCATATTTACAATAATCATTTTCATTCCTCCATTTTTCTAAGAGTTATTATAGCACAACACACTTATTTTTAAAGAATTAAGGCGTTCTCCCTTTCCTCTCAGATATACATTTATCTCCTCTTATGGTATGATGAAACTGGTGATGACGATGAAAGTAAAATGTGAAAAGTGTAAACAAATTCTCAATAAAGATATTGCAAAAGCATTTGAAGAATACCACGTAGGGCATTTGGAGTGCAGTGAGTGTAGAAAGAAAAATCCTCGCTATATTAGTGAGAGCGATCTGCTTATGTTTTTTGCTTGTAGCGCAACCTTGTACACGCTAGCAGTTATAGCAATTTATTTCTTATTTGCAGTTAGCTCAACTATTAATCCACTAATTGTCCTCTCTGGTATTTTTTGTTTATTTATCCTGATGTACTTTTTATCAAAATATATTACGTATTATATTTATATTATGGCACCTTTTAAAAAAGGATGGCAAAACATAAAGCTGAATGAAGATGCTGAGGGCATTGCAAAGCGAATGAAATGGCAATTTATTATGTTTTTATTAGTAGCTCTAACACTTGGGTCTCAGCCGAATCTAATTATGTATTGTTTCCTACTCTTAATTTCATTCATTATCCTTGTAAGTATCAAAATTAGATTAGCATTGAGAAATGAAAAAGCTCAACTTCAAAAAAACAACACTCTGTAGAGTGTTATTTTTTAACTGTATATTTTCGAATATCCAACGCTACCGCAACAATAATAACAAATCCTTGAGCAATAAATTGATACGATGTATCCACACCTAAGAATTGCAATGATGTTTTCATTAACTCAAATACTAGGACCCCTAATAAAATTCCTTGAACTTTACCAATTCCTCCTGTTGTTGATACCCCACCAATTGTACAGGCTGCAATGGCTTCCAACTCATATCCTAGTCCTAAGTTAACTGATGCTCCTCCAGATTTAGCGGCCAAAAGAAACCCAGCAAACCCATACATTAATCCAGCAAGAGTATAAATGCGAAGTTTGGTTGCCGTTGTGTTTACCCCAGATACTTCTGCGGCACTTTCATTTCCACCAATCGCATACATATATTTCCCATGTCGAGTTTTATTATATAAAATCCAAAATAGGACACCCATAACAATCGCTATAACAAGCAACCACTTAAACGTATAGGCTGAAGATATCTCAATCCCACCTGATGCCAATTGTGTGAAATCTCTTCTCAACCCTCCAATTGGGTCTGCCCCTGAATAGATTAGATTAATTCCATAAACTATTGTTTGCATCCCTAAGGTCGCTAAAAACGCCGGGACTTTTAAATAAGATACAACTATTCCATTCACTAAACCAAACAGTGCTGTTACTAATATAACAATTCCAAACACCAACATTAATGGTAACTGAGGAAGATTTTGGAAAAACATATCTGTATAATCTGCACGTTGCAACAAGGTGCACGCAAGAACTCCGCCCAATCCAACTAATCGACCCGCAGACAAGTCTGTCCCTTTTGTAATTAAGCATCCACTAACCCCAAGGGCAATCAAGAAACGTGGCGCTATGTTTGAGGTGATATTATTAAAATTACTTAGTGTAAAAAAGTTGTCTTGAGTAATTCCTACAAACAGCACCAAAAGGAACAATAATATAACAATTGCGTTGTTGCTTAAAAAATCTTTTATTCTTTTTATTTCCATATTTTTCTACTCCCTTACATATATCTTGTGGCAAGATTCATTACATTTTCTTGGGTTGCTTCTGAACCATCTAAAATTCCTGCAAGTCTTGCATCACTCATTACCATAACACGATCACTCATTCCTAGCAACTCTGGCATTTCAGATGAAATCATAATAATTGATTTCCCCTGTTTTGCAAGGTTTGCTATAAGTGTATAAATTTCATACTTTGCCCCAACATCAATTCCACGTGTTGGTTCATCCAAAATTAGTACATCAGGATCATTAGCTAACCATCTTCCAATAATTACCTTTTGTTGGTTCCCGCCAGATAGTGATTGTATTTGTGTTTTAGAACTTGGAGTCTTAATACTCATTTTGTTAATATTGTCTTGTACAAGTCGCTCTAATTTTCTATTGTTTAATATAACCTTAGCGTTAAGATATTTATCCAATGATGCGATTCCAACGTTATCTGAAATAGATAAAACTCCAAATATTCCTGTTGCTCGGCGATCTTCTGTCAACAAAGCAATTCCCTTCTTTATCGCATCTTGTGGTCGTCTAATTTTTAAAACTTCCCCATTATACGTTATTGTTCCGGTTGATATTTGACGAATACCAAAAATAGCCTCCATTAACTCTGTTCTCTGTGCTCCTACCAATCCTCCAACACCCAATATTTCTCCTTTTCTCAAATCGAAGTTAATATTTTTAAATGATCTTGGATTGATTGATGTAAAATCTCTTATCTCTAAGCACACGTCGCCTGGAGTATTTTCTCTAAGTGGAAAACGATTTGTTAATTCTCTTCCCACCATTTTCTTAATGATAAGATCTGTTGTTAATTCACTTGATGGCCAAGTACCAACATAAGCTCCATCTCGCATGATAGTCACTTCATCTGAAATTTTTAAAATTTCTTCCATCTTATGAGAAATATAAATAATCGATACTCCATTAGCTTTTAGCTTGCTGATAATATCGAATAATCCTTCTACTTCATTTTCAGTTAGTGATGATGTTGGCTCATCCATAATGACCACTTTAGCATTAACCGATACTGCTTTAGCAATTTCTACAGATTGCATATTAGAAACTGATAAATCAGAAAGTTTCATTTTTGGATTAAATTTCATATTCACTTCATTTAATAATGCTTTAGTATCAGCGTACATCTTTCCATGATCGATTATTTTTAGTGGCCCAATATTTTTTGTTGGATACCTACCGCAGAATATATTTTCTGCTATGCTTCTATCAAGAATAGGTTGTTGTTCTTGCTGTACCATTGCAATTCCACGCATCAAAGCATCATGTGGATTTTTAATGTCGACTTCTTGACCATCAAAAATTATTTCTCCACCATCTTTTTTATAAATCCCAAATAAGCATTTCATTAATGTTGATTTCCCAGCTCCATTCTCACCCATTAAGGCATGAACAGTTCCAGGTCTAACATTAAGATTGACACCATCTAGTGCTTTGACACCTGGGAAGCTTTTACTTATATTTTTCATTTGCAAAATATAATCACTCATTGTTTTTCCTCCTAGACATCTTTTCTTTAAAAATTAAGTGTGCACTAAGGCACACTTAATTATTTTTTGTTATGTGTTAGTTTTCTATTTAAATTCTGCTGCATTTGCTGCAGTAACTTTAACATAGTCTACCCAGTAATATGTTTCAAGTGTTTCTCCGTTAACTGCTTTGATTGCAGCATCAACAGCTTGGTGAGATTGCCCAACATGGTCATTCAATACAGTACCAGTCATTCCACCTGTTGAAACTAAGTCAACCGCTTCAGCAAGAGCATCAACTCCAACTAAGTAGATATCTTCTCCAACTGTACGTCCTGCAGCCGCAATTGCTTGAGCAGCTCCTAAAGCCATTCCGTCATTATTACAGAAAACAACTTCGATTTGATCTCCATATTTTGTTAAAGCGTTTGCAACAATTTCTTGCCCTTTTGCTTGATCCCAGTCTCCGCGTTGTTCATCAAGTTTTTCAACTGTGTTTCCTGACGTTTCAGTGTATTGAGAAATTGAGAATTCTGTACGGTATTTTGCATCTACATTTTCTGGATCTCCTACAACCATTACATATTGAAGAACTCCATCCCCATTTAAATCTCCCTTGTTTTCAAGTTCAGCAATAATTTCTCCTTGGAATTTACCTGATTGACGAGCATCAGCCCCAACATAAGTGTACATTCCTTCGTAGTCTGTACCATCATATAGTGCCATATCCTCTTCAGAAGGTTCACGGTTAATGAAGATACATGGAATGTTTGCTTCATTACATTTGTCAATTACTGTTGATGCAGATGTAGATTGAACCAAGTTAATGATAAGAACATCATAACCTTGTACGATAAAGTTATCGATTTGATTTGTTTGTTCTGCTTGGTCATTTTTACCATCTTGGATTGTTACATTGTACTTCACTTCATCAGTGCTTAATGAGTCAAAATAAGATTGAATTTCATTGCGGTAAAGAGTCATGAAGTTGTCATCAAATTTATAGATTGATACTCCAACATTAACCTCCTTTACATCTCCTGTTGAATCTGGTGTTTCACTTGGAGTTGATGTGCTTGAGCACCCAACTAGTACCATTGCGGCAATTAATAAAGATATAAGTTTTTTCATTTTCCCTCCTCGGTATACTTCTGTTTGTTTTGTATACGCTTTCATCATAACGCTATTATTTTTTTCAGTCAATAAACAAGAACTTTTTTCCTCCATTTGTTTCTTTGTTTAGTAAAACTTTTGATGTATTCCCATTCAATTGAACTATTTTTTCTTTTAAATATCCCAAAATACAAAATATTGACCATTTTGTTTACTAAACAAATTGACAATTTCCACATTCTAGGCTAAATTAAAAGAAAAGGGAGATAATCTTATGGCAACGATTCGAGATGTAGCAAAAATAGCTAATGTATCCATTTCAACGGTATCTAGGGTATTGAATTATGATCCCTCTTTAAATGTCCCAGAAACAACCAAGCAACTCGTCTTTGATGCCGTTTTAAAACTTGGCTATGTAAAAAAAGAAGTTAAAACCAAAAACCTTTACCTCCGCTACCGTGTCGGCATTGTCCAATGGCATACCAACGAAAAGGAATTACAAGACCCCTTCTATCATTCCATTCGCATTGGCATCGAATCTACTCTCCATAACCACAGCATTGAAATTATTCGTGCTTTCAAAAATGATCAAGACTATTTTGAAAAACTTAAAGGACTTGATGGGATCATCTGTGTTGGAAAATTCAGTAAGACAGAGATCGCTGAATTTAGAAAGATTACAGATAAAATTATCTTCATTGATATGTTCATGAATAAAATCTATGTCAATACGATTGTCATGGATACTCAAAACGCTATGAAAGATGCCGTTGAGTACCTAGTTTCACTGAACCACAAAAAAATTGGATTTCTAGGTGGTGTTGAATACACCTCTGATGGACTTCAATATCTTGATCAGCGTCTCCCCTATTTTGAAAAATATTGCACACATCATCACATTGAGTATCTGCCCTACATCCATAAAGGAACATTTTCAGCCGATTCTGGTTACGATATGATGAAGTCACTCTTAGCCAGTGCAAAACTTCCTACCGCAGTATTCTGTGCTAATGATCCCATCGCTTTTGGTGCACTTAGTGCCTTAAGCGAGGCTGGATTAAATGTTCCTGATGACATCTCTATCATTGCTTTCAACAACGATCCAGCATCCGCCTATACCACGCCTCCTCTCACAACGATTAATGTTCCTTCTGAAAAAATGGGAGAATTGAGCGCACACTTGCTGGTTATGTTTTTTAAACAAAAAAAGATTTATCCGATGACCTCCATGATCCCATGCGAGCTAATTATTCGCCAATCTTGTGGGAAAGCCAAAGAGTCTCTTCATAAACAAAAAACATAGGTCCTGTGGACTCTATGTTTTTTTATACTTCATAACTAAATTATTTTATAGCCACCTACAGGACGAATTGATAGCACAAAGCACGACCCTGCTCCATAAATCAATTCCATTTGCTGGCGATAGCTTTCTAGTTTCTCCTTAGGAACAAAAGCTTGAATGGTTCCTGCTAATCCTCCACCGTGAACACGGTATGCTCCTTGATGATGCAAGATTTCATCAGATACCGCCAACGCTACTGACAATGCCTGTTTCTCAACATCCTTTGGGCTATAGACATTTTGAAGATACATATATGAAGAGTTCCCAGATTCAATAATTAATTTTTTAAATGTTGGCATATCATTTTCTTTTAATGCCTTTACTTGATTTAGTACCCGATCTGTTTCTTCAAAAAAATGAAAGGCACGTAACACGGCACGATCTGAAACAACTTCTCGAAGACGAAAGATATTCTTCAAAAACTCTTCTTTTGTGCATTGTGAAAGAACTTCTTTTCCCAATGCTTTTGCTACATCTTTCATCTCTTTTGGCATCAAGCTGTATTCATCCGATAAATCTGCATGACTTCCTTTAGTATCAATTAAACATATCGCATAATCGGAATGAGCAAAATCAAACTGAACTTGTTCCACTACCGGATTAGCTTTATCTTTAAAATCAATGAATACAAATCCACCTACCGAACATGCCATTTGATCTAATAACCCACATGGTTTCATAAAATAATTATTTTCTGCATATTGCCCAATCTTTGCAATCTCAATAGAATTAATTTCACCATTATTATATAGGTTAGATAAGATCGTCCCAATCAACACTTCAAATGCTGCACTGGATGATATCCCCGATCCCTTTAAAACATGGCTATGGCTCACAGCTTTAAATCCACCAATTTGATAACCCAACTCCTTAAAGCGTGCTAAGGTTCCTCTTATCAGAGCCTCAGAAGTAAACTTTTCATCTTCTCTAATTTCTAATTCATCTACTCTTATTGGATTGACTTCAAATCCTTCTGCATAATATTCACATGTTTTTTCACTCATTACCACAACTGCTGCAATATCCATATTGACACTCGCCGCAAGGACTCTTCCTTGCTGATGATCGGTATGATTGCCACCAATTTCTGTCCTGCCTGGTGCACAAATCAAATGAGCATCGCAATCAGAAAATTTTTCAAGCGCTTGATCTAACAGCTTTTCATACCGTTTCTTTTCCCCTTGAATCACATCACTGCAGCAAATCATTTCTAATGTCTTATCGAATTCCCCTTGCATCAGCTTACTCTTAATTTCACTAATTTTCATGGCTTCCTCCTATTTGAAATCTAAACTCTGTTATGTGGTGCAACTCTTCCCCTTTTTTTAAAATTGGCTTCCTATTATTTTTTGTTTGAATCGCATTGGGATAATATTGTGTTTCAAAACAAACAGAACTTCGCCTTGGAAACTTTCCTCCCCATTTACCACTTTTTGACATCCCATCCAAAAAATTAGCAGAATATAAGTGCATACCAGGGCAATCTGAGTATAGAATCATTTTTACTTCTTTTCCCTGGCACTCCACAAATTTTCTAAACCCTGTTCCACGCACAAGAAAGTGATGATCATAGCCATTCCCATGCTTTAGCTGGACTTCATCTTTGTCGATATCTTGTCCTAATGCTTTCAATCGTGTGAAATCAAATGCAGTTCCTTTAACTTCCACTACCTCATCTTGCGTACATCCTCTTTCATCTATGCTTGCAAAATAATCAGCTTCTATTTTAATTTTATGCTCTAGTGCCGAGTTACTTGACACTCCATCTAAATTAAAGAAGGCATGATTGGTTATATTGAATAAAGTATCTTGATCTGACTTCCCTTCATACTCGAAACTAAATCCATCTTCCAATAACGAATAAATCACCTTCACCTCTAAATTACCTGGGTATCCTTCTTCTCCATTTTGGCTAAAATAGGTACAACTGAGTTTATTTTTTTGATCTTCTATTATCCATATTTTTTGATCAAATCCTTTTTCTCCACCATGAAGTGAGTTCCCATTATTATTTTTTGCCAACTGAAACTTTACTCCATTAAGTATAAATTCCCCCTTGCCAATTCGGTTGCATACTCTTCCTATGGTTTGTCCCATATACTGAACTTCATTTTGATATCCTGTAACACCGGTAAACCCTTGCACTACATCGATTCCATTTCCTTTAAGTGTTGCCGATACCAACGTTGCTCCATAGTCACTTACCTCTATTTTGATAAATTCATTCTCTATGGAATAAAGAGAAGTCTCTTTCCCCTCATTTGTTTTTCCAAATGGTTTTACACCCATACTCTTTTCTCCTTTCATTTTCAATCATCTTTTCTTACACTTTTTATACCATTTTATTTTCTATTTCAGTATATCACTTACCCTATTCAAAAGTAAGTTCTACTTCTTTTTTTCAAAGTCTTTATTTGTGTTTAGTAAAACACCCATAACATCATTAAAAAATGCAAGAAACTTCACACTTTATCTAATTCTTTTGCACTTGAAATGTGATACATTAAATATATTAGAAATGGAGATCGGTCATGAAAAATCATCCTTTATTTAATTTATTGAATCAATCGGAGTATCCAGTTGGAATTTATTCTGCTTGTACTGCCAATCCTCTTGTATTAGAAGCTTGCATGGAGAAGGCACTACAAACAAACTCTCCTCTTCTTATTGAAGCAACTGCAAATCAAGTAGATCATCATGGAGGATACACCGGAATGACTCCAAAAGATTTCTATCAGTTTATTGAGTCGCTTGCAAAAAAGCACTCCCTGAGTATGAATCAAATTGTACTGGGTGGTGACCACCTAGGTCCATTAACATTTGCCCATCTTCCAGAAAGTGAAGCGATGGAAGAAGCCAAGACTGTTGTTAGAGATTATGTTCTTGCAGGATTTACTAAGATTCATATTGATACCAGCATGAAACTTCTTGATGATCCAGAATATTTAACCGATGATATTATTGCATCGCGTGGCGCCATTTTAGCTCAAGTTGCTGAAGAAGCTTATCAAACTTTACTAAAAAGCAATCCCCAAGCAATCCATCCTGTCTACATCGTAGGAAGTGAAGTTCCAATCCCCGGCGGTGCACAAGCAACAACTTCCGAGCTTCAAGTCACTCGCCCTGAAGACTTCAAAGCTACTCTCAATTCTTTTAAAACTCATTTTGAAAACTTAGGACTGCAAAAAAGCTGGCAATATGTTATCGCAATTGTAGTTCAACCAGGAATTGAAGAAAAGGATAGTGGTTGCACAGACTACAACCCCAGCAAAGCGGTTGCATTAATGTCGGCTTTGCGTGATGAAAATTCCTTAGTTTTTGAAGGACATTCTTCTGACTATCAAACAAAAGAAGCTCTTCGTCAGCTCGTGCAAGATGGCGTTCGTATTTTAAAGGTTGGTCCAGGATTAACTTTCGCATTAAGAGAAGCTCTATTTTCTCTAGCTCATATAGAAAAAGAAATTTTCCATCATCAGCTAGAAAAACAAAGTCACTTTATTGAGGCATTAGATGATGAAATGCTTAAAAGTCCAAAATATTGGGAAAAGTATTATCATGGAACAGATAGTGAGATTGCATTAAAAAGGAAATACTCTTTCTCTGATCGTTGTCGCTACTATCTTCCAACCGAACCCATGCAAAAAGCGCAAGAAAAATTAATTCAAAACCTAGCACAATCTGAAATACCTTTAAATCTGCTGAGTCAATTCATGCCAATTCAATATCGTAAGGTACGTCAAAAAGTATTGGCTAATCACCCATTAGCGCTAATTAAAGATTATATAGGGCTAACTATTGATGATTACCTTGATGCAACGATGCAAACTAAATTAATGAAATAAACCATTCGCATATGCGAACGGTTTTTAAAATACAACTGTCAATAACATCTTAAATGATTCTTCCGCATATACCGCGTGTGGTTTTTTAGCAGGCATGACTAGTGTTTCCCCAGCATGTAAAAGATACTCTCTCCCATCCACTGTGAACTTCCCTGTACCCTCTAATACAAGAACTAGCGCATCTCCGTCTGATCCATGAGTTCCAATTTCTTCTCCTTTAAAAAATGCAAATAAAGTAATACTCACTTTATCATTTTGAGCTAATGTTTTGCTTACAATCTGTCCTTTTTGAACACTTACTTCTTCTTTAAGATTAAGGACCTCTTCATGATCCATATTTTTAATCAAGTTCATCACCCATTCCTCCTTTTTATTAACATATCATCTTCTCTTTCATTTTACTGTTGCTAAAGCAACACAAAAAGGAGGTTGGTTACAACCCCCTAAACTCATACTCTCCCTCGATATAACAACCTATTTATTGTTTCTCGAAACTCTTACAATTACGTCCGAAAATGACGGTACTGCCATGCAAATTACTGAACTAATTATAGCGATATAAGCATTTATTACTCCCCGATCATAAAGCCACTTTGTTGCTAAAATAATTATAAGTCCAACAACATAGCATAAAGCCCGAACCTTATCGTTTCTATTCACGAACTAACCTATATTCCCAATATCCAGTATTACAAGCAGATGAATGCATCGGGGTGCATCCAGGAATTCTACCTGAAATAAACCTTCCTGTTACTTCATATCTCACATTGTTTGATGGAGTCTTCAACGAATCTAACAAAATTCTACATAAATCATGTCCTGAGAAATAAGCAATCGTTCCGCATCCGCTTGTCACTTTCCAAACTATACCTATCAAAGTCCACATTATTCCTCTTGTATTTGTATTTCTTAATAGTCCATCACTTAGCTCTCCGTTAAAATCTCGAACTACTACATCTCCATTTTCTAGATACAGCACCTCTACTTCTTCTTCAAAACTAATTTCTTCATTTTCCATTTCAATAGGAACGTAGAGTCTCGGATAAAATTCCAGATTAGAACTTTCAGCCTCTGCCTGAATTGGCAAAATAACTATTGAAAAAATTAAAACTGAACTTAGTACTGTTTGAACTATTTTTTTAATCATTTCAATCCCCCCTTATATGTTTATTATAGTGCTCCATCTCAAAAAAAAAAAGACTTATAACCAATTTGTTTTTGTGATATAATAGGGGAATAAAGTACATTCATATTTTTTCATAAAAGACAACTGCATCAAATGATAATATTCTGTCTTGGAAAGATTCAATGATTTTGAAGAATTCTTGTGGTTTTTTATTTCTAAATGCATCTAGTATTTTTTGATAATATTCGTAAGTTTTTCTTACAGTTAGATCAATTTGGAGAAAATACTTGACACTAAGGTATCCTATCCCAGTGTTGACACAAAAAAAGACTACTGCTAAAGTAGTCTTAAAGATTTTTCAACCTTTTGATTAATACCATTGGATGAATGGAGTATAATCTCCTGCCCAAATTCCGAAGAATGCTCCAACGATTCCGATTACAAGAAGTAACAGAATACATTTTACTGGAGTCCAGTTTCTTTTCTTAATTAGGAAGAATAACATTAATGTCATCGCTAGTGGAATTAATTGTGGAAGAATTCCATTAAGGATATCTTGAATTACAATTGGCGCTTCCCCATTTGCGATAACAACTTTAGTTGAAGTTGCTCCATAAGCTGAAGTTAAAGCTCCTACAATGATAACTCCTAAAATTCCTGCAGCACGAGTAAACTCTTTTGCATTTTTAGTAAGAATATCAATCGCACCAGTACCAAGGTCATAAGACCAGTACATGAGCCAGTAACGAATTGCAAATTGCACCGCATTAAATACTAATAAGAAAATGATTGGTGCTGCAATATTTCCATCAATTGCCATATTGGCAGTAATTCCTGCAGTAATTGGAACCAACGTGAACCAGAAAATTGCATCTCCAATCCCACCTAATGGACCCATTGCTGCTACACGAACAGAACGAATCATTCCAATATCAGACTTTTGTTGTTCTAGAGAAAGAATAATCCCCATAACAAACGTTACTAAGAATGGGTGAGTATTAAAGAACTCTAAGTTATGACCCATTGATGTTGCTAAATCATCTTCATCTTTATGAATTTCTTGTAATCCTGGAAGAATTCCATATAACCATCCTGCAGCTTGCATTCTTTCATAGTTAAATGATCCTTGTAGGAATAAAGATCTCCATACCATTTTATTTAATACTTTTTTACTCAGCGGTTTTGCCGGAGTAAGATCTTTGTATTTATTTACATTAGATTCCATCAGACATACCTCCACTTCCCTTTGCTTCACGAATTCTAACATTCATTTGGAAATCGTAAATAGCGATTGCTGCTCCAATGAATGCAATAAGCAGTAGCGCTTGTCCTCCAAGCCCTGCTGCGGACATCATTGTTGCTAATGCAAATCCAGCGAAATAAAATCCCCACATATCGTTTGATAGCATAATTTTCATTAAGATTGCAAACCCAACATAACGCATCATTCCACCAGCAGCAGATAATCCACCCATAATCCAGCTGAATTCTTCATTAAGTTTTACTAACTGTTCTCCTAGTGCAGCTCCTCCAACACATCCAAGTAATACTGCCACTACAAACAACAATCCTAGTACTGTCATTGCAAAATAGTTTAAACCTTCAATTCCTCTAGGATTTGCTTCTTTTGCATATTTGTCAGCTTGAGACATTAATGGTGACATGATTGTAAAAATCAAAGTAACTCCATATTGTCCTAAAAGCGCAAATGGAATTGCTAACCCTAAAGCCGCTTCAGGCGTAACCCCTAATTGTACCGCGAATACTGTCGCCATGATTCCACCAATAACCGCATTTGGTGGCTGCGCACCTCCAACTGGCATACTACCGATTTGAATCAATTGATACGATCCACCAACGATCAGTCCAGTTTGAATATCTCCTAAAATAGCTCCAATAACTGGTCCCATAACAATTGGTTGATATAGTGATTCTAAAAAATTAAATTGGTCAATTGCTGCGATAAATGTTACAACAGCAATCAATACTAATTGAATAAATCCCATTCTATTCTTCCTCCTTTCTTATTTGAAGAGTTTTTCGACATCTTCAGAAGATTCCGTTGGAACTTTTCTGATTTCTAGTGTGACTCCTAATTCTTTCAGTTTTTTAAATGCAGCAACATCTTTGTCATCCACAGCCACCGTAGTCGCCACTTGGCGTTTTCCGTCAGCCATGTGCATGTTCCCGATATTTACTTTCTTGATTGGAACGCCGCCTTCAACAAGTTTCAACACATCTGTTGGCGTCTCACAAACAATAAAAATTAACTGTGATTCTGATGCCTTATGAATTGTTGAAATTGTTTTTTCTAAACTCCAATAGCGAGTTTGTGCATATCCTGGTGCCGCCATATCCATCAACCCCTGACGAACTGTATTCTCGGAGACTTCATCATTTGCAACCAAAATTAGATTCGCTCCTATAGAACTGCACCATTGTGTTGCTACTTGACCATGAATGAGCCGATTATCAATTCTGGTTAAAACAATATTTGCCACAATACCCCTCTCCTTTCTTGGACCTATCTACAGCTTATAGGTAGTCCTTTATAGTAATATTATACACCATGTGTTGCTTATAAATTTACATTTTTTAAGTTTTGCCTTATAATTTTTAATAGGAAGTAATTTTTTGCTAGTATTTTATGCAAGGAGGTATAGCATGTTAAATAAAACTACAGGGTCAGCCTTTTTGAAGTATGGTAAGTCTAGTTCGGTCTTTAAAAATAAGAAAGATTTAGCATGTTTCCACAAGACCGTTTCCGGTCACGGCTTTACATCTCTAACTAGCTATTCAACTCATTGCTATATTGAGGCCAGTATCGAATCGATGGCTGCGGTTGCCATTCAAAATACACACCATGAGATCGAGCTGTTTGTTCTTCACGATAGCATTCGCATTAATAAAAATATCCCCTTTGTTATTTTCCCATTAGGACAATCTTTAATCTATTCAATCTATGTTCCCCAAAACGCTAATGCAACAATCCACAACCTATACAAACCTTTTGTCTATGATACAATTAAACCAAAACTTATGGTTTCAGAAATTTATGCTTACTACTATAACGTTAAGTCACCAGATTATCATTTTAAAGGAGAAACCCATTCTCACTTTGAACTTACCTTTGTTGATAACGGAAGTCTTTTAACTTCTGCTGATGCTAATCAGTTTCTTTTAAACTCCTACGATTTACTTTTCTATGGGCCTAACCAATTTCACGATCAGCGTGTCGAAGGAAATAAACCATGTAGTTACTTAACCGTTATTTTTGATTTGATGAGCGAAGATTGTCCCGTTTTACTTAATCGAATTTTCAACTGTTCACGTAATGAATATCGTGTTCTAAACAACTTTATCCAAGCTTCTTCATCGAATACCACCTATGGAAAAGATTTTATGATTAACTACCTCCAAGAGCTTATCCTACTATTACTTCAAGGCGGTGAAAGCAAAAAAGCAGCTAACCCTATTCAACAACACTTCGAAAGTGAACTAGTCGAGGAAATCACCTCCTTTATTCGTGATAACCTTTATCAAGTCATTACAGTTGAAAATATCTGTACTAAATTTTCTGTTAGCCGCTCCACACTACAACAACTTTTTAAAAATAATCTCAATGTCGCACCTAAAAAATACATCAATGATTTAAAACTAGAAAAAAGTAAACTCCTTATCAAGGAGGGAAAATCAACCATTAGTGAAATATCTTCTTTACTTGGATTTAGTTCCATTCATTACTTTTCCAGAAAGTTTACTCAAACCTACCAAATCACGCCTAGTGATTATGCAAAAAAAATATATCATGAATATCAATAAAAAAGCAGATCACTCTGCTTTTTAAATTCCTTCTTCTACTTCTTCTTCTTTTCTTTCAACAAATTCATATTTTAATATCTGATCTTTACCTGCTGTAATTCCTTGTTGAATAATCAGCTGCACATCGTCGATAAAGTTTCTAGACATCACACATTCAATCAACATTCCCAAGTTTGTCCCACCAAGAACTGTAATCTTTTTTGATTCCTCTAAAGAGATTTCAACCGCTGTCTTAAATGGTGACCCACCTACTAAATCACTAAATACCAAAACGGTTTCACACGCTTCTAACTTAGAAATAGCTGTTTTCAAATTTGATCTTAAATCTTCCACACCATCACTTTCAACAAAATCAACTGTCTCATAGTTTTCTTGTTGTCCTGTAATCAAGTGTAACGCACTACTTACTCCTGTCGCAAAATTACCATGCCCTGTAACAATTATTCCAATCATTTTTATTCTCCTTCTTTTTCAAATGGATAGAGAACAACCCCTTGAACCACGCGATTAACCTCACCTGTAGGACATGGGTTGTCTGGCGTAATCCCCAATGATATCGATTTAAATAACGCAATCAATTGAGCAACACATATTGCCGGTAACCCCACCAACAAAGATTGAGTTAATGGCAATTCAAATTGTATCACATCATCTACAAGCCCTTCAATATCAATGCATTTTTTATTCCCTACGACAAGAATTTTATTAGCTTTTCTTTGATGACTCATCTCTTTAATTAAATCTAATTCATATTGACGGCGATAACTGTTTTCACTCAAATAAACAACCGTCAGGGTTTGATCATCCACAATAGACTTTGGTCCGTGCCTGAATCCCATCGGTGTATCAAACATTGTTACCACTTTACCAGCTGTTAATTCTAGCATTTTTAACGCAGATTCTTGGCTAATCCCCTTTAATCCTTCTGCACCTAAATAGACAATTCTATTAAACGCAAACGCATTGACCATTTTCTCAATTTTTGTATAATCATTTTTAAGTAAGTTCTCTGTGTAGTCCGCTATTGTTTTTATTTCTTTTTCTATCACATCAATGACATCCAAGTTAAAACACATCAGTGCCGCTAAGTACATATTTGAAAAGCTTGAGGTCATCGCAAAAGACTGATCATGCGTTTTCTCAGACAAGCAAATAGAACAGCAATTCTCCTTCACTGTGGCTCTTTTTGCCATCGCACCATTTGGATTGCAAGTAATTAACAAATGCGTTGTAGATGAGCTAATCGCGTCGGCCGCTTCCACTGCACCTATCGACTCCGGTGAATTACCTGAGCGTCCAAAACTAACAATTAACGTTTCTTTTGTTGGGTCGACATAATTTTCTGGTGCCACAATCATGTCTGTTGTTCCACAAGCTTGCACATTACAAAGCACTTTTGAGTTTATTTCACTCGCTAATGCTCTTCCAACAAACTCACTTGTTCCAGCTCCCATAAAAATAACTTGCGTATCCTTTTGATTCAAGAAAATTTTCATTTTCTCTTGAAGCTCAAACTTCATCTTTTTTATTTGGCTCACTGTCTCTATCCAAGTTTGAGGTTGTTGATCAATTTCCACGGCTGTGAAAATCCCTTTCATTTCCTTTAGTATTGACTCACTATATCCAAAATGCTGTTTTTCGCTCATTTGTCAGCCTCCTTCTTTCCTTTATTTTTCTCATTATAACAAGTCAACGGTGAAGTTCAACCTTTTTACCAAAAGCAATAATTTTTTTATTAAAAAGTATAACTATCCTTGCCTGTTTTGTAGTAAAATATAAATATAAGGAGAATTAACTATGGCTCAAAAAAAGACTGCTCGCCCCCTTTCAGGATACAACTTATATCAAGATGACCGTGGAAGAAATATTTTATACATCAAACGTAAAGAACTAGGCTACCTCATCCAAGAAAAAGATGAAAGCAAATACTTCTTTTATAAAAATCGTTTCATGTATGTTTTTGTTGCGATTATTTTAGGATTAAACTTCTCTATCCCACCTTTAGTTTGCGTTGGTGTAGGAATTGTTGCGTTGGGATTAATGGAATATCAATATCGCTTTAAATTTTTGCCAACACTAACTCAAATCACCAACTTCAAACCCGATAAAAAGAGAACCTTTATCAGTTCAATTCAAGAAAGCCACGATAAAGGAAGAATCTTACTGTTGGCTGTTCTTTATATTCTATTAGCTATCCTATTGTTCCTAAACGCAAGAGAACTTAATTTGTCAACACCAATCTTTATTGCTAATTGCATTCTATCCTTAGGATCGGCTACCTTAGGCACTATCCACCTCATTGCATTTGCAACTTTAAAAAAGAAATAGGGATTTCAATCACGTCGAATTAAGAAAGGATAATAAGTAAACTTATTATCCTTTCTTGTTATCTAAAATAACTTCAACTGTCCATCAAAATAAGATATTTGCTTGGACTCTTTTATAATGTCATCTTTCTCAAGTTCGCCTATCAACAAAGGTGATGTTTTATTGTGTTTGGTGATATTTTCGCTCACAATTTTCATATCATAATTTGCATAGCAATACAAACACCCATGATTACAGGTGTTGTACATGCCTATATCATTACCTAAAAGACAATCACACGCACTTCTTGACGATTTTCTACTTTTAGGTATATCCAATGTGCAATTTATTGCTTTTTCTATAATCGGCTTTGTCATACATCCTGAAATATTAACACCAAGTTTCCCTAATTCTTTATTTTCGCAACAAGTATATATCTCTAAATTGTTTGCATTAGCAATCTCAACAAACTTTTCAACTAAATATTTTTGATCTAACTCATTTACGGAATTTATACCTTTAAAGTTTCTAGTTGTATTTCCATATAAATCAATGAAACTAATTACACAGAATTGTATATGGCTCCTTAATTGTGCCACCATAGCGCTAAATTGTTCAATATGAAAGTCAATAGTATATTGTTCACTCAAAAATATTGGATCATATCTCCACCCGACAGCATTACTTCCAACTTCTTTTGAAAGTTCAATTGTTGCTTCTAGTACATCTTGAACATTAGGAACATTGGGTTCTATTTCTTTCCCATAGGGTGTTATAGTCACAAACCAAAATTGCCTAAAATTTTTTATCTCATTTAATCTTTTTAACATTGGTTTAGGATTTTTAGTGCAGAAACACATCACATCCACAACATCTGGTGATAATCTGTATTTTATAACTTGGGATCTATAATATGGATTTCTAACCAATACATACCCTTCTTTAATTCTATTATAAAACCACTCGCTGTAATATGCAGGGATATCTGTTCTGTTTCCTGTATTAATAATCATGTTATATCCCCCTTGAAATTAACTATTAATTTTACTTATATCTTACTTCTCTTAATTGTCTATCTTTTTATTAATTCAATTGTTATAAAAATCTTGAAAGGCGCTACTACTCTGCGTTTCAAGACTTTTATCTATTTATGCTCTAGTCCTACCCAACCCTTTTGGACTCATTCCATCTATTTAAGAAGTTCTATCGCTTTTTGAAGTTGTGTATCTTTCTCATCATTTAATCGCCATTCGCTAATCACCGCTGACTTTAATACGGACATAACTTCAGGATTTAACTCATCTGTCGTATCCAGTTGGTGCTCAGTCTTAAATTGAATTAAAGCACTCTGTGTAGATTGATCAAAATATCCATCCACTCTTGCAACATTAAACCCTAAGAAATCTAAAGCTAACTGCATACTTTTCACTTCATCACTAACTGAATCATAGTGATAAGAAAAATCTTCTTCACCACTAAACCACTCGTAGAATACTTCATGGTCTTTCACTTCTACATCAGGTGCAATCCCGACTCCATGAATTGATTCGCCAGATGGTGATAGCCATTCTGATGTTGTGTACTTCAGTGCCGATCCATCTCTAAATGGTATTGTTATTTGCACTGTTCCTTTTCCATAGGATGTTGTTCCAACGATTGTTACGTCTTCTCGTTGTTCTCTTAATGCTATGGCCAACACTTCAGATGCACTGGCTGTATTTTCATTAATCAATACCACTATGCCATTAATATTGGTGTATAAATCTCCTAATGCAGTTGCTGGCGAGAGACTTCCATCACTGTACTTTTGCTGAATCGCAACTTCACCTTTTCCAATAAAGTATCCCGCTAAATGAAGATATGTATCCAAATATCCCCCGCCATTATCACGCAAGTCAATAATTAGCTTGGTCATACCCTGTTCCGTTAAGCTATCTAAGTTATCTTGCACTTCTTGTGCTGTTGTATCTCCAAAGCTAGAGATTTCTAAATATCCAATACTACTATCAATCATCTCTCCATAAGCTGTTCCTGATACTTCATCACGAGTTATGCTTAACTCCACAAGTTCTCCCTGTCTCATAAATTCAATGACCACGACTGTTCCTTTTTCACCACGAACACGATCTCGAATTGTATCTGTATCCATATTTTCAACTAAATCGCCATCCACTGAATAAAAAATATCTCCCGCTTGAACTCCTGCTTGTTCAGCTGGTGAGTTACGAAACACTCTTTCCACAATGTACCCTTCTTCAAGGTCTAAATATTGAACTCCTATCCCAACAAAATTGCTATTAATTGATTGGGTAAATGTTTCCAATTCTTCTGCTGAAAAATACTCGGTATGTAAGTCTGCTTCATTGGTAGTCATCCCATATAAAGCTTGATCTATTAATTGATCCCTGCCATTTTCAAGGCTATCTGAAAAATACCAATCATTTTCCATAATGTCTAATGCCTCTTCAATTTTACTTGACTGTCCTCCCGTTGTTGTTCCGGTTGTTCCAGATGAGTTTCTAGTTCCTCTTCCTGCGATATAACCCACAAAAAACAAAGATAGCATAGTCAAAATAGCCAGAATTGCTATGAATACATCATTCAACTTTCTTTTTTTTACTTGCTTTTGTTCTTCTATTTCATCAGGCCACTGGTGTCTTTCTAATTTCACTCTTACCTTTTTTTCTTCATTTTCATTTGTCATGATTTTCACCTCTATAATTTCCTTTTCTATTTTACCACATTTAATAAAAAAACGAGTATTTTTTACTCGTTATTCAAACACCGACTCTGGTCGTACCCTGCATGGCGCACTCACCTTATCACAAGTTTTAGCTAAAGCTGCACTTCCCCAACCAGCTCCAAAGGATAAATCCCCATTCCATGACTGGACATAGCTATTAATACTCATTGTTCCCAACTTGATAACTTCAACATGGGTATGCACTCCAGTAGAGTTACCTGAGCTACCCATCTGTCCAATCGTGTCCCCCGCATCCACAATTGTCCCTTGTGAAATTGGAGTTCCTTGTAACAAGTGAATATATTTTACAGCATATAACGTACCACTAATGTTCGTTAATAGATAAACTTGGTTTCCTCCTCCTGTGCTTCCCCCTTGAGCAGAACCACAAGAGCTTCCAATATAGCCATATGGGCATCCATCCACACTCTTTAAAATATAACCGTTCCCAGCTGCACGAATATTTGTTCCACTACTTGCAGCATAATCCACACCTAAATGAACTCCTCCTCCAAAGCTTGCGGGATAATTCCAAGTTCCTGCTGTAATTCTTCCACCTATAATCGGCCTTGTAAACCCTGAAGAGTTTGGAATTTCATTTAAGTTCTCACTTATCGACTGTGCTAGCTGCTTTAAACTTTCATAATCAGCTGCTATTGTGTTTCCTAATGCTTCTAAGTCCGCTTCTTGCTTCAAAGCTTCTTCTTTAGCAATATTTGCTTCAGCACGAAGTAAAATAATTTGGTCTTGTTTTGATTTAATCTCGGCTTTATGCACTTCTAACTCTACTTTTGATGCTTCTAATTCTTCTTTTTCAACACTTAATTCCGCTACTAACGTCTGTAGTTCAACACGTGTTCTTTCATCATAATTAGCAATATCATTTAGCCCATTGCTTCGTCGAACTAAATCATTCAAATCTTTTGAACCCATAATAATATCCAAATAGTTATTAAGTCTCATTGATGACTGACTTTCAACCATACGGTTTTTAATTGTTTCACGAAGAGCGCTAATTGCCGCCTCTTTTTCGGTAATCTCTAACTCCTTTGCTGCAATGGTGGATTCCATAACTGAAATATTTTCATTAATTTCAGCAATTTCTTCTCCAATACCAGCGATTGTCGCATCATAACTGCGAATCTTTTGGGTATATTCTTGAATGTTTGCAGCAATTACTTCACGTTGTGCTTCTAAATCATCAAGTTGTTCTTTTAAGTCAGCCGATTGATTACTCACATATTGCAAAAAAGCTGTACAAAGATCT
Organism: Anaerorhabdus sp.; assembly: GCA_047974855.1. Lineage (GTDB taxonomy): Bacteria > Bacillota_I > Bacilli_A > Erysipelotrichales > Erysipelotrichaceae > CAYNRG01. Next base: position 63,312 of record JBKECT010000033.1, read on the forward strand.
TGTTCATCTTCCGTTAACTCTGATGTTGGTTTTGAACACAGCAATGTGTATTCTGTTTTATTCTCCTCGAAGTCTTCATCATCTGCTAAGACTGGTGTAATAAATCCTGTCACCATCAGTAGACTTAATGTTATACTAACTACTTTCTTCATCGTTTCCACCTCAAATATTTTGTCACCGACAAAAAGCTTCCTAATAGTCCCACTAACATCCCAACTGTAAGCAAAATTAAAGAGACTTGTAATACAAATGGATGTGGAGCTATCAATTCAAACATATTGGAAATTAGTACTCCTCCTGTTGTTTGATAAAGATAAATATATAAGAAAATCGTTAAAAGAATTGGAATAATCGCTCCCAGTGCTCCAATAATGACTCCCTCCACCATAAATGGAGCTCTTATAAATCCGTTTTTTGCTCCAACATTTCGCATAATTGAAATTTCATCTGCTCGAGCTAGAATAGTTAATTTAATGGTATTTTGAATTAAGAAAATTGCCAACAAGCTCAATGCTATAACCAACATAAATCCACCATTTCTAACAGAGTCCAACGCTTGTACTAACAGGACAGCACTCTCTCCTCCATAGTTAGTTTCATATACCCCTTCAATCGCACGAATTGCTGCCGCTAAAGTTTCTAAGTTTTCACCACTTTCAACTTGAACATAGTACGCATGATGCATTGGGTTATCTTCCCGATATCCTTCAAATAACGCTCGCTCTTCTTCTTTTTCAAACAAGTTAATATAAGCATCTAATTCTTCATCTTTGGTATAGAATTGAACTGTTTCAACTTCTGCCAAATCCATAATTGCTAAGCCGATTCGGTCAATATTTTCTTGCGATTCATAACTATAGTCAATTAAAACTGAGATCTGAATCTTCCCTTCAATGTTATTGGTCATTGATGCGACATTCGCAGTAAAGATTGCAAAAATACTTATAATAATCAAGGTGATGGTTACCGCCATCGCACTAGATAGTGACATTGCCGCATGGCGTCCAACACCAAAAAATCCTTCTTTTATATGTCGTAGAAATCTATTTAACATGGTGTGCATATCCTCCTTCATCTAAATCTGCAGCAATATGCCCATCTTCTAAAACTATGGTTCTCTTACGGAATTCATTAACCAGTGCATCATCATGGGTTACCATAACAATCGTTGTGTCTTCTTCTCGATTAATTTTTTCTAGCAACATCATAATCTCTGATGATTTCCCTGGATCTAAATTCCCTGTCGGCTCATCCGCAATAAGCACTCGTGGTTTATTTGCAATTGCTCTTGCAATCGCCACCCGTTGTTGCTGACCACCTGATAATTCGCTTGGAAAAGAGTTTCCTTTATCACTAAGTCCAACCAAACGCAAAACTTCACGAACTCTTTTCCGTGTTGTCGTTTTATTCATATCAATAACTTCTAAAGCATAAGATACATTTTCAAAAATTGTTTTTGCCTCAAGCAAGCGAAAATCTTGGAAAACAACTCCAATATTTCGTCGATAGAGAGGAACTCGGGAGTGTTTTAATTTCCCTACATTAATCCCAACAACCGATACATCACCCTTGCTTGGAATTTCCTCTCCATCCAAAAGTTTAATCAAAGTTGATTTACCTGAACCTGTCGGTCCGATTATATATACAAACTCTCCTTGTTTAATTTCTAAATTAACATTATACAAAGCATTAACTCCATTTTTATAAGTTTTGCTTACATTGGATAATTGGATCATCTTTATATTCTCCTCACTTCCATTTTATTATATCACATTAAACACGATATCCAAAACTAAACCCTTCCCCATGAACATCTGTAGCATCTGTAGCAATTAAGAATGCTTTCTCGTCGATTTTATTTACTAACTCTATAACTTTATTATATTCCTTTTGACTCACCACAACAAGCAACACTTTTTTTTCTTCTTGGGTATACCCACCTTGTGCATTCAATAAAGTTGTCCCACGATCTAATTCATCATGAATGAGCTGTGATATCTCTTGATATTTTTCAGAGATTATTTGAATGGACTTTGATTGTGCACCACCAGAAGATAAAATTTTTGAAATGGCAAATGTTGTCGTAAACACCGCTACAAACCCAATGAGTACTTTTTCCAAATCATATGCCCACAGACCTAAGGCAACTGTGCAAGCATCCACCATTAGAATTAAAGTTGCTACTGGTATTTTAGTATACCGATGAATGATGAGTGGGGGAATATCCATTCCTCCAGTGCTTGCCCCTGTTCGAATTACTAATCCAATTCCAACTCCAGCGATAAGTCCACCGTAGAAAGATGCCATCAATGGTTCTATTGTTGGCGGTTTGACAAAAGCTACAATAACTGTTAAAAATATCGGATAGATAAAAGAGCTAAGACCTGTTTGTAGTGCAAATTTCTTCCCAAGCACTAACCAACCAATAAAAAACAAACCCAAGACCAAGGCATTCGCAATCATTTCTGTAGGAAACGGAAATATCGACTTTAAAACTACCGCAACCCCAACAACTCCTCCGGATAAAATGTCATATGGAATGAGGAAAAATCCTACTGCAAATGCTAGTAAGAGATTTCCACCTATAATAAACGCTATTGATTTTGCTGAACTTTTCATAATACCCTCATTCTTTTCCTATTTATAATAACATAAATTTGCATTAAAGCACTATTTTCTGTTAAAATTGAAAAAAGTAGAAAGTAGGTATTTTATGAAAAATAGATTATGGCTTATATCTATTGTTTTATTTTTAGTTTTGTTTGCAGTTGGTTTTTATTTCTTCCTGCCCGCCCTTAATTTTCAATCCGATTCATTTTATTTATTCATCGTTATGATTTTTGCAATTTCTTTGGCACCACTATTTTTATCTGCTGCCACTGTCACTCAGCGGTATAATCAAAAAATATTAACTTTTGCATCCACCCCGTTATTAAAAGTTTTTGGTGTGTGCGGAATTTTAGTTGCCGTTTACTTAGCTGGAGCTTTAATTTTTTCTCCTGCCTTTAGCAGCTCTCGTTATGCCGAGAGAATTACTGTAACCGATGGCAGTTTTGCCGAAGATATCGCAGAGGTTGACTTGGATAATCTCCCTCTATTAGATAAAGATAGTACTCAGCGAGTTGGAGATCGTGTTATGGGGCAACTTCCTGAGCTTATCTCTCAATTTGAAGTGTCTGATCAATATACCCAAATTAGTTACCAAGGACGTTTGGTTCGCGTTACTCCATTAGAGTATGCTGGCTTATTTAAATGGCTAGGAAATCGTGCAGAAGGATCTCCTGGATATATCTTAGTGGATAGCACAACAGGAGAAGCAAGCTTAGTTAAATTAGAACATGGAATGAAATACTTAACTAGTGCTTACTTTAATGAAAACCTACATCGCTTAATTCGCTTTCAATATCCAACTGAAATGTTAGCAACCTCTGTTTTTGAAATTGATGATGACGGCAATCCTTTCTTTATTACCCCTGTTGTTTCAATGAAGTGGGTTGGCATATTGCCAGATATCAAAGGGGCTATTGTTACAGACCCTATCAGTGGGGACTCAACTTACTATAACATCTCAGATGTTCCATTATGGGTTGATCATGTCTATCCAAGCTCACTAGTTCTTGAGCAAATTAATGATTGGGGAACTTATCAAAATGGATGGTTAAATAGTTTCATTGGTCAAAAAAATGTTCGCCAATCTACCGAAGGATATACTTACCTTTCAGATGAAACTGATATTTTCATTTATACAGGAATTACATCAGCTGCTGCCGATGAATCTAATATTGGATTTATCCTAACAAACCTTAGAACAAAAGAAACCAAGTTCTACGCCGTTCCAGGTGCTGAAGAATTTAGCGCCATGAGTTCTGCTGAAGGTGCTGTACAAGAAAAAGGCTACACTTCAACTTTTCCATTGTTAATCAACCTTAATGGACGTCCTACCTATTTATCTTCTCTAAAAGATAGCGCAGGATTAGTAAAGTCATATGCTTTTGTTGATGTTCAAGATTACCAAAAAGTAAAAGTAACCGATAGCACAAGTGGATTAGAAGTTGCCGCTGCTTCTTACCTTTCCATGATAGGCAATGAAGTCATTAGTGTCGATGAAAGTGAAGAATTTGCAGGTGTTATCGATTCGATTGAAAGTGTTGTGATTGATGGAAACACTTACTTCTATATTACGCTAGTAAATGAACCTACAATCTTTAAAGCACCAATTAACACAGATGATCGGCTTCCATTCTTAAGCGAAAATATCCATATTAGTTTCACTCATTCTAACGGTGTTATCTTAAAAATCAATGCAATCCAAGCACCATTAATTGAACCTACCACTCCCACTGAAAGTGGAGAATAAGTTTTCATAACATAAAAGCCCACTACAAATTGCAGTGGGCTTTTCTTATAAATTTATAGTTGTTTTTTTAAGTAACCAAAGATAAACTCATCCAAGTCACCATCCATTACCTTTTGAACATTCCCGACTTCTACTTCTGTTCTATGATCTTTAACAAGAGTGTACGGACAAAAAACATAAGAACGAATTTGAGACCCCCACTCTATCGCTTTTTGCTCTCCCTTAATTTCATTTACTTTCTCAAGTTGTTCCTCAATCATTCTTTGGTACAATTTTGATTTCAACATATTTAAACAGTGTTCACGATTTTTAATCTGGCTTCTTTCTGTTTGACAAGTAACCATAATCCCCGTTGGTAAATGCACCATTCTAACCGCGCTATCTGTTGTATTAACATGCTGTCCACCAGCACCACTAGCGCGCATTGTACTAATTTCTAAATCTTTTTCTTCAATATTTATTTCAATATCATTATTAAATTGTGGCATAATATCCACTGAGGCAAACGAAGTGTGTCTTCTTCCAGAAGAATCAAAAGGAGATATTCTCACAAGCCTATGAACTCCCTTTTCAGCTTTTAAGTAGCCGTACGCCATAAATCCTTCAATCAAAATGCTGCACGATTTAATACCCGCTTCTTCACCATCCTGATAGTCTAAAATACTAACCTTATATCCTTTACTTTCTGCCCAGCGTGAATACATCCGATACAACATCTGTGCCCAATCTTGAGATTCTGTTCCACCTGCTCCAGGATGAAGCTCAAGAATAACATTATTCTTATCATAAGGATGGCTTAGTAACACCATAATTTCAAAATCAGAAAAACGATCAATGATTTCTTTATATTCCTCTTCAAAAAGTTCTAGTAGCTCTCCATCATAGTGTTGCTTTAACTCATCACTTGTTTCAAGCAACCCCGCTACTTGTTTGTTTATTTCGGTATGATTTGAAATCAACGATCGAAGCGCATTTGTTTCTTGAATTAAACTTTGAGCACTTTGTGCATTATCCCAAAATGATTCCTGCTCCATCTTCTTTTCATTATCTTGGACTAGTTTCCCTTTTTCATCTAAGTCAAAGAGAATCGCCAAGCTGAATTAGCTTGGCTTTTATTTCATCAAGATTTTGCTTCATTTCATAAATTTCCATTACTTCACTTTTCGCTCCTCAACGACAACCTTAACATTCAAACAGAATGTCACGATTTCTTGAGCAATACGTCCCATCATTTCTTCAAACATTTCAAATCCTTCTTGAACATAGGCTTGAAGTGGGTTTGCCTGAGCATAGGAACGCAGCCCAATTCCATCTCGCAGTTTGCTCATCACATCAATGTGATTGACCCACGCTCTATCAATAACACGTAGTACCATATTTTTTTCAATCGGCAGTACTTTATCCTTTACTTTTTCAATTTTATCTTCATAACTTTTCCATGCTGCATCAACACAAATTGCTTTAGCTTCAGCTGCTGTTTTTCCATTTAGATCCGCTTCAGTTAAAGAATCTTTAAATCCCATTTTCTCTAAATTTTCTAATACTTCTAGTGAATTAACTCTTCCACCACGCTCTGTGTCATCGGTATGCGCATCCACTAAGTTACTTACAACACGATCAAACATTTCATGTACTACACTATGAACATCTTCGTGATCCAAAATGTAATTTCTTTGGTCATACATAATTTCTCTTTGTTGACGTAAAACATCATCATATTGTAGTAGGTTTTTACGAGCATCAAAGTTGTGTCCTTCCACTCTTTGTTGTGCTGAACCAATAGAACGCGTTACTGCTTTTGATTCAATAGCTTCATCACCCATTCGAGCAAATAATCCTGACATCACTTTATCGCTTCCAAATCGTTGCATTAACTCATCTTCAATTGAAACATAGAAACGAGAATATCCTGGATCTCCTTGACGTCCAGAGCGTCCACGCAACTGATTATCAATGCGGCGAGACTCATGTCTCTCAGACCCTAACACCGCAAGTCCACCAAGCTCTAAAATCCCTTCTGCAAGCTTAATATCCGTACCACGCCCTGCCATGTTCGTAGCGATAGTTACCGCTCCCTCACGACCTGCACGTTGAATAATTTCAGCTTCTCTTTCATGATTTTTGGCATTCAAAATTTCGTGTTTAACTTTTCTTGATTTCAGCATCATCGAAATGTGCTCTGATGTTTCTACAGCAATAGTCCCTACTAACACTGGCTGCCCTCGATCATGGCATTCCATAACTTCTTTAACCAATGCTTCAAACTTCGCTTTTTTAGTTCCATAAATTGCATCTGGATAATCTTGTCTTTGAATTGGACGGTTGGTTGGAATAACCACAACACGCATATTATAAATGCTTAAAAATTCTTCTTCTTCTGTTTTCGCAGTCCCTGTCATTCCAGCCAACTTATTGTATAAGCGGAAAAAGTTTTGATACGTAATTGTCGCAAGTGTTGTTGTTTCTTGCTTAATTTCAACACTCTCTTTTGCTTCAATGGCTTGATGTAGTCCATCAGAATAGGCACGACCTTTCATTAATCGCCCTGTATTTTGGTCAACGATTATAATTTCTCCATCTTGCACAACATATTCAATATCTTTCAACATAATGTGATTAGCACGTAGCGCTTGAGATAAATGATGTACTAACTGTGTATGATCAATTTCATATAAGTTATTCACTTTAAATGTTTTCTCTGCTTTTTGAACACCATTTTCTGTCAATTGAATTGTCTTTCCTTTAATATCAATTTCATAATCTTCTTTACTTAACCCTTTTACAAATCGGTCTGCTTCTTTATATAAGTTTGCGGTTTGTTTTTTACCACCTGAGATAATCAATGGTGTTCTAGATTCATCAATCAAAATGGAGTCAACCTCATCCACAAGGGCAAAATGTAAACCTCGTAACACGCGGTCTTCTTTTCGCACAACCATGTTATCTCTTAGATAATCAAAACCCAACTCTGAGTTTGTGGAATAGGTAATATCACATGCATAAGCCGCTCTTTTTTGGGATGGATCTAACTGTCTTAAATTTAATCCAACTGTTAATCCTAGGAAACGATGAATTTCACCCATCCACTCCGCATCACGAGAGGCCAAATATTCATTGACCGTTACAACATGCACTCCTTTTCCTTCTAAAGCATTCAAATACACAGCTAAAATCGAGGTTAGTGTTTTCCCTTCCCCCGTTTTCATTTCTGCTATATCTCCCCCTTGCATCGCTACTGCTCCTACAAGCTGAACAAAGTAAGGATATTCTCCAATCACCCGTTTCGCTGCTTCACGCACTGTCGCAAATGCCTCTGGTAAAATTTCATCTAAGCTTTCACCTTTTGCTAAACGATCACGTAAAACTTGAGTCTGTGATTTTAATGTTTCATCACTCATTGCTCCATATTCTTGTGACAAAGCATCCACCTTTTGCGCCTTCTTTTCAAGCACACCTAACTGCTTTGCATCAAAGTTAAATATTTTATCAATAAAATTTGCCATACTACCTCCAAGTTTATCAACTATAAACCATTGTTATTATACTCCATTTTCTATTTTCTCGCAAACTTTCTGTTGCTTATTTTCAAGCTTGCGCATTGTAGAATTAAGTTAGCTACCTTGAAATAAAAAGTATCATTTGATCCCTACTAGTTAGCTAAGTAGAAAGAAAAGAACAATGATACAAAAATTATATTATAAGTGGAAAGCACTTAGCACATTGTGAATTCAAAAAGTAAACTCTTTCTATTCTACAATTCCACTATTTTCTATCATTATTTTACTGTATCCCATCATCCCTACCATCAGTAGGAAGATTAATCCATATTTCTTCATTCTCTTACTCCTTTATGTTTATTATCCTAATATATTTAAGTTTGATTCTATTAAGTCTAATATGCTCTCAAACTCCTCGTATCTTTCCACCATCTCGGCGAAGCTAAGCCCTCTCATCTCTTGCAGTTGCTCGTTGTATTTGGATATGTTGTCTGAATAGTTTTTTGCAAATGTTTCATAATCTGTTCCACTCCCATTCGCCACTGCGGTTTCATAGGATGCTTGCATCGCTTCTTCATACCCTGTAGCTCCTTTCCCTTGACTGATAATCGCTGCTTCATTGATTGCTATTCTCATCTTGTCACTCCATGCGGTCTCATAAACAGCTTTGATTTCACTCTTTCGGTTAATCACCACTGCCTTAAATTCTTCCACATTCCCATCACGATAAATCGTTCTTGCCACCGCTCCGATATGCTCTATCATCCCTGGGTTGCTTCTAATGGATTCCACTAACTCTTCTATACTCTCATACTCCACTGTTTCTTTCTCTTGACTACACCCCATCATCCCTACCATCAGTAGGAAGATTAATCCATATTTCTTCATTCTCTTACTCCTTTATTGGTTTGTTGGATTTAATATCTTTAAATTAT
>JBKECT010000053.1:0-2507 GCA_047974855.1 Anaerorhabdus sp.
AATATTCAAATCTATAACGAGAAAGCAACCACAGGAATTATTGCATTTAATGTATTGGGTATTTTCGCACAAGATGCAGCAGGCTATTTCAATTCTAAAGGGATAGCAATTCGCTCTGGAAATCATTGTGCTAAAATTTTAGTAGAGTTAATTCAGGCTTCAGAAACGCTGAGGGCATCATTTTATTTTTACAACACAAAAGAAGAAATAGATTTATTTATTGAAGCATGTAAAGAAATAACGTTAGAGAAATGCATTGATTTAATTTTATAAAGAGGAGGAATAGAGGATGAGTGGAATGCTAGATGATCCAAACGTGTTAAGAGAGTTAATTATGGATCATTATCAATACCCAAGAAACCATCAATTGGTTAAAGATGATAAAGCCTATAGTGCTGTGCATATGGCATCAGAGTCCTGCATTGATGATATTGAAGTACAGGCAAAAATTAACAATGATAAAATTGAAGATGTTCGCTTTGATGGAGTGGCGTGTACCATTTCTACTGCTTCTACATCAATGATGACAGAATTATTAATTGGAAAATCAATTGCTGAAGCAAAAGAAATTATGAATCATTATTTTTCTATGATTGATGAGAAACCATATGATGAAGAAATACTGCAAGAAGCGATTGCAATGAAGGGTGTTTCTAAACAAGCAAGCCGTATCAAATGTGCGACAATTGGATGGAATGCTATGGCTCAATTATTAAATGAAGGTGGGAATAAAGATGAATGATGATGTAATCAAAAGTCAAGATGATTATAAATATGGGTTTAAGGATGAGGATCAAAGTGTTTACAAAACCGGTAAAGGATTAACAGAGGTAGTGGTTCGAGAAATTTCACGAATTAAAAACGAACCGGAATGGATGCTTGAATTTAGACTAGAAGCATTTAAAAAATTCTGTGAATTATCTAATCCATCATGGGGTCCTAGTTTGGAAGAAATTGATTTTGATGACTATACCTACTACATTCGACCAACAGATAAATCAGAAAAATCATGGGATGAAGTTCCTGAGACAATCAAAAATACCTTTGATCGCTTAGGAATACCAGAAGCTGAACAAAAGTTTCTGGCTGGTGTCAGCACACAATATGAGTCAGAAGTGGTCTACCATAATATGTTGAAAGAAGTAGAAGAAAAAGGAGTTATTTTTTTGGATACGGATAGTGCATTAAAACAACATCCAGATCTGATGAAAAAATACTTTGGTAAATTAGTTTCATCAGCCGACAATAAGTATGCTGCATTAAACAGTGCTGTTTGGTCAGGAGGATCGTTTATCTATGTACCAAAAGGAGTTTCTTTTGATAAACCGCTACAGTCTTATTTTAGGATTAATTCAGAACGTATGGGTCAATTCGAAAGAACATTAATCATTGTAGATGAAGGTGCTGATTTACATTATGTAGAAGGATGTACGGCACCATCTTACTCTAAAGACTCATTGCATGCAGCTGTGGTTGAAATTTTTGTAGAGGAAAAGGCTAAATGTCGTTACTCGACAGTTCAAAACTGGTCAGCTAATATTTTGAATTTAGTAACAAAGAGAGCCAATGTTAAGGCTCATGGAATGATGGAATGGATTGATGGAAATATAGGATCAAAGATAACGATGAAATATCCAGCGTGTGTTTTATCTGGTGAATATGCAAAAGGTGTATGTATTTCTATTGCGGTAGCTAGTCAAAATCAGATTCAAGATGCTGGAGCAAAAATGATTCATTTAGCACCACATACATCAAGTACTATTATTTCAAAATCAGTTTCCCGTGATGGTGGAGCTGTAAACTATCGAGGGCTTGTATCACAGGGAAAAAATGCAGAGTATAGTAAAGCAAAAGTTGAATGTGATACCTTGATATTAGATAAGAAATCAAAAAGTGATACGATACCAACTAATCGTAGCTATAATATAAGTAGTATGATTGAACATGAAGCAACAGTATCGAAAGTATCGGAAGAACAATTGTACTATTTGATGTCTCGTGGCTTAACACAGGAAAAAGCAATAGAAATGATTGTGTTAGGATTTTTGGAACCGTTCACAAAAGAATTGCCAATGGAGTATGCTGTTGAATTGAACCAATTATTAAAGTTGGATATGAGTGGTTCTATCGGATAGTGATAGAACCTTTTTTACGGAGGTTTGTATGAAAAAAGAACTTAGAATAAGCACACTGAAGAAAAGAGCTGAATTAACAGAGGGTATAAAAAAACAAAAGGATAACTTAATCGAAGTGAAACTTCTTTCATTTTTAGCTGGAAAGAGAAGAGTAGCTCTTTATGTTAGTATGAAAAGTGAAGTGGAGACACAGCGTATCATTCAGAAATTATTAAGTCAAAAAGTAAGCGTTGTTGTGCCAAAGGTTAATGACAAGACATTAGATTTTTTTGAAATACAATCTCTGTCAGAGCTAAAAGAAGGTATTTTCGGTGTGTTTGAACCAATATCGACAGTGAAGGTTCCACTAGATAGCATTGAGTGTTTTGTTAC
>JBKECT010000002.1:0-5913 GCA_047974855.1 Anaerorhabdus sp.
TTTTAAGGTGTTGATATTAAAAATGACAACGATTGGACAATATAAATTATAAATTGAAAATAGCTAACTGATTTTGGAATAGTATCCATTGTCAGTTAGCTATTTTTTATTATAATTAAAAACTTAAATTTCTAAAATCTCATCTTCATTATTTTCATTAAAGTTAGGATTGCTTAAATATGTATTTTTGAGAGAATTTTTAAGTTTATCACAACAAGGTTTAAATGTAACAAATGTTATTGTTCCGCCTATAAATCCACTAACGACAGGTATAGCTTTCTTAAAAAAGCCTGCAAACACTTTTTTAGTTAAGTTTACATTAAACCATTTCATAACATTTTTAATGATTGGATAGATTGTACCTTTTGTAAGTGCTGTATTGAGTAGTTTTTTCTCAACTCCACTAGCTAACGCTTTTGATACAGCTAATAATGCATTCTTTGTGCCTGCAACACCATACAGTAGAGTTAAAAATGAGCCGCAAACAAGAGTTATTGCACAAAGTAAATCTAGCCTTGCATCAGAAGGCGAATCTATATCTTTTAAATTAAATAAAGATACAGGTTTTAGTTGGATTGACAAGTTGATATTTCTGTTGATAGCTTGCTTTGTGGAATACAAAAAGATACTAAAACGCAGTCAGCAGAAACTCTACTTCTTGAACTTTTAGCTAATGGAGAAAAGCCACAAAGTGAGATTTTAGAACATACAAAACAAGCAGGAATTTCCAAAAGACTAGTTGGTGAAGTTAAGAAAAATCTTAATATAAAATCAATTAAAAAAGGCGATAAATGGTATTGGGAATTACCAAATAATTAACAGTTACTTTCTAATGAAGCAAATAATATCAATCAGGTTGCGAAGCATGCAAATAGCACTTGCGAAGTGAACAAAACTGATATTGAAAAAATCTTAGAATCAAACTTAAAGCAATCAAAAGCAATTCTAAAACTCCAGCAAATTATCTATCGAAAATCTCATCAGGAGATAGAGTAATATGGCAATCACAAAAATACACCCCAGCAAATCAACATTAAATTTAGCCATTGACTACAGCACAAATAGTGAGAAAATTCTTATCACTACAAATGAATGTCACTATGTGAATGCCCATTTACAGTTCATAGAGACACGCAAAATGAATCACACAAAGGGAACTGTCCTTGCCAGACATCTAATTAAAAGCTTTGCGATTGGAGAAACGACAGCAGAACAAGCTCACGAAATTGGCAAAAAATTATGAGACGAAATCTTAAAGAATGAGTATGAATATGTGCTGACCACTCACATTGATAAAGGTCACATTCACAGCCACATGATCTTTAACAATGTGAACTTTGTGACGGGTAAGTGTTATCAAAGCAATAAAAGAAGCTACCACACAATCAGGAGAGAAAGTGATAACTTGTGCAAGGACTATAAGCTCAGTGTGCTTGATGAACATTATGAAGCCTTCAAAAATAAATACAAAACCAAAGGCAAGGGCTACTATGAATATCAGCACCATCGAAAAGGTGCTTCTTGGAAATCTAAATTTCAATTCACAATAGATAATGTCATCACTCGTAGCAAAACTTGGGAAGATTTTTTGAGAAAAATGGAGCAAACAGGATATGAAATTAAGTGTGGGGAACACATTGCTTTTAAGCATAAAGACAAACAAAGATTCATGCGAACCAAAACAATTGAAGAGAACTACACTGAAGAAGCTTTAAAAGATAGGCTAAAAAATAAGAGATATACAGTTGTAGACAACTTAGTTAAAGTCAGCAAAAACAAAGGGAAAGGCTATGAAATTTGGGCAAAAAAACATAACCTAAAAACTATATCTAGTAATATCTATGACTACTATAGAGATAATAGTTCTGATAGCTTATTTAAAAATGAATATCAGGCTGAATTTGTGCAGTATAAAATGACAGTGAAAGAATTAAAAGAAAACAACTTCAAAATAAGTGATAGCGAAAATATATTGGCACAACTTAATCGAGTCCATGAAAAAAAGAGCAGTCTTTTACAAGACTACTCCAGTTTGAATGACTTAATTTCTACACTTAGAAAACTAAGAATAAACTTTAGTCAGTTTATGAAGAAAGATGTTGAGAGGTAGAGGGCAGTTTTTCATTATTCAAGTCCAATATTAAACTAGTTCCTCAATATCAAGTATGTTCCCAAATCCTAAAGAAATTACTTTTCCATCTATAGTTTGAATCTATAAACTATCCTCCTGTTCATCATATTTTGATAGTTATAAATAGACTAGCTTTCCGTGAAATTTACTTCCAAGATTATCTGTAACTTTTATATTAGAGCCAACATCAATGTACATATCCATGCCAGAAAAATCATTTTCCTTAGTTACTCTAATAGAGGATACAATATCAGTTACAACCATAGTCAACCTTCTTTTTTAATAACATTTATGCTTATATAATATAGCAAATATGACATTAAGTCGATACACTAAACAGTTAAATGGGGAAATTTCCTTTTTGCCTATGCGGCTAAATTTTTTATCCACCTATCGGTCCACCAACGCTTACTTTAGTTGCTTCATTATCGTCATTAAAATCTATATAGTAATATATTGGGTAATCTGGCCCCCAGTCGTCAAAGTCGTTTATATAATATCCTTTGGTAGTATTAAACCTTAAAAAATAATCATCAAATTCTCCATATCTTTCAATTATTTCTTCTTCTGATTTACCAATTATCCACTCATCATCATACTTCCAATAAACTCTATCTTTGATGTTGAAATAAAAAGCGAATCCCACTACAAGTGCTAATAAAACAACACTTAACAATATTTTTTTATTTTTTCCCATGTGCTTTCTCCTGCGCTTTCACTATCTCGCTATTTAAATCATAATATTTATCTGTGTAACCACTTTCTCCTTCTTCTCCAAGTCCCATATCTGCAACTATCGCTGCGTCATACCATTTTGGTATAAGGGCTTTCCAATCATCGCATGCTTGTGCGTGAAACTGAACTTCAGCAACAAAAGAGTTTTGATTTACATTTGAAGTCGTAATTGCCAACACTGCTTGTCTTTCATACTCTGTTGGCTTACTTGGATCTTTGATTGTTATTTTCCCTGTCTTTGGATCATAAATTTGATATCCTGCTTGTTCATTTATGTTGTTTAATGCTCTTGGTACTCTGCTTAACGCATATATACTACTATCGCCTTCTATTTCTCTTAATTTTTTTTCTAAATCTGCTATTTTACTTTCTAGGGAAATCATATTTTCATTAACAACTATTCCTCGCTCAGATTCTGAAACTACTTTATCTATATATAAGTTAGCTATTAAATATCCAGCTTTACTTTCTGTTTTAGAAAAGTAAGCTGTCAATGCTTTATCATGTTTTTTATCATGCTTTCCAGGATTGATAACGTATCCTGAATATTTACTAAAACTTTTAGCGTCTTTGAATAATTTTGATGGGTCAACACTGACAAAGGAAATTCCAACACTTGGATCATCTCCATCGCCAATGTTTGCATCATATTCTTGCTCTCTCATTTTTAATAAGCTATAAGTGAATTTCCTATCATCTATTTGTATTCCATACAAATACCAATCGTCATACATTGACTCAACTTTTACACCATCAATTTCTTTAATTCCACTATCCATCAATATATCTGCTAAAGACTTATTGAGCATAGCAAAACCATCATCTGTTACTACTATATCATCTAACGTAATGTAGTCTTTCACTTCCTTTGGCAAACTATCATAAAAAATCCTGTTTAAGTTTGTCTTCTGGACTTTGTAACTTTTCTAATTTCGTAAATCCCAGTCCACTTGTCAAGGCTACTGGAATTCCAAACTCATGGCTCATTTCATAAATAGCTTCATGAACAGGCATCATTCTGTTTTCAATATAACTATCATAGTCTTGAACTTCTTCTATCACTTGATCACAGTAAATTTTATGGCTACGGGATAACTCTTCTAAATCTCTAGTATCTATCCTTCCCAAACTTAAAATATCATCTATACTCGCCAATGTATGATTCACTTCTTCAAATAAGTCAATACAAACGTTGACCTCTCTTTGCTTTATGGTCTTCACTTCTTCTACAACTTCAGTATCAATAATTCCATGACTACCAAATACATCTACTCCCGTCGATGCAATATCTGACACAGCATCAATCATTAAGTCCTGAATATGCGTGTAGCTCTTATGAATACCTCCAAACCTTGTTTGAATGGTTTCTCTCACTGCATCAGCTGTCTTACCTTGAAAACTCTCTTGCGTCTCCACAGCATAATGATCTATTTCTGTCATTACATTATCAAACTGACCTTCTGTTGATTTTAAATTATCATGATACACATCCTGAGTTTTTATGAATTCTTCTATTACAATTTTCATTCAAATGCACCACCTAACTCATGGTCTAGTTCCTCAATATTTATTGCAGCCTTTTCGCTTGCTTCATAATTATCATCTCCAACATTTTTGATTTCAGTAATAATACCTCTCATATTTATATAAGCTTCCTCTATCAATTGAACATGAGTGCAATTCGTTTCACAAAAAATGTGATGATTTTCAGTTAACTCCAATTGCATGACTTTATCTTTTAAATGTTTGTTAGCATTTTGTACTTCATCTCTTAAAAGTTTTATCTTACTCATAAACTACCTACTTTCTACCTACTTTCCTCTAGTAATAAAGTATTCATGTTCATCTGAAACACACTTATCTGGCTTTCAAGTTTTTTTATTTCCAGTTCAATATCTTCCACTTTATTTTCAATCCTTCTTATTTTGTTTTCACAAGTCGCTTTCATATCTTCTTCAATTAGCTCTATTCTTTTTAAGCTTATACCTTGCCAATCATACTTGTCAACATCTCTCATTGTATATTCAAGTTCAGATACTAAATGTTTGAGCTGATACTTTGAGCGACCTAATCGCTCTATTTCATCACTCATAGTATCGATGCGATACCTCAACTGTGATAATTCATAATTACCCATAAGTTAGCTCTTTTCTTTAAAACGCGCTTATTTAACTGAATTATATCAAAGTTCAATTTAATAGACAATACTAATCTATAAAATAAACATTATAATAAATATGGAATTGAGTAAAAATAAATTGTTAAAATGGTTTACTCAACTTGATTTTCTTGTTGTTATAAATCAGCGCAACAAAAAAGACCTAGGTCTAGCGACCCAAGTCTAATACTGTCTCATGTTTAATTATTGATTTACATTTCTTTATCTGCCACCTTTGGTTTTGCTGCTTCTGCCTTCTTCGGCGCATTCTTTATTTCCTCTTGAAGTTTTGCAATGTTTTCAATAGTTGAGCCTTTTTCAACTGCCTTAGCTTTTAATAGTTTTGTAGAACGTAGTTGCACACTTGTATAAGCTTTTCCATCTTTTCCAGTACTTGTTTTCTCTTTACCAAATACTGAGATAAAATCTCCCTTTTTATAATTGGCAACTTCTTCTGCTTTTTTACCATATGCTGAGATGTTGTTGTAAATTTTTTCTTCTCCATCATTTTTTACAATAGAAAAGTTTGCTACTTTAAAAGAACTCCCATCTTTCCCGTCCACTAATTTATACTAACATCAATACTATCCATCTTATGCACTTAAAAACTTTGAAAGAAAGGGGATAGTTTTACCAAAAGTTGATGGTGATGATGAAATTTTAAAAAATGGAACTGTTGGCTTTTTATCATTTAGTTATTATTTCACGCTTGTTACTGGTGAAAAAACACCAGGATTTAAAATTGACTGTGGAAACGTTGTGACTGGGTATACGAATCCATATGTGTCAGAAACAAAATGGGGATGGGCAGTTGATCCACAAGGATTGAGGTATGCATTAGGAATGTTTTATGAGCGATATCAGCTACCACTAATGATAGTTGAAAATG